>CAIRXW010000032.1 GCA_903882665.1 uncultured Chlorobiaceae bacterium | reverse complement strand
CGGTATGGAGCGGTCAGCCGCCCGCAGCTTACCTTTCCTGTTTGCTGTACGAGAAGCAGTATGACTTACGATAGACCCGCCGGCAGGCTGGCATAAATGGCCTGCCGGGCGGATTCATTCCGGTACTCCGGGTATGATTGAAAGAAGGGGGGGCAAAAGTGAGTTTTGCGCAATGGAACCGAAGGGCTCTAGGAAAGAAGTGGGGGAGTTGAGGGCAACGGTTATTGAAAAGATTCGCCTGAAGGCTGGATAAAATGCCCTGACAGGCGGATTCGTCCCGATGGAACATCGGGTATGAAGCATTTGACGTTTTAGCAATAATTTGCCAAAACGAATAGTATACGCTACATTGAATGATATAATGCGCACGAATGTAGTAGATACGATACAGATATGAGCGACATTCAGGAAATCGGCGAGCTGCTCTACCGTCGGAGGAAAACGTTAGGATTGTCGCAGCAGCAGGTAGCTGGCGCAAATGGAATGAGCCGCGTAACGCTAAGCCGTTTTGAAAATGGCAAACTGCCGGAAATCGGTATAAGAAAGGTTATGGCCATCTGCGCAACACTTGGGCTTGAGCTCACCATAAAAGATGCTTCACAGCGCCCTACTTTGCAGGAGCTGATAACCGAACGGGAGAATTAGGATGTTAGATGTATGGGTTACTCCTCATGTTGTCGGCTCACTCGATCGCCACTCACTTGAATCCGGTGCTTATACGTTTGCTTATCGTTCTGCAATTCAGCCCGGTGAGGAAGTCTCTCTGACGATGCCGTGGTCACTGGAAAGTTATCGGTACCAAAACGGGTTACATCCGGTTTTTCAAATGAATCTGCCCGAGGGCAGGCTGCGGGAGTCAATTGAACTCTCATTCCGAAAGCGTGTCAAGGGCTTTGATGCACTATCCTTGCTGGAGGTTGTCGGACGTTCCCAGATCGGCCGGTTGCGTTTTGCCAACGATCCCGGTGTGATCGATCAGGTTCCCTTGCAAAGTGTTTCGGAACTGGTAGCCTATGACGGGTCGGAAGACCTGTTGATTGATCTTCTGGAGCGTTTTTCTACTGTTTCAGGTGTCTCTGGAGTGCAACCGAAGGTACTGATCAGGGACAATGAACATGGAGAAGTCGAAACGTACACATTGGGCCAGTCTCGTGTTACGGTGAAAGGAGCTACTCATATCGTCAAGGGTTGGAACAGCAATGAATATCCTCATTTGGCAGCTAACGAGTTTTTCTGCATGAATGCTGCCCGCCGAAGTGGATTGGAAGTGCCTGAGTTTACTCTTTCGGAAAACAACCAATTCCTGGTGGTCAAGAGGTTTGATGTGACAGAAGAGGGGCAATATCTTGGGTTTGAGGATTTCTGTTCCCTGAATGGTATCGGTACGGCAGAGAAGTATGACGGAAGCTATGAAAAGCTGGCCAAACGGATTCGCCAGTTTGTCTCTCCTGAACTTCAGGCCTCCGCCCTGGAGGTTTACTTCCGTTCACTCTCTCTTTCATGTATCGTGAGGAATGGCGATGCCCATCTCAAGAATTTCGGTGTCCTCTACACGGCATCAGACAAACCCGTGCGCCTTGCACCAGCTTTCGATATCGTTTCAACCACCGCGTATATCAGAAGGGACACTCTGGCGCTTACTCTGGACGGCAGCAAGCGCTTTCCGACAGCGAAGAAACTCATTGCCTTCGCAAAAATGCACTGTAATCTTCAGCCGGCAAAAGCAAAACTCATTATCGAAGAGGTTGCCGATGCTGTCGCTGAAACAGTTACAGGCTTGCGCCAGCATACGCTCGATTTTGCGGACTTTAAGCCTGTTGGTGATGCTATGCTCAGTGAGTGGAATGAGGGCCTGAGCGCTATTGGGCGAAATAAGGAAGAATGAACAAATTCAACCTGTTTAGGGCGCGTCTTTCCTATAAGGCAACAAGGATGACCAGCCGGGTTAGGAGCCCAGCGTCATTGATCTCCCTCAAAACAGATACTCTTTCAGGGTCAATCCTGCCTGAAATATTGATCGATATGTTTTTCATAAATTATTCTTGCGGTTTCCGTTGTGCGTTGGTCGCCGATGGCGACAAGGTCAGCATAGATGATGATCGGGTGCACCGTATCGCCGTCACCGAAGTCATTATTCAGAGGCCAGAACCGTTCGAGAATCTCTATATTGCCGTGCGGGTCTTTTTTCAGTCTATTGGCGACCACGAGCTCTCCGAGACGATGCTTGTCCGCATACAGCGTTACCGTGCCAGGTTTCAGGTATCCGGTCAGTTTCGCTGCAGCAACCTCGCCGCCCCATTGCGCGAGGGCGGGATCCAGTTGAATGTCCTTCCACCACTCCCCATCACCACGGAATCGTCCCATCAACAGTTTAGGTTTTACGTAGTCGGGATACGCTGTAATCCAGCGCTCAAAGAGCTTCTTTTTATCCCG
>CAIRXW010000031.1 GCA_903882665.1 uncultured Chlorobiaceae bacterium | reverse complement strand
TACCTGGTCTGCTCAAAAAAGGGGCGTGGTGGACAAGTGAAGGTTGGCTTCAACGACAAAGCCACCACCGAAGCAAAGAAATACTTTGGCTATTTCGCACTTGTCAGCAATCAGAGCATGGATACGTTCACAGCGCTTGAAGACTATCGACTGCGTGAAAAAATAGAGGAGTTCTTCGCGGTGAATAAGGAGGGGCTTGATGGCGCACGGCCGCGCACATGGTACCCCGACAATCTGCGGGGAAGGCAGTTCGTGCAGTTTGTCTCACTGGGCTATCACTGCTTTCTGACAAAGAAAATCAAGGAAATGCGGGAAGGGCTTGGAAAGAACAAAAGCGAAAAGAGCGCCGCGCTTCTTGTCAAGCTCGAAAATAATCTGAACAAGTGGCTTGAGCAACGCTCACTCGCCCAGATTCTGGATTGGTTCGACTGCATTGAGACGACCCACGTGCAAACAGCCATGGGTAACTACCGTTGGTCTACCGAATCAGTAGCCAGAGACAGGTTGTTCCTGGAATATCTGGGAGTGCCCTGCAAATAGTGTGCGCTTTATCCTACTTTCAGGTTTATAACAAAAAACACCCACCTCTCAGCGTTACTCAAGTGATCATACCTGTATCATAGACTCCTGGCTGTATCAGGAAAAAATGGAAAGCCTGCCGCAAGCAAAACACCATTTAAAATCCGGAATTTCAAACAGGATTTATTCGCCGATAATCTTGATGAGCACCCGTTTTTTTCTCTTGCCATCAAACTCCCCGTAGAAAATCTGCTCCCAGGTACCAAAATGCAGCCGCCCTTTTGTGACGGCAACAACGACTTCCCGACCCATGATCTGGCGCTTGTGATGGGCATCGCCGTTATCCTCTCCGGTTCTGTTGTGCTGGTAGCGGCTTAGCGGTTCATGCGGTGCCAGCTCCTCAAGCCACCGCTTGTAGTCCTGATGCAGCCCCGGTTCGTCATCATTGATAAAGACTGATGCGGTTATGTGCATTGCATTCACCAGGCAGAGCCCCTCCTGAATGCCGCTCTCCTGAAGAGCCCGCTCAACGTCGCCAGTGATATTGACAAAATCCATTCTTGCAGGTATCTGTAGCCAGAGTTCCTTGTGGTATGATTTCATGCTTCAGAAGGTTAATGTTCAGAGTCTTGCCCGTATTCATTTCTTTGCTATCAGTGCAGAGCCTCTTGTTCACACAGATGGGAAAAGGTTCGGAAACAAGAGTTCAGCGGCATCAACAGGAAAACGTAGTGACAACGCTCCTTTTGGAGTATCCGATCCAAGTATTCCGTTTTCAGTTAATGATGAAAGCAATGCACGGGCTGTTCTCTCTTTCAGCCCGGTAATCCGGCTCACCTCTCCACGGGAGAGCTCGCCTTTAAGTAATGCGGTTTCAAGTATGGAGAATGCTTCAGGCCTCCATTCCTGCCTGTCACAATACTGTTTCAGCCTTTTGGCAAGAGAATCAAGCTCAAACAAACCGTCCATAAAAGTTACCTGATCAAGAGAGATTTTGAGGAACCAGGTGATAAAGGTATTGAGTGCTTTGAGAGAGAGGTTTCCCCGCCCATCAAGATCTCCCTGACGGGGCATATCGGCTTGATCCATCATGCTCATATAATCCTGCCGACTTTCCAGTCCCCGGGCAAGGCCTCTTGACACCGACCAGAGACCATGAGCCCCGACACCTGCCTGAAGCGCCATTGCGTGACTCATGAGGCGACTGACACGGCCATTACCGTCAGGAAAGGGATGGATATAATTGAACCGGTGATGCGCTGCAGCCATGGCGACAAGACGCATTCCTTTCCCAAGAGGTTCAAAGTTATAGCGCTTTTCAAAATATGCCATAAATGAGTCAACAGCACTGCTCTCTGGAGGAAGATGCCGACCAACAGAGACGTCATGGAGCGGTTCACTCCGGAACTCTCCCGGAACAATAAGGATTTTGACCTCTTTTCTTTCCATATACCGCATTGACTCTGGAAGATCCTTATAAAACTCCCTGTGCAACCAACGGATAAATTGACTCGAAGCTGCATCTGCAAGTCTACCGGCGGCTTGCATGGCATCAATCTGGCGCTGTACACGAATATGGGCGACTGCTTCTATCTGGAGATTTCGCCTTTCACCATTCGAATTGAAGAGATTCTGAAGCGCCTCTTCAATTTCCCGTGGTTTTGTATTGTGTCCCTCAATAAGATTGGAGTAGTAGCAATTCATTACCCGTACCAGATCGGCAAGACTGCCAGCAGTTTTAGGATGAAGGCGATTCCCTAATTTTTCTGCTGATGTTGAAAGTGATGCAATAAGATCAACAATACCGGGATCTAAAGAATCCGGCAGGCAGGGTTCAAGACGTAGGGGTGTTTCAGCGATCATAACTTTGCCGGTTACAGGATCATTTTATCTTTTTTATTGTATACCGTTACAAATTATAATGTATAGATTTTGCCGATGTTTTTGCCGATGTTTTGTTCTGATTATCGAGAATTGTCCAACCCGCCAAAAAGGCAAAGCAAGCTATTGAGTGGACAAAGGGCAGGAGTTGAGACAAGAGAGCTGCGTAGCGTTTTCAACTCTACGCAGATCATCCAAATTGCGGGCCCGACGATCCATGCTGTGCACCAGTACCGTTCATAAACCTGCTCACTGTTTTACATCCGCAGCGACCCGCATGTGGACGATTCTCGTGGGATTGGAAACCATGCCATTGTTGTATGAAGCCCCGGACTTGACCTTGTCGACAAATTCCATTCCGGATACCACACGTCCCCAAACCGTGTATTGCCCGTCGAGGAACGGTTCCGAGGTGAAACAGATAAAAAACTGGCTGTCGGCACTGTCGGGGTCAGAAGCTCGCGCCATAGAGACGGTTCCCCGGATATGCTTTTCACGCGAAAATTCGGCTTTAAGTTGTTGGCCGGAACCGCCGGATCCATTGCCGAGCGGATCGCCAGTCTGGGCCATGAATCCGGGGATCACACGGTGAAATGCGAGACCGTCATAAAATCCTTTACGGGTCAACGCCTTGATGCGCTCCACATGGCGGGGCGCAATATCGGGACGCAACTGAATGACAACCCGGCCTGATGGAAGGTCGAGATAAATTGTGTTTTCGGGATCAAGTAATGGTGACGCATGAACGGACAAGGGAAGTAATCCGGCCAAAAGCCCTGAAAAAAGGACTATAGCTATGAATAATTTTTTAAGCATGGGCGTCAGGTAGCTGTTGGTTAAAGAAGTTCGTGGATTATAACGAATCTTTATGACTTGAGTGTCAACAAGGCCGCGCCAAAAACACCGGCGCTGTCGCCAAGAAGCGGCTTGAGGAGGGGGATGCGGAGTTCACTGTTGAAGAGGTGCCTTTCGATGGCCTGAACTGCCTGCGGTGAATCACCGGTTTCATGGATTTCCCGTTGGTCACCACCGCCTCGATTTTGGTGCCACCGAGATCTATGCCCCAGTAATGGTCACCCATGGCCGGAGTTCCCTTGGCGCATCTGACGGGGCTGAATGATATTTTTCAAGAGCCATGAAAAAAGAAGATAGACGAGAAATGCGCTCCCTGTTCCGATCACCATGCCTGCAAGAACGTCACCGGGATAGTGAACGCCGACATAGATCCGCGAAAAAGAAACGGCAACAGCGTAAAGAATCATGAGGGCGGTAAAGAGCTTTTCAACCAGGACGCCCCGGTGAAAATAAATCCAGGTGACCGCAGCAACCGCAGAGGAGTTTGCCGCATGGGATGATGCAAACGAATAACTGTGCGGCTGATGGATAAGCAGGCGAACGTGGTCGAGGGCAAAGCATGGTCTGATTCGCTGAACAAGGGGCTTGAGAAGCCCGGAAGCAACAAAATCAGCGAGACCAACGGCAAGAAGGGCAAAAAGAATGAGCAAAAAAGCGTTCTTCCCCTTTCGGGCAACGATGAAAAGAGCGACAAGAACAAAAACAGGCCGGGAGAGGCGCCCGTTGGTCAGAAAAACCATGAGGTCGTCGGCTACCGGATGAACCAAGTCGTGGTTCAGTAACCGAAAGAGCCACACATCAGCCTGCTCAATGGGCGCCATCATCGTGCCTACTTTTTGGCTCCACCTTTTTTCTGTCTCCTCGCCGAACCGGAAGGAGCAAGGCCAAGGTTCACTTTCGGCATGTCGGCGGCAGTGGTGGTTTTGTTGATATAATACTGCTGCGCAACACTGAAGATGTTAAACATCAGATAGTAGAGACCAAGACCGGCGGGCATGTTGTTGAAAAAGAGCAGCATCATGGCCGGAAACATGTACATCATCACCTTCATCTGCTCGTTGCTCTGCGTCGTCGGGGTAATTTTCTGCTGCATAAAGACCGTCACGGCCATCAGAATCGGGAAAACCGCAATATGACTGCCATACATGGGGATAGCGAAACCAAAATCGAAAATCGAATCGGGCACCGAAAGATCTTTTGCCCAAAGAAAGCTGTGCTGGCGAAGCTGGATCGATGAACGGAAAACATAGAACATGGCAAAGAGCAGCGGCATCTGCAACACCACGGGCAAGCATCCTCCGATCGGGTTTACTCCAGCCTCCTTGTAAATCCGGCCAAGCTCACTTTGCAGTTTTGCGGGGTTATCCTTGTACTTCTCCTGAAGCTCCTTGAGCGCTGGCTGCAGGGCCGACATTTTTTTCATGGACTTCGTTGAAGCCACTGAAAGGGGATAGGTGACCAGTTTGATGAGGAAGGCAAAAATGATAATGATCAGACCATAATTGCCGACAAAACCATTCATCCAGTTGAAGACCGGCAGAATGATATATTCGGCAAAAGGCCTTGTGAGCCAGTCCCAGCCGAAGTCCATGATCTTTTCAAGACCAACCTTCTGTGCCTTGACAATATTGTAGTCGAGCGGCCCGAGATAGAGACTGAATTTGTCATCAACCACACCGCCTGTTGGGGGAACAGCCATCTTCAAGGCTGCAAGGTAACTCTCATAATCATTGCCGGTCTCTCTTTTTCCGTCGAGGTAAATGCCGGCCGAACGACCATGAGGAATAAGCGCGGCAACGAAATACTTGTTACGCACGGCAACCCATTGCGCCTCACCAGACTGCTCTTCACGATAAGCCTGGTTAGGCTTGCTTGCATCGAGCTTTACCAGACTGCCGCCAAGGTAGGCACTGGCCAATGCGCTCTGGGCCTCATCGGGACGATTTTTTTCCGAATAGGGTACCCCGCCATCCCACTGCAACTGGTACTCATTTCCTGCAAGCTCACTGGCAAATCCTGTCAGCTTGACATCATAGTCTACCTTGTAGCTGTCACCGGAAAATCCATAGGAAATATCGATAGCCTGCCCGGGAGCCACATCAAGGTGGTAACGAACGGCATAACTCTCTTTTCCACTGATGGTACGAAGGGTGTCAAGAGAGACGTTGCTGAAATAGAGGTCGCGGGTATCGATTCTTTTGCCTTCACGGGTAAGAAAAAGCAGCGAAAGCGCTCCGTTTTTTCCATTGCTGACAAGATCAAACGGCTGGCGATTGCCATCAAGATGCTTTTTCAGGACAAGGGATTTCAATGTTGCGCCCTTTGAAGAGAGTGTTGCCCGAAAGAGATCATTATCTACTTTCAGCAAGCCTTCTTTACCTCCGGAAGAGGATGCAAAAACACCAAAATTATCGGCTGCAGGAATTGACGCCGACGGGATTTGCGGCACCTGCTGCGACACCTGCTCTGTTTTCACGGCCGTTGCAGGCGGAACCTGTTTTTTATCCGGCGACATAAACTGAAGCCAGACCATCATGATCACAGCAATAATTGCAAGGCCGGTTATTGAATTTCTATCCATTACCACTCAAGTTATATTTTACCAGAAAACTTGTTTTTGTTTATGAATGCAGGAGGAACCGGGTCAAATCCCCCCTTTGAAAAGGGATTACACCGGAGAATGCGCCAAACCGTCAACCAGGAAGCATAAAAAAATTGATGCTGCTGAAAGGCTTCAAGCGCATAACTGGAACAGGTGGGAAAATATTTGCAGGACGGGCCGAGCAATGGCGAAAGAAACGCCCGGTAAACTTTTATCAGCACTATCGGTACCTGATTGAAAAACTTCAAGCTACACATGCTCTTCATAACCCTTTATCCGGTAAAAAAACTCGATCCCTCATATTTGATCCAGCCAGTCAAGGTTCAGGAAAGTATCATGCCAGCCATTAACCCCCTGATCTCCTCCCTGAATGCGTCAAGATTCAGGAAAGTCTTTCTTCTGCCCATATACAGAAAAGCGATGCAGAGCATTTCACTGGCACTCCCTTCATGCTCGCTCTCTGCTCTAATTTGTAGCAAAGGTTTTTCAAGCCGGTAAGCTTCCCTCATCATCCTTTTGACCCTGTTGCGCTGAACAGCAGAAGGGACTGTTTTTTTACTCACCGCAAACAAAATGGCAGGAACTCCCTGAAAAGAGGTGTTTTCCAGCTTAAGGGAGACATACACAATTCTTAAAAAATCACCCTTCATACTTCTTCCGCTCCTGAAAAGGAGTGAAATCGGCAGCTTTTTCCTCAAGATCTCATGCTTGCCGAGAGAATGTACGTGCACCTTGCTCAAAATATAAACCGTGCACTGCTTATTGATCCTGCCACTCTCAAAGCAAGCTTATTGACCTGCCGTGCCCATTGCGCTGCTTACTGAAAGCGAGTGACGCCCTTTGGCTCTTCTTGCTGACAGCACTTTCCGGCCATTCTTGGTCGACATTCTCTCACGGAATCCGTGCTTGTTTCTTCTTTTTCTGTTCCGTGGCTGATAGGTTCTTTTCATCGCTTAAAGCTCCACACTTGTTTTATGTACAATTCAAAATTACAGGGCTTGCAATTTAACACAATGAACAATCATTAACAAATGGTTCTGCTCCATGACCACTCTTCAGGCAAGAAACAACAAGCTCTTGATACAAAAAATCGCCACGTTGACTGAGTAAAAACAAAATCACCCCATCAAGTTGTCAACAATGTGGATAACTTGTGGATAAAAAAAATAAACCGCCAAAAACCCCAAAGAAGACGCCAGTCCAAAAGAATCAACACATGTTGACTACCTCGCCTGGGTTTCAGATTAAATCCAATAAAAAAAACAATTTAACCTGTTGAAAACTCCCTGTCAGCCATTCTTCCCATACAACGGATTTTTCATAAAGGAAATTGTTTTTTGTCCACATAAAAAACTAACTTATGCACAGCGAATGTTGACAGGGCTGACAACATCAACCCTTACCCCTCAAATCTCCGTGTTTTATGCTTGAAGTTACGTCAAAAACATTTCCGGAAAACCAGCAGATAAAACCCCAGAAAAGCAGCTCTATGGAGCAGCAAGTATGGGAGTCCTGCCTTAGTGCCATCAGGGAAAAAATAAATCCCCTGGCATTCAAGACCTGGTTTTTTCCAATCAAACCACTAAGTTTTTCCGGTAGTGAACTAACCATTGAAGTTCCAAGCCAGTTTTTTTATGAGTGGATAGAAGAAAATTATTCCTCTTTTTTAAAACTTGCGCTTAAGGATGTGATCGGCCCCGATGCAAAACTGATGTATTCTATTGTGATGGATAAATCACAAGGACAACCCGTCACGATAGAATTGCCGCACCAGAATGCCATGAACGTCGATTTCATCGCTGCCAGTCGCACGACAGAGAGACGAGCAAAAAACACGGAGGAGTTTGAAAAAAATCTTGCGCGTTTTGAAACACATTTAAATACCAAATACACCTTTGATACTCTTATCCGCGGAGATTGCAACTCACTGGCATTTGCCGCATCCAAATCGGTCGCGCAAAGTCCGGGGCAAAACGCATTCAATCCTCTGGTTATCTACGGTGGTGTCGGGCTTGGTAAAACACACATGATGCAGGCTGTAGGTAACAGCGTCCGTGAGAACAGGCTTTCGGAAAGGGTACTTTATGTTTCCAGTGAAAAATTCGCCATCGATTTCGTCAATGCTATCCAGAATGGTAAAATCCAGGAATTTTCCTCTTTTTACCGCTCTATCGACGTCCTGATTATCGATGATATTCAATTTTTTTCAGGCAAGGAAAAAACACAGGAGGAGATTTTTCACATTTTCAACACCCTCCATCAGTCCAACAAACAGATTATTCTCTCGGCAGACCGCCCGATAAAAGATATCAAGGGCATTGAAGATCGTTTGATATCACGCTTTAACTGGGGACTTTCGGCAGATATCCAGCCCCCTGATTATGAAACACGCAAAGCAATTATCCTCAGCAAACTGCATCAGAGTGGAGTAAATCTTGATGAAGCGGTCATTGAATTCATTGCAACCAATGTGACCGAGAATGTAAGAGAGCTTGAGGGGTGTATTGTCAAACTACTCGCCGCCCAGTCTCTGGATAATCGGGAAATTGATCTTCAGTTTACAAAATCGACACTGAAGGACATTATCCGCCACACAACAAAGCGGCTGACACTTGACACCATCGAAAAGGCGGTCTGCTCATACCTGTCCATCACACCAAATGACCTGAAAGGAAAATCAAAGAAAAAGGAGATCGCTGTAGGACGTCAGGTGGCGATGTATCTCTCAAAACTTTTGACCGACTCTTCACTCAAGACGATCGGTCTGCATTTCGGAGGCAGAGACCACTCCACGGTTATTCACGCTGTTAACACTATTACAAAAAAAGTTGACACGGTGACGGATGAAAGAAAAAAAATAGAAGAGATTAAAAAAAGGATCGAGATTCTGTCGATGTAAATATTTTTGTGTACAACGTGTTGGTGGCTTGTGGGTTTAATGTTGATAGGTGGTGTCTTATCAACACCAAACCAGCACAACAAAAACCATCAACAAACCCTGAACAAAACCACTTGTCACCAACACACAGGTTGTCAACATTTCAAACGAGCCTGGTAGCCTTGTTAAATGATTTTTTAAAAGTCATTTACAAAATAAATAAACAGTGTTATCCAGATATCCACACAGTCAACAACAACAACAATTTTTTATAAACATTAAATAGTTAAAGTTGAAGCCGATGAAATTAATCTCTTCAATCCGTCAATTACAGGATGCCGTTGGCAAGGTTGCGCAAGCCATACCTGCAAAAGCCATTGATGCCCGCTTTGAAAATGTTCATTTATCCATTGAGTCTGGCAGCCTGACTCTTTTTGCTACGGACGGTGAACTTTCAATCACCGTAAAAAGTGAAGTTGAAACATCTGATTCCGGAAATGTCGGCATAAAGGCGAGGACTTTGCAGGATTTTCTCCGGAGCATGTATGATACTGCGGTAACTTTTGTGATTGAGCGTCAGGAAATAAGTGATCATGGTACAGTCCACATCACAACCGATAAAGGGAAGTATAAAATACCCTGTCAATTTGAGAGCAAGCATGAAAAACATGAAAAAACCTACGACATCTCTCTTGAGCTGGCAACAACGGAACTGCTTGACCTGATTCAAAAAACCATTTTTGCATGCAGTATTGATGGTATGAGACCTGCAATGATGGGTGTGTTGTTTGAACTTGAGGGAAGTGTTATTACAGCAGTATCGACTGATGGTCATCGACTGGTACGGTGCCGCAAAAATTCATCATCTGATATTGCGGAAAAACAGAAAATTGTCATACCAGCCAGGGTGCTCTCCATTTTGCAAAAGCTTGCCCAGCATGAGTCAATTACCATGCAGATTGATTCAGATCGTCGATTTGTTCGTTTTATTATTGGTAACGTTGTTCTTGATGCATCACTTATTGTTGAGCCATATCCCAATTATGACGCAGTCATTCCTGTAGAGCATGATAAACATCTGATCATTGACCGTTCAATGATTTATGATTCCGTAAGACGTGTCGGCCGTTTTTCAAGTATTGGTGATGTCAAGTTGGTCATTGAAGGCGAGCTACTGAAAGTGATGGCTGAAAATACCAATGAAGGGGAGGCTGCACAGGAAGAATTACCCTGTATCTATGAAGGGGATGAGATCACGATAGGTTTTAATTCAAAATTTATTGAGGCTGCTCTTGCGCATCTTGATGACAATGATATCCGTATTGAGCTGAAAAGTCCAACAACGGCTGTTATTTTCAAGCCACATAAGGTAGAGGAAGATGATAAATTGATTGTTTTGGTTATGCCGGTAAGAATCAATAATTGAATGGCCGGGGAAAATTATTGAACGTACAGTGTATACATTACCAGAATTTCCGGAGTCACCGGTTATTAACCTTTGAGCCAGGTGATGGTATTACGCTCATCCACGGTCCGAACGGTTCGGGAAAAACCTCCATCCTTGAAGGTATCCATTATTGTGCGCTGACAAAAAGCAATGTCAGCGCAACTGACGGTGAGTGTCTCAGTTTTAAATCCGATTATTTTGTGCTCAATGGAAGTTTTTTTAGTGAAAAAGATGTGTCGACGTCCGTCAAAATAGTTTATAAAAAAGAGAGGGAAAAGCAGGTTATTGTTGATAACAGTGAGGTTAAACCCTTCTCACGTCACATTGGCCGGATTCCCTGTATTACGTTTTCTCCATCTGAAATGGTCATTGTTAACGGAGTACCGGCAGAACGAAGGCGGTTTATTGATACTCTTATCAGTCAGACCGAGAGAAAATATCTGGATGATTTACTGGATTACAGAAGGGTTTTGCACCAAAGAAACGCTCTGCTTGCACAGTTATGTTCCGGTATTAACGTCCATAAAGATATGCTTTTGCTTTGGACTGAAAATATTTCAAGGCTTGCAGCATCCATTGTTTATGCACGAATGCTGTTTTTGGCACCATTTTTTTACCAGTTCCAGTCACTGTACCGGCAACTATCGGTCGATGAAATTCCTTCCATAATCTATAAGTGTTCACTGGGAAATATCAGTAACGATAGTTCACCCGAAGCGCTCTATACACGTTTTCTTGCAAGGTACGAAGAGACCCGCAATCAGGAAATCTTGAGGGGACAGACCATGACGGGTCCGCATCGCGATGATTTACTTTTTTTGCTTCATGACAAAGAGATCAAAAAATATGCGTCACGGGGTCAATTGCGCACCTTTCTTATCTCTTTGAAGCTGGCACAGTACCGTTTTTATCATGAAACCCTTGAGGAAAAACCTCTTTTTCTGCTTGATGATATTTTCAGTGAGTTGGATGTGACCCGTACAGCCGATATTTTCGCTATACTTGAGACATGCGGGCAAACAATAATTACCTCTGCAGAAAAAAAGGGAGAACGTAAGGCAACGATTATCTCCATGGAATCGCTGAAGCACATCAAGGAGAAATAAGTGTGTCACGAATAAAAAATCCAAAAAAAATATCGGCTGTAGTTGGTGATATGTTTCAGGTATTGGGCATTACAGAAGCGTACAACCAGCACCAGACACTCCAGATATGGCATAGCGTTGTAGGAGAGGCAATTTCTTCGGCAACCTCCATTGAACGCTTCTCCAATGGAGAGTTGTTTATACGGGTTAAAAATCCTGCCTGGAGAATGGAGCTTAATTTCCGCAAGCAGGATATTCTCGCAAAACTTAATGCCGCCCTGACAGGAACGATGGTTAAAGATATTATTTTTAGATAAAAGAAGCGTCATGGGTTATGACGCTTCTTTTAAAAGTTGAAAAGTCTTAAAGCGTGCAACTGAGCTGATAAATCTCAATCATTTTTTCAGCATAAGCCTTGCCAAAAGCGATACATTTTTCAAATTCAGGCTCATGGGGCTTGAATTTAACCATGACGTTCTGATCAAAAACCTTCAGTTTGAGCATGGTAAAATTGCTCTCTATCATGCGCACAGCCTCACCACTCCAGCCATAAGAGCCAAATGCAGCCGCAAGCTTTCCTTTGTCGCGTATAGGATTTATTGTTGCGAAAATCTGGTAAATCTGCGGCAGTATATTCTGGTTGATTGTTGGTGACCCGACAATAATACCAGAACAGTGAGCAATCTTTTCTTCGAGTTTTGACGCATGGACAGATTCAATATCACAGATATCGATCTTGAAATCACATGACTGGCGAAGCCCTTCGGCAATCTTTTCGGCCATCAATGTTGTGTTTTCATAGGCAGAGACGTATGCGATCAGGATATTTTTTTCCTGGGGAAGGGCAATGGCCGTTGTTGCATACTTCTGTGACAGATCGACATATTTTTGCCAGTTTGACCTCAAAATCGGACCATGACCAGGGCAAATAATCTTGATGTCGAGAGGCTTGATTTTTTCTATCGCCTGCAGCATGTATTTGCTGAATGGCTTCAGAATGGTGTCAAAGTAATAGGTAAAAGAGTCGTCAAAATCACCAACGACATCATCATACATACCCTCATTACAGAAATGTGATCCAAATGAGTCACAGGTGAAAAGGATGCGATCTTCTTCAAGCCAGGTGTAAATGGTGTCGGGCCAGTGAAGGTTTGGTGCATTGATGAAATGAAGGGTTTTGTTGCCCAGACTGAGCGTGTCACCGGTTTTGACCACCAGTGACTTGAAGTCGTGACCGGTCTGATCACGAAGGAATTTGATGGCATTGCCGCTGCCAACGATTGTGGCATTTGGTGCAACTGCCAGCAGGTTCCTCGCATTACCAGAGTGGTCGGGTTCCGTATGATCAAGTACGATGTACTCAATCTCGGAAGGGTCGGTAACTTGCTTTATTTTATCGATATATGACGGCCAGAACTTATCTTTTGTCGTCTCGATGATCGTCTTCTTTTCAGCATTAATGAAATAGGAATTATAGGTTGTTCCATATTTCGTTTCCATGACAATGTCGAAAGTGATAAGACCGGGATCAAGAACCCCAATCCAACTGACGTCATCGGTTATTGGCAGTACTTTATTATCTATCATATTGAATTATATCAAATTAAAAAAAAGGGTTACGCACCTGTTGACTGGTAATGGCACAATTATTCATGCACGACCATGACAGGCAATATAAGCATTACAAAGGGAGGTCAAATGAAAATCAAAAAAGTTCTCATCCTTGATGATTTGTTTCTGTATGCCGTATCTCCTTTTGAAGAACAATCCCTTCTGCAGAAAACGAAAACAGTGTATCATCCGAAAAAATCATGCTATAGTCCTGGGGCTTAAAAAACGGCAGAAATTTCTGGCAATGCTCATCCAGACGCTTCAGATAAAATTGGGTATTCTCATCTGGCCGCTCCTTCTTCCATTCCGAAGCAAGTCTCCCCTTGTCATAAGAAGCGGATCCTCCCCCGATTCCTGATATATAAAAGGTTATTCTATCGCCTTTTGTTATGCTCATGCCGTTTTTCAGGACAATTTCATAAGTGATTGATTTTGATCGTTTTCCCGTTTTTACATCATCAAGATACTGTTCAAGGGAGTTTTTAAGGGTTTCAGTTCTGGAAAAGTCAGCAATATCCAGTTCATGATTTAAAATTTTATTTCTGTATTCAGTAAACAGATTGTGCAGCCCGACTATATCCTCAATCAAAAGGGTTTCAAACCCCTTGCGGACAAACTCTCTGCCGAATTTTTCGCTGCTTCTGCTGGTTAATGAAGAGCCTTTCAGGATCATGATATTGTCATATCCAAGAAGTGCGTAGTTTTTCTTCATGTAGGATATCATTTTCCTGTATCGCCCATCATAACCGATATTGATACCCTGTGGCATGATTAAAGAAACTTCACGGACCAGCTCCCGTTCGGCAGCCTCGGTTGTTACCTCCGGCGGAGGTATAAAAAGAATCCCATCAGTATCAACCTCAATAATTTTGCATCCCCTGGCCTCAAATTCAACAATCATTTTTCTTGCAAGAGCCTGCCCTGTTGACGTCACTTTATCGGCTTCAGTGAAATCATTGAAAATACCACCGTTAAAGCCGAGGTATCCATACATGGCATTTATAAGAATCTTGAACGAACCCTGCATCGCATCAAAATTGTTGGCAAGAGAGAGATTGCCGCTTGCCTTCTCTGCGCGCGACCTCTCTTTGGCCTTGAACCTGAGTTCTTTCAGATCATTAAGCACTCCTGGAAAGACTCTCAGTTCATCACTCTTTGGGCATATATCGTACGAGAGCATTATCGAAGGATAGAGTGACTCTACATCAGCATAGACAATTGGGCCAAGAATTCCTTTAAGAAATACTTCAGTATAGCCCCCTGAACCCTGCTGTCCGGAAGAGGGTTTTGGTATGGACTCTTTACGGCGGAGATATTCTCTCACGATAAGAACTTCAATTTTTGCGGCTTGCCCAATACGAGATGTCATGGCATAGGTATAGGGCAGCATCTGTGTCAAATAGAAATTGCTGCCTGAAAGGAGTGATGAAAGTGCTCTGGTTTCGCGCACATCATCAAGGGCGTATGCAAGCAATTTCTCGTAATTATTGTCCCAGAGAGAGGCAATATCCTTGTAATCTACATAGGTTCGATCTGGTGACGCAAAGCCAAAATGCTTCGCAACAGCTTTAAGGCCATAACTCTGTATTGATCGTTTTGAGATGTCATAGCTCTGCACAAGAAACAGTGTATCAATGACATGGCGGCCCGGAATATCAAAAAACGGATAATCAATAGTTCTTTCAGCGAAACGAATCGATGCCGGATATGTTTTTGGAAGCAGCCCATTTCGTCCTATCGCAAAAGGAATACCAAGACGTTCGCAACGGCGCTGCAAATATGAGAGATCGAAACTGAAGATGTTATGTCCTTCAATGACATCAGGATCCTTTACGATGATCAATGCAATAAGCTCTTCAATAAGCTCTTTTTCAGTTCTGTTTTTTGAATGAAGCACACTCTCCCACCCCCGATTGTCACAAAGAGAGACAATAATCACTTCATCATCTCCAATACCGGATGCGCCATTTCGCGTATTTACAGGGTCGTAATGGGTCTCTATATCAAGCTGTATTCGGTAGAGGTCATCAAAAATCATCCCTTTGAAAAGGGTTTTTCCGCTTTGAAGAAAGTATTGTGTGACGGCATCACCTTTATTGTAAAGAAGCGTGTTTGTCTCGTACGGAGTGTTTTTATTTATCTCCCTGGTTGTCTCTCCATATCGCTTTTTGTTGATGAAGTCAATTGCTCCCCGGTGATTTTTCCAGTTCCGGAAAATGGCAAGACTTTGATAATAATTTGATCCACCAAGCTTTACCAGCCAGAATTTCTCCCCATCTTCGGGCACAAACCCATCAAGAAGAGAACTGTCAGAAAGAAAAAAGAATGGGAAAAACGGTTCATCATGATGGCGAACCCCCTCTTTTCCCCGATTAAAAACCCTTATATGGGTATCGGAAAGCTGGTATGCGCCAACAATGCACTCTTCCTTGTCTTTTCCAAATAAAAGATCGTTTGTTGCGATATCACTGATTATGCTGTCCATGGTTGCATGTTTGGTTAAGAGCATGGGTCAACGGAGAGTAGATGTTTCACGTGAAACATGCAATGCTGCTCAACGACCGAGGCGTATCATGAGTATGGAGATGTCCGAAGGGGAAACGCCAAGAATTCTTGATGCCTGACCGATTGTATCCGGTTGATGTTTTTTCAGTTTTTCCCGGCCTTCATTTGAAAGACCCGAAACACTCTCATACTTGAATGTCGCAGGTATTTGGTGCAAGTCGAGCCTCAAGATTTTTTCGGCCATCAAAAGATCCCGTTTAAGGTACCCCTCGTATTTAAGATCGATTTCAACCTGTTCGTAGACCAGGATATCGAGGGTTATGGCCTCGACAGAACTTTTGAATGCGGGTGATGCATCAAGGAGCATGGTCAGGTGAACTCCTGGTCTTTTCAGGAGGTTAATGGCGCCTTGTGATGCACTTACTGATGGATAACCAAGTACAGAAAGGAGAGTGTTTGCTTCGGCAGGGGGGATTTTTGTTTTGAGACAGAGTTGATTGAGTGCCTCAATGAGTGCCTGTTTATTGGTGCATAGAGAATATGTTTCTGAGTCAAGCAGTCCGGAGGCGAATCCCAGGTGCTGAAGACGGATATCAGCATTGTCGTGGCGGAGTATAAGACGGTGTTCAGCCGAAGAGGTAAACATTCTGTATGGTTCATTGGTCTCTTTGGTGATAAGGTCATCAATAAGTACTCCGATATATGCATCAGAACGTTTGAGATGAAGTGGCGGCCGTTTCTGGAGTTTGAGCGTTGCGTTAATGCCGGCAATCAACCCCTGGGCAGCGGCCTCCTCATAGCCTGACGTCCCATTGATTTGCCCGGCAAAGTAAAGGTTTTCAACAACTTTTGTTTCAAGACTTCTGTTGATCTGGTGCGGGAAAAAGTAGTCATACTCTATCGCATAACCCGGTCGTATCATCTTTACCTTACCAAGTCCCGGAAGAGAGCGAAGTGCCTCGAACTGGATCTCTTCAGGAAGTGATGTTGAAAAGCCATTAACATACATCTCATTTGTTTCGAACCCTTCAGGCTCAAGGAAGATATGGTGACTCTCCTTGTCCGGAAACCGGCAGATTTTATCTTCAATTGACGGGCAGTATCTTGGCCCTATTCCCTGAACTTTTCCTGTAAACAACGGAGATCGGTCAAATCCCTTTTTCAGGATATCATGTGTTGCCGTTGTCGTTTTGGTGACATAGCAACTGATCTGAGGCCGGTTAATGACTGGTGTGCTTTTAAACGAGAAAGCAACATGCTGCTCATCCCCTTTCTGCTCTTCAACCATTGAGTAGTCAATACTCCGGGCATCAATACGGGGAGGGGTGCCTGTTTTCAGCCTGCCAGCGGAAAAACCATGGGCAACAAGGTTTTCTGTAAGGCCAAAGACGGGAGGCTCGGCAATGGTTCGTCCGCCGGCATAATGGTTCATACCGATATGGATCAGGCCATTCAAAAATGTACCGCAGGCAAGGATTGCTGCTTGCCCACTGATGATGCGTCCTGATGCAAGTTTTACCCCCGTCAAGGTCCCTGCAGAGCATTCTACGCCAGTTACGGTATCCTGAAGAAGATCAATATTGTGCTCCATCTCAATAGCCTTGCGCATATAGAGAGTGTAAAGAGTCCTGTCAGCCTGAGCCCTCGGAGAGTGCATGGCAGGCCCTTTGCTTCTGTTGAGCATTCTGAATTGTATTCCTGTCGCATCTATTGCTTTTGCCATCTCTCCTCCAAGCGCATCGATCTCCCTGGTAATCTGCCCTTTCGCGACTCCCCCTATAGCCGGATTGCATGACATTCGGGCAATTGCTGTGAGGTCTGACGAAATGAGCAAGCATGATACCCCCATTCTTGCTGCGGAGAGTGCCGCTTCACATCCTGCATGTCCAGCGCCTACAACTATAATATCATACATGAATAGTGCGTTGTTTCACGTGAAACATTTATTGATGGGTAATGCTTTATATAAGAAAATAATACATAATAGTGTTTTTTCCCCTTTTTGCAGTTAAGAGGCGTGGTTTTAAAGTGTTTTTGGTTGGTTTGCATGTTCCGATGAGTACGTCCTGTCTGTTAAATTATTATATAATATGAATTTGAAGTTTATTTACCTGTGGTTTTGGTGCAGGAACGCGGCTAAGGAATGATTGCTTCGTTTTGAATGGATGAAGAGCTCTGGTAAAGTAAATGTGGCTGGGTTGATTATCCTGAAGAAATGGTATTGAACAGGTTTGTCCAAACCTGTTCGACTGAAACCCTCCTTTCGCTTTGCCTCATGGTGCCGAATGTAGATTGTTAGTTAATCAATACCCCGTTTTATATATTGGCTCAATTATTTCTTTCGAGCGAAACGCGATGCCATCAATGAAAAATAAACGATTTAACCTTCTTCTTATTGCAGTTGTCACCCTTGTGGCTCTCTGGTCATTATGGCCCACCTGGAGCGACTACTCCCTTTCGAAGCAGCTCGACAGTTTTGCCTCATCGCAGGACAGTCTTAAATATGTGATGAGTCACCGCGAAGAGATTGAGAGCGCCCGTAAAAAAAGTCTGAAACTTGGTCTCGATTTAAAGGGCGGAATGCATTTGGTTATGGAGGTAGACCAGGTTGATCTGTTTGAGCAGAAAGCCTGGAATAAAGACGGGAAGTTTGCCGCCATCATGCAAAATGTAAGAGCAAAAGCGACACAAAGCGATGCACGGGTGATTGATATTATCTCTGCCGAATTCAAGAGTGAGAACATCCGCCTGAGTCGCTATTTTTATGATATCCGCAATTCTGACCAGGAAATTGTAACCAAGCTGGAAAAAGAGTCCGAAGAGGCTTTGACCAGAGCAAAAGAGATTATCCGTAACCGTATTGACCAGTACGGTGTGGCCGAGCCAGTTATTACCACACAGGGCAGCAGAAAAATTATTATTGAGCTTCCCGGCGTTTCGGATGAAAACAGGGTGAGAAATTTGCTGAAGGGTACGGCCAAACTTGAATTCAGGCTTCTCAGTGAACCGGAAGTTACGATCAGGACGCTTGACAGGATCAACACATACCTTGCCCAGAACAGTCAAAACAGTGCTGCCGCAGGTGGTGTGTTGCCGGTTTCTGATTCGTCAGCCGCTGCATCTGCTTCGTTGCCTCCTGGTGGTACACCTCCTCTGGCACCCGTCAGCAAACAGTCATCAGCTAAACCGCTTTATGACGTCATCAGTGTTTCACCATACGGGACCGCCTTTACAGCAGAGCGTTCGAAGGAGTATGTTGTCTCATTGTTACATCGCAGCGACGTTCAGGCGTTACTTCCGCAGGACACTGAGCTGTTGCTTGCCGCCAAGCCAGAGGAAGGAAAAGTGGGTGAAAAGCTTTACGCAATTTACCTGGTCAAAAAGAGTCCCGAACTGACGGGAGGTGTCATTACGGAGGCCAAAGCCACGTTTGGCTCGCAAAGCGTGCAACCAGAGGTCATGATGTCTATGAACTCAGAGGGGACGTCTAAATGGGCACGTATAACTGGTGCCAATATCGGCAAGCGTATAGCAATTGTGCTTGACGGAGCGGTCTACAGTGCGCCCGTTGTCCAGTCCAGGATTCCCAACGGGAATTCAGTGATCAACGGGATTGGAAGCCTTGAGGAGGCAAAAGATCTTGAAATTGTGCTGAAAGCGGGTGCGCTTCCCGCTCCTGTCCGTATTATTGAAGAGCGTACCGTTGGACCCTCACTCGGTGCCGATTATATCCGTGCAGGTATGCTCTCACTGACCTGGTCTTTTTGTGCCGTTTCGATTTTTATGCTTGTTTACTATAAAAAAGCCGGTATTGCTGCCGATATTGCCCTTGTGCTCAATATCCTCATTGTACTCTCCGTGCTTGCAGGTTTCAATGCATCCCTTTCATTGCCGGGTATTGCCGGTATTGTGTTGACCATCGGTATGGCCGTTGATGCCAATGTCCTTATCTATGAGAGGATACGTGAAGAGCTTGCGGAAGGAAAATCGGTGATCACAGCCGTGACACAAGGTTACGACCGTGCCTTTTCATCAATTCTTGATTCACATGTAACGACCCTGTCGGCCGCCTTTTTGCTTTATACTTATGGTATCGGCCCAATTCAGGGGTTTGCCGTAACACTGATGATTGGTACTTCGGCAAGCTTGTTTACGGCGATTGTGGTGACACGGGAGATTTTCCATCTCTTGCTTGCCAAAAACCTTATGTCAAACAAAAGTTTCGGTTAATATTTCAAGACGTTTCAACCCATGAGGATCTTTCAGAAGACCAACTTTAACTTTATCCGCTATCGTAAAATTGCGTACGGGTTCTCTGTAATTCTGCTTGTTGCAGGTATGGTTTCGCTCGTGGTCAAAGGGCTGAACTATGGTATTGACTTCAGGGGAGGCTCCGAAGTGGTGATACGGTTCGAGAAAAACGCAGATGTCGGCCAGATTCGCTCTGTGCTCGATGCAGCAGGTGTTTCAGGAACCCTGAAGCAGTACGGTATGGATCGCTCTTTTCTCTTCAGTACCGTATTTCAGGGTGATACTGGGCAGTTGAAATCGCTGGTCTCCAATGCTCTCAACGCCCGGATCCAGGGAAATCGCCATGAAATTGTGCGTATTGACGCCGTTGGTCCAAGCATTGCTTCCGATTTAAAATGGTCGGCGGTCAAAGCGCTCTTTGCTTCGCTGTTGGCGATTCTTCTCTATGTAGGAATCCGGTTCGAAATAAAATTTGCATCCGCCGGGGTTATCGCTATTTTTCACGACATCCTGACCGTTTTGGGACTTTTCAGTATTCTCGGTGGCCTCTTTACCTTTATGCCGCTTGAAATGGATCAGAGTATCATTGCTGCGTTTCTTACCATCGCAGGTTACTCCATAACCGATACGGTTGTGGTCTACGATCGTATCCGGGAGAGAATTCGGGGTCAGAAGCCATCAGAGTATGAGCGGATTTTCAATGAAAGCATGAACCAGACCCTTAGCCGTACGATTATTACTTCAGGCACGGTACTTCTCTCTGTTTTTGTTCTCTTTATCTTTGCCGGACCGGCAATCAGGGGTTTTGCGTTCGCCGTCTTTATCGGGATTCTGATTGGTACCTATTCATCGATCTTTGTTGCGGCACCTCTTGTTTATGACTGGCTCAGAATTACGAAAAGTTCTGTTCGTTTGAGAGGAAGCAAGATCTCCTGAGTGCGCTCGACCCGGGTTGTTGCCATTCAATTTCACTCTTTGTCCCCGCCTGCGTTGTGGCGGGGGAACTTCATAATCTTCACTTGTAAGGAACCTGGGGTATGAAAAAAGTATTGAGGAAAGCCGCACTGCTGCTGCTTGTCGGATCCTCCTCTCTGCAAATGTCAGCTCTTGCCGATGTCGCTGATCGGATTGTTGCCGTTGTTGGAAATGAGGTCATCTTCAAATCGGAAATAGATACAAGGGCGCTCATGCTTCGCATGCAGTATCCACAATTGATGCAAGATAAAGGGTTGTCCCGTTCAATACTTGACGGGCTGATTGATCAGAAAATTGTTCTTGCAAAAGCTCAAATTGACAGTATCACTATCGATGAAAACTCCGTTGTCTCCATGGCAAACGACCGGTTCAGGGAGCTCAGCACAAAGTTTGCATCAAAAGCCGAGATGGAGAGCCGTCTTGGAAAGTCATCAGCCGGCATTCTCGAGGGAATTCGCCAGGAGCTGCGCAATCAGCAGTTGGTCGATACGCTTCGCCGCAAAAAGAGTGCAGGGGTAACCGTCAGTTATGACGAAATGATGGCCTTCTATGCTGCGAACAGGGAGAAAATCCCCCAAATCCCTGAAGAGGTCTCTGTATCGCAGATCATCAAGTACCCGCCGGTGTCGGAAGAAAACAGGGCGCAATCACTTGCTACGATAGAGCGTATTCGAAGGGAGGTCAAGGCTGGGGCCGATTTTGCGGCAATGGCAAAACAGTACTCACAGGATCCGGGTTCGGCCCAGGCAGGAGGAGATCTTGGTTTTATCCCGAAAGGTCAGCTTATACCGAGTTTTGAGAATGCTGCTTACGCACTCAAGGAAGGACAACTTTCCGATATTGTTGAGACCCGTTACGGATACCACCTTATTCAGTTGCTCAGCAAAGAGCAGGCAACTATCCACGTTCGCCATATACTCATTGTCTTCGACCGCAAGGCTGGAGATTTTTCTGGAGTAACGCGCCAGCTTGAGGCCTTTCGCTCTGATATACTGAGCGGGAAGGAGGACTTTGCCGCCATGGCGAAAAAATATTCTGAAGATCCGGCCTCGTCCGCGATTGGAGGACAGATTCTCCTCAGCGGTTCGACCAACCCGATGTTTTCTCCGTCATCATTGCGTCCTCAACTGCAACAGATTATCGCCACCATGAAGAAGAGTGGCGACATCAGTGAGCCCCAGAAAATTGATCCTCAGCAGGGAGAGTCGTTCTATGCAATCTTCCGGCTGAACGACCGGATGGCTGCGCATACGCTCGATCCAGAAAAAGATTATACCTACCTTGAGGAGCTGGCACTGAACGATAAAAATCAGCAGCTTTTCAGCAAATGGGTTCAGAAGCTCCGCAAGGAAGTTTATGTCCGCACCTCAGACATCTAAGCGGCGGACGTAACGTGCATTTTTTTCGATAAACTCTCTTCGTGGCTCAACCTTGTCACCCATCAATGTGGAAAATACCTGGTCAGCTTCCATGGCGTTTTCCACATTGACCAGCAGGAGTGAACGGTGAGCCGGATCCATGGTGGTGCTCCAGAGCTGTTCAGGATTCATCTCTCCAAGACCCTTGTACCGCTGGATATGGATGTTTGCCTTCCCCTTCTGCATCTTTCTCATTCCCTCTGAAATACTGTTGCGCTCCTCGTCATCCCACGCATATTGCTGCTCCTTGCCTGACTTGACCAGATAGAGCGGAGGCTGGGCAATAAAGACCCTTCCCGCCTCAATCAGCGCACGCATGTAGCGGAAGAAGAAGGTTAGCAGCAAGGTTCTGATATGTGCCCCGTCAACGTCAGCATCGGTCATGATGATGATTTTGCCATACCGCAGCTTTTCGACTGAAAACTCATCTTCACCAAAGCTTGTACCAAGAGCAAGAATGATGGTCTTGATCTCCTCGTTCTCAAGCATCTTGTGCAGCCGTGCCTTCTCGACGTTCAGGATTTTTCCCTTGAGCGGCAGGATAGCCTGGAAGCTCCGGTCGCGTCCCTGCTTGGCACTGCCGCCTGCCGAATCACCCTCAACGATATAGAGTTCACAATGTTCCGGGTCGTTGATTGAACAGTCAGCAAGTTTTCCCGGCAGCCCGGAGCTCTCAAGCACCGATTTTCTGCGGGTAAGCTCCTTTGCCCTCCGCGCCGCCTCTCTCGACATGGCCGCACCCTTCACCTTCTCAATGATCATCTTGAGCACATTCGGATTGCTTTCGGCAAACTCCGAGAGTTGCTCATTGATCACCGTCTCGACAATACTCTGCGTCTCCGAGTTTCCAAGCTTGGTCTTCGTCTGCCCCTCAAACTGCGGTTCAGCAACCTTGACCGAGATGACTGCGGTCAGCCCCTCCTTGAAATCGTCGCCGGTCAGGGAGAGTTTCAGGTTTTTCAGGAGATCGTTTTTCTGCGCGTATGCATTGAGCGTTCTTGTCAGCGCCTTGCGGAACCCCGTCACATGGGTGCCACCCTCATGCGTATTGATGTTGTTGACATAGCTGAAAACATTCTCCTGATAGGTATCATTATACTGGAGCGCTATTTCAACAATGGTGGTATCCCTTTCACCGTATAGGTAGATCGGCTCTTTGAGCAGGTTGAGTCGGTTCTGATCGGTGAACTGGACAAACTCCTTGATTCCTCCCTCGTAATGAAAAACTTCCTCAAATCCTTCAGTATCCTGCACCGTGATGCTGAGCTCCTTATTGAGAAACGCCAGCTCCCGCATACGGTCGACAATGATGTCCTTGCGTAACTCGGTCGTCTTGAAAATCAGATGGTCAGGCAGAAAGGTGGTTTTTGTGCCGCGCTTGTCGGAAGTGCCGATAGCCTTGACATCACCCTGGGGAACGCCCCGCTCAAAGCGCTGGAAATAGACCTTGCCGTCGCGGTATACCTCAACTTCGCACCACTCCGAAAGGGCATTGACCACCGAAGCACCAACGCCGTGCAGACCGCCGGAAACCTTGTAGGCCCCTTTGTCGAACTTGCCACCCGCACCTATGACGGTCATGACCAGCTCAAGCGCCGATTTCTGCTTTTCGGGATGAATATCCACCGGAATACCCCGTCCATGGTCAATCACCGTGACTGAGCCGTCAGGATTCAGGGAGACAAAAATATAGTCGTTGAAGCCGCCAAGGGTTTCATCAATAGAGTTGTCGACAATTTCGTAGACCAGATGGTGCAGACCGCGGCTGTGAATATCGCCAATATACATGGCAGGGCGCATGCGGACATGCTCAATACCATCAAGAACCTGGATGTTGTTTGCTCCGTAGCTCGCTTCTGTCAACGTAGTCAATGGGGAAAGGATATCGTCTTCCTGCATAATAATCAGCTATAACTTGTGATATGGAAATTGAACCTCAAGATAATAAAAATGCCGTCATAATGCTTGCCTATCGGCGAGGAATCAGGCCCAGAAAGCATCTGCAAAATGGTCGATGACAAACGAGCTTATCCGTTGCTGCTCAATATGTTGCACCTGGATTGCGACAACATCGAAGCGGCAGTCGCACTCCCCGTCGGCGCAGAGGGCGAGGTAAGCGCGAGCCGCCTTGATAATTTCATGCTGTTTTGGGAGTGTCACCGCCTCAGCCGGGTGCCCCTTGGCCGAAGAGAGACGGGTTTTTACCTCAACAAAACAGAGCGTACGGCCATGCCGGGCAATAATGTCGATCTCATTGCGATGGAAGCGGTAATTGCGCTCAATGATGCGGTATCCCTTTTTGACCAGATAGTCGGCGGCGAGTTGCTCACCCTCCTGACCAAGCTGGTGCGGGTCGTAGCGCTCCTTCATGGCTTTTCGCCCAATTGACGGAGTTTGAAGCTCCGGCGATGAATCGGGCACCGACCGTACTGCACGATTGCCTCAACATGCGCCCTGGTGCCGTATCCCGCGTGGCGCTCGAAACCGTAGAGCGGGTATTGCAGGGCGCAGGCCGCCATAAGCTCATCCCGGTGAGTTTTGGCCAGCACCGATGCCGCCGCAATCGAAAAGACCTTTGAGTCACCCTTTACAATGGTCTCATAAGGAATCGGGATCTCCGTGCGGAACCTGTTGCCGTCCACAAGAAGCAGCTCAGGCCTTACCGGCAACGCAGCAACCGCCTCGTTCATGGCAAGCATGGTTGCCTGAAGGATATTGATTTGGTCAATGGTCTCTGCATCCACAGTCGCAACCGCCCAGAAGGCCGCCGCCTCCCTGATTGCAGGAGCAAGCAACCGCCTCTCTGCCGCCGAAAGTTTCTTGGAATCATTCACCCTCTCCAGCAGTGTTCCATCCGGCTTGAACCAGCACGGAAAAACAACAGCAGCCGCCACAACAGGCCCCGCAAGAGGCCCCCGCCCCGCCTCGTCAATGCCGCAGATGAGTGTTGAGTGTTGCCAGAGAGGCCATTCGTAGTCGGTAATCATCGTTGTTCCTGGTTATCAGCGGGAGCGTTGCTTTTCAGGTATACCATCTGACAAAGCCCCGTTGAGAAACTCGACGAGAGGATGTACCGCCCGGAACGTGTTGGCAAGCTCCTCCACAAATCCGGAATCAGTGACCTCATGGTCTGAGAAAAAACGCTGGGTGTAGTACCCCTTGAACTTGAGATACTCCACCGCCGGGTTGGTAGCATCATATCCTTTTGGCGGCCTGACCAGCTTACCTGAAGGCAAGACCCCTTCCGGAAATTGCGAACAGAACTCTTTTTGAGAAATGATTGATTGCCACTCCGCGAAATGAGCATCAATCTCCTGCCTTGTCAACTCCAGAACAGCGGGCTCAGGCATGTAGATTCCTCCTCCGGCAAATGTTGCACCCGGTTCGATGTGGACGTAATAACCCCCGAAGGGCCCTTTCCTTCCGCCTTTGCTGATGAAGGCAAAGAAATTGGTCTTGTAGGGAGATTTGTCTTTTGAAAACCGGATATCGCGGTTGATGCGCATGATACAGCTCTTCGGATCAAGACCCGACAGGGTAGTATCCTGGTCAAACCCGGAAATCGCCACCAGAAGCTGAAGCACCGTATCAAGCATCTCGCTGTATGCCTGCTGGTACTCGCTCTTGTGCTCCGTAAACCAGACTCTCTCATTATGGCCCTTCAGCTCCCGGAGAAAGGCGAGTGTTGCATCGGTTATCATCGGCGGAAAGATTGATGTTCGTTTCGAAAACAAAATGTAGAAATCCTGTTTTTTCTCAAAAGATAAATACTTTTTCAGGCTGATTGGAGCGTATCATTGACCCATTTGTTCAAGCTTTTCCCCGCCTTTATTGCCTTGAGATGAATGGCATGGTGCAGTTCCGGGTTCATTCGCAGTACAAATTTTCCTGAAAACGGCTTATCCGGTTTTTCTCCCCGCTCTGCACAAAAGTCAAGATAATCATCGACAGAATCCCTGAACGCCTGCACAATTTCATCAACACTCCGTCCCTGAAAGGTGACGACATCTTTCGTGTCGACTACCTCGCCATGAAACAGTCCGGCCTCGTCGTCAAACTCAATATGCCCGGTGTATCCTTTATAGTTCAGCATGGTAATCCACTCCTGCTTCTTGTAAAAAACGTCTTATTGATTTAAGCGCACCTTTGTCGCACTCTTTTTCGGGATGTGGTCTGTGAAAAACTGCACGCACCCCGTTCAGAAAAATTCGTACTCTTGATCCTTTTCCCTCTGAAATTTCTGCTCCAAGACCTTGTATCAGATTTTCAATATCGCACCACTTCACGTCAGAGCGTACCGGATCTTCAAAGATTCTGGCTAAAATTTTTTGCTGTTTTTTATGCACAAAGAAGTATCACTATATGATATCAAAACACAATTATTTAATGTAAAATAAATCTCGTTGAAAAAAAATCTGAGTATGTCAGTCTGATTGTATACCGTATTTATGGTATGCAATATGCCGTTAAAGCGGGATTTACAATGTGTAATCTTTTGATGATGTTGTCATAATGCAATTAGCGTCCTGTTTTCTACGTCACCTTAAGCGCAATCAACGGCTATGGCACATACAATTTCAGAGTGGCTTTTGCCACTGTTCGCATGGGCTCAGTTCTCACAAAAGCCAGCCACCAAGAGGAATGCGAGGCTTGAAAAGTTGAGAGCGAAACGCACCGGCACAGATTCACGGAAAAGCATCCATCCCCCCTTGTCACCTGAAGAGGAGATCATCATCCAGATGGGAAAAGAGAACCCTACTCTGTTTCTCACATAAGGAGGCTGATAAATTCAACCTCTGTTCAGCACCCCAAGAATCTCCTGAAAGCTTGCCAGCCCGGCTTCGAGGTTTTCGATGATTTCCCCGGCCAGTAGATCCGGATCGGGTAGATTATCAAGATCAGCGAGGCTTTTGTCTTTGAGCCAGAAGATGTCGAGGTTGGTTTTATCACGTGAAACAATCTCGTCGTAGGTGTACTTCCGCCAGCGCCCTTCGGGGGTTTCGGGCGTGAAGCTCTCCTTGCGTTTATGGCGGTTTTCGGGGTTGTAGTATTCGACAAACTCTTGCAGGTCAGATGCCTTCAGCGGACTTTTTTTCAGGGTGTGGTGGATGTTGGTGCGGTAGTCGTAGAACCACACTTCGCGTGTCCAGGGATCTTTGTGGGCGGGCATAACGTCGAAAAAGAGGACGTTTGCCTTGACGCCCTGCGCGTAAAAGATGCCGGTTGGCAGCCTCAAAATGGTGTGCAGTTCGGTGGTTTCGAGGAGTTTTTTTCGAACAAGCTCTCCGGCACCGCCTTCAAAGAGGACGTTGTCGGGAAGCACCACGGCGGCCTGACCGTGAACCTTCAGGATGGTGTGGATGTGCTGCAAAAAGTTGAGCTGCTTGTTGGAGGTTATGGCCCAGAAATCCTGCCGGTTGTAGACAAGGCTCTCTTTCTCCTGCTCCTCATCATCGTTGGTGAAGGTCATGCTGCTCTTTTTGCCGAAAGGGGGATTGGTGAGCACGTAATCGTACCGGGCGCCACCATCCGAAAGCAGCGCATCAGCGGATGAGACTGCGGCAATGCCGTCGAGTTCGCCGATGTTGTGCAGGAACATGTTCATCAGGCAGAGCCTGCGCGTGCCGGGCACAATTTCATTGCCGCCGAAGGTGCGATGTTTCAGAAACTCCTTCTGGCTCCGGTCAAGGCTGTAACGGTTGGTGATAAAATCGTAAGCTTTCAGGAAAAATCCACCGGTACCGCAGGCCGGGTCAACGATGCTCTTCATCGCTTCCGGGCGAATGCACTCCACCATCACCTCAATCAGGGCACGAGGCGTGAAGTACTGGCCAGCCCCGCTTTTGGTATCTTCGGCATTCTTTTCAAGCAGCCCTTCGTAAATTTCGCCCTTGACGTCAGCGCCCATCATCACCCAGCTCTCCTTGTCGATCATGTCAACCACCTTGTAGAGCATGGCTGGATCGGCAATCTTGTTCTGCGCTTTCAGGAAGATCTGGCCGAGCATCCCCGGCTTTTTGCCAAGATCGCGGAGCAAGCTGGCGTAGAGCACTTCAAGCTCTGCCCCACGTTTCTCCTTGAGCTTTGCCCAGATGTACTCCTGCGGGATGTCGATGGTGCGGCTGTAGGGCGGTTTGCTGTACTCATCAGCCATTTTCAGAAAGATGAGAAAGGTCAACTGTTCAAGATAATCGCCATAGCTCACGCCGCTGTCGCGCAGGACGTGGCAGAACGACCAGACTTTCGAGATAATGGCTGACGGGGTATTGGTCATAAGTACAAAGGTTAATGCTTGTTACCTGGCAGTTCGTTTTTCAGCCCTGATGCGCTCAAGAAGCTTGTCGGCAGGCTCCCAGTCCGGGGCGTTACGGGTAATCTGAAGCTCCTCCAGGCTGAGCAGCTTGCCCTCAAAAGCTTTTTTGAGAATACTTTGCCGCAAGGCTTCCGCTTTTTCAACCGACTCCTTGATGGTGGATTCCATGTTATCGCAAACCGAGAGGCGCGTTTCGATTTCCTGCACGATTTGGGATTGCTCTTGTGGGGAGCAGTAGGGCAATGGGTAACTCTTGAGTTTCTCCCCATTGATGTTTGACTGATTCACCCCGTCAGTCTTTACTGAATTACCATAAACCTTGGCTGGGTGAGAATTCAGCCAGAAATTTAGATACTTACAGTCCAGTAATACAGCTATTTGATTGATTCGAATGAGATATCCTGCAAAAATAGCAGGCATTTCGCCATTATAGATTGCTGTTTTTCCAACGAGTTCCGGGCTGTTGGTGCGATTAAAAAGGACATCGCCTTTTGTTAATGAATATTTTGAAATATCGGCTTTCTCATTGGTATAGGCCAAATTATGCCACTCAATTCTACCTTGCTGAATATTTCCCATTCGTATGACAGGAACATCTCCGTTATCGAGTGATTTCGTCGAAGTACCATATTCAACCCCAAGAGTCAACTCACCTAATTTTAACCACGTCCACCCATCCGGCAGTTCAGGTAATGCAATAAGCGCAGCCTGAGTAAGCGGAATAACCGGCTTGAGTTTTTTGCCCGAAAGTTTTGCTGCTTGCGTCCGTTCGGCTTTGATGGTTTCAAGCAGTTCCTGTGCTGACGGGTGGCTGGTTTGTTGCTCACGCCATGCTTTGGTGAGTTCACCTTCAAAGGCTTGTTTCAGAATGGCTTGCCGATAGATCTTAAGCTGTTCCTGAGCTTTTTTCAAACAGGCAATCCCGTTATCAAGTTCACTGAAAAGCTGCTCCAGTTTTGCAACAATGGCTCGCTGTTCGGGGAGTGATGGTAAACTAATCTTAGTTGCCTCAAATGTCTTTTTTGTAACATGGACCATTCCTGATCCATGTGCAGAAGAATACAATTCTCGTGTTATTTTGTCGAGGAAGTAATAAAGATATAGCTTTTCTATAAATGAATTTGGATTGACAAGAAAAATATGCTGATTTAGCCAAGCATCATCCTTTTTCCATATGTATGCACCGAGAGAGGCCGACCAAGCAAAAAGTAAATCTCCTTTTTTTACGAGATACCTTTCTTCAAAAACTTTATTACTATAATGGAACTTTGATTTTTCGTCATTCAAATTTTTAATCCTAATGATAGGTAAACCTTCGTTTCCCCACTCTGCCGGTGTAAACGCACGACCATTAATATATTCAGCGACAGTTCCTAATGTTGTGCACACACGATGATTACTTATGATTTTCACTACACAGCGCTTAATTGTTAACTTACAAACAATTTCGGTATTCCCGGTTTTTGATCCCAGATAATCCCGTCCAGCGTACGACCAGCTTTCTTTTTGTTGAACCCGCCCCACTGCTTAAAGAAAAACGGCACATTGGCGGCAATGCATTGTTCCCTGATTTCCTGAACCCAATCAGGCTTCATGGGGCGGGCATTTCTGCCGCTTTCACCACCGACAATGACCCAGTCGATATCTTGCAAGTCCAGTTCCGACAAGGGGCCAAGCAGAGGCTCACAGGATAAAAATTTTACACGTGCATCAGTTTCCCTAAGCCTGTCAATTCGCGGCATGGCCTGCTGATTTTCCACCGATACACCCATCCAGATATTGTGCGACCAATCCAGCCACCTTTCGCTGTCGTAGTACTTGAGCACATCAGCCCGCTTGGTCAGTACCTGAAACACATGGTGCGGATTCTGCTTCATGACGTTGAATACCTGCCGGATATAGTCGAGTGGAATATCCTTGTGAAACAGCGTTCTGCACGAAAGTCTGGTTCAGAGAGTCTTTTTCCAGCATACAGGGAGTGTGGAAAGTTTTAATTGGTTTTGTGCTGCTGTTCACTCACCACATCTTTGATGAAATTTCGTTTGGCGTGAACCAGTGCAAGAATTTCAATAGTTGCGGGAAAAATTTCGTAAATAAGTCTGTAGGAATAGATAAAAAATTCTCTGATTGCGGGATCTCCAATTTCAGGGACAATTCTGCCCGCCTCAGGAAAAGCGCTTATTTGCTCTGACTTTTTAACAATCTCAAGAGCAACTTTCTCTGCATAAAACTTGGAATTATTTGCAATGTAATCGTGAATGTGCCGTAAATCAGTTTTTGCAGGCTCTGACCATTTTACCATGACAGCATCTCTTTTTTCAACTCTTCTGTTGATTGTGACTCTCCACGTTCAACCGCCTCTTTGCCTTTTTTGATTTTATCAACGACGTACAGCTCATACATAATCTCCTCAATATTGGCTGTCTCAGGTAAAGTTGAAATTACCCTGATGGCCTCCTGCTTCAGATTTTCCATAGTGGCATCTCCTTTCTTATTGAATCGTTAAGCACATTGCTGACAAGAAACAGAATCATGACAAATCCCATGGGTTGTGTTTATTCGGTAATTTTTCTGCCAATCTTTCCTTTTCATCGTTAGCCCAAAGTCGTATAAAATATAAAGAGTTTTTCTCACTTATTGCGTTCCAATATAGTGGACCCCGATTTTTAGACAGCGGTTTAAGATGTTAACTTGCCCCAAAAGGGAGCAAGTAATGACAAAAAGGACACGAAAAAATTTCAGCGGTGACTTCAAGGCCAAGGTAGCACTTGAGGCTATTCAAGGGGT
>CAIRXW010000030.1 GCA_903882665.1 uncultured Chlorobiaceae bacterium | reverse complement strand
GTTATAGTCCTGGATCAACGCGGCGCTTATCTCTGCCGAATAGACCGAATTGTTTTTCTTTTTCAGCAAGATCTCCCTGTTTTGAACCAACCCTTCACGAAGCGTTACATCAAAGATCTCTTCAATGACCTGCAAATTACCAGGATAAACAATGGTTGAGAAGGGCAAGTCGATAAGATCAGATTTTTTGCTTGCACCAAATATCTCAAGACCGATATCCGAAATGCTGCTGATGATTCCGTTGAGATGGGTCGTTATGATGCTGTCGGGAGAGGCCGATATAAGGGTCTGGTATTGTTTATCCAACTGCCGGCGCGCTTTTTCAGCTTCAATGTACTCGTTCTGCTTTGCGATAAAAACAGCCAGCGACCTCTCTTCAGCATGTTTGCGCTTGGTTATGTCATGAATAATGGCGTAAAGAAGCTCTTTGCCTGCAACACGAACCAGGTTGCTGAATACCTCCACATTACGCAGAGAACCGTCTGCCCTGCGGTGCTCAAATAAAAAACGGCTCTTCTCTGCAGTCCGGCATTTATAAAGGTTGCTTTTCACCTCCTCAGCATTGACACTGGTGAGTTGCTGTATACTCATCCCCTTCAGCTCTTCAATTGACCAGCCATAAAAATCCGCGGCAGCACAGTTAGCATTCATGATTTCGCCCGTATCAGGGTCAAGAAGAATCATGACCGCAGAGTGATTTTCGAAGAGCAACCTGAATCGCTCTTCGCTTTGCATAAGCTTCTCTTCGGTCTGCTTGCGTCCCGTAATATCATCAAAAAGTGAAACACACTCCCCTTTCTGAGGGCTGTAGACGGAGATGTCAAACCATTTATGCAATGGTTTCAGATACAGTTCAAATTGGTCCGCAATCCCTGATTCAACGGCCTTTTTATGCTTTTCGATAAACTCAGGATGTAACTCGGCAATTCCCGGCAAAACCTCCCTCATGCTCAAACCGGTCAGGTTTTTGAGTCCTGTCAACTTCTCATAAGCTTCGTTGACATCCAGATAAAGCAAATCTGGAGAACGCCCCTCATCAATAATCATCCGGCAACGTGCGTAACCGATCCTCATAAACGCGAAGGGATTGGCGGGATGAGTTTCTCTCGATACAAGAGTGGTCGATACTTCATAATATTCCAACATTCCAATAACTCCTCTGCTTTCAATCTGCTTCGTTGACACGGGCAATCAGATATTATACGCCAATATCACCAGGAATTTTTCAAAATAAACGTCAAAACCATCAATAAATGGAACAGCTCATGCTCTATGGTACTTGCTCCTTCGCTACGGTCATCCATGATGAGTAAAAATTGAACAGCGCGATTATACAAAAATAACACTCTACATGAAGGTAATAAAAATCGGCAAATTATCAGAAACCCTTCTTTTCGGATCACCTCGTTACCGGTGCAGCACTCTTTCAGGCACACCCGCCGCTGAACCATTCGGGAGATACCGCTTTCTGATTCTTTACTGAATGATACAGTCAGGTCACTCTGCCCGACTGATGCCAGCCTGGCTATGCAACCCCGCAAAAAGAAGGATGTACCACCTTTTCAAAATTTCTGTACATTTACCAGTAATCTTTATATCTGCTGTGATTCGAAGAATTAATCAGTATCAGTCATGAAAAAGAAAGAGACGTTTTATCATAATCTTGCTGCATTGCGGCAAGTGGCTGAAAAGCGCCTGCAAGAAAAGGGAGAGAGCAATCCGGTTGTTTGCGCTTCACCTGAGGAGATACGCCGTCTTGTCCATGAACTGGCGGTTAACCGGGTTGAGATTGAAATACAGCAGGAGGAGTTGCTTCAGTTAAAGAATAATCTTGAAAACCGCCAGACGCGCTCTCTTGATCTCATTGAAATAAACCGACAGGCGCAGATTGAGGAGAAACATTCCGCACTTCAGGTAAAAAATCAGGAAAACGCCAAACTGACCCTGGCCAACGAAAAGCTTTCTGCCAACCAGACAACACACAGAAACCTCATCGATTACATGCGGAACGGTTACGTTTATGGCAGAGTCATTTACGAAGAGGAATGCGCGGTTGATTTTGTTCATGAAAAGGTGAATGCCGGTTACGAAAAAATAACCGGTATAAAAAATGTGGCTGGACGAAAAATATCAGAAATTTTTCCGGAGATCGGGCAATCTCAACCCGAGTTTCTCGAAAGACATTTTCGTGTAGCCGAAACCGGGAAGGCGGATCATTTTGAAATCTTTTTTAAGCCGTTAGGTCAATGGTTTGAGATTTCAATGTACTGCCCGCAAAAGGGGTATTTCGTTTCGATGTTCGATGACGTTACCGAGCGAAAACGCTACGAATTTCTTTTGAGATTCCGGCTTCGCATTCTCCAGATGGCTGAAATCTCTACGGTGGAATCGTTGCTGCAAGAGACACTTCAGGAGGCTCAACGGCTGACAAACAGCACTGTTGGATCTGTCTTTTTTGTCGCAAAAGATCAGCTCTCCCTTTCATTGCAGGCCTGTTCCATGGATAGCGAAAAAACGATGTGCCGCAGAAAAGAACAGGGGAAGTACTTTTCATTGGAAAAACATGGGCCCTGGGCGGATGCGATACGGGAGCAGAGGGCGATGATGCACAATTATGATCCTGTGCTCAAGCATTGCATGAGGATGCAGGGAGGTTGCCTTGCGGAAGTTCGGCGTGAACTGATTGTTCCAGTCATTCGAAACGATGAGATAGTGGCCATGATCGGCATTGGAAACAAACCCGGAGTGTATGACGAGACCGATATTCGCTGGGTAACTGTTCTGGCCAATCTGACGTGGGATATCGTCGCGAAAAAGATTGCTGAAACAGAGCGGGAAAAACTTCAGATCCAGCTTCAGCAGTCACAAAAAATGGAGATGATCGGCCAGCTTGCTGCCGGCATGGCTCATGAAATCAATAATCCCCTGAATTTTATCGCCATTAATTTCTCGAACATCCGGGATATCACTTCTGATTTACGTACTGTTCTCAAAGAGTATAAAAACATCACCAGAAAGCTGGAGGGGAAAACCTTTTCTGACAAGGATTTGCTGAAATTGCATCAAAAAGAGGCTGAACTTGATGTCGAGATGCTGATCAATGATATCCCTGAGATCCTTGCTCAATCACAACGCGGGTTCGAGCGCATAACCTCCATTATCAACAGTATGGGGAATTTATCGCACCGCTATGCCATCGATAAAAAGGTTTCGTTCAACATCAATCAGGGGATCAATGATACACTTGTCATTGCTCGCCATGAATACAGCTCTTGTGCCGACATTACGACATCCCTTGGAGAGTTGCCCCATGTTCTCTGCAATCCGGAGCAGATCAATCAGGTCTTTCTCAACCTGATCATCAACAGTGTCCACGCCATACAGTCCCAACAGCGAAGCTCAAACGGAACGATCAGCATTCACACCTGGTTCGACAGCAGCAATGTCTACTGCTCCATTGCCGATGATGGTCCAGGCGTACCTGAAGCCATCCGAAAGGATATTTTCAACCCTTTTTTCACCACCAAAGGCCCTGGGAAAGGAACAGGACTTGGCATGAGCATTTCCTGGGATATTATTGTTGTCATGCATAAAGGAACCCTCTCCTTTGAAACACCAGCTGAGGGCGGCACAATTTTTACCCTGTCGCTGCCTCGGGCAGTTGATGAGTGAACCTTGCTCAAACAACCCCGGTCAACACTGATTTCCAGAAGCTGGTGCTGTCAACTCTTTGATTGCTGAGGCGACCCTCGGTTACTCGTAACGTTTTTTCAGGAGTTTGCGGATTCCGGACTGATTAAGGGAGTCCGGATCATCAATGCCTTCGGCATAGCCGGTGATCAAAATTATCGGCAATTTCGGGTTTCAAATCGCTGGCATGTTCGAATTACAGTTCCTCCCGGCCCTTTTCCAAGTTTATTATCTGCCCAGGATATCTTGAGCTTCTCAAGATATCCATCACCAAAACCAGCCTTGGCCACAGGATGGATGCTTTTTTCACGTTCATCTTCCGCATACCCACCCCACCCCATCCGATAGCCACCAATTTCAACGACAATGCGACAGATCTCATGCAATAATTCCATTTCATGAACGGCATGAAGCATTGCCTGGTTGCAAGCGCTGATCGACAGCAGTGCACGGTTCAACCGGCGGAGTTCACTCTCCATCTGCCTTTGGCGGGTGATATCGACAACAGGTTTCACTATACCTACATTTTTCCCGCATTACGCACAATGCCATCCACAGCAAGATTGGCACTCATGACAGCGCCACCCATAGAATCATAATACAATTGCTGCGAAAATCCGCCTGCAAGAAAGAGGTTACGGAGCGGTGTTTTCTGGGATGGCCGATACTGCTCCATTTGAGGCAGGGGAGCATAGACGGATTGGGGAATTTTAACGACAGTTGACTTCAGGATTCTGGCCCCGCGTGAGGTTTGGGGATAACAGTTTCTGACACTCTGGTCAACAAGGCGAATTATCTCCTCCTTTGAGAGCGCGATAAGCTCTTTTGCCGGCGCGACGCAGAACTCAAAACGGGTTTTACCGCTGAAGGGCTCTCCGCGGAGCGTCGCGTAATCGGGAGTGGTACGGGCAAGATTTGCATAAACCGGAATGACGCCATCGGGAGAAAAAAGCACATTGTCAGCCGCAGTAATCTCCCGATCGTACCAGATCTGAACCGAAATAACCGGAACCCCTTCAAGGTGATCAAGATCTCCAAAAAAAGAGTGCTGTTGTTTCAGTGAGTCTGGCAGCACCTTTTTCAGATTATGGATCGGCAGGGCCGCAAGGTAGTAGTCGGCCGTCAAAATCTCGCCATTGCGAAGCTGCACGCCATTGATCTCCCGGCCATCGAAGAGCAGCTCTTCGACCACCGTCCTGTTCTTGAATATCGCACCTTTCGATGCCGAGTAGTCAATAAGTGGCTGCGTCAGATACTCCTGGGGTGAACCTTTAAGAAAGCCCATGCGGGAGGCATCAGGAATGCGATAAAAGGTCTCGGTAACGTCAAGAATGATCTTGGCGGAGATCTCTTCAGGCGGAATAAACTTCAGGGCCAGAGCCATGGGGCGGAACATTTTCTCCAGAAGGCGACTGCCGAATTTTTTCTCTGCTGCCCACCGGGCAAAACTCAGATGATCCTGGGTTGGCGCATATTTCTCTTTTTGCAGCGCCAGGGGAATGAGGGATTTTGCGAACGCGGCCATTTCACCGAAGGTAAAATAGCCATTTTGCACAATTGCCGGCAGAAGATGGAGTGGGCTGGGAAGATCCCATGTCTTGAAGGTAAAGCTCTTTCCTCCCTCAAGCGTGTAGGTGAGCTGATGCTCTTTCCACACCACGGCATGATTGCTCTTGAGCTCTTTCATGAGATCGTAGAGCACGCTGTAGGCGCCAAAAAAACAGTGGGTTCCCGATTCGATCCAGTCACCCTCCTCATCTTTCCATGCCGAAACCTTGCCACCGAAAATCTCTCTTTTTTCAAGCACCTTGACCTGAAACCCTTTATCGGTCAACCGTTTGGCCGCGGTCAAACCAGCCAGGCCCCCACCAAGAATCAATACTGACTTTTTTTCTGAACTCATGCTTCGGAATTGAAACGACATTGGCAAAAAAACACTACACAGCAGTACGTCCTTCCATTGCGCGGGAAAGGGTTGCTTCGTCAATAAATTCAAGCTCCGCTCCCACAGGAATTCCTCTTGCTATTTTTGTAACATGGATGCCAAGTGGCTTGAGCAGTTTGCTGAGATAGAGGGCTGTCGTTTCGCCCTCAATGGTCGGATTCAGGGCAAGAACAACCTCCCTGACTGCATGACTCTCTGATGCTGAAAGACGCAGAAGCAGTTCACGAATCTTTATGTCGTCAGGTCCTATGCCGTCAAGGGGTGAGATAACACCATGAAGGACATGGTAGAGCCCTTTGTAGTGACCGCTCTTTTCAAACGCAAGCATGTCAACCGGGGATTCAACCACGCAGATCACCGAACGGTCACGTGACCTGCTGCTGCAGAGTGCGCATGGGTCGGTACCGATATCGGTGATATTCTGGCAGACTGAACAACGGATAACCTTGTCTTTGGCATTAATCAGGGCTCCTGCAAGCTTTTCCGCCTCAGCTCTCGGCTCACGCAGAATATACATGGCCATACGCTGGGCGGTTTTGCGGCCGACACCGGGGAGTTTGGCAAATTCATCAATAAGGGCATCAAGAGCTGCCGAAGTATAACGCATAAAGAGCTACAGACCGAGATTCAGGTTTTTGAGCATATCCGCAGGATTCATCATCCCGCCGGTAACTTTGGATATCTCTTCCTGTCCAAGCCGGCCAGCTTCGTCCAGCGCATTGTTCACCGCAGCAAGGACGAGATCCTGAACCATTTCCGTATCATCCATGATATCGGGATCAATGGTCAGACTGAGCACTTTCTGCTTGCCGCTTACGGTAACCTTCACCATGCCGCCTCCGGCTTCACCATGAGCCACAATTTTTTCAAGCTGCTTCTGTACATCCTGCATCTTTTCACCAGCCTGCTGGATCTGTTTCATCATATCACCCAAATTCGGCATTGCCATCAGTTCTTCTCCACTGTAGGTTGTATAAAAATGGTTTCCGTCAATTTTTTCTGCGCAAGGCGAGGTAAATTTTTTCAAGAATATCCCCGGTTGTCAGTTTGTATTTTTCGAGCAATTCATCAGCCTTGCCTGACTCACCAAACTGGTCTTCGACACCCACCATCTCGATCGGCACCGGAATAGTGAGGGCACAGACATGGGCTACTGCATCACCAAGGCCGTTGTAGATCTGGTGCTCTTCCGCCGTCACAATGGCACCGGTATCGTTGGCTGCACGCACAATGGCAAGGGTATCAATTGGCTTGATGGTATGCATGTTGATCACCCTGACGCCAACGCCCTCTTTTTCGAGTATGCGGGCCGCTTCGAGGGCTTTCCAGACCATGATGCCGCAGGCAATGACCGTCACATCCTTGCCAGGATGAAGTTCGATTGATTTTCCGATTTCAAATCCATCCGCATCAAGCGAAAAGTCAGGAACATTCGGCCTTCCAAAACGGAGATAGACCGGCCCCTGATGTTGCACAACCGCTTTTGTCGCGCGAACGGTTTCGCTGTAATCGGCCGGCACAACCACCGTCATTCTTGGCAGACCGCGCATAAGACCAATATCCTCAAGAATCTGGTGGGTAGCTCCATCTTCACCGAGGGTCAACCCGGCATGTGAAGCACAGATTTTTACATTGAGATTCGAATAGCAGACCGACTGGCGAATCTGGTCGTAAACCCTGCCTGTAGCAAAGACGGCAAACGTTGCGGCTACCGGTATTTTTCCTGTAGTAGCCAGGCCGGCGGCCATGGAGATCATGTTTGCCTCGGCAATCCCCGTCTGGATAAAACGATCAGGGAAAGCTTCACGAAACAAATTCATATTCAGCGATCCGGTCAGATCAGCACACAAGGCGACAACAGAGCTCTCCTGCGAGCCGATTTCAAGCAAAGCGTCGCCAAACCCTGTCCGGGTAGCCTTGTTTCCCCGCGAAGCGTATTGCGCCATCGCAACGCCGATGTTATTTTCTTCCATTACTTCCAGAATAACTTAAATTATGAAAAGCACTTCCGCTTGGCTATGGTACCGAAAAAATTTCAAACCCCATGAGAAAAGTTGTTGAATATAAGCATACTGAAATAGCGGTGAAAAAAAAATTAGGTCAAAATTTTCTTACAGACCGCAATATCACAAGAAAAATAGTTCTTGCTTCAGGAGCTGGCCCCCAGGAGAACATTCTTGAAATTGGCCCGGGGTTCGGAGCCCTGACAAGAGAGATCATTTGTTGCTGTCCGGTATTCACCGTTGTCGAAAAAGATCGGAAGCTTGCAGAATTCATAAGGTGCGAGTACCCGCAGCTCAAGCTGATTGAGGGCGACTTCCTTGAAACCGATCTTGCCGCACTTGCAGAGGCAAAACCACTCAGGGTACTCGGCAATATCCCCTACTCCATCACCACCCCGATCCTTTTCAAACTTCTTGAACATCGCAACAATATCCTCTCGGCCACACTGATGATGCAGCATGAAGTTGCCATGCGAATTGTCGCAAAGCCCGGCACAAAGGATTATGGCATTCTCGCCGTCCAACTGCAGGCCTTCTGCGATGTCCACTACCTCTTCAAGGTTGGACGCAAGGTCTTTCGACCACAACCGGGAGTCGATAGTGCTGTCCTGCAGATGACACCAAAAATAAATGACCCGGTGGACGATGCCGACGCTTTCCGCCGGTTTGTCCGCACAGCCTTTCACCAGCGCCGCAAAACCCTGCTGAACAATCTCAAAGAGAGCTATAACCTTGACTCCGTAAAGAGCGAAACCTTGAAACTCCGGGCTGAAGCGCTCTCGATTGAAGCGTTTTTTGAGCTCTTCAGAGAGCTGAAACCACTTCTGTAACAAATGATTCATTGCTCTACTCTTTATTTTTTATTAACATTAGTTTTCAAAACAAATCGTTCCCGACATGTTTTGCTGCCATTATGCCATCCGTTCTTTTTGTCTGACCAATCCGTCCTCCCTTCTTTTTCATTAACCTATTTTATTTTTCAGGGGGTCACTCGTATGTCGCAGTCCTTCCACACCGTTTATCAGCAATCAATTGAAAACCCGGAAACTTTCTGGGGAGAAGCCGCTGAAAAGCTGCACTGGTACAAAAAATGGAACAAGGTTCTCGATACAAGCAACCCCCCGTTTTATCGATGGTTTGCCGGAGGCATGACCAACACCTGCTACAATGCTCTTGACCGCCACGTGGATGAAGGACGAGGCAACGACCTCGCCGTTATTTTTGACAGCCCGGTAACAGGCACCAAGCAACGCTATACCTTCCGGGAGTTCCGAGACATTGTAGCACTTTTCGCCGGAGCCCTGCAGTCGAGGGGTGTGCGCAAGGGTGATCGCGTGATCATCTATATGCCCATGATTCCCGAAGCAGTCGTTGCCATGCTTGCCTGTGCAAGACTCGGAGCAATCCACTCCGTCGTCTTCGGCGGTTTCGCCTCCCATGAACTTGCTATAAGAATTGACGACTGCAAGCCCAAGGTGATCATCTCCGCCTCATGCGGCATTGAGCACAGCAAAATCATTGACTACAAGCGGCTGCTCGACTTTGCCATTGAACTGGCCCACTTCAAACCTGAAATCTGTATCATCAAGCAGCGAGACCAGCTCAAGGCGGAACTCAATGAAGAGCGCGACCTGACCTGGAACCAGTCCCTTCTCGGCGCCGAACCCGCACAATGCGTACCTGTTGAATCTTCCGATCCCCTCTATATTCTCTACACTTCCGGAACCACTGGCCAGCCGAAAGGCATTGTCCGCGATCACGGCGGCCACATGGTGGCACTGCAATGGTCAATGAAAAATGTCTACAATGTGGAGCCGGGAGAGGTCTTCTGGGCTGCCAGCGATGTCGGCTGGGTTGTCGGCCACTCCTACATCGTCTACGCTCCCCTGCTTCAGGGATGCACCACACTGATTTTTGAAGGCAAGCCCGTCGGCACGCCCGATCCCGGCACCTTCTGGAGAATCATCAGCGAATATAATGTCTCGGTACTCTTTACGGCACCGACAGCATTCCGGGCCATCAAAAAAGAGGATCCGAACGGCAACTATATCAAGAACTATGACCTCTCCAAATTCCGGACACTCTTTCTTGCCGGTGAACGGGCCGACCCCGATACGGTCAAATGGGCTGAACGTCAACTGAATGTACCGGTCATTGACCATTGGTGGCAGACCGAGACCGGATGGGCAATTGCCGCAAACTGCCAGGGTATTTCCCCAGGGCCAATCAAGTACGGATCATCATCACGGGCCGTCCCCGGTTATAACGTCCAGGTTGTCAACTCGGATCTGGAGCAGCTTCCCGCCGGACAGATGGGCGATATCGTCATCAAGCAGCCCCTTCCTCCTGGTACCATGCTGACACTCTGGAAGGCCGACAACCGGTTTGTCGAAACCTACATGAAACAGTTTCCCGGCTACTACCAGACCAGCGATGCCGGTTATATTGATGAAGATGGCTACATCTACATCATGTCACGAACCGATGACGTTATCAATGTTGCCGGCCACAGGCTCTCCACCGGAGCAATTGAAGGGGCTCTCTGCGAACATCCTGACGTGGCCGAAAGTGCGGTCGTCGGCGTTCATGACGACCTGAAAGGTCAGGTGCCACTCGGCTTCCTCGTCCTCAAGAACAACGTTGATACTCCCCACTCCCAGATCATCAAACACGTTATAGAGTACGTACGTGAAAATATCGGACCTGTTGCCTCCTTCAAGAGCGCCATTATTGTTGAACGGCTGCCAAAAACCCGTTCAGGCAAAATTCTCCGAGGAACCATGCGCAAAATTGCCAACAGCGAAGAGTACACCATGCCGGCAACAATTGATGAGCCGGTAATTCTCGATGAAATACGGGAGGCACTCCAGACAATCGGTTATGCCATAAAAAGCAAATCCATTACAAGGGACGCATGATCAAAAAAATTGACCACATAGCGATTGCCGTCCAAAACCTTGAAAGCGCACTTGAGACGTTCCGGAACGTTCTCGGGTGCGCCCCCGGGGCGATCAGGATCGAAGAGGTTCCGTCAGAAAAAGTGCGCGTTGCATTTATCACCATAGGAGAGAGCAAAATCGAACTGCTTGAACCCATGAGCGATGAGAGCCCGATTGCAAAATTTCTTGCAAAAAACGGTGACGGCATGCACCACATCGCACTGGAAACAGACGATATCGAAAAAGAGACCCAGCGACTTGCGTCAAAAAACATCAATCCACTTGGCTTGCCGAAAGAGGGGGCTGGCGGAAAAAAAATTGTTTTTCTTCACCCTAAAGAGACCAACAGAGTCCTTCTTGAATTTGCTCAAAAACAGCATTAACCAATCAAGACAAAGCAGCTTGTAACCAGTGAAACATTTTTATCTGCCTTTCGAAAAAAAAGAGGGTTTCAGTTACTCTCACGAGAGTATTGAAAAACTCACCGAATACGAAAAATATCAACTCTCCTTTCACCCCGAACGCCCCAAACACCTCGATTACCTGACCGCCTTTGATGAAGCTGAAGAGTGCCTGCAGAACGATCTGCATGGCAGTTGCATCATCCAGACCCACCGCGCAGTGCTGCGCAACGGTGAAAACTCGTGGTGGCCCGTCATGCTGATCGGCCAGCAATCTGGACCAACCTCTGATTTTGCGCTCATGCGCCAACTGATGAGGAATCCCGATGAGATCAAAAAATGGAATCAGGGCATGCCGACCCCGGCAGCTTTTGAAAAGGCAATCAAGGCCATTGAGCTTGCCGAACAGGAAAACCGTATCATCATCACCGTCATTGACACGGCTGGTGCCGATCCGACCGAACAGTCGGAAGGGGGCGGAATAGCCTGGAAAATTGGACGATGCATGCAGTTGCTTGCAGAAGCAACAGTACCAACCATATCAGTCATCATCAACCGGGGATGCAGCGGAGGTGCCATTGCACTGACCGGATGCGACGTGGTACTCGCCATGGAGTATTCCACCTACATGGTCATTTCGCCCGAAGCGTGCTCATCCATCCTCTTCCGCACAAGGGAGAAGGCCAACTTTGCCGCAGAGATTTCACAGATAACGGCACAGGAGGCGCTGAAAAACGGCATCATTGACGATATCATCGTCGAGCATGACGGGCCTGCACACCATTTTCCGGCCTCAGCCCTTCAATCGTTCAAAAGCTCCATGGTGAAATGGATTGACCAACTCAACAGAATTCCGGCCGAAGAGCTCTTTTCGAGGAGAATGGCTCGCTGGGAAAAGATCGGCCAGTGGGATACCATTACCGAGGAGGAGATTGTCGTCTTCGAAAAACCGGTCACCTATTTCATCCCCAAGCCAAAAAAAATACTCTTTGTTGCCCGTCATAAAAACTGTATCGACAATGCCGGCAAAAAGGTACTCGATCCGGTTCTCTATACAAAACTCTTTGCCGACAACTTCACCTGCGAAATATGCGGACACCGGTATGTCCGACTGACGGCCCACGACTACATCGGCCTTGTCCTTGACCAGGGCTCTTTCATTGAACACCGGAACACCCGCTACATTGTTGACCGTGATATTCTTGATTTCCCCGATTACCGAAAAAAAATCGGTGAGGCACAGCAAAAAACCGGCGCAGCGGCCTCCGTTATAACCGGTGATGCCACCATCGAGGGAAAGCCTGTTGTTTTTTGCGCGACCAACTTCAACTTCCTCGGCGGGTCCTTTTCCATGTCGACTGCAGAAAAAATCTGGCAGGCAAGCAAAACCGCAATTGAACGCGGCGTACCGATTGTTATACAGGCTACCGGAGGAGGCGCAAGAATGCACGAAGGGTGCTCTTCGATGGTCGGCCTCCCCAAACTGCATGTCGCCATATCGAGTGTTGAAAAAGCTGGCCTCCCAGTCATCACCATCATTACCGACCCTACGCTCGGCGGCGTCGCCATAGGCATAGGATCAAGGGGAATCAAACTCTTTGAACACAACGCCGGCAATATCGGTTTTTCCGGTAAACGGGTCATCGAGCAGTACACCGGCAAGCCGACAACCAAAGACTTTCAGACAACCTGGTGGCTGCAGCAGAAAGGATTTGTTGAACGCACTGCGTTGCCAACAAACATGAAACATGCCATTTCGGAAATTCTCAACGAGTACAACATCAAAAAAAACAAGCAGGATGCATCGTTATGACACACTCCCGGCCTGATTCTCTCTTTTCTGGGTTCCCGGCGGTCAGCCGGGCTGAGTGGAAAACCAGGGCAGTTGCCGAACTCAAGGAAAGGCCTTATGACTCCATCGTCTGGCATACGCCAAACGGATTTGATCTTGAACCCTGGCACTCCCATGAAGAGCAGGGAGTGCTCCTTGAACTGCCACCGACGAAAGGGGTCAATACCTGGAAAAATTGTCACAGCATTATTGTTCATTATCCTCTCAGTGCCAACAAGGCGGCACTCAAGTGCTTTGAGCTCGATGCAGCAGCCCTTGAGTTCGTTATAAGTGACCCGGCACTCTGCTCCGCAGAAAATCTCAAGCAGCTCTTTGCCGGAATCAACACCTCAGCCGTTGCCATCTACTTTTCAGGCAACCTCCCCCCTGTTGCTGAACTGCTGAAAACGCTTGCCACCACTCCAGGCCTTGCACTGAAAGCTGGAGGAGTGCTCGACGAAACGCCTGCCGCTTCCAAAGAGCTTGATATGGAGCTTTTCAGCATTGCTGCATCACTGCCGCCATTCCGCTTTCTGGCAATCAACCTCGTCCCCTTCCACCAGAAGGGTTCAACCGCCGCCCAGGAAATTGCACTCGCACTTGCCGGTGTGAGCGACTATCTGCACCGCTTTCTTGAGGCCGGAGTTCCTGTGGAGAGCATTGTTGCTGCCATGGAGATCATCCTCCCGGTTGGCTCAAGCCACTTTACCGAACTGGCCAAACCAAGGGCCCTGCGCTACCTCCTCAGCCATCTTTTGCAAGCCTACGGAGCATCCGGTTCAACTCTGCCAACCCTCTTTGCCAGAACATCCCGGAGAAATCACTCCCTGCTCGATCCCTACACCAACATGCTCCGGCTCACCACAGAAGCGGTATCAGCAATTCTTGGCGGTTACGAGACACTGCAAATCGGAGCGTTCGACAGCGGGCTCTCGGTGAAAAGGGAGATTGCAGAACGCATCACCGGCAATATTCACCTGATTTTAAAGGAAGAGGCCTCCCTCGACCGGGTGGTCGATCCAGCCCGCGGCTCGCACTACCTTGAAGCCATGACCAAAGCACTTGCCGGGTCGGCATGGACTCTCTTCAAGGAGATCGAAGCGGCTGGCGGCATGGCCGAGGCAACCTCCAGCGGCCTCATTGAAGCAATGGTTAACGCATCGGCGGAACAACGGCAGAAAAGCCTCGATAACCGGAAAAAAACGCTGATTGGCGTCAACCGATACACTTGGCCACTCTCGCCCGAACAGGAAGAGCATATCGGGGAGCTGAAACTTGCCCTTGAGCAGCTCCCTGAAGGTAACGAAACTGCCGGTTACGAGCTGGTTCGCTTGAAAAGCCGTTCCTTCAGCCTGAAGTCGGGCCGTACCCCATCCATCTTTATCTGGATGCAGGGCAACCCTTCCGTAAGCTTTCAGCAGGCAGCCTTTGCCGAAGACTTTTTCAAATGCGGTGGTTTTGAAATTGCCGGTCGGGCAACACTCCCTCTTGAAGAGCGTTCATACAGCACCATCCAGCAAAGCAAACCTGATATTGTTGTCCTCTGCATCGCCGAAAAAGATCCCGTACCTACAGCTGAAACAATTTGCCAGAGACTTCGCATACTTGATGGTGGCATGATTGCCGTCATGGCTGGCAAACCACCGGTCGAAAAAGAGCGCCTCTTCGCCGCAGGCCTCGACAGCTTTATCTATACCGGCGTCAATGTCCTTGAAATGCTGAAATCCTACCAACACAAAACCGGAGTACAATGAGACCGGACTTTTCAGAGATCGATATTTTCTCTTCCGCTCCTGCCGCCAATTCGACTGGCACAGAGACTCAGCAGAGTGTCTGGACAACTGCTGAAGGAATTGAGATCAAATCCCTATACCGTGAATCCGACATTAACCAGCCTGACCAACTGAGCTTCGCACCCGGCTTTGCGCCTTACATTGGCGGACCCTACACCACCATGTATACCACAAGACCCTGGACAATCCGGCAATATGCAGGATTTTCAACAGCCGAAGAGTCGAACCGCTTTTACCGCCAGAACCTTGCCGCCGGCCAGAAGGGGCTCTCCGTCGCCTTCGACCTTCCAACCCATCGCGGTTACGATTCCGACCATGAAAGGGTCGTCGGTGATGTCGGAAAAGCCGGTGTAGCCGTCGACTCGGTCGAAGACATGAAAACACTCTTCGACCAGATCCCGCTTGGCGACATCTCGGTCTCCATGACCATGAACGGAGCAGTGCTGCCCATCATGGCCTTTTATATCGTAGCGGCTGAAGAGCAGGGTGTGGCGACTGAAAAGCTCAGCGGTACCATCCAGAACGACATCCTCAAAGAGTTCATGGTGCGCAACACCTACATCTACCCGCCGGAACCCTCCATGCGCATTATTGCCGACATCTTCCGCTACACCAGTGAAAAGATGCCGCAGTTCAATTCGATCAGCATATCAGGCTACCATATCCAGGAAGCTGGAGCCACGGCCGATCTTGAACTGGCCTTCACCCTTGCCGACGGGCTCGAATACATTCGTACCGGCCTCAAGGCAGGACTGGACATCGATGCGTTTGCCCCTCGCCTCTCCTTTTTCTGGGGAATAGGGATGAACTATTTCATGGAAATAGCCAAGTTGCGTGCGGCAAGAATGCTCTGGGCAAAAATCGTCAGGCAGTTCAACCCGAAAAACCCGAAATCCCTAATGCTGCGCTCCCACTGCCAGACCTCCGGCTGGAGCCTGACCGAGCAGGATCCCTTCAACAACATCACCCGCACCTGCCTTGAGGCTCTGGCAGCAACACTCGGCCATACCCAGTCACTGCACACCAACGCGCTTGATGAAGCCATCGCACTCCCCTCACCCTTTTCAGCCCGGATTGCCCGCAATACCCAGCTCTATTTGCAGGAAGAGAGTGATATAACCAAAAGCATCGACCCCTGGGCCGGCTCCTCGTACGTCGAATACCTGACCGCAGAGCTTGCGGCAAAAGCATGGAAGATCATCAGCGATATCGAAGAGGCAGGAGGTATGGTCAAGGCGATTGAGCAGGGACTCCCGAAGCTCCAGATCGAAGAGGCCGCAACCCGCAAACAGGCCCGTATCGACAGCGGCAAAGAGATCATTGTCGGCGTCAACGGCTACAAAACCAGCAGCAAAACAGAGATCGAGCTGCTCGAAGTCGATAACACCCTGGTACTCGATCAACAGCTCCGCCGACTTGCCACCATCAAGGCTGAACGCGACAATGAAGCATGCTGCCTTGCACTCAAGGCCATCGAAGAGAGTGCCGCATCCGGAGAGGGGAACCTGCTTGAGCTGGCCGTTGATGCCGCGCGGAAAAGAGCAACTCTCGGAGAGATCTCATCAGCCTGTGAGAAAACGTTCGGAAGATATCGCGCCATCACCAGGCTCAACAGCAGTATCTACAGGTCACAGATGCAAGATAACACACTCTTTAAAGAGGCGCAGCAACTGGCCGACAGCTTTGCCACGCTTGACGGCCGCCGCCCGCGAATCATGGTCTCCAAAGTAGGGCAGGATGGGCACGACCGAGGCGCCAAGGTCATTGCCGCAGGCTTTGCCGATGTTGGTTTTGACGTCGACATCAGCCCCCTCTTCCAGACACCCGAAGAGGTCGTGCAGCAGGCGCTCGACAACGACGTACACCTGATCGGCATTTCGAGTCTTGCCGCAGGCCACAAGACCCTTGTGCCGAAAATCATCGAAGAGCTGAAAGCACACGGACGGGAGGATATCCTTGTCATCGCAGGCGGCATCATTCCTGAACGCGATCACGCTTTCCTCTATGAAAAGGGCGTTGCCGCCATCTTCGGACCGGGAACCATCATTGCCGAAGCGGCAATCAACATCCTCAAGCTTCTCCTTGCACGTTTTGCGTAATGAAGAGCCATAACCTGAAGCCCCGTTACGATCCCGATGTCGATACCATCGTCAGCGGGATCATGAAGGGAGAGCGCCACATCCTGAGCCGCGCCATAACGCTGATTGAGTCGCAAAGAGCGGAAGATGAGCAGAAAGCGCACGAAATCCTCGACCGCTGCCTCGCCAAAAAAAACGGGGCCATCCGCATTGGCATAACCGGCTCACCGGGAGCGGGCAAAAGCACCTTTATTGAGGCACTCGGCGAGGAGATTATCAATCAGGGGTTACGGCTCGCTGTTCTGGCAATAGACCCAAGCAGCAAGCAGTCAAAAGGGAGCATTCTTGGCGACAAGGCACGCATGGAGAGGCTTGCCGGAAGAAAAGAGGCCTTTATCCGTCCAACCGCCTCTTCAGGCTGCCTGGGGGGAACCTCGCCAAAAACCCATGAAGCCATTCTGCTCTGCGAAGCTGCCGGATATGATGTCATTATGGTTGAAACCGTCGGTGTCGGACAGTCAGAAGTGGCCGTCGACACCATGGTTGACTTTATTCTGCTCCTCATGCTGCCCGGCTCGGGCGACGAACTGCAAGGGATAAAACGGGGCATCATGGAGATCGCTGACGCCGTCGCTATCACCAAAACCGACGGCGACCAGGCTGGTATTGCGGCAATCTCAAGAGCTGAATTCGAAGCGGCCATCAGGATGCTTCCTCCAAAACATCCCTTCTGGCAACCGCAGGTCTTCCTCACCTCCGCCATCACAGGCACCGGCATCAGGGAGGTCTGGCAGAACATTTCAGCATATTTTGCACTGATGCGCAAACACAACACTCTGGAAGAGTTGCGACGTCAGCAACTGAAAAGCCTGCTCTACACCCTCCTCGAAGAGCGACTCAAAAGAGCGTTCTTCTCCAACGCCGAGGTCATCGGCTCAAAAGAGAGTGTCGAACAAAAAGTACTCTCAGGCCAGCTCAGCCCCTTCAGCGGCGCAAACGCCCTGATGGAGGCCTTCATTCCTCGCCGATAAACTCCTTCTCCTCACTCTTGACAATCAGCACCGGACAATTGGCCTTGCGGACAACCGTCTCGGCAACACTGCCCATGATAAAGCGGCTCAGCCCCTTTTTGCCGTGGGAGCCCATAATGACAAGATTAACATCAAGCGCATCGGCTTTCTCAAGAATCGCGTCAGAGGGATTGCCAAAATCAATCGAGCACTCAGCCTTGAGGCCTGCCTGAATGAGTTCATCCAGAATTACCTTGAGATCCTCTGCGGCAGCTTTTTCCAGATCCTCTTCAAGCGGCACATAATTGAGTGTAATGTCAACCGCCATTGGCCTCGGCTCCACAACATTCATAAGATGGACCGTGGCCCCCATACCGGCAGCAAACTCTCTGGCATACTGCACCGCCTTGCGGGAGGCATCAGAAAAATCAACGGGACAAAGAATCGTATGAATCTTGAACATGATCGGAATGGTTTAGGTTGACGGGGAAGATGAGGGTGGCCTGTTGTCAAAAAAGATTCTGAACAGGTCGATGGGTACAGGAAAAACAGTGGTGGAGTTGTTCTCTGCGGCGATATCCTTCAGCGTCTGCAGATAGCGAAGCTGGAGTGCGGCTGGAGATCCGGCAATAATAGTAGCAGCATCAGCAAGCCGCTGTGCCGCCTGGAACTCACCCTCGGCATTGATGATTGCTGAACGGCGTTCACGCTCTGCCTCAGCCTGTTTGGCCATTGCCCGACGCATCCCTTCGGGAAGATCGATCTCCTTCACCTCAACCTTGCTGACCTTGACGCCCCACGGCTCGGTATCCTTGTCGAGAATGTTCTGAATCCGGTCATTGATTTCATCGCGCTCCGCAAGCAAATTATCAAGCTCCCCCTGTCCGCACACACTGCGAAGCGTCGTCTGGGCAAGCTGGGAGGTTGCAAAATGAAAATCCGCAACATCAACAATAGCCTTTATTGCATCAAGAACACGGAAATAGACCACCGCGCTCACCTTCACCGAAACGTTGTCGCGGGTAATGATATCCTGCGGGGGAACATCAAGCGTTACCGTCCGCAGGTCAACCTTGACCATTTTGTCAATCCCCGGAATCAGGATAATAAGCCCGGGTCCTTTTGCTCCGATAATCCTGCCAAGACGAAAAACAACAGCCCGCTCATACTCCCTGAGAATTTTCACCGAGGATATCAAAAAAGCGGCGATGAGCAGAAAAATAGTCATGACATTAAATTCAAACATAGCATCGCCTCCTTTTATTGAAGTTACCTCGAAACCATCGCAACAAGTACCAGCATAATACAACAAAAATCACTCCAGAACCACTCAAAACACCGAATGTTCGCCAAGTTCCTGCCCCGCAAGCCCCTCTTTGAGCGCTCGCTTGTAGAAGTCGCGCAAGGTATCGCTGCCGTAGGATGGCGTCATATCGGCGTCGTATCTCCCCGTCTGCGGATTGAGCACCAGCATCGACTCCGAGCAGTAATACTTGCCGATACGGGCAAACTCGGCCTTGTCCTGCATTTTCGGAAAAAGCTTTGCCAACAGGCTGAGCACAGGAATAATCACATCGAACATCTGGATCGGCATGCTTTTGAACTTCGGCTGGCTACCAAGCAGCTCAAAAAGCATTTCGCCCTGTTGCCTGAAAGAAATCGCCTTCCCAGGGCCGCCAATGGGCAGAATCTTGTTTTTCTTTGCAGGATCTTCCAGGCAATCGGCAATAAAACGCGCCAGATCGGCTTCGCTGATCGGCTTGCAGGAGGTCAGTTCGCCATTGCCAAACATGACAAAAGGCTTCCCTTTTTTCACCGATTCAACCTGGCCGGCAATGGATTTAAAAAAAGCCGTCGGGCGGACAATCGACCAGATGAGCCCCGACTCTTTCAGCTCCTGCTCAAACTTCAGCTTTGCCCGCTGAAATTCGAGCAACGGCTTCTGCACACAAATCGCCGAAAGGAGCACAAAATGAGTCGCTCCGGCAGCTTGAGCGGCATCAAGCGCATTGCGTGTAGCCTGATAATCAATATTCCACGAATCCTTCACTCCCCCGTTGCGGGAGGTAAGACATGAGACCACCACATCAAAATGCTCGCCCCGGATACCTCTCGTCATCAGTGAATCCATGCTGCCCACATCGCCAAATCGCACTTCTGAACCCTTCAACTGGGTGCAGGTCTCTCCAGCTCTCGTCTTTGAGCCAACACCTGAGCGCTCACGGGCAAAACTCACCACATCATAACCTCTGGACACCAGTTCGCGGACAACAAATTTCCCGATATAGCCAGTCGCTCCAACAACAAAAACCCGTTCAGGCCGACTTACTGGAGGGTGCAAAGAAATATTCACAGTTCAGAAATGGTTACGGGTTCAAATGCAGACAACATCGCCAGTGCAAGCTCAATCTCTCCCCTGTCGGAAAAACTGCGGCTACCGGTGTTGCACAAGATACAATGGAAAGTACGGTATTATTTCCGGTTATCAAATCCTTTAACCGAAAGAACCGCGCTCTCTGCCAGCCGAATACTGGTATAAATGCAATACAAACAAGACCCGGATCCAACGTTACTGCAGCAGCAGTTGCAGAGTCGAAGGAAACATTCCGTCCCGTTAAAGAGGCCGAGGCAAACGCCCGTAAAGAACTTTTGATTGCCACGGCTGTCACCAATGAAGCTGGTGAATTTGTATTTGAAGTTTCCGAAAACAATCTGGAACAAGCCTTCGACATCGATTTCGTCTGTGGCTCTGTGCCGCACAGACCAATACCTCCAGGGGGGAAAAGAGTATCAATTTCACATTATGCTAAATGGATACGTGATGAACATGAAAACCTGCTTTACAACTGGAATTATGCGATATCAGGAAAGTGGTAGTGTTAAATCAGAGGGTATTTTTTCGATGCATGGGTCATTTGCGGCGTGCTGGTTGACTGTAAAACAGGTGGCCCGCTTCCCGGTGTCACCGTTACGGCCATGGATGCCGACCTCATCACCGACGACCGTCTCGGATCTTCGGTTACAGATTCTACAGGCCATTTCCGCATTGACTACACCTCTGCTGATTTCAAAAAGACCTTTCTCTCTCCTTTAATCAATATAGAAACTGATACGACCTTTCCATTTTTCAGCTCTGGACCCGATGTCTATTTCAAGCTTGAAATCGGTGGCACACCAATTACATTTGAAACTTCTGCAAACAGACGCAATAACGTAGACTATTATCTCTGTGTCCGCTTGTGTATCAGCAATTTGATCATTGCAGATACACAAATTCCGGCATCATTTACCCGTATCGGTCGTTCTGCAAGGTTTGGCATCGTGAGCGAAATCAATCCTGCAACAGGTAAAAGCATGCGCCCGAGCTTTGATAATTATGCCTTCTATTCTTCAATTATTCTGGTCGGAAGTTTGTCCAAAAAGCCGGATAATCAGCCGATGGAATATATGTTTGAATATGAGGAAGTTGCCGCGCCAGGAAATTCGCTCTTGCCAGGCGCATGGCATCCTGTGACTCCGGCCATGATCCCGAAAACAGTCATCGGCTATCTCTGGACGCTGACGGGTGACCTTATGAACCCCATTGCTACCGAAGATTATTTTATCAATGGCAATCCCGCTTATGAAAAGACCGTTACCTTTAATGGAAACTGGATTCAAATGCCTCAGGAGCCTCATTTTGCTCTGCACATCCATACGGATATCCTTACGCTTAATACCGAGGCATTGATGCCGATAGTTACGATCAATGTTGATGCAATGACCATTGGCAACGCCACGGTTCCCGCCGTTGCAGCAGAGGTCTCAAACAGATATTTTGCACACCGGATGAAACAGCGCCAGTGGGGAATTACCGCTTCCGAAGTTGTAGCCGGAACCTCACATCCCATCGCAATTTTTAACGCGCGATACGACCGTGTACCAAAACACGGAAGCTGGATACCAGGGAAATATGATGGCGAGTTGGCCGTCTGCTCACTTGACATTGAAGAAATTATCATCTGCATGGGCGGCTGTGGAAAAATCACCAACGCTCTCACCATTCATATCAATGCAAGGAATGAAAACCTCGGAGGGACATCGCTTACACTTACAGGCCCTGCAAAGCCCGGACAATCATTCTCGTTCCCTGCCATTGCTTCGGCCCAGCCGGAGGTATTCAGCAACTCCATACATCCTGTTATTATCCCGATCAACAGCGTCAGCGAGTTGTTGCCCTGTGCCTATACCGTAACGATGAGTACGTCAATCTTGCTGACCACCGGCGATTACATTCCCGGACCTCTCTATGACTTCATATCATTCTGCAAAGTATAGGCAAATAAATGTATTGTCGATGACCGGCAGATTACCTGTCGGTCATCGCTGATACACTGCTTGTCAAACTTCTTTGCGTCTTCATTCCATCTCGGGTGCCCCCACAGAGACAAATCATCACCGAAGCCTCCGAACCAGCAGGAGCGTTGCCGCAAACACAAACGCTTTCGAGAAGAAGACGTTCAGCAATTGAGAATCTTTCACACCGATTCAGCCGTACCAGGAATATTTGGAAGCTGAAGCACTTTTTCTTTGAACAATTATTATATTTACTGTGATAAATGCATGAAGAAAAATACAACGGTATTTCTTTCATGCATACAAAAAAAAGCCCGACATATTTTTGCAAGCACAACTTTCATTATCACCTAAACACATACGACTATGGCAAACGAAAACAACGGTGTCTTTACCAACCTCCTTATTGCGGTCGGTGCTCCAATCCAGAATGTAGCTGACGCTGTAACCGACACCGTGGCCAGTGGCATCTCAACAGCAAATTCCGCCGTACAGTCCGGCATCAATCTCGCTGGAACAGCCGCCACCAATTCACTCACTCTTGCAGGATCAGTAGCCACCAGTTCACTCAATCTCGCAGGAACAGTCGCCACCAGTTCGGTCAACACAGCCACAAAGTTTTTGGAAAGCTTGGGAACTGCGGTCACAGCAGCCATAACGTCTGCCATCACTCCGAAAAAGTAACAAACCCGCGACTCTTTGATAACGCCATCTTGCCCCGACCGGTGCATGGTGGCGTTACTTTTTTCCGGCTTTCCCCACAACTGCAAGGCCTCCGTTGTTGTCTGCCGCGCCTCTGTGATGAGCGTAACCAGTAAATCCTGCTGCTTTTGGTTCAACGTGGCGATGACCTCTGCATCGAAAAGCCTTGCCATAAAGGAATCAAAGGCATCGGCATCAACCTCGGCGATATAAAAGCGGAGCGGCTCTTCCCACCAGTCTTTGCCGAAATTCAGCACCAGCTTGTCGAGAAGGCCAGTGCTGCTGTGCATTTTTTTTCTCGAGCTGCAAGCCCGCCATGTACTCCCGAAACGATTTGTGCCGGAAGCGGTACTCTTTATCGCCATAAGCCACCAGCAACCCGGCACGATCAATCAGGTTTTCTCAGAACTGCTCGACTGTAGGAGGCTTGTGAAGCGTTTTCAGGTGCTTTTGCATCTCTTTTTGCATCAGCACTTTATCAGCCTCGTCCTTTTCGAGCTCCTCCTGCATCCAGAGTGAAACCGGCGTCAAAACTCGCCGGGCATCCTCAGCACTCAGCAGGGGGTAAATCTCTTTTTGGCGGTCTCGATAGTCAAGGATATAGTTCACGGCGGCATGGAACAACTCTGAACGGGTTTTTGGCAGGTACTGGCGATCTTTCCAGAGAATCGCCATAATCTGCAACAGCATGGGAACGGCGGCCAATAACCGCAAGCTCTGGTTCTCCTCCCTTTCCAGAAACTTGATAATGATTGCGGCTTTCGTCGCGGCTTTTTGCTTCTGCTCCTCTCTCCACTCGTGCAGGGTTTTTGCGGCAGGGCGAAGCTCACGACACAAGACCGAGCTGAACCACTTCTCAAGAAACTCTTTTTGCTGATCGGCTGAAAAGTCCATGATATCGGCCCGAACATGGCGGGAGCGAAGTTCAATCCCGTCCCCTTTTCGGTAGCCGGTGAAACGGGAGGTGACAACAACTTTTGCTTTTTCAAAACCGGTGACGATACGGTCAATCCAGTCACAAGCCTTGATGCGCTGCTGCGGGTCGCTGATTTCGTCAAGGCCATCAAGCAAAAGCAGCGTTTCACGGTTATGCAGCCAGTCAAAGAAGACCGTTTCCGCTATGCCAAGTGAAAACTTTTCACTCCATGCAAAAAGATTGGCCGGAAGCGTATCATAATCGCCTCCTTTTTTGACCAGCTCACGCAAGGGCAGATAAAAAACCAGAACAGGCTCCTTGAACCCAAGTGTTCTATAATGCTCATTTTCAAGGCAGGCAAGGGCGTAATGTTTGAGCAGGGTTGTTTTGCCGGAACCAGGATCGCCAATAACAAGCAGGAGACGACATCTTTCAAAAACAAGACTGGCCACCTCTTCAGGGTTACGAATACGCTCTTCCTGTTGCGATTCGCAAGAGTGTTTCGGGTTCAACCGCATATCGCTGCGCCAGGTGTCGGAAATACGCAGAGAGACAAAAGTGTCGGTCAGGGTTACCGGAATGTTCTCAAGCGCATGGGTACCAAGCAGGCTGATGGTGCCAAGTTCGGTTTTGAGCGCTCCCTGATAACGGCGTAACTCCTCCCCATTGCTGGCCATCCCGTCAGTCGAGCGGGTGATATCGACGGAAAGAATGTCGGCAATGGCAATCCGCACCTTTTCACGAACAATGGTCTTGAGCTCTTCGCTATCCTGATAGGTCGGGCAAGGCGTTACTGAACAGGCGTCGGGGTTTATCCACTCCGTCGTCAGCTCTCCCTGGCGCTCCAGTAATGTCGCCCAATCGCGGGCTGCCTGTAGTTTTGCCAGGGCATTTGGATACCTGGCCTGAAGAGGAGAGGTCTCAGGGAAAAACGCAAGAATATGAAGACTCTTCTCCCTGCTCCCCTTTCTGGCCTTCTCAAGCTCTTGCCAGGTAACTTTTCCAACCCGCTCCCTGAAAACAAAAATGGCTATCTTTGCATGGTCAAGCGCGGGGGTAACAGCCCTCTCCTGGCCTCCGGTTAGTACCAGTGCATCCAGAGTCCACTCCCACAACCTGATGCGGTGAAAGGGTGAACGATGACCGTTTGCCTTCAGCAGCAGCCGGAAGTCCTTCTCGATTTCCGATTGCAGTTCAAGAACAGCATTTGCTTCCACCGAAGCGTCGTCACTGTGCCCGATAAAAATCAGCAGCTCATCCAGCGGAAATTCATGGGTGGCATTTTGGGTATCTGGTGGCATGGGATGCGGCATTGCTCTTTTTAGTGTAATCCTTCTCTTTTCCGTTCGTTAATTTACCAGAATTTCGCAGTATGCCACTCGAATCAGCAACAATTATTTCGTGAGTTTTGCACATTCCTCCAGTCAATCCTGCCTGAGAAGAGTTGCCGCCAGCTTCATCTGGTCATGCTCAAAAGCTGGCGCAAAATCGTCCAGATCATGAGGATCCATGCCGACCGACGGCGTGAGAGCCACAACGCGCCAGCCCTCTACGGCATCGTAGACCTGCCGCAGGATTTCGAGCGCTTGCTGTCTGTTAAGCCAGAACTGAGCAGCAACACGCACCACCTCTTTAATGGAGGATACAGGCCCCGTTTCCTCCGTCAACCAGGTTTTGAGTTCCTGATCCTTGTCGGGGAAAGGATTGAGATCGAAGGCCGGTGCAAGCCGCCACAAGCCGTGACCGACATGCAAAAAACCATGATTGTGCAGATGGTCATCCACATTGGTAATCAACAGGTTAAAGGCAATACGACGCCACAACTCTGCAAGATCATGTTTTGGATCTGCACAGGCAGCAATAATACGCTCAGCCAGTTCGCTGTATGCGCACTCGTCATCCCTACGAGCCTGAAGGAGAGATGCTGCCGAAAGATAGGGAATCCGACCACCCTGAAGCGTACGATCAAAACGACGCACGACAGCCACCGGTAAATTGTCAGCATAAACAATACGAGCCTGGGCGGCCTCAATACCGGCAACAAGAGCAAGACGCAAGGCCAGTACTTCACCTTTGGTTACACTGCGCTGATCCTTGACGCTTGAGAACTTGCCGATGGCCAACTGCCCATCGTCATCAATGACAGAGCATTTCGGACGAAGCCCGCCAAGTGAGGTTCCCCTGCCACGGAGGTAACGAAGATCTGCTTCCGTCTCCATCCCCCGCTCAACAGCATGACTTGCTCCAAGCATAAAACCCAGCTCAAGCAAGGGTGGCGTTGCCCTGTCGCCACTCTCGATAGTTCGCAGATAGTTACCCGTTTCATCGCGCAAACGCAGGGCACCAATCCGACTGAAATCATCCACACCGACAAGATAGTCCCATGGTGAAAGAGGAGCAAAAGGCTGCTCAGTGCCTTGTGCAATGTGCACGTTACGACGCTTTGCATGGTCACGCGCAATGACACGGCAACCCCAACCATCAGGTGCCGTATCGGCAATTGCGAAATGAAAAACAGAATCATTTTCGGAAGCTGCCTTATGGTACTGATGCGTTTCTGTCAACAGAAGGTCAGGAGAGATTGTAAAGCGCTCTGACGACTGAAGCCACTGCTGGCTATAGGCAAACGAAGAGTTTTCACGCACACCACTGCGGGAGTAGGCAAGTTGGCCAATAACCATCCCACCTTCACCAAGGCATACTGTAGCACCTCGCTGTATCGCCCTGCTCATAGCGCACCGGCCTCCGGTGAAGGCTTGCGGGAACGGATGCGCCGGGGCAACTGCTCATCCATCAGAACAAGCCCAATATCATCTTTTGCCGTGTCAAGCAGTTGGTTCAGCTTCTCGATTTCACCAAGCACATACATGGCACGAGCAATGGTACCCCAGCTCAACGTTGGATCGCCTTTTTCCAGACGCCTCAGGCTGGAGACCGAAATACCTATCCGCTCGGCCATCGACTCCTGCGAAAACCTGCGACGACGTCTCGCCAGCGACAAATCCCGACCAAACTTCATGACCGCGCGTTTAACCGGCAAAGGCATCGGCGTCTTTTCTTTATAAACGATCATATAAAGAATCTTAAATTTCATTACCATCTTTTTATAAACGAATATAATAAAGATACCATCAAAACGCAAAAAGGTCTGGTGTGCTTTGACCCCCTGGAAACGCCAAGCCCCGGCTCGGCATCTTTTCCGATGATTGCAAAAAAATTTCCAGCGCCACCGCCAAAACACGATCCGCCATGCAGAGCAAGAAAATCTTTACCGAGAATGTGAGCAGAAGGGAGGAATTGACCTGACGCTGAAGGCCGAAGGGAAAACCTTTTTGTTTGAATTCAAGGTGACCGACAAGGAGACCAGCCTGCCCCGCCCCCCCGAATTGGCATCACGGGAAGCGGAGGGTAGGCTTATGTTATCCGATGGTCATCATAGTCTCTCCCATTCCGACGGTGTCGCCTTTGGCTACCGTGATGGAGAGGATTCTTCCGGCGCAGGGTGCTTTGACCGGGTTTTCCATCTTCATGGCTTCGATGATGGCGACCTCTTCTCCCTCCTTGACCTCTTCACCGACCTTGACGGCAATGGAGAAGACGTTGCCGGGCATCACGGCGGGTACTGGTGTGCCTGCGTGTGGCTGGGATGCGGGAGGAGCCTCAGCCAAAGGTGGTGCTGCAATGGCTTGGGGATTGATGGCCGATCCTTCGGCAAAGGAGACGGTAAAGGGGGCTCCATCAACAAAAACGGTGAAGTTCCCGGCCATCGAAATGACTTTTGACGCAGAGGCAGAGGCCAATGGAGTTGGCACTGGCGCCGCTGTTGGCAGCTTTGAAAAGAGCTCTTCGAGCCGGTGGTTCACCTCTTCCTGGTGGATATCGTGCTTGTGCGCCTCATGATAGGCCGCAACCACCTCAGCTCTTGGTGTGGCCTTTATTTCAACCGCAATGTCGGCCTTATAGCGGATACCGGTTGCGCAATCTCCCTGAAGGAAAGCAATACCTTTGGCACCGCAGGTTGCCGCAATAAAGATGTTTTCGTCGGTCTGCGGAATATTGGCTTTCTGGAGCAGCGATTTATTGTAGGCTACGCCAAGTTCAGGATTACGATCGTTGATATCGTGCACATCTTCAACCGTTGGAGCAAGACCGAGTTGCTCGGAGGCAAGCCTAACAACCTCATCGTCAGGACGGGCAGGGGTTTTGCCAAAGTAACCAAGCACCATTTTGCCATAGCCGTCCGTAATCTTTTTCCAGTGGCCCTGAATGGTGTTGGCAAAGGCCTGCTGGAAATAGAATTGTGAAACGGGGGTGACCGATGCGCCAAACCCACCCTTGACCACCACTTCACGCATGTTGTTGATCACTGCGGGGAAGAGGTGAAGCGTGTTGTTGTCGCGCATCATCTGGGTGTTGGCGGTGAGTGCTCCTCCGGGCATGGGTGAAAAGGAGATGACCGGATTGACCGCCGTTGCTTCGGGGGGCATGTAGTATTTGTACATCTGGTCGATAAAGAGCGCCTCGACCTCAAGGTATTTTTCCTGGTCAATGTCGAGGGTATATTCGGTACCCCTCAGCCGCTGCCACATGGTGAGGATATCCACTTCTGCGGTTCCGCCACTGACCGGGGCCATGGAGAGATCGATAATGTCGGCACCACCGGTAATGGCGGCATAGTTGCAGGCAACGCCCATTCCTGCCGTGTCGTGGGTATGAAACTGGATTTCAGTCCCTTCGGGCAGCATCTTGCGTGCACCTTTGATGGTCTCATGGACGACTGCCGGGGTTGTTGTGCCCGAGGCATCCTTGAAGGCGACGCTGTCGAACGGGATTTCGGCATCAAGAATTTCTCGCAGTTTGTCGAGGTAGAACTGCGGGGTGTGGCAATAGCTCTCTTGCAGTCCGGGCGCAAGGCCCATCATGGCAATAACAACCTGATGTTTCAATCCGGCATCGTGGATGCACTGGCCGGAAAAGGAGAGGTTGCGAATATCCATCAAGGCGTCGAAGTTCCGGATGGTGGTGATGCCATGCTTTTTGAAGAGTCGGGCATGGAGATCAATAATATCGCGTGACTGGGAGACAAGCCCGACGACGTTGGCCCCTCTCGACAGGGTCTGCAGGTTGATATCGGGGCCCACAACCTTGCGGGCGTCATCCATCATGGTAAAAGCGTCCTCTTCGCAGTAGAAGTAGAGGCTCTGGAAGCGGGCACCACCGCCTATTTCAAAGTTGTCGGTTCCGGCATGAACGGCGGCGGCAAGTGCGGGAAGAAAGTCCTCGGTCTTGACCCTCGCGCCAAAACATGACTGAAACCCGTCCCGGAATGAGACGTCCATAAATCTTATTTTTTTCATCAGCGTCCTCTTTATCAGTTAAATGAGATTGGCAACCAGTGCACGTTGCGGGATCAGTGGGTGTCGTTGGCAAAGGTGCCAAGTTGACGGAACGACTCCTCTTCAATCCTGCTGTGCAGGCTGTTGCCGTGTGCATCCATGGTGACAATGGCCGGGAAGGAGTTTACCTCCAGATGCCACATGGCTTCGGGCACGCCCATCTCTTCGAGAAAATCAACACCGGTCACCTTGTCAATGCAGCGGGCGTAATACTGTGCCGCGCCTCCGATGGCATTGAGATAGACTGCCCCGTGCTCCTGCAACCCTTTGAGGGTTTTCGGGCCCATGCCCCCCTTGCCGATAATTGCTCTCAGTCCAAGTTTTTTGATAACATCCGCCTGGAAGGGCTCCTCACGGATTGATGTGGTCGGTCCGGCGGCAGTAACGCGGTAACTGCCATCCTCGTTTTTCATGATCACCGGTCCGCAGTGGAAGAGAATTCCGCCGGTGGTGTCGAGATTATCGGGCAGGTCGTGGTGCATGATGTAGTGGTGGAAAGCATCGCGCCCGGTGTGCATGGTGCCGTTAATAAGCACAACATCGCCAACCTTGAGGCTGCGGATTTGCTCTTCGGTGACCGGGGCCTGCAACACCACCTCTTTGCCGGTCAGTGGCATACCTTCACCCCTGGCCATGCGTTTGATTTCGTCAGCATCCCTGTAGTGCCACTGCTGAATGGAGCCGGTTGCCGGGTCAAGCAAAACGCCAAGGCGGCGGTATGCCCAGCAGTTGTAGGCAACAGAGACAAAAAAGCTTGCCGGAACGCGGTGTGATTTGCCGATTTTGCAGCCAAAAAGGGTGGTTTTTCCGCCGAACCCCATCGGGCCGATATCCATGGTGTTGGCTTTCTGGAGAATCTCCTGTTCGAGGCTGTCAAGTTCGCTGTCCGGATTACGGTCGTCAATGGTGCGGAAAAGCTGCTTTTTGGCCAGTTCAAAGCCGCTGGTGCGGTCGCCACCGATACCGACACCGATAACACCGGGACTGCACCCCTGACCCTGCGCCTGGTAGACCGCATGGAGCAAACATTTGCGGACACCGTCAAGATCGCGTGAAGCGCTTCCGAGACCGGGAATTTCATCGGGCAGTGAGTACTGAATGTTTTTGTTTTCGCATCCGCCACCTTTCAGGATCAGCTTGACCTCTATCTCCTCCTTTTCCCACGGTTCAAAATGGATCACCGGAAAATGGAATCCGAGGTTGGTACCGGAGTTCTTGCCGCTGATGGCGTCAACCGCATTGGGACGAAGTTTGCCGGTTCGGGAGGCTTCCCGGATGGCCTCTTCAATCTCCCGTTTCATGAGCAGTTGATCGGCTCCACGGGGAGTATGGATAAAAAAGGTAGGCATGCCGGTATCCTGGCAGACCGGAGAGATATTGTCGACAGCCATGTCGATATTGACCGAGATGGTCGACATGGCAAGACCGGCCTGGGAGAGCGGATCTTCGCGCTCGATTGCGGCTGCAAGGGCACAACGGACGTCACTCGGCAGGTTTGCCGATGTTTCGGTAATAAGGGCAAGAATTGATTTCCTGAAATGTTCCATAGAGTGTAAAGCACTAAAGTTAAAAGTGACTTGGTCTTTTTAGGGTTATTCGACCGTAATTTTAGCAGCAGCCTGCTTCTTGACCAGCAGAACGGGAATATCGGAAGAACGAAAAACCTCTTCGGCAACACTGCCCATCATGAGCCGCTGCAGACCGGTACGACCGTGAGAGCCCATGATGATCAGATCGGCACCCCAGGAGTGTGCCTGTTCAGCAATAACTTTGGGTGCCTCACCCTTGAGAATGCGAAAATCGGCATCCAACCCCTTTTTTTTCTCGGCCATCAGGAGACGTGAAAAATTTTCCGGAAGCGAATCATCCTCTTCTGGCTCAACAGAAGCGGGCTGAGAAGCATCAACCGTTTTTTCAGGAAGAGTTCCTGCAGAAAGGATATGCAGAAACCTGACATGGGCTCCGACTTTCCGGGCAAATTCAACAGCATAGCGCACAGCATTATCCGATGTGGCGGAGTAGTCGGTTGGACAAAGTATCCTTGCAAGATGTATCATAAACGTGAGTTGAGATGCATGAATGTGATGAATGGGGTACCTCGGCTATAGATTTTCAATTTACATTTTTTTCAAAGGAATCCATTTTCGTTGTCGATGATTCTTGCTGGCTTCTTCCTCCTCCCCTATATTGTAAAAACGAGAGCTTTTTTTACCGCCCCGACACGGATCCCTTGGACAATAGTAATGCCATGGAGTTGTTGACCGAAGCGTTGAGCCGTCCTGAAGCATACCCTCATGCCACGGGAACCATTGAGGTTGTTGAAACCCACATCTCTTGGGTTTTCCTCACCGACTCCCTGGCCTACAAGGTCAAAAAACCGCTGAATCTGGGATTTCTTGATTTTTCAACCCTTGAGAAACGCCATCACTACTGCAATGAAGAGCTTCGCCTCAACCAGAGACTCTGCCCGGAAATCTACCTTTCTGTTGTGCCGGTTGTGCGCTCCGCCAACACGTTTCTGATGGATGCAGAGGGCGAGATTGTTGACTATGCGGTAAAAATGGTACGCTTTGAGAGGAGAATGGAGCTTGACAGGATGCTTGCAGGAAAGCTGCTTAACGAGGAGCATATCGACACGCTCTCCTCCATGATCGCCCGATTTCATGCTTCCCTGCCCGCCGCAGCCCACGAAAGCGGCTTCGGCCAACCGGAGAATCTCATCAAGCCGATCCTGCACAATTTTACCTCTATGGAGCCGATCGCCACGATCGCAGATGAAGTCGGGCAGCTTGCATTACTCAGGGCATGGAGCATCAGGGAGCATCAGCGGCTCTCTCCTCTTTTTCTTGAACGGAAGAACGAAGGATATATACGCCAATGCCACGGAGACATGCATACCGGCAATATGGTTTTATGGAACGGGCGTATTTTTATCTTTGACTGTATCGAGTTCAATGAGAGCCTCTCCATTATTGACGTCATCAGCGACCTCGGGTTTCTCTTCATGGATCTTGCGCATGGCGGAGAGCGTGGACTTTCCTGGCGGCTCCTGAACAACTACCTGACGGAGAGCGGCGATTACGGCGCCCTGCCGCTGCTGCGCTTCTATGTTGTCTACCGTGCCATGGTCAGGGCCAAGGTAACCGCCATCCGTTACTCGCAGACAGGCAGCCAGGAGGAGGCTCAAAAGATTCTCGAAGAGCACCGCTCATACCTCCAGCTCGCTCTCGACTTCAGCCGTAACAAAAAGCCTCTGCTTATCATCACCTTCGGAGTTTCAGGAAGCGGGAAAACCTTTATTTCACGCGATATCGCCCAAAGGGTACAAGCGGTGCACCTGCGGTCGGATATCGAACGAAAAAGGTTGGCCGGACTTAAGCCGCTTGAACGGAGCGCAGAAAAGGGAGCCCTCTACAGCGGGGAGATCAGCCGGCAAACCTACCAGAGGCTGCTCGACCTTGCCGTTCTCTGCCTCGACGAGGGGATGGCGGTCATCGTGGATGCCACTTTTCTCAAACGCTGCAACCGGAAACTCTTCATCGATCTTGCCGGGGCCCAAAACGCTCCATGCAGGATTCTGCGCTTTTCGGCCTCCGAAGAGCTGCTTGGGGAAAGGGTGCAAAAACGTTCTCTGATGGGTAACGATGCCTCTGATGCCGACACCGCAGTGCTCGCCTCACAACTGGAACAGGTTGAGCAATTGAGTGGCGAAGAGGAGAGTCTCTCGATCGATATCAACACCGAAGAGCGCATTGATGGAGGCACCATTACTGCGCTGCTGCAATCAGCTATGGCTCGCTCGCCCTTTGCAGGAGTGAAAAGGGGAGCTCAGCAATAAAAGCTATAAGACCGAACCGAAAGCGAATCGGATGAGGTAACCGGCCAGAAAACTGAGTGCCGCAACGAAAGCAGAGAGCGTGACCATTTCAAGAAAACGGCTTTTGAAGGAGAGGAGCCGCACCACAGAGATGTAATAGTTGAAAAGCCCTATAACAACAACGGCCACGAACAATGACGCTCCAAAAGAGCGCACAAGATCGTTAAAAATAAAATAGGGGGCAATCAGCAACAGCACGATAACAATATAGGCAAAACCGGTTGAGAATGCTGTAACCAGCGGATTTTTGCCACCCTGCTCTGATTTTGCTGCGAGGTAGCTTGACGCTCCCATTGAGAGCGCTGCGGCAATACCGGTAATGGATGCAGTCAGTGCGATTGCCCTGCTGTTCTGCAACGCAAAGGTTAGGCCTGCCAGTACACCCATAAGCTCGACAAGCGCATTGTTGAGAACGAGCACAATCGTGCCGGTGTATTGCAGGCGTTCTTCATCAAAAAGCATCTGCAACGCCTGCTCATGCTCCTCCTCATCGCGGATAATACCATTGACCTCCTTGTACGAACCTGGAAAACGGCTGTAGAGATGATTTGCGCGTTTTTCGCTGTTTTCCATCAGCTTGATGGCGAAGGTAAAACCAAAAACCACGCTGATGAGGGTGAAGAACCAGACCTTGATGCGGCTGGGTGCAACATCCTGCCGGGTATAGGTTTTCCAGACGTTGTAGTGACGCATCTCGTCATCGGCAATCTGTGAGAGGATGCGACGGCTTTTCAGTCCGCGCACCCTGCCTGCAAGATTTTTATAAATCTGATGCTCGGTTATCTCACTCTTTTGAAAAACCGTAACTCCCCGTACATCGAAATCCCTTCCCTTTTTCACAAATTCAGCGGATTAAAAGTTTTTGAATCATCCTATCTGGAGAGCGTTGCAGCCTCAATCAACTCATTCATTCTCGACAAAAATCCGGTTGTTGAATCAAGCCCGCCTTCAAGCAGCAACGCACCTTCATAAAGCTGTTTCATGGCTGTTTTGATCAGAGGATTGGCGGCATCGGCCATAATCATCCCTGAAAGGTTGCGGATAATAGGGTGCGACGTATTGACTTCAAGGATCCTTTTTGCAGGAGGCATGTCACTCTGCATCATCTTCATCATCTTTTCGATCTGGCTGTCGAGACCATCTTTTCCGCTCACCAGTGTTACCGGAGAGTTGACCAGACGGTGCGACTCAATAACATCCTCAATCCCCTCCCCGAGGGTTTCGCGGAAGAGCTGCAAGACCGGAGCAAGAAGATTCTCTGCAAGCGGCTCAGCACTCTCTTTCTTCTGCTTCGAGAAGTCTATATCCGCTTTTTCAATCGACTTCAGCGGTTTTTTATCGTACTCATGGATTGAAGGAATGACAAAGACATCAACCGGATCGCTGAGCAGCAGAACTTCAATACCCATACCCTGGAAATACTCCAGATTGGGGTGGGCCAGCAGTTGAGCCTTGCTGGTGCCTGAATGGTAGTAGATCTCCTTCTGATCGGCCCCCATTCTTTGGCTGTACTCCTTGAGCGTCACAAATTCACCATCGACCGTTTTTGTGCTTTCAAACCGTAACAGCTCAATAAGCTTGTCGCGATTGGTATAGTCGGTATTCAGACCAATTTTGATAATGGGGCCAAATGCCTTGTAAAAGGTCTTGAACTTTTCAGGCTGCTCTTTGGCAAGAGATTCAAACCAGCCAAGGATTTTTCCGGTAAGGATCTGGCGGATTTTGGCCATCACCGGACTCGACTGCACAACCTCTCTTGAAACATTGAGCGAAAGATCTTCGGTATCAACAACGCCTGCAATAAAACGAAGGTACTCTGGCAGAAGGTCACGACACTCATTCTGTATCAGCACCTTTTTCACATAGAGCTGCGGCCCGTGGTTTTCGAGCTCACCCTGGCGGTAGAGCATCTCCGGAGGGGCCTCTTTTGGCAGAAAAAGAAGCGCCTTGAAAGTGACCATTCCTTCGACCGAAACCGGCAGATAGTCGAGCGGATCCTTGTAATCGTTTGCGATGAACTTGTAAAACTCATTGACCTCCTCATCCTTCAGCTCACTTTTTGAGCGCTGCCAGAGTGCGGTGATGCTGTTGAGCTGCTTGTCGCCGAGGTAGATCGGGAAATCAACGAAATTTGAATATTTCTTGACAATCTGCTCAACGCGGTACTCTTCGGCAAACTCTTTGTGCTCCTCTTTGAGTTTGAAGGAGATTCTGGTTCCCCGTTCAGCCTTGTCAATTTTTTCAATGGTATAGGTACCCTGGCCGCTTGAGCGCCAGCGAAACCCTTCAGAACCGGGATGGGAACTTCTGGTCTCGACCGTAACCTCTTCAGTTACCATAAAGACCGAGTAGAATCCCACGCCAAACTGTCCGATAAGGTTGCCGTCAAGCTGCTTCTGCTGCTCTTTGAGTGACTGCAAGAAGCCGAGGGTGCCCGACTTTGCTACCGTGCCAAGATTGGCAATCAGCTCCTCTTCCGTCATGCCAACTCCACTGTCTTCAATGACAAAGGTCATCTCCGCCGGGTCAATGGTGATGCGGATGGCCAGATCAGCCTCCTTGTCAAGCATCTCCTGATCGGTCAAGGCATTGAAACGCGCCTTGCTCAGTGCATCAGAGGCGTTGGAAATCAACTCTCTGAGATATATCTCGGGATGGGTATAAAGTGAATGGACGATAAGATCCAGAAGCTGCTTCATTTCAGCCTTGTATTCAAACTCCTGGACCTTCGAAGAGCCGTTATTGCCGTTGTTGTTCATGTTGTATGCTGCTTTATTAAGAGATGTTTCTGATCAAAGACTTTATAAAGGTCAAAAAGTGCTGCATCAAGTGTCAAAAGCGTCGCAATTTTTTACGGGCCGCTGCTTCACCATCATAGACTCGCTTGACGCCATCACCGAGTGCTTTCTCGATATCGCGAATGTTCGACACAAGCCTCGCCATACCCGACAGTTCAACCGATGCTGCCTGGTCGGATCCCCACATGGCACGGTCGAGAGTAACATGACGCTCAATAAAGGTCGCCCCAAGAGCTACTGCCGCCCAGGTGGTCGAAAGCCCCACTTCATGGCCGGAATAACCAATCGGCACATCGGGATAGAGGGATTTGAGAGTGGTAATCATCCTGAGGTTCAGCTCTTCAATCGGAGAGGGGTAGGTTGAATTGGTATGCGCAACAAGAAGATTTGCATGGCCGAGTTCATTGACGGTCGTTTCAACCTCTTCCATGGTAGACATGCCGGTAGAGATAATAAGCGGCCTTCCGGTTGCGGCGGTTTTCTTCAAAAGTGGAAGATCGGTCAAGGAGGCCGAAGCACCCTTGTAACAAGGCGGCTCAAACTGTTCCATAAAATCAACCGACTCCTCATCCCAGCATGATGCAAACCACAAAATGCCATGCTCCTTGCTGTAACGGTCTATCTCTTCATACTCTTCACGACCGAACTCAACCTTGTAGCGATAATCGATATACTTCATACGACCCCACGGGGTATCACGCTCGATATCGCGCTGACTCTGTGGTACGCAGAGCTCCGGAGTTCGCTTCTGAAACTTGACTGCATCGCATCCGGCAAAAGCCGCGCCTGCAATCAGTTTTTTTGCAACATCCATAGACCCGTTATGGTTGATGCCTATTTCAGCAATGACAAAAACAGGATGTCCATCCCCTGCCTTTCTGTTTCCTATGGTGACTTCCGCCATAACCTTTGCTTTTGATAAAACGAACCGTCAATGCTCTTTAAAGAGATGCCCGGAATCGATAGTGATAAAAAAACAGTCAGGAGTTTCTGAGTTCGATCAGCCACTCGGCAAAATCCCTGAATGCGCCGTACCCGCCATCAGCATGGGCACGATAATAAATATAGGGGTCAACAAAAACAGTTGCATCACGAGGGCACGCCGTCAATCCAACTGAAGCGATCTCGCGCATAATCTCCACATCATTGACATCATCGCCAATATAGGCCAGTTCATCCATCCGCAAACCGCTCTCAGCAATGACCCGGTCAAGCAGTGCCAACTTCTCCTTGACACCAAGATAGAGCCGCTTTATCCCAAGCTTTTCGGCACGCATCCTGATACTTGGCGAAACCTCGCCGCTCATGATAGCAGTATCAATTCCAATATTTCTCAACCGCTCAACGCCCATCCCGTCCCTGATGGAATAACGCTTCAGCTCCTCTCCCCTCTCCGAATAATAGACGCCGTTATCCGTAAAAACACCATCATTATCAGAAATGACCAGTTTTATCCGTTCAGCCCTTTTCGCAAGTTCACCAATCGTTAATGAGAGCATATCAAAAATGAAGCGTTTCACCCACAAAAAAATTACCCGGCCAATATATCACATTTCCACCACATCAAAAAAAAACAGGGGGACGTTGTTGACTACGTGCACTTCCTCAAAAACTTTGGGGACGTTGTTGATTCAGTGCACTTCCGTCATAACTCAGCCAGAAAAAAGACACAAAAGGCGGTCACTGCCTCGGCAATGACCGCCTTTCACCACAATCATCATGCAGCGCAAACCTTATGCGTAAACTTTTTTGTAGTTTTCGATTGCATGAACAATACTCTGGCGGGCAATTTCAGCGCCCTGGAACTCCTCAACAAGTACGGTCTTCTCTTCAAGCGATTTGTACTCTTCAAAAAAGTGCTTTAACTCGGAGGCGAAGTAGGGTGGCAACTGATCGATGTTGTGAACATTGCTCATGCTGACATCATCTTCGGCAACAGCAATAATTTTGTCGTCTCCCTCTCCATGATCGATCATGCGCATGACACCGATAACCCTTGCCCTCACCATGCACATCGGTACAATGTCAGACTGGCAAATCACAAGAATGTCAAGCGGATCATGGTCATCGCCAAGCGTTTTTGGAATAAATCCATAATTGGCCGGATAAAAAACCGCAGAATAAAGCACCCGGTCAAGCCTCAGCATGCCGGTTTTTTTGTCAAGTTCGTACTTTGTTTTGCTGCCTTTGGAAATCTCGATAATGGCATTGACGATATTGGGTTGACCCTCTCCTGTCTCAACATCGTGCCAAGGATTAAAATTCATAGCGTGACGGGGCTTGTATCTGGTTAAAAAAGCTGTGCAAGTATAGCAATTTTTTCAAAATCCGGCAACCTAATAAATGCGACTGAAACAAATAATTCGGCACTTTGCAACAAGCTATCAGCCTTTTTCGCCCCTGCGGCAAAACAGCGAGAGCTTTTCGAATATGGACGATAAGGCCATCATCATCGTTATTGCAAAAGAAGGGTTACCCTGTTCTTGCCGTTGTCCCGACGGTAATCAATGCTCTGCATCATGCCCCAGATAGCGCTCTCTGCCGAATGGTCAGGCAAGAGATTTTTGTCGAGCGGGTTCACTCCATCTCCTCCACTTTCCAGCACAAGTTCAACACTCTGTTTCTTTTCGGAATAGGCGAGGGTCAGATCAAGAAAAGTGGTAGCAAGAAGAGGAGTATAGATGCGGAGCAACTCCTCAACAATCAACAGCAGATTCTGTCGCGTTTTCAGAGGCAGGATCTGCTTTTCACAAAAAGCTTCTATTTCGGCACTCATCGTATGAGGATCATATCTGGGTGAGGTAATATGATAGTTGATACTTCTTATCCTGTTGATGAAGCCCCTGGTTTTCTCCTTCTGCGGGTTATCAAATATCTGCTCAGGCGTTCCTTCTTCATAAATAATCCCCTCATCCATATACAAAACACGATTGGAGAGGTCTCTGGCAAAATCCATTTCATGGGTAACAATAACCATGGTCATGCCATCTTTGGCGAGACGGCGAATAACCGACAATACCTCACTGACCATGGTCGGATCGAGTGATGAGGTTGGTTCATCAAAAAGAATGATTTCAGGATCCATGGCCAGACAACGGGCAATAGCAACCCTCTGTTTCTGCCCGCCGGAAAGTTCATCAGGAAAATTGCAGGCCTTTTCGGCGAGCCCCACCATGGTGAGGATGCCCAGGGCTTTCTCTTCAGCCTCTTTTTTACCCTTGCCCAACAGTTTAATAGGAGCGATGGTCAGATTGTCCATGACAGAGAGATGGGCAAAAAGATTGAACGACTGAAAAACCATGTTCATTTTCTGTCGAATTTTCGGCACATCACTCTTCGAATCCAGAATATCAATTCCATCAATAAAGATTGAACCGCCACTTGGCCGCTCAAGCAGATTGATACAGCGCAACAAGGTACTTTTTCCGGTGCCGGAAGGACCGATTACCGAAATAACCTCCCCCTCCCTGATTTCAATATTGACATCCCTGAGTACAACGAGATTTCCGAATTTTTTCGAAAGATGCTCTACCTTTATCATGCGCTTTCAATTTGCTTTCTTGTTGATTTAGGGTCGACCAGCCGTTCGACATACTCCAGTGAAAGCGTAAGAACCCATGAAATGGAGAAATAGAGGATTGCCACCATGACCAGCGGAAAAAACGCATCAAACGTACGGCTTCTGATAATATCGCTGGCCTTCGTCAAATCCTGCACAGCGATATAGCCAACAACAGAGGTCATTTTCACAAGCGAAATAAACTCCCCCTTATAAACCGGCAAAATGCGCAAAACCGTTTGAGGCAGAACAATGAAAAGAAAGGTAGTGACCCTGGTAAAACCCATGGCAATACCAGCTTCTGTCTGCCCCTTGTCTATGCTGTTGATGCCAGCCCTGTAAATTTCGGCGACATAAGCTGCAAAATTCATCCCGAATGCAATAACGGAAACAAGAACAGGATTGACATCGACCGAAGCAAAAACGACATAAAACATCAGCATCAAGAACACCAGCACGGGAGTGCCACGCAAAACCGAGATATAGGCCTTCGCAATGAGACTCATCGCCCTGTTGCGCGACATGCGCATAAAACAGACCAGCGCCCCGAGCAGTGTCCCGAAAAGAGTTGAAAAAACCGAGATAATGATGGTCGTTTTTAATCCATCAAGAATAAGGAGATAACGGTTCTCCTGCATGATATTGCTCTGAAAGCTCCTGACAAAAGAGGCAAAAAATGACGCCTGACTAAGGCTGGGTAACAGGAAAAGGAGGCCACAGGCAGCCATGAACAGCAAACCATGTTTCAGGGTAACCCTTGGCATTCCGGTGTCTTTATGTTTTTCAAAACCGCTCATTCTCTGACAAGCGCAGCAATGCCGCCGGTATAATAGGGTTCAGAAAAAAGAACCTGCTTCGACCGCTCACTGGTAATGGTGATACAGGCGGCAATCATATCAACCTTGCCCGAAATCAATGCCGGGATCATTCCTCCAAAATCCATATTCACAATCACAAGCTTCTTGTCCAGTTTTTTTGCGATTCGCCGGGCAAGTTCGATATCATAACCCACAACCCCTCCCGACCCATCAACAAATGAAAAGGGCTCCGTAACGCTTGCCGTGCCCATCCTCAAAACGCCAGTGCCTTCGCCTGACGCAATCTCCGGCATTGGGGCTGGATTTCCCGTTGCAGGGAACCAGCGCTTCATCATCTTGTCCGTCGTTCCATCACGTTTCAACTCACCCACCACCGCATCTATTGTTTTTTTCAACTCCCCGTCATTGAGGCGGACCGCGAACCCATAGTTATCGACCGTAATCATCTCCTTCAGCACAACAAGGCCACTGTTTTTAGCCGCAATGTTTTTCAGGATAGGCTCATCATAGGCCGCAGCATCCGCCTTGCCCGATTTAACGGCAATAACAGCATCCATGACGCTGTTAAAATACTTGAATTTGGCGTTCTTTAACTTTGACAACACAAGCTGATCGGCCACGGTACCGGTCGGGATTGCAAACTCTTTGCCGTCCAGTTGTTGCAGCCCACTGATTTTTTCTCTTTTGCTGCAGCCCGACAGCATCACGCATGAGCAAAAAAAGAGAGCAATTACTCTGCCGAGCATGGTACTTCTCATAACAACTCCTTTTTTTCAATTAATTTACATCTCAAGAAATTCATTATCCAAACATAGTGCGGTCAGAATAGAAACCGAAAATACGGTATTGCCTGATAATCTCATGGCAAAATTGTTCGGAGAATCCCCCGGATTCTGTTTTTAAGCCCTATCTTCGTATCTTTGCCGACAAAAAAGCCGCAGTCCCGCCAGCCATCGCTGGAAGCTGAAGAAATTTTACACGTTACCCTGTGCGGCAGGCAACACTATTTTTTTCACCATACCCAGCGAAGCGCAGCACACTGGAAGCCGAGAGAGCCGATACCCATAATGGATTTACTAAAAGAGACCGCAAGACGCAAAACATTTGCCATCATCAGCCATCCTGATGCCGGAAAAACCACACTGACAGAAAAATTCCTGCTCTTTGGTGGTGCAATTCAGACCGCAGGAGCTGTAAAAAGCAACAAAATCCGCAAAACCGCAACCAGTGACTTCATGGAAATCGAAAAGCAGCGCGGAATCTCCGTTGCCACATCGGTCATGGGGTTTGAGTATGCGGGAAAACGGGTCAACATTCTCGACACACCGGGCCACAAGGACTTTGCCGAAGATACCTACCGCACACTGACCGCCGTTGACAGCGTCATTCTTGTGGTCGATTGCGTCAAAGGGGTAGAGGAGCAGACTGAAAAGCTGATGGAGGTGTGCCGGATGCGCCAGACTCCGGTCATCATCTTTATCAACAAGATGGATCGTGAAGGGCGCAACCCCTTTGAACTGCTTGACGAGCTTGAACACAAGCTGCAAATCAGTGTCAGACCACTGACCTGGCCAATCAGCCAAGGGCAGACCTTCAAGGGTGTCTACAACCTCTACAACAAAGAGCTCAACCTTTTTGAGGCCAATACCACCCGCATCAGCGAAAGCAATATACGGGTCAATGATCTGAACGATCCTGAACTGGATAAATGGATTCCGGAAAGTTTCGGCAAAAAACTTCGGGAAGACGTTGCCCTGATTGAAGGGGTCTATGAACCTTTTCACGAGGAGACCTACCGCGCAGGACTGCTCGCGCCGGTCTTTTTCGGCAGCGCCATCAACAACTTCGGAGTCAGGGAACTGCTCGAAACGTTCCTCGCTGTCGCGCCAAGCCCCGATGAACGGGAGGCAACAGAACGCATCGTCAAAGCTTCGGAAGAGCCAATGAGCGGATTTGTCTTTAAAATCCACGCCAATCTCGACCCCAACCACCGCGACCGCACCGCATTTTTCCGCATCTGCTCCGGCAGTTTTGAGCGCAACAAGTTCTACTACCACACCCGACTCAAGAAAAAAATACGATTTTCAAGCCCGACACAGTTCATGGCGAATGAAAAAAGTGTTGTTGATGAATCATGGCCAGGCGACGTCATCGGCCTCTACGACAACAGCTCCCTCAAAATCGGCGACAGCCTTACCGAAGGTGAAGAGCTGCATTTCCGTGGCATACCAAGCTTTTCTCCAGAAATCTTCAAGGCGCTTGAAAACCGCGACCCGATGAAAGCCAAACAGCTCGACAAGGGCGTACGCCAGCTCACCGAAGAGGGAGTTGCCCAGCTTTTTATCCAGCATGGTGCCCGAAAAATTATCGGTACGGTTGGAGAGTTGCAGTTCGACGTCATCAAGTTCCGTCTGGAACACGAATATGGTGCCCAGTGCGACTTCACTCCCCTGCGCTTCAAAAAGGCATTCTGGATTACCGGCAGCAACAAGGAGATGCTTGAAGAGTTTCTGCGCCGCAAATGGAACGCCATTGCGCACGACAAGGAAGATCACCCCGTCTTTTTTGCCGAAAGCGACTGGATGCTGAAAATTGCAAGGGATGACTATCCTGAGCTTGAGTTCCATACCACTTCTGAATTCAAAACCGAAGGGTAAAACCATCCCTGCCGACTTCCCCTTTATGGCGACTCATGTCAGCTTTTCAAAATTCCAGCGATAAAACATGGAAAAAAGTTTTTAATAACACAAATTATATACTGAGTAGGCTATAGAGAAATCAATAACGTTCATTTGGTAAAATTCATTCGGTCTCGATTACTTTAAAATGCACACGCTAAACCGAAGGAGAATAAAGGAATGAAAGTTACAGTAAGTGTCATAAAAGCCGATATCGGCTCTATAGGCGGACATATTCAGCCTTCCAGGCAACTGCTTGACACGGTTGCCTCATACGTACATGATCAAGGCCAGAAACTTCTTATCGACAGTTATATCAGCTATACCGGGGATGACATAGCAATTTTAATGACGCATACACATGGAACAGGCTTCGAAGCTATCCATAAATTATGCTGGGATGCATTCATGAAAGGCACGCAGGTAGCCCGGCAGCAAGGGCTTTATGGTGCCGGTCAGGATTTGCTCAAAGATGCTTTTTCCGGTAACGTTCGCGGTATGGGGCCCGCAGTAGCCGAATTTGAATTCGATGAGCGCCCTGATGAACCCTTTTTATTTTTTGCAGCCGACAAAACGGATCCCGGCTGTTATAACCTGCCATTATATATGGCCTTCGTCGATCCAATGAATACTCCGGGCCTGATGCTTTCGCCGGGCATGTCAAATGGATTTCGTTTTATTATCATGGACGTGAACCACACTGAGGGCGACAGGATTATTGAACTCAATGCTCCTGAAGACCTTTATGCTATAGCCACGTTATTGCGTGATACCGAGCGTTATGTTGTAGAATCCATTTGGTCCCGTTCAACAGGAGATCAGGCTGCCGCTGTTTCCACATCAAGACTGCATAACATCGCTGGAAAATATACCGGCAAAGACGACCCGGTAATGCTTGTACGAGTACAGAAAAATTTCCCCGCAACAGGAGAGCTCCTTGCTCCATTTGCTATCGGCCCATATGTTGCCGGCTGTATGCGGGGTTCCCATCAGATGCCATTAATGCCGGTAACGTTACAATCGGGTATCAGTTATTTCGATGGGCCTCCGGTAGTAAGCTGTGCCGCATTTTCAATGCACAATGGCAAATTAACCGAAGCTGTGGATACCTTTGCTCATCCTTTCTGGGATACGGTTCGCGTCAATGTTTCAAATAAAGCCATTGATATGAGAAGGCAGGGTTTCTTTGGCGCGGCAATGCTTCCCATGTCCGAACTGGAATACACCGGTATTATGGAAAAGCTCAAATCGCTGGATGAACGGTTTCAAATACGCACATAAAAATCACCAAGGATACGGAGAATAGTTGATTTTCGCCAAGGCTTTTTTGCGAATACGACTGGTTATCAGCTTCGCAAGCTGAAGAAACAGCACCCGCATAAAGACATGTGCATGAAGAAGGGCGGCAAGAACTGATTTCTTTGACGCCCCTCAAATACCCGGTTGCCCCGCTAATATCATTGCCAACCCCGAGCAGCGCCGCAAAAAAACATAACTGCTCTCACCTCCCCCCGCTCGCTGCTGCTTTGCGGCCTGGAGCTGCAAATGATTTGCCTGCCTCCGCTTTGGTGGCGGAGCGATTGGCAACAAGGGTTTGTATTGCTTTTTTGTACGGCTGAAACTTTGATTTGATTTCTTATTGTTCCCTCCTTGGGAACTTTGTATATTTGAGGCAAAACCATAACCAAGTGACGCTTTGCGAGTTATTTCACGAAAAACCCTGCCTCAGTTTTGGACTGAGCATAGCGATGCTGAACAGCCGCTCAAAGCCTGGTTCAGGGAGGTTCGGCAAACTTATTGGTGTTCACCAAATGAATTGAAACAAGACTTTCCAACTGCAAGCATTTTGAGCAGCAACCGGGTTGTATTCAACATCAAAGGCAACAAATACCGGCTGATTGCCATGATTAACTTCGATTATGGACAACTGTTCATCCGGTTTGTGGGAACTCATGCCGAATACGATAAAATTGATGCAACACAAATTTAAGGAGCGTGTCATGCAGATCAGACCGATAAAGACAGAGCAGGACTATCAACAGGCGCTCGAGCGCCTTGAGGAGATATTTACAGCGAAACCGGATACAACAGAGGGCGACGAACTCGAAATCCTTGGTATTTTGATTGAAAACTATGAAGAGGAGCACTTTCCTATGGATAGTCCCGACCCGATAGAAGCTATCAAGTTTCGAATGGATCAAATTGGACTTGACCAACAGGATTTGACAAAAATAATCGGCTCAAAAAGCCGGACAAGTGACCTGTTAAACAGGAAACGGCCATTATCGGTACGGCAGATTCGACTCCTGCATGAAAAGCTTCATATCCCGGCCGATGTTTTATTGAAGCTCTCTTGAGATACTTCTTTAATGTTATAAAAAAATCATAGCCGTTTCATAACAAACTATGATAATCGGGTTCCCATGAAAAGATTTTCTGCGCTTGCGTTACTGATGCTCTTTTCTCTCTGGCCTGCACGAATAAAAGCGGAAGAGGTCAAATTACAACCGGAAAATTTGACCGCACTTGTTGCTGCTGCATTGGCCAATAATCCTGAACTGAAAGCGTCCGAGTCCCGCTGGCAGATGTTTGCAAGCAAGGTAAAGCCGGCCGGAGCGCTCGATGATCCGATGATCATGCTGAAGGTACAGAACACTCCAGCCCGCCAGCCCTTCGTTTTCAACAAGGATACCCAGTCCGCCAGGGTCATCGGCATATCCCAGCAACTCCCTTTTTGGGGCAAGCGCGGCCTCCGCCGTGATGTTGCCCGATACGAGGCCGACTCGTACCATTGGGCTTTTGAAGAGCGCAAACTTGAGTTGACGCGCATGATCAAGGAAAGCTATTACCAGATCTGGGCGGTTGACAAGGGGCTGGAGATTGTCAGCAAAAACCTGAAGATCCTGACTGATTTCGTCACCATTACCGAGTTGAAGTATTCCGTCGGACAGGGTGTTCAGCAGGATATTTTCAAGGCCGGTCTGGAAAAATCCAAAATGCTTGACATGCAGATTACCCTGCAGCAGCAGCGCAAGAGTCTGGAGGCTACGATCAACTATCTGCTCTGCCGCCCCGGAAACTCTCCGGTTGGCCCTGTTGCTGATTTCACCCTGCCACTCGTCACCCTCTCCCGGGAACAACTGAACACGGCGGCTCTTGATCAGCGTCCTCAAATAAAAAGCCTTTCCAGTCTTGAAAACAAGGCCGAGGCATCTCACCGCCTGGCACGAAAGGAATACTATCCCGACTTCAACCTCTCTGCGGAGTATATGATCCGTGACGCGGTATCAACAGAGATGGCAACCGATCCGGGCGACAACATGGTGAGCATTGGCGTAACCTTCAACCTGCCTGTCCAGCAGGGAAAACGTCAGGCAATGGTGGCCGAATCAACCTTTGAGCAGAAAATGGCAACGGAAGAGCTGAATACCCTTAAGAACAATATCTCCTATACCATCAACGAAAGCCTTGCCCAACTGGAGCGACGCCGTAAGCTGGTTGAACTCTACAAGGGAGGCCTTGTTCCGCAGGCAAAGCAATCGCTTGAATCATCGCTTATCGGCTATCGTGTAGGCAAGGTAGATTTTCTGACACTCCTCGACAGCAGGATGAACCTGTTCAACTATGAGCGAGAACTTTACGAATCGCAGGCCGACTATATGATGAAACTTGCGCAACTCGAAGCCGCAATCGGAACAGATCTCACGGCAGCATCACAGACTTCTAAATAACGGAATGAGCATGGCTCTGAACAAGAAAATCGCACTTCCTCTGCTGGTTCTTCTTCTCGCTTTTGCCGCGGGTGGCGGCTGGTTCCTCTGGCAAAATCAACGCACAGGCAAGTCCGCTGCCGAAAAAGCAATCGAGGTCAAGCAGCTCTACACCTGTTCCATGCATCCCTTCATCATCAGGGAGAAACCCGGTCTCTGCCCGATCTGTGGTATGGAATTGATCAAGAAAATTGACAGCGCAGCAAGCGGTGCGGCTCAAACGGCAGCAGAGAAACAGCAATCTGATATGGCGGCTCACGTCTCTCTCTCCTCCACTCAGCGGGTAATGGCAAATGTTGCGATCATTGAAGCAACTATCGGCACACTGAACAAGGAGATCAACGCGGTGGGCATTGTGCAGTACGATCAATCGCGACAGGCCAGAGTCACCGCATGGGCTGCCGGCCGTATCGACAAACTGCATGTCAGCAGTGTCGGAGCCATGGTCAGCAAGGAGATGCCGGTCGCAGAGCTATACTCCCCCGATCTTGTTGCTGCACAGCAGGAGTATCTGCTGGCCATCAGAAGCCGCGAACAGTTGAAAAACTCACCATTCCCCTCCATCGCACAAAATGGAGAGGGGCTGGTTTCGTCAGCCAGAGAACGACTGAAGCTACTCGGAGTCAGGGAGAGCCAGATTGCAGCGCTGCAAAAAAGCGGCAGGCCCAGTGTCCGGCTTGCCATCTACTCCCCTTTTTCTGGCATCGTCATTGAAAAAATGGTACAGCAGGGGCAGTACGTCAACACTGGTGAGGTGCTTTTCAACATCGCTGATCTTTCAACGGTGTGGGTTGAGCTTGAGCTCTATGAAAACGAATTTCCCAATATTCATATCGGTCAGCAGGTTGATGTTCGTTCCCAGTCTTTCCCTGAAAAGGTGTTCATCGGTCGAATTGCCTTCATCTACCCCTTTCTCGATCCAAAAACAAGAACCGTAAAGGCAAGGGTGCAGATGGCTAATCCCGGCTTGAAGCTGAAACCCGACATGTTTGTCAACGCCAGTATCCGCATACCCCTTGAATCAACCATTGTTATTCCTCTCAGTGCCGTCATTGATACCGGAAAACGACAGGTGGTATGGGTGGAAAGCTCACCGGGCATGTTTGAACCACGCGAGGTTCAGGTTGGACAGAAGAACAACGACAACATCCAGATTTTATCCGGTATAAACCCGGGCGACAAGGTGGCGGTCTCCGGAGCCTACCTTATTGATTCTGAATCACAGTTGAAAGGCAACAGCAGCGAGCAGGCCGATATGCCGGGCATGAAGATGGATAAAAAGCCATGATAGAAAAGATCATCGAATATTCTGCCCGGAACAGGATCATCATCCTGATGGTTTTCGGCCTTGTCATAACCTGGGGTATCTGGTCGGTCTATAAAACGCCGGTTGATGCCATCCCTGACCTGTCCGACAATCAGGTCATCGTTTTTACCGACTATCCGGGCCGTTCGCCGCAGGTGGTGGAAGATCAGGTCACCTACCCGCTGGCAGTCAACCTGCAGGGGCTGCCTCAGGTTCGTGCCGTGCGTGCATCAAGCGCTTTCGGCTTCTCGATGATTTATGTCATTTTCGACGACAAGGCCGATATCTACTGGGCCAGAACCCGCGTGCTTGAGCGGCTGAACTACGCCGCATCGCTCCTGCCCTCGGGCGTCGTGCCCACCCTTGGCCCCGATGGCACCGGTGTCGGACATGTTTTCTGGTACACCATTGAGGGAAAGGGGTACGATCTGGAACAGCTCAGAACCCTTCAGGACTGGTTTGTGCGCTACCAGCTCAACACGGTGCAGGGTGTGGCTGAGGTGGCCTCCATCGGCGGTTTTGTGCGCGAATACCAGATTGATCTCGACCCCAACAAGCTTTTTGCCTACAACATCAAGGTGGGCAAGGTGATGGATGCCATCAAGGCTTCGAACAAGGATGTGGGTGGCAAGCTGATTGAACAGGCCGATGCGGAGTTCCTGATCAGGGGAAGCGGCTACGTGAAGTCAAAGGCTGACCTGGAGAACATCGTCGTCGGAGCTGACATGCGCGGCATCCCCGTCTACCTCCAGAACCTTGGCACCGTCCAGATTGGGGGCGCCATCCGTCGCGGCCTGCTGGAAATCAACGGAAAGGGCGAGGCGGTGGGCGGCATTGTGGTGATGCGCTATGGCGAAAATGCCAAAGAGGTGATCGACCGGGTCAAGCAGAAGATTACGGAGCTGGAGAAGGGGCTGCCTCCCGGTGTGAAAATCAGGGTCTCCTACGACCGCTCCGACCTGATCATGCGGGCCATCGAGACACTGAAGAAAAACCTGCTGGAGGAGTCGATCGTCGTCTCACTGGTCATTCTCCTCTTCCTGCTCCACTTCCGCAGCGCCCTCGTCATTGTGCTCACCTTGCCGATTGCCGTTTTGATCGCCTTTATTACCATGAAGCTGATGGGCGTGAGCTCCAATATCATGTCGCTTGGAGGCATCGCCATCGCCATTGGTGTGCTGGTTGATGCCGGAGTGATTATGGTGGAGAACTGCTATCGCCATCTGTCGGAGATCCCTGCGGAAGAGCGTGATGCCAAAAGGCTGGAGATTGTTATCAGTTCCGCAAAGCAGGTGGGACGGGCGATCTTTTTCTCCCTCCTCATCATTGTCCTCTCCTTTGTACCGGTTTTCATGCTTGAAGGGCAGGAGGGCAAGCTCTTCCACCCCCTCGCCTTCACCAAAACCTTCTCCATGATGGGATCGGCCATGATTGCCATCACCCTCGTGCCGGTGCTGATGTACTATTTCATGCGGGGCAAGATGCGTCCTGAAAGCACCAATCCGGTCTCAACCTTTTTTATCAGGCTCTATTCGCCGGTTATCCACTGGGTGCTGCGCTGGAAAAAGATGACCATCACCCTCAACCTTGTGGCTCTCGCCGTGGCCGTCCCGCTCTTCATGAATCTTGGCTCAGAGTTCATGCCTCCTCTCGATGAGGGCTCACTGCTCTACATGCCGGTAACCCTGCCCAACGTCTCGATAACCGAGGCCAAACGGCTCATCGAGGTTCAGGACAAGATCATCATGGGCGTACCGGAGGTGGAGCATGTGCTCGGCAAGGTTGGCCGCGCCGAAACCTCCACCGACCCCGCGCCGGTCTCCATGTTTGAGAGTATCATCATCCTGAAACCCAAGGAGCAATGGCGACCGGGAGTCAAGAAAGCGGACATTGTGGCTGAACTGGATTCAAAATTGCTGCAGATCGGCGTGCGCAACGGCTGGACCCAGCCGATCATCAACCGTATCAACATGCTCTCCACCGGGGTTCGTACTGACCTTGGCGTCAAGATTTTCGGCAATGACCTCAATGTGCTGAAAGATCTGGCGCTTCAGGCGGAGTCCATTCTGAAACCGATCAATGGTGCCGCTGACGTTGTGGCTGAACGGGTTACCGGCGGCAACTATCTTGATATCAACATCAACCGCGAAGCTGCTGCACGGTATGGGGTAAGTGTTGGCGACATTCAGGATATCATCGAGACTGCTCTCGGAGGCGAGATGCTCTCCACCGCAGTTGAAGGACGAAACCGCTTCCCGATCCGTCTCCGGTACCTGCGCGACTACCGTGACAACATCCCGGCCATAGGTCGTATTCTTGTCAGCAGCATGGAGGGTGCACAGGTACCACTTTCCCTTGTCACAACCATGAAAATCACCACCGGAGCACCCGAAATCAACAGCGAAGGGGGCCTTCTGCGCTCGCTGGTCTATCTGAACGTCCGGGGACGCGACATGGGAAGCTTTGTTACCGAGGCAAAGCAGGTGCTGGAACAAAAACTCAAACTGCCGGCCGGTTACTACGTCGCCTGGTCAGGACAGTGGGAAAACCAGATTCGCGCAAAAGAGCGTCTCCAGGTGCTGATCCCGCTGGGGATGGTCATCATCTTTATCCTGCTCTACTTCACCTTCAAGTCGGTACTTGAGGCTTCGATGGTGATGCTCTCCGTCCCCTTCGCCCTTGTTGGCGGAGTTTATCTGGTATCGGCCCTCGATTATAACCTGTCGGTTGCCGTCTGGGTCGGCTTCATTGCCCTCTACGGTATCGCTGTTGAAACCGGGGTGGTCATGGTCATCTACCTGCATGAGGCGCTCGACAAAAAGCTGATTAACGGGCCCTGTACAGAACAGGATATTGAGGACGCCGCCTTTGAGGGTGCGGTGCTTCGCCTGCGCCCGAAACTGATGACGGTAGCCGTAGCCCTTCTGGGTCTGATTCCAATCCTATGGTCAACCGGTACCGGAGCGGACGTGATGAAACCGATTGCTGCGCCAATGATTGGAGGAATGATCTCCTCAGCCGTTCATGTGCTCATCATGACGCCTGTCATCTTTGTGCTGATGAAAAAACGGGATCTCAAAAAAGGGCACCTCCACCATTCGGGGATGAAGCACTGAGTGCTGCGTGCAAAAAAAGCATGGCCGAGCGCCGGTTGACTTTTTTCTCTCTCACACCGAACGACCACAGCAAAAAGAGTGTTTGATTAAAAGATTTTTCGATGAAGATGACCAATGTACAGAACCAGATTAATCAACCGCAGAATAATGAACATGAAAAGAATACCACTCTTCACGATAGCACTCATGACGCTTGCCGCACCATCCTCCTCTTTCGCTGTTGCTGCTGCAGAGAACTTTTCGGTCGGCTATACAAAAGCGCATGATATCGCACCAAATAGCTTTACGGTCAAAAAGGGTGAAAAAGTCCACATCGAGATTAACCCCTCCGATACCGCTACCGGCTGCATGAGCGAAATCATGATTCCCGGCTTATGGGATAAACCGCAACCTCTGGTAAAGGGTAAAAAGATTGTCATGGAGTTCACACCCAAAAAACCCGGCGCCTACAACATAACCTGCGCTATGGGCGTCGTGCGTGGCGTCATCAACGTCCGGTAACCCTTTGGTTCAATGACCACCCGGAGCTACAACGTCAAGGGGATGCACTGCGCAAGCTGCTCGGCCATCGTCACCAAAAAGCTCTCCAAAGTTGAGGGTGTTCGGGCGGTAAATGTCAATCTGGCAACTGAAAAGGCAACGCTCGAATTTGACGGTATTGCCCTGACACCCGAAGCACTCAATGAGGTTGTCAACAAATACGGCTACGTTCTTGAGGCTGAACAACCCCCTGTTGCTCTGCGGGCCGCAGTAACCGACTCAACCAAAAAGAGGGCAGAAAAAGAGAAAGAACTGCGCGACCAACTCCGAAAGGTGCAATTTGCCCTGCCCGTCGCACTGGTGGTTTTTGTTCTCATGATGTGGGATATCGGCTCAATGGTTTTCCACACTCTCCCGCATCTGCCCATCTCGATGGAGCGGCTGAACATTCTGCTTCTGCTTGTGTCAACATGGATGGTCTTCCGTACCGGCAAATCATTCCTGCATGGCATTGTCATGTTTTTCAGAAACGGCGCGGCAAGCATGGATACCCTGATCGGTATCGGAACCGTGACCGCCTGGCTCTACAGCGCACTCATCACGCTCATCCCGCCAGTAAAAGCCTTTCTGCACGCACCCGATTCGACCTACTTCGACGTGACCATTGTGGTTATCGGCTTTGTGCTGCTCGGCAAATATCTGGAAGCACGCTCAAAGATGAAGACCGGAGTGGCCATTGAAAAGCTGATTGGCCTGCAGGCAAAAACAGCCCTTGTTGAGCGATCAGGAAAAGAGGTCACCATTCCGGTTGAAGAGGTAAAAAGAGGCGACCTTGTGATTGTCAAACCCGGCGAAAAGCTCCCGGTTGACGGCACCATTATGGCAGGCAGCTCCTCCATTGACGAATCGATGGTGACCGGCGAGGCAATCCCGGTAGATAAAAAAGCTGGCGACAAGGTTATCGGGGGCACCATCAACCGACAGGGAACCTTCACCTTCACCGCTTCAAACGTCGGCCCTGAGAGCGTACTGGCCCGCATCATCAGGATGGTCGAAAAGGCGCAGGGGTCGAAAGCGCCCATACAGCATATTGCCGACAAAGTCGCTGGAATTTTTGTGCCGGTTGTGCTCCTTCTTGCCGCACTCACCTTTATAATCTGGCTGACTGTAGGCGCGTCATATCTTGGCTTTTCTGCCGCACTCTCCTACGCCGTCATGGGGCTGGTGGGAATTCTGGTCATTGCCTGTCCCTGTGCGCTCGGGCTCGCAACACCAACCGCCATCATTGTCGGCATCGGCAAGGGAGCTGAATACGGCATTCTGATCCGCAATGCCGAAAGCCTTGAAAAACTAAGCTCCGTAGATACGGTTGTTTTCGACAAAACCGGCACCATCACCACCGGAAAACCCAGTGTCAGCGATATCTTCGTGCTCGACCATGAGAGCAGCACCACCTCCCTTCTGCAGCTCGCCGCAAGCGTCGAAAAGCGCTCGGAACACCCGCTTGCACAGGCCATTATCGAAGCCGCAAAAAAGCAGGGGCTTACCCTCGATGAGATCACCGATTTCAAAGCTCTCGAAGGCATCGGCGTTTCGGCATTTATCGGCCACCGCCCTGTCTGTGTCCGCAAACCGGAGGAGAGTGAAAAAAAGGGGGCCGAACTGCAAAAACTGCAGCAAGAGGGAAAGACCGTGATCATTATTGAAGAAAGTGGCATTATCCAGGGGATGATAGCCCTGAGCGATACCGTCAAGGATGAGTCAAAAGAGGCTGTTGCGGCACTGCACCGCAAAGGGATCAAGGTGATCATGCTGACCGGCGACAACCTTATGGCCGCAACCTATATGGCAAAACAGGTTGGCATTGACGACGTGATCGCCGAAGTGCTTCCGCATGAAAAGGCCGTCAAAATCAGGGAGTTGCAGGCAGCGGGAAGAAAAGTTGTGATGACCGGAGACGGCATCAACGATGCTCCAGCCCTCGCCCAGGCCGATGTCGGCATTGCCATGGCCACAGGTACCGATGTCGCCATTGAATCAGCCGGCATTACCCTGCTCAAGGGTGACATCAACAAGGTTGCCCAGGCCATCACCCTCTCACGCGCCACCATGCGGGTGATCCGCCAGAACCTCTTCTGGGCCTTCATCTACAACATCATCGGCATCCCTTTGGCCGCCGGAGCGCTCTTCCCCCTCTGGGGCATCTTCCTCAACCCGGTCTTTTCCGGCATAGCCATGGCAGGCAGCAGCGTCTCAGTAGTCAGCAACTCCCTGCGCCTGAAGACAAAAAAGCTGTAGCCCCCCATTTTCCCCAAATTTGGAACCAAAAAAGGGGGACGTTGTTGATATAGTGCACTTACTGACCAATCACAAAAGAGCTGTCTGCCTGAACAGATGAGAGGGTAAAGGCAGAGAATGACAAGGGAAGCTCAGTTGACGACTACGCGGGTGACCACAGATCCATAACCGGGAAAAAGCACAACGATGACCGGGCAGCCATCGTTGTGCTTTTTTGCTCAATCGTTAATCTTCTTTATCCAATGGATGTACATTTTGTACTTTTGGATCTTTCAAGCTTGCTTTTGCTCTTTCATCGATAACCGGCCTGACAGATTCAATCGGATTCCTCTGTATGTTCACCAATGCGAGATAATTAAATGGCTCAACATTTTTTTGCCCGAGAGATACCCTGGTATCAAAAATAAATACCGGCTGAAGGGTTTTTCCATTTCCATCATAGTATGCTCTGCCGCTGCTCTTTACTTCATACGTTGCCTCCCGGCCAAATTCTGTTGCCATTAATTTCCGCAATTCCGACTCAGCTTCTGTTTGGCTTAGAATTTGCTCCGGTTTTAATTGCGTTTTCGACGACAGACTTACTTCTCTCCATCGTTTTATGACGCCTGTTATTTCACCGGCATTCCCAATATTGACAACCATTTTAGAGCCTGGTCCAATCACAGGAATTCCATCAATAACTCTTCCGTAAGAAAGGGTTATCATTTTATCAATGACGGGCCCGCCTTTTTTGCCGTCAATAACGGATGATGCTCTCAGCCCACCTTTACGTAACAACTGAATTTCTTTTTGGTTGAGAGGCATCAGGTTAAACTTTGTCAAATACTCCCTGGCTATCTTATCAGCTTCTTCAGGAGATGGGAGCTGAGGTACGGCATTGCCATAATACTTTCTCATGCTCTTGGTAAAGCTGAGATTCCCTGTACTCAAATCCTGTTCAAAATAGACAGAAGCGTCTTCAGGTGAGGAGAAACTGGCAATATTCTGATTGGTTACTGTAAGCGGAACTCTGGCGGCACCCATTACTTGAGCAGCAATCCTGCCGGCACTTGCAACAGACAATTCTTTTGGCGCCTCAAACGAGTAGGTAAAAGCATTCTCTGCTCTAACAATCAGGTTTGAAGAATTGATCTGGTTTGTATTCGTGGACTGCACGGTATTGCGCGGCTGGGCTGGTAATAAAAAAACTGCCGCAAGCACAGGGGTCATTATTCTCTGCATTTTATTAATTTTTTTCATCTTGCCTGGTTTTTAAATTTTGATTCGAGGTATGAGTTAATTTTTTATCGATTCTTTTGCCAAACAGAGCTACGGAAAAATTTACCACAGCGATAAACAATTAATATTGCCACCAATTTTCCATATTGTTCGCACCTGGAGCCGGATCTGCAGCATAATTACCAAGACGGTCATTTTCTGTAGTAGTATACAGTATGGCACTTGCATAGCCAGGCCACGAACTGTCGTGCCATATTGACCGCTCTTCATTAACGGCATTAAACCAGGACTGCCATACGCCCCCATTTCCTTTTAATTTATTTGCAAAATTATTTGGAATGCCATTATCAGAATAACTTAATGTTCTGAAACCTACCAGTTGATGCAATCCCCTGAAAATTGAATTTGCCCAGGGAGACCACCAATCTCCTCCACCCGCTTCAGGCGCACCGGTAACGGTAGAGCATGATTCAATAATGAGAAACTCGAGATCTCCATTCTCAGGCAAGTATCCATAGCCGGGACACAGGTTCAGTGATGCCCCGGTATTCGGAGTTTGCGTGCTTTGGGTATAATAAGGCGAACCATGCGATGCTACATAAACAAGATCCATTTTATCGACAAAGCTCCTGTACTCCGTATTAAAGAATCGTGGCTCTGACCAAAAATACTGTGACGTCTGATAACGATTGCCGCCAATGGTTTGCCAGCCCTGAAAGTTTTTAACAAAGTTCCAGACGTTTCTCACAAAACGATCTTCAGCTTTGTCGACATACCCGCCTATTTCTCTGTCACCTCCCATACTAACTTGAATAAAGCAAAGGAGAAACAACGGAATTAAGAGTGCTGATTTAAATGTTGTTTTCATTGTATTTATTTATTAGCATTCGTTTTGCCTACTCTGTTACGGATTTTCGGCTTCCTCCATATTTTTATTCCTGATAAAACGTTGTTGCCACCTGCCAAATATTTTTGGCCGCAGAATCACACCTTTGGTAATTATTATATTGCAAATCAAGTAAATGTATCAGGTTGCAAACTTTTCTGCTCAGTGACGGTCAATCCCGGCTGCCTTTGAATTCTCATGCAAGAAAAACCCTTGCCTTGCAGGCATCCTGCTGCCATGTCCGCTTGTGGACGGAATAGTGATGCAGGATACCTGACAACCAGGAGATGATGCAAAAGAACACAATGTCGCAGGAATAATATATAAAAAGTACATATTTTTTCTGTGGCATAGTAGAAATCAGCCAAGAAATATTGCACAGTCAGACCTGGAATATTCCCATTCAAGCAAGCAGCAATCCTAATCCTGCAACGCCGGATAGTCGGTATAACCCTTAGGCCCGGGAGTATAAAACGTACCCATATCTGGAGAGTTCAGAGCTGATCCGCTTTTCCATCGTTCGACAAGATCGGGATTTGCAATAAATGGCCGCCCAAAAGCAATGAGGTCGCATTTGCCCCCGGCCACATCACTTTCGGCCCGCTCGGCATCATAACCTCCGGAGAGAATCAACGCACCTTTGAATTCTTTACGAAATGTCTCCTTCATGCTGTCGGGCACGTTTGGGGCACCCATTGAGGAGTGGTCTACAAGATGGATATAGGCGGGAGCTGCGAGATTGAGCTGTTTGGCCAGCCATGCGTACTCCTCCTCCATTCGGTCGTAAAGCGGCATGTCGTTGAAAACGCCGAACGGGGAGAGCCGTATGCCAACTCTTTCCCTGCCGATGGCCGTGGTCACCGCATCGACAACTTCCAGCACAAACCGGGCACGATTTTCCAGCGAACCGCCGTAACTGTCGGTACGCAGGTTCGAATTCGGACGGATGAACTGTTCGAGCAAATAGCCGTTTGCAGCATGCAACTCGACACCGTCGAACCCTGCTGACACAGCATTTTTGGCGGCGTCGGCATACTCGGCAATCGCAGCACTGATATCATCACTGCTCATGACCTCCGGCACAGGAAAGGGTTTCAGTCCATCAGCATCCGTGTACATCTCGCCAGCAGCGGCAACGGCTGAAGGCGCAAGCACACGGGCACCAGTGGGCATATTCAGCGCATGGGAGATCCGCCCGCAGTGCATGAGTTGCAAAAATATCTTTGCCCCCTTTTCGTGCACCGCTTCAGTAATGGCTATCCATCCCTCAACCTGGGCGGCGGAGAATATTCCCGGTATGCGCGGGTAGCCCAATCCATTCGGCGATGATGAGGTACCCTCGGTAATGATGAGCCCTGCGGTACCGCGTTGCGCATAATACACCACCATAAGCGCGTTTGGGATGTTGCCGGGTGCACGGCTGCGGGTCATTGGTGCCATAACCAGACGGTTTTGCAGAACCATCGGGCCGAGAGTAATTGGGGTGTAGAGTATCGACATGGTAAATTCCTCAAAAAAAAATGGTTCAATAACAGGTCATATATTTTGCGTTGTTTACCCATCAACACATTTATGAACTTGAGGGTTCACGCCGCATCAATCTTCATCTCATCAGTTGCACTCCCATCTCGCAGATCAATAAGTGTAAAAAAATTCTGCAAGCCTTCGTTATAATCGTTTTCGCATGTTATGCGGTTTTTTGAAAAAGGCACCATTAAAGACGACAAAGTTTACGCTTTGCAGAGCAACGGCTATAACTTTACAAAAATATCTGCCAAAACAAGGTCAAGAGCTGGATTGACACCTAATGAATGGTATTGAAGCGGATCAACCATATTCTACCATATTTTATAATGGTTTACGCTATACATGACAATCTCGTTGCCAGACAATTACGACACCGTTTTTCCAACATCCATACAAGCAGCACACATTATCACTCTTTATCCGGCTCGAAATCGAGAACGATGGAGTTCATGCAGAATCGCTTTCCCGTTGGAGGCGGACCGTCGTTGAAAACATGGCCGAGGTGTGCCTTGCAGCGTCCGCAAACAACCTCCGTTCTCGCCATCCCGAATGAGGAGTCTTTCCGATAGAGAACACTGTTCGGGCGTACGGTTTCAAAAAAGCTGGGCCAGCCGCAGGTACTGGCAAACTTGGCGTCAGAACGGAAGAGCCTGTTGCCACATGCCGCGCAGGAGTATGTTCCCCTTCCCTCATAATCCCAGTATTTGCCTGAAAATGCCTGTTCGGTAGAGCCGTGTCGAGCAACCTCATAAACTGCGGGAGAGAGCACCTCCTTCCAGACAGCATCAGAGAGCGTAAGGCTTGTGGTATCGGTACGCGAGTAGTAGGGGTTGAGGGGATGTTGTTTTTCAGTCATGGCTGTGGTTTTTTGAGTTATTGTCGGGGACGGAGTGCCGTTGCATGCCGATAGCACGTTCATAAACAACAGAATGAGGGGAACCGTTCGGGCGAGTCGGCGGAAGATCTGATTCACGGCCGACGTTGAGACGCCAAGCTGACGTGCTGTCTCTGCGTATGATAATCCGAACTCCTTGACAAACTTCACCGCAAGCTCCTTTCTCAGTGCCGTGCACTCCCCTCTTTTGCTGCCAGACTCCATCAACTGCAATGCAATGCCGCATTCGTCGCATCTTTTATGAAGCTCTTCAGCCGCATCAAGGCCCAGGCTCACCGCTGGAAGAAGGGCCTTGATGGAGTCTTCCGCCTGCTCAAGTATCTCGCGTACAAATTCTCCGCTGCCCAAAATCCGCTCGTCGCTGAACTGCTTTTCCCCCCGCTGTCGTAGCGACTTCACTTCCGACCAACCACCGGTGGAACGAATCAGCCCTCCGCCGGTCAATTCAGGCTGCTCTCCTCTTCGGCTCTCCCCTTCAACAAAAAGTCGATATGCCTCTCTGGCCTTACCCTCCTTCTCACCAAAAAAGCGCAAAACGAGGTCGATCTCCTGCCACTTATTGTTATTCTGTTTCATGATGCCTGAATGGCCACTCCACCGATAACGGTCAAGCTCTTGCATGGAGCCCACAACTCCGGCCCTCAAGGGGTTGAGATGAATGTAACTGACCAGACGCACGAAGTAGGGCTCTTCCTCGCAAATGATCGACTTATAGCGGTTCTGGAAGAGATGGCCGTGCCTTTTGTGGCGACGGTTGTACTCGGTTGCATAGCCGGTGAGCAGTTTGCGCATGAATGACGCCAACCCCTCATCCCCACTCTTGAGCAGAATATGGGCGTGGTTGGTCATCAATGCCCATGCATAGATCGTCGTGCCCGTTGCCTTCGCCAGTTTGCCCATGCGGAAGAGGAAATGCTCACGATCGACGTCATCCATAACGATTCCGCATCCTTCTATTCCTCGAACCATGACGTGATGCAGGGTTCCGGGCGAATCAAGTCTCGCTCCATGCGGCATCTCACCTCTCCTCAGTGGTTAGTTGAAATTACTGTAAAGTTAACAATAAATTTTAATAAGTGCTGAATATCAACAACGTCCCCCTTTTTTTGAGGATGGGTTATTGGCGGGATCTTTTGTGGCGAACTTTTTTGTAGACTTTTTTCAGGATTTTGTCGAAGTTGAAGAGGCTTTTCTGGAAAGGCTGGAGAGGGGTGTTTTCGAGGGCCTCTTCGGGGAGGCCGATCTGGACGGGGTAGATGAGTATAAAGCTGTTTTTCTGGAAGTAGCGGTTGAGATAGGATGAAATCCTCGACATCTTTGAGTGATAGGAGAGATTGTTTTTTCTGCTCATCACGAGAATGAGGTTGTCGTCATTTTTGATCTCTTTCGACAGCAGCAGAAACTCATCCCACTCTTTGAACATCTTGTACTCGGCATGGGCCATGCTCTCGAAGTAACTCTCCTTCAGGCAGGCAATGGTCTGGCGGGAAGCATGAATCACCAGTTTGCTTCCCGTGTTTGTTATGATCGTGATGAGCCTCTCCATCCAGAGCACAAAACCGCTCTCATTTTCCGCCATTACAGGGATGATGACAATGGTTCGCTTGATGGTGGCGAGGGGCTGTACCGGTTTATAGATGAAGGTGGTGACATTGCAGCGTCCGAGAATACTCTCCGATGTGCTGCCGAGAAAACTCTCCGAGAGCTCTTTCTTATGATGAAGTCCCAAAATCAGATCGGTGATTTTCTGTTCCCTGATCACCCCGGCAATACCATTAACCAGATCGCGGTCATAACGAATCAGCGGTGTCAGTGCATGATCGGTGGAGGATGCTGCAACAACCGCTTTTTCAAGAATCTTGGCCCCACCCCTCTCTTCCGCCTCACCGCTTATGCTGTTACTCGCTACATGCAGGGCATAAATGCCGTGGCGATATTTATGCGATTTGACGGTTATGCCGAGATTGACCAGCTCATCGACCGTACGGATGTCGCTCATGGGGATCAGTATCCGTTCTTCCTCTGCCGAAACTCCGGGTTCCGGAACCTCGTCAAGTGCCTCGGCCAGCGCAATGTTCTGCGCCCCTTTCTCTCCGACGATGGTTGCAAGGGTACAGGTTATCAAAATAAAGAGAATCGTTCCGTTCAGCACGCTTTCATCAAGCAGCCTGACGGGGTCACCACTGAGGGTATAACCGATGACAATATTGTAGCCGATCAAGACAGTTGCCAGGGCCAGTGCTGCATGGGCGCTGATCAGTCCAAAAATCAGTCGCCGCTGGTCGAGAGAAAAGCCAAAAAGTTTCTGTGTCATCCAGGCTGAAAGATATTTGGCAATCGTTGCGGCAACGGTGACAACCAGTGCAACTTTAATGGTTTCATAGCCTTTGAAAAAAGCCTGGATATTGATCAACATACCGACGCCGATCAGAAAAAAGGGGATAAAGATGGCATTGCCGACAAACTTGATTCGGTTCATGAGCGGTGATGTCCGCGGAATAAGACGATTCAGGGCAAGGCCTCCAAAAAAGGCGCCGATAATGGCTTCAACACCGGCGGCTTCGGCCAGAAAGGCACTGAAAAAGACCAGCGCCAGCACAAAGAGATACTGTTGCACGCTGTCTTCAAAGCGCTTGAAAAACCATCGGGCCACAACGGGAAAAAGCAGCAAAACAATCAAACTAAAGAGCGTTACGCCGATAATCAGCCTTATCCAGAATACGCCCGTCAGCTCTCCTCCCGACAATTCGACCACGACTGCAAGCACCAGAAGGGCCAGGGTATCGGTAATAATGGTGCCGCCGATTGCTACATTGACCGCCCTGTTCTTGGCAATGCCGAGCTTGCTGACGACCGGGTAGAGAATAAGCGTGTGAGAAGCAAAAATACTGCCGATAAGAATGGAGGAGAGAAGCGAAAACTGAAGGATATAGAGCGCAACAACAATGCCGAAAACAATGGAAATAAGGAAGGTATAGAGTCCGAAGAAGATGCTTTTTGTGCTGTTTTTACGGAAATCGGCCACATCAATCTCCAGCCCGGCAAGAAACATGATATAGAGCAGCCCCACCGTTCCAAAAAGGATGATGCTGCTGTCACGAAGCATCAGGTTCAACCCGTAGGGGCCAATCAGCGCTCCGGCAAGAATGAGGGTAATCAGGCTCGGGATTTTCAGCCGGTTAAAAAGCACCGGTGCAAAGAGGATGATAAAGAGCAACAGTGAGAACTGCAACACCGGGTTTTTCAACGGCAAAGGTATCTCTGCCAGGCTTATCAACAGCATCATAAACAATCCAGAAGTTCATCACCGACCAGACAAGAAGAGGCCAAGGCAAAACGCGGCGCACTTTTTTGGGAAATATGCATATCTTTTCAGTTCAACACAAACCGGCACCCTTGGGCGCAGACGTCAGCTTCAGCCACTCAATCTCCTTTAACCTATTCCCTCCCGGAACAATGCACTGGATTTACCTGATTATTGCAATATTGCTTGAAGTATCCGGCACCACCTGCATGAAAATCTCCGACGGATTCAGTAAACTTGCACCAACGCTTTTTATCTTTATTTTTTACGGGCTGAGCTTTACCTTTCTTTCGCTGGCGCTCAAGGTTCTGCCCATTGCATTGACTTATGCTATCTGGTCAGGAATCGGTACGGCGGCGATAACCGTTATCGGAGTGATCTGGTTTGGTGAAGGAATCAATGCCATTAAACTCGTATCCCTGCTGCTGATTATTATCGGTGTTGCGGGGTTGCATTTCAGTCAAGAGGTTCACTAACGCATGAAACAACTACTCAATCCCCTCTATAAAAAAATAGTCGTCAAAGTCGGCACCAACGTCATTACTGCCAAAAACGGCGAGCTTGACCTTGAAATTCTCCAGCAGCTTACTGCGCAGATTGCGGAACTGTATAAGCAAGGAATCCAGATCATTCTGGTCTCATCGGGCGCTGTCGGCGCCGGGCGTTCGGTGGTCAAACTTTCCGGCACCATCGCGCCGGTTGCGGCCCGCCAGGTTCTTGCCTCGACAGGGCAGATCAAGCTGATCAGCACCTACAACGACCTCTTTGCTGAACATGGACTGGTTACAGCCCAGATCCTTGTCACCAAAAGCGATTTCAGTGACCGCCTGCACTACCTCAACATGCAGACCTGCTTCAACTCCCTTCTGCAACAAAACATCATTCCTGTGGTCAATGAGAACGATGCTGTGTCAGTGACCGAACTGATGTTTACTGACAACGATGAGCTCTCCGGACTGATTGCTTCCATGATGGATGTTGAAGGCTACATCATTCTTTCTCATGTTGACGGCCTGTTTGACATGAAAACGGGAGATGGCACCATCATCCCCGTCATTGACCCCTCGACCAAACATTTTCACCAGTATATCCAACCAGGAAAGTCAGAGTTCGGGCGAGGAGGGATGCTGACCAAGTGTCACATCGCGCAGAAGCTCTCACGGCTCGGCATCACTGTCCATATCGCCAACGGACGTACTCCCGGCATTCTCCTCTCGCTTCTTGAGGGAGAACCAACCGGCACGAAATTTCTGCCGCAAAAGGCAACTCACGGCCCGAAACGGTGGATTGCAAATAGCGAAGGGATGGAAAAAGGTGCGGTCACAGTCAACATGGGCGCTGAAATGGCCCTTGTAGCCGGAGATCGAGCAAACAGCCTGTTACCCGTCGGTATTGAGTCGGTTGAAGGCCCTTTCCTGAAAGGCGACATCATCAAGGTGTGCGCCACGGACGGAACCATCATCGGCTACGGCATGGCGCAATACAGCTCGGAAAAAACAGTGGCCATCATGGGTCTGCAGGATCAGAAACCCCTGATTCATTACGATTATCTCTATATAACCTCCTGAACTCCGTCCGATATGAAGGAAACGATAACACAACAACTCATAGCCGTCCAGCAGGCAAGCAGGGAGATCATCACCCTCACGGATGAAGCGATCAACAGCCTGCTGCTCACCCTTGCCGACAGCATACCCGCTCACCGCGAATCCATTCTCGAGGCAAACCAGAAAGATATCGAACGGATGGATCCGGCTGACCCCATGGTTGACCGGTTGCTGCTCAACGCATCGCGCCTCGATGCCATTGCTGCCGACATCCGCAATGTCGCTTCACTCCCATCTCCGCTCGATGCGGTGCTTGAAAAGCGGGTGCTGGCGAACGGTCTCAACCTGAAAAAGGTTACCGTGCCAATAGGCGTGATTGGCATCATCTACGAAGCAAGGCCAAACGTCACCTTCGACGTCTTTGCACTCTGCCTGAAATCGGGCAACGCCACCGTGCTGAAAGGCGGAAGTGATGCCATGTTCTCGAACATCGCCATTGTTGAGCTCATACACTCCGTCCTGAAGGAGCATGGCATCAATCCCGACACCATTTATTTACTGCCCGCAGAACGGGAAGCGGCGGCCGTCATGCTTAACGCAGTCGGCTATATCGACATGATTATTCCACGCGGAAGCCAGAAGCTGATCGATTTTGTCCGCAACAACGCGAAAGTGCCGGTTATCGAAACCGGTGCGGGTATTGTGCACACCTATTTCGATAAAAGCGGCGATCTCGACCTCGGCAAAAAGATTATCTTCAACGCCAAAACCCGCCGCCCGAGCGTCTGCAACGCACTCGACACACTGGTGATCCATCGCGACCGTCTCCGTGACCTCCCCGCACTGGTAGAGCCGCTTCAGGAAAAACAGGTGGTGCTCTTTGCCGATGAAGAAGCGTTCCAGGCACTGCAAGGCTCCTATCCCGAAGCTTTGCTCCACCATGCTGAACCTGAACATTTCGGCACCGAGTTTCTCTCGCTGAAAATGTCGGTAAAAACGGTTTCCTCCCTTGAAGAAATGCTGGAGCATATCGCCCGCTACAGCTCACGCCACAGCGAAGCCATCATCGCGACCGACCCGGAGACAACGGCAACCTTCCTGAAACGGGTCGATGCCGCCGTGGTCTATGCCAACACCTCAACAGCCTTCACCGACGGCGCACAGTTCGGACTTGGCGCAGAGATCGGCATCAGCACCCAGAAGCTCCACGCCAGAGGCCCAATGGCGCTGAAAGAGCTGACGACTTATAAATGGATTATTGAAGGCAACGGACAGGTGAGGCCGGTGTGATGGATTGGGGGATGTGCTTGATGGTTTATCGGAATCTGTATAAAGCAGCAAAAATAAACAAATCTTATTTTTATATAATCTTTTAGCTGGTTTATCGGAATAAATTGGAACTGGTTTTATACCGAAATATGTTTAGGATTTTTACGGAATCACGCAGATCAGACTAAACATTGTTATACACAAAAGAACCCATATGGAACCAATACGACCAGTTGATCTAACACAATACCAAGTGGTAGCGTCAAGGCGACAGGCTATGGATGCGTTGATGTGGCAAGTTCCAGTCCTTACCCTCACGGCACAAGCATTTCTATTTTCTATTGCGCTTGGTTCTGATAGTAGCTGCTTGGCTAGGATACTTGCCGCGACCTTATCCTTATTTGCCTCGCTAGCTTCTATTCAGCTTATGTAGCTTATTTCGAAACATAGACTTCTTGAAGTGCGTGATTCAAAGTGGCTGGAAGCATTTGAAAGAAAAAATGGACTTGAGGTTGTTCACTCTCGCCCTCTACGGCAGAAAGGTTGTTCTGTGTGGGGACTCTTTCGTGAATTCAGTTCTTACAGAGTTTGGGTTATTACATTATTTCTTTTTGCTTTGGCGGCGGTGCTTATTCTTACTTTTCCGTCATCATGGACAAACTGAGGACCATGCATACCTATACGCTCAACCAGAGCAACCATATGGCAATTTTACAGAAGAAAACGGCAAAACCAGACCCGCATAAAAAATGCTTGAAGCAAAAAACATCAGCAAGTCCTACACTCTTCCGGGTAAAAAAAGCCTTGAAATCCTGCGCGGAGTCAATCTCTCGCTTGGCGAAGGTGAGATGGTGACCGTCATCGGGGCATCAGGCAGCGGCAAAACAACCCTGCTGAACCTGCTCGGCACCCTCGACACACCCGACAGCGGCGAAATCCTCTTTGACCGGGAGCTTCTCTTCAAGGATAAAAAATACACGCTCTCACAAAAAGCGCTGGCTAAGTTCCGGAACCGGAAAATCGGCTTTGTCTTCCAGTTCCACCACCTCCTCTCCGACTTTACCGCCCTTGAAAATGTGGCGATGCCTGAATTCATCGCCACCGGCAAACTCCCTCCCGCAAAAAAACGGGCCGGAGAGCTGCTCGCAAGCCTCGGTCTATCGGAACGCTTCGACCACCTCCCCTCGGAGCTCTCCGGCGGGGAACAGCAGCGCGTCGCCATTGCCCGTGCCCTGATGAACAACCCGAAACTGATCCTTGCCGACGAACCGAGCGGCAACCTCGACAGCAACAACAGCCGCATTCTCTATGAGCTCATGGCCCGTCTAAGCAAGGAACGCCGCACCTCCTTCATCATCGTCACCCACAACGAAGAGTACGCCGCCCTTGCCGACCGCTGCCTGCGTATGGAGGGCGGGCAGTTGCATCCCTGCGGTGGGTGAAGCGAAAAAAACTGAAACAAAAACATGGATTCAAAAATGCCTGAAATAGCCAGATTTTACGGAATAGTCATTAAATTGTTTTTTGGTGATCACCCACCACCACATTTTCATGCCGTCTATGGAGAACATATTGGATTGTTCAACATCGAGACCATGGAAATGATTGAAGGTGATTTACCCGGCAGAGCACGAAAGCTGGTCAACGAATGGGCAACAATGTATCAATCTGAGTTAAAAGAGATGTGGAATAAGCAAGAATTTCACAATCTCCCACCACTGGATTAGTATGATGAATCATCCAAAAATCATAAGTGCCACAGCAATTGACGATCATTCACTTCTCGTTGAATTCGATAATCATCAGAAGAAAACCTATGACATTAAACCTTTGCTTGAGAAAGAGATGTTTGCTCCCTTAAAAAACGCAGCACTGTTCAATGCAGTGAAGGTGGATGTGGGTGGTTACGCAGTTATTTGGCAGAAAGATATTGATATTAGCGAGCATGAATTATGGGTTCATGGCGAGACAGCACTGTGAATGGTCGTTTGGGAGTATGGATACTGCACGCATTTTGCCATCCGGGCAGAGCCAGGCCGTCCGGTTGCCAAAGGAGTACCGGTTTAAGGGCGCCGATGTTCTTATCAAACATTTCGGTAACGGAGTTGAACTGTTGCCGATTGATAAGTCATGGACAATGCTTGAAGCTGCTCTGGAGGAGTTTGAGCCGGGGTTTCAATTAAAGAGAGATCAGACTGAAGAACAAACCCGTGAGGAGATGGCATCGTGAGTGACATTCTCGATACCAATATCTGCATCTACATCATCAATACGCTACCAGTGCATGTTCTGGAACGGTTCCGTCAGGAAAGCATTAGCAACATTAACATTAGCATATCGAGCATCACCGCTGCTGAGCTTGCTTTTGGCGTCATTAAAAGCGGTTCCCAAAAAAATCGACGGGCTCTTGAAATGTTTTTTTCACCACTCGAACTCTTTGCGTTTAATGCTTCCGCTATGTGGCATTATGGAGAAATACGAACAGAGCTTGAAACAAAAGGAACACCTGTCGGATCACGTGACACCATGATTGCTGCTCACACCAAGGCGCTCAACGCAGTGCTGGTGACCATTAAATCGAGTAAACGAGTTAACCATTGAAAATTGGGCCGCATTATAAAACTCCTGCAACCATGCCTGAAAGAGCAACACTGATCGCCAAGGGAACGTACGCTACGAACGGGAAACAAACCTCTCCTGAGAAGCGCTTCATTGAGGTTAACGGGTTCAAGGTTCATTACCGGATGGCCGGGAGCGGAAAGCCGCTCGTTGTGCTGCTGCATGGCAGTTTTCTAAGTCTGCGGTCATGGCGATTCGTGTTTGACAAGCTGGCGGAAAACGCAACAGTTCTGGCGTTCGACCGACCCGCTTTTGGTTTTACCTCACGCCCTTTGCCTTCAAAAGCCACAGGGGTCAGTTATACTCCTGAAGCGCAATGTGATCTGGTTATTGCACTGATAAAAAAGCTTGGTTTCAGCAAAGCGATACTGGTTGGTAATTCAACGGGCGGCACCCTGGCGCTTCTCTGTGCGCTCCGCTATCCGCAGCATGTTGAGGGAGTGGTGCTTGCCGGCGCAATGATATACAGCGGCTATGCCACCAGCGAAGTGCCTGCGTTCATAAAGCCTGCCATGAAAGCGATGACCCCGCTTTTTTCGGGTCTCATGAAATTCCTCATCACCAGACTGTATGATCGCAATATTCGCGGCTTCTGGCACAACAAAGAGCGGCTGGGCGATGATGTTCTGGCCGCGTTTCGCAGTGACCTGATGCATGGCAACTGGTCGAGAGCATTCTGGGAGCTTTTTTTGGAAACCCATCATCTCCATTTGGAGAAACGGCTGAAAACCATGTCGCTGCCATCACTCGTCATTACCGGTGAACACGACTTGACCGTCAAAACAGAGGAGAGCATCAGGCTTGCCCGTGAGCTTCCCTGCGCGGAACTGGTGGTTGTACCCGATTGCGGACACCTTCCACATGAAGAGCAGCCTGAAGCCTTTCTTGTTGCTGTAAGAAAATTCCTGAAAAGAGTTGCTGAGTAAAATCAGCCTGAAGAAAAACGACCACTTGAACCTGTCAATAAACTTGCCTGCACTCAACCGAATTGAACCCGGTTAATCAATATTCTTCAGGCAGAAGAGTTTATTTGTCAAAAAAAACAGTTAGATTTCCTATATGAAATCGAACTTTCCTACAATGAGACACATGCAAGCATGGCACAAGTCCGCGTTAGAAACAAGCACCAGATCACCATACCCGCCCGGATTGCTGAATCGGCGAACATTAAGCCAGACGACATGCTTGAGGTATCTTATAGTAACGGAGTTGTAACCCTGATACCGGTAGCACGCAAAAAGCGTAAGGAGTCAGCCATGGCTTATGCCGGTATAGCACGGGGCATCTGGGGTGAAACAACTCTTGAAATTGATGCTGCACTCAATAAAAGTCGTGATTCATGGGAACGATAGAGGAAACACTCAAGCGGCTACAGGGTCACAAAGTCTATCTGGATACCAATGTTTTTATCTACTTTCTGGACCGTAATCCCGATTATTTTCGACTGGTTGCACCGATAATTGAAGCTGTCGAATCTGGATTAATCATCGGCTGCACGGGAGACGTGTCCATAGCTGAAATATTGGTCAAACCCTATCAATCCGGTAACCTAGAACTGGTGGCAAGTATCAAGGCTTTTTTCAGAATGGAGAATTTCCTGTCTATATCTTCCCATGATGCAGAAACATTTGATTTGGCTGCCCAATTAAGAGCAAAGTACAACCAAAAATTTATCGATGCTCTGCATTATGCTACAGCAATACGAGCTGGATGCACCTTTTTCATAACCAACGATAGCGGGATCAGATCAGGAAATGCTCTTGACGTTATTCTCCTGTCAGCATTGCATTATACCAGTGAATAACTGAGCGATGAACGAAAAAGTAACGCTTCATAAAATGGGGCCGATTACTCTGGCACCTTCGGTGCTCCCCCGCCACGCCCTGACCTATCTTTATGCCGCCTTTTTTTCCATCGGGCTGGTCACCTTTGTCTCGATCGGGCAGGCTTATATCCTTAATGAGCACCTGAAAATTCCAACTTCGCAGCAGGGAACCATCAGCGGCAATCTGGTTTTCTGGACGGAAGTTGTCACACTGCTCTTTTTTGTGCCTGCCGGGGTTCTGATGGACCGGATAGGACGAAAACCGATATACAGTGCCGGATTTGTGCTGCTCGCAATTGCCTACGCGCTCTACCCTCTCTCGCGATCGGTTGGTGAATTGACTCTCTATCGAATGATCTATGCGCTCGGTATCGTTGCCGTGACTGGTGCACTCTCGACGGTGATGATCGACTACCCTGCCGAACGGTCACGGGGAAAACTGATAGCCATAACCGGCTTCCTCAACGGCCTCGGCATTGTGGTGCTGAACCGGTTTTTCGGAGGATTACCAATGCTGCTTGTGACAAAAGGGTTCAGCGGCAGTGATGCAGGCCTCTATACGCATCTTGCCATTGCCGGAGTGGCGCTTGTTTCGGCCGTGGTTGTCGGCGTTGGACTCAAAGAGGGCACAGAGGTCAGCAAAAAGGAGCGCCCGGCACTTCGATCCCTCATCACCAGCGGCATACGGTGTGCAAAAAATCCGCGCATCCTTCTCTCCTACGCGGCCGCCTTTGTTGCGAGAGGTGACCAATCCATTATCGGTACCTTTCTGCCTTTGTGGGGAACAACTGCAGGAATTGCCATGGGGATGGCGCCTGCTGAAGCGGTCAAAAAAGGGATGATGATTTTTATTATTTCACAGAGTGCGGCACTGCTCTGGGCACCAGTTATCGGGCCGCTCATCGACCGCTGGAACCGGGTTACTGCGCTGACCGTCTGCATGGGGCTGGCAAGCATCGGCTATCTTTCGCTGGGGCTCATCGGCAACCCGCATGAACCCGGCTCAATTGTCTCTTTCGTGTTTCTGGGAATAGGACAGATCAGCGCTTTTCTTGGCTCACAGTCTCTTATCGGACAAGAGGCGCCAAAGGCTGAGCGGGGTTCGGTTATCGGCATGTTCAATATCAGCGGCGCCGTGGGAATCCTTATCATCACCACGCTTGGTGGGAGGCTCTTCGACTCTATGAGCCCCAAGGCGCCGTTTATGGTTGTCGGCGCCATCAATGCCCTGGTCATGCTTGCCGGTATCTATGTTCGCATCAAGTTTCCCGGCAGAGCATCCATCAACGAACAACACTGACGAGCGAAAATACCACACTCCTCTCATGCATGCAGAAGCACGGAACAGATGTGGTCGATCTCATCATCCTCAAGATAGGGGTGCATCGGAAGCGAAAAGATGCGGCTGCTCAAATCTTCTGAAATGGCGAAATCTCCTGCTTTATAACCGAGGAAATCGTAGGCTTTCTGGAGGTGCAGGGGAATCTTGTAATAGATCATCGTTGGAATTCCCTCCCGCTGCAACGCCAGCATGAGCCGTTCCCGCTCCGCGTTTGAGGCTGCAAGAACAGAATATTGTGCCCATGCGGAGCTGTAGTGTTCCGGAATTCGGGGAACAGCCACCCTGCCGTGCAACCTCTTGCTGTAGAGGGCGGCGATACGCTGGCGTGCATCAAGCTCCTCGTCAAAAATGGTGAGCTTTTCGAGCAGCACAGCAGCCTGGATTGAATCAAGCCGTCCGTTGATGCCGATACGGTCGTTGCTGTACTTGTCAACACCGCTGCCGTGCACCCGAATTGAGCGCAAAAGGGTATCGAGTTCATCGTCGTCGGTAAAAATCGCTCCCCCATCACCATAACAGCCAAGTGGCTTGGCCGGAAAAAAGGAGGTGGCCCCGACAAGACCGAAACTGCCCGCCTTGCGCCCATTGAAACTGCCGCCGAAACTCTGGGCTGCATCCTCAAGAATCCAGAGCCGGTAAGCATCAGCAACAGCATGAAGACGGTCATAATCCGCCGGAAGACCGAAAAGATCAACCGGAATGAGTGCTTTGGGTTTCAACCCACGCTGCACAGCATCATCAATGGCATAGCCGACAAGATCGGGATCCATATTGAAGGTATCGGGAGAAACATCAACAAAAACGGGAGTTGCTCCCGCCAGGCTGATCACTTCGGCTGTTGCAACAAAGGTAAAGGGTGTCGTCAGCACAGCATCTCCCGGCCCAATACCTTTGGCAAGAAGAGGCATGAGCAGTGCGTCGGTTCCTGAGGAGCAGGAGACACAGTGCCTTGAGCCAACATAGGAGGCGAGACGTGATTCGAGTTCGGTTACCTCGGGGCCCATGATAAACTGGCCACGATCCAGAATACCCTCAATGCGATGGAGAAGTGCTGTACGTATCCGCTCTTTCTGTGAAAGCAGGTCAATAAACTGCATAACTGGTTATCTGATTAAAATTTGGAATCCCTTTCCGCTAAAATACGGATTCATTTCATTCTTTTGCACCATTACTCAAATTCTCCCGGAAATACTGATTTATTTTCATCACTTGAGAAGTATCGACAGAAAATCGTCATGACCACTTGGTGCAGGAACTCCAGAAGAGCGGAATTGCTCGCCTGTTGCGCCTTGACTGTTTTTTTTTGTATATAAACCCTTGTGAAAGCTGCCTGTGCAGCACCGTAACCTGGAAATTGTCAATCAGCCAACGATGAGCTCCTTCTACTTTCTCGGTATCGGCGGTACCGCAATGGCGTCGGTTGCCGTCGCCCTCTCCCATGCAGGTCATGCCATCAGCGGCTCCGATACGCAGCTCTACCCTCCCATGAGCAGCTATCTTGACGATCATAATATCCGCTACTTCACCGGCTTTTCCGAAACAAACCTGCTGAGCGCTTCACCTGATATTGTCGTGGTCGGCAATGCGATAAGCCGGGGAAATCCGGAACTCGAATATGCCCTTAACCATCATCTTGAGCTGCTCTCCATGCCGGAGCTGGTACGGCGTCACCTTATCGGCAACAACACCTCCATTGTGGTGGCGGGCACCCACGGCAAAACAACCACCACCTCGCTGGTTGCCTGGCTGCTTGAACATGGCGGTCTCAAGCCGGGATTTCTGGTTGGCGGCATCCCCGAAAACTTCTCGATCGGCTGCCGCGCTTCGGGGCGCAGCGGAGAGGGCTTTTTTGTCACTGAGGGTGATGAATACGATACCGCCTTTTTCGACAAACGAAGCAAGTTCCTGCTCTACCGCCCCGACATCGCCATTATCAACAATGTTGAATTTGACCACGCCGATATTTTCGACTCCCTTGAGGATATCAAGCGCAGCTTCCGACTCCTCGTCAATCTCATCCCCGGAAACGGCACACTGCTGGTGAATGGTGACGACAAGGTCGCCCTCGAAATGGCATCAAAGGCATTCTGCCGGGTTGAACGGTTCGGCATGACCACCGAGTCGGAGTGGAGCGCCTGCAGCGTATCGTCCGACAACGACGCATCAACCTTTGAGCTCCTCTATCTTGGCACTCCCGTTGGAGCGCTCCGCGTGCCGCTCTTCGGCAATCACAACATCATGAATGCCCTGGCCGCAATCGCTGCAGCAACCCACAGCGGCCTTCCCCTTGAGGCCATAACGCGCGCCATGCCCCTCTTCAAACGCCCGAAACGGCGCATGGAGATTGTCGGCACCTACCCGAGGAACATCACGCTTGTTGAAGATTTTGCCCACCATCCGACCGCCATCCGCGTAACACTCGAAGCTCTCGGAGAGCTTTACGCCGGGCGAAGGATTGTCACCTGTTTTGAGCCCCGTTCCAACACTACCACCCGGAACATCTTCCAGCAGGAACTTGCAGAGTGTTTCAATCCTGCCTCCATTGTGGTTATGGGAAAGGTGCACCGCCCTGAACGCTACGGCCCCGACAAGTCGCTCAATACCCGGCGGTTGAAGGATGAGCTGCAACAAAAGGGAATAACCGTCTTTCTTGCCGGAGAAAATGCGGCAAACTATCCTTCCGATATTGTGGAATTTCTTCAACCGCAACTGAAAAACGGAGATGTTGTTGTCTTGCTCAGCAACGGAAGTTTCGGCAACCTGAAAAATCTTTTGACAGAAAGTTTTCAAAAAAATCCCTGAAGAATTCCAATTTCAAATCATATCTTAAAGTTTATTTTTTAGCCGCAAAAAATGAGTTCCTGCGGCAGTTTTTTATGATAATCAATACTAACGTAGTACAATACCGGAACGACATTATGGCAAAAGTGAAAGTCGGCATTAATGGATTTGGCCGCATCGGGCGTCTGGTTTTTCGCCAGGCATTGAACAACCCGAATTACGAAATTGTTGCAATCAACGACCTGTGCGACCCCAAGACCCTCGCACACCTTCTCAAGTACGATTCAACCCACAAGAAATTCAATGGCGAAGTCAGTGTTGAGGGCAGCAATCTTGTTGTCAACGGCAAAGTTATCACCATTACCGCACAGCGTGACCCCGCATCACTTCCCTGGAAAGAGCTTGGATGCGATCTGGTTGTTGAATCCACCGGTCTTTTCACCTCAAGAGAAGCTGCATCAAAGCATCTTGCCGCAGGTGCAAAAAAAGTGATCATTTCAGCTCCGGCAAAAGACAAAATTGACGCCACCATCGTGCTCGGTGTCAATGGCGACTCCATCACCGGCAAGGAAGAGATCATCTCAAACGCAAGCTGTACCACCAACTGCCTTGCCCCAATGATGAAGGTGCTCGAAGACAATTTCGGCATCGAAAAAGGGTTCATGACCACCGTTCATGCCTACACCAACGACCAGAACATCCTCGATCTTCCGCACTCCGACCTTCGTCGTGCCCGTTCAGCCGCACTCTCCATCATCCCTACCAGCACCGGTGCTGCAAAGGCTATTGGCGAGGTTATTCCTGAACTGATTGGCCGCCTTGACGGTTTCGCCATGAGGGTACCAGTACCAGACGGTTCCGTCACCGACGTTACCGCCATCCTCAAAAAACCGGCAACAAAAGCAGAGATCAACGCTGCCATGAAAATCGCCGCAGACGGACCAATGAAAGGATTCATGGAATACTGTGAAGACCCGATTGTTTCACAGGACATCGTCGGCAACTCGCACTCCTGTGTGTTCGATTCACTGCTCACCATGAGCTCAGGCAACCTCGTAAAAGTAGTCGGCTGGTACGACAACGAGCTTGGATACTCAACAAGGGTCACTGATCTTCTCGACATCTACTCGAAGTTTGTCTAAACAGCACTCTTCAAAACGATGATTATAAAAAAAGGCGCTCTTCACGGGGCGCTTTTTTTGTACTTTGTTTTATTAACTACTCTCCACTACAATTTCAGTTCTGTGCTCAACCGAAACCATCCCTTTTTCTCATGACACATACTGCCGCTGCGCCCATGAAAGCCATCATCCTTTTCGACAGCAAAACCTCTGGCGGATCAACCGAGCAACTCATCGACTCAATCGGCCGGAAACTTGCGGAAACAGGAGCCTACGTTGAAAAAGCAAAATGTAAAGCAACAGGCGATTACAGCTTCGTCAAAGAGTTTGACGTTGTCATCATGGGCGCCCCCATTTACTATCTACTTGTAGCATCAGAACTGCTTGGCGCACTGCTGCAAAGCAACCTCAAAAGCTGCCTTCAGGGCAAAAAAATTGCACTCTTTCTCACCTGCGGCAGCCCCGAACTGATGGCAAACCTCCTCTACCTTCCACAACTGAAACTCAACCTTATCGGCAGCACCATTATAGCCGAAAAGATTTTTGCCCCCGATCAACTCTCCGACCAGAACGTCATCGCCAACTACGTTGACGGGCTGAACAAAGCATACCGGTCGTTGTAAGCGATTCTCCACATCACCGAACCCCTCGTTCAAGCGAGCCCGGCAACGTCGGGCCGCTTACCTTTTTTCGATATTGCACATCTTTTGGGACGTAGAATAGGCATCACCATCGTATAAATGGCGAACTGCATAATAAACGCACTATTTTATTGCTTTAAGCTGCACTTGCAACTCCTTGACCACCCCCCATTGCTGGGAAGCCAATATCCTTAACTGCTCAGAAGTCAACTCACCCTCAACGACTTTCTGCCACCAAAATGAATCATAAACTTGCCGGGCAGAAACCATTTCGAAATCAACCCCTAATACATAAGCCAGCATGGTATAATTTGCCCGCCTTGCAATCCATTCATCGTTCTGCGTCTTCGACATCATCCGAAAAGTAAGCGGCGTAAAAGCTCTTACGTGGGTAGGGTCTGACCACCAGGTATCGTGCATATAATGAGGGACATGGATTTCAATAATGCCTTCAGGCGCTACAACACGATAAAGCTCCTGCATTATGCATCTGAAAAGACCAAATTCAGCACCGACATGCTCCAAAACATGCTTCAACAAAATATAGTCAAAGCCACTGTCCTTGGTAGGCCAAGGAATTTGCTCGATATCAATAAACAGATCGGGATTGCAGTCAAGGAAATTATCTGCATTAACAAAACCATCCCGCTTATCAAACCCACAACCAAGATTCAGCTTTCTCATTATTGTATTTTTATTGAAGCATGCAACTCTCTTGAACATAATAATCAACCCTCACCGAAACGCCTTAACGTGTTCGGTGAGGGTTTTGTTGGAGCACTCATGTTTTTTCCTCCGATCGGTATACCACTTTTCTTTGCGAACGGATATGTTCCTGTACAACAGCAGGGCAGATCGAACGCCCTGCTGTCAGTTCTGATTATCGATTGAATGATCAGATGTCATAGAAAAATATCTGTTCAACCGGCCCACTGTCAGACCATGCGTTGACACCGTCATGCAATCGCGCTCGTGCATATAACTTGAGGGAATAGGTACACTTTATCAGGTCAGAAGGCGGGTTATTCAGCTTGAGATTATTGTTCGCACCGCCTTGTATAGAGTGACTGGTATTACCGCTTTTCGGCAAGAATGCATCGGTTATATCTCTATGCACTGAACCGCTATTACTCGATAAATAAAGACTTGATGATGCGAGATGCGGATGATATACCGTGTATTTGGCATGAATATCGCCGCTGATAGGCGTACAGAGAGTTGTTGCTTCCAATTCACTGACGGCAAGTTTCATGAATACATTGTTGTTGTTGACAACAACCGAGTTAAGTATTGTGCCACTGCCAGCTATCGGGTCAAAATCATCAGGTCCGCTCCCGGTTACTACTCCTATCTCAAAAAGGATGGCTACTTTTGTAACAGGTAAAGTGTTTACAGGCACCGACACTCCTACGGCAACTGAACCTGGCAGTATATCAGGTTTTTGCGGAGGGTTAGTTATTAAAGCTGTGGTATTTAGTGAAAGCAGGGTATCAGAATCAATGACCGTATAACTGTCCCATTCAGCAGGGGTAGGTGATATTACTTTTGCCTGATTTATGGTGCGGGCAATGGCATGATTGAGATCAAACCATCCGTTAGCGTCAAAATCAGACTGGTCGCTCCATACAGTAGCAACATGATTAAGTGAACTTAAGAGTGTAGCAACTGGCCTAGAGGCAAACAAGCCAGGTGTCACACCTACTATTTGAGTAAAATTACTCAAGTCTGGAGGTGTAGTTCCATTATCAGTCGTGACCGCACTTATTCTAAAGCGGTACTTGATGGGGATATGTGTGGTTGTTTCATAGGCAGCCTGTCCAGTAAGGTTTATAATACTTGTTAACGCATATTTTGGGATGCCGGCATAACCATCAGGATCAAAACTTCTGGCAGGAACAATACCAGAAACATCGAACTCACTTCCAATACCCGTCCAGGCACTTGGAAAGTTACCAGGATTGCCGGGAGGTACTACACTAACTTCTGAACACAAATTCACACAAAGGCAATAGCCAACATTTTTGCGTTTGTCAGCAGCAGTTTCATTTAACAGGTTTACACCTTTTATTTCAGCTTTAAAATAAACATCGGGACCACTTTGAAACGTTAGCGGTAAGCCGGGGTCGGTTTCAACATTGATCAAAGGTGATAAAAATGTTTGTTTAAATTGGATGGAGGTGTAATCAATCCTGAAATGACCGTTAGCATCAGTGACAGCGGTACCTAAATTATCATCAGTCAGGAAATCGGCATCCCATGCTGTAACACTTGCATTTGCAATCGGTTGGCGAGTTTTACAATGACGGAGATAACCACAGATTACCCAGGCATCAAAATAATTACCGCGTATTTGACACCACCATTTATTCGAGATGTAATATTCCCATTGGAAAAAGTAACTTTCCTGCTCTCTGTTCAGGCGCCATTGTGGATATAAAGTGGTGAGATGCAATTGAATGGGATTACGGCGAGATTGCTTTGCCTGCATATGAGGAACTGAACTACAAATGAGATCAATATCAAACGCAGTGTTGCCCCATTTTTCGTCCAGCGTAAATTCAAAATTTCCGTTTGAATCGGTTTTTACAGTGGCAATTGGATATCCTTTTTTTACGGACTCCTCTTTTGTTACCAGATGAAAGGTCTCTTTTGTGTCTGCAATGACATGTTCTACAATCTTTTCTGTTTGCCAGGGACGATAGAGTAACACTTCGATGTTGCCAAGTGGTTCAGAACAATTTTCACAGAGGTAACCGTAAAGAGAACCTTTAAATAGGTAGTTCATGTCTTTCTCCTGTTTAATTAATTGAATTGAAATAAGTTATTGGCTATATCAAAATGTCAGGCACATAATTTGAAGTTACGTGGATTTATGGTACATCCTGAAAAACAGGCATACCTGATGCATACCATAAGCGCTCAACAAGAATTGGTTCGGTAAGAAAAAGAGCATACAGTAAACAAATAGTCAGCCAAATAGCGGCTTGTTTCGGTAAGGATTACCGATTGACTTTTCGTTGAACACGTAATAATCAGAAGTCATTGGTTGTCCCGCCAATAAAAACAACACAAGAACATCTTTTAGAGTTAGTCATGATGTTTCCGGTTTTCATGTTGCAAAATACTTATCATTACAAACGATATTTGGTGGGGACGCCAAATATCTGATCACTGTTCTGACCTCGTTGCAATGGTATGGCCTTATTCGTAAAATCCACAATAACCCGCCTGTTGATGGGTTCATCAACAGCATTCAATATCCGACCTCCACGTTACTCGCGAAAGTTCTTTAACTTTGCTGTACATGGTTAGCTTTTTTAACGGTGCCCTCATCGCTCTGGAGTTTGATTTGGTTCGCACCTTCAAACCACGATCTATGGTTTTTTTTACGCTAACCCTGGGTGATTGCTAATTTCCGAAATTGGCTTGTTCTTGTTTTCCGATCACACAAGCCATTTAGTAAATAGTCAATAGGCCTCTTTTTATTCTTTTGCGGAGGGGACTTCGGAGCATCTCGATCGGGATACAGTCATAATAGCTGCCAACCATAGAGCATTCTACATCAAAACTCTTGTACACAGATACATGTTAATATAAGTGGCTTTATGGCGTAAAACAAGTGCGTCGCAAAATTAACAAGCTTATAACACGATTTATTTTCACTTATAATGCATGGCATTACAAAAAGCATGACTAAACATGCTGATTGCTGAATTGCCGGGTGCCGGGTTGCGCTTTGCCTGGAGTCTATTTTTGCGCCGGTGCATTAACAGTTATGGCCAACAGTATCTGTTCTTTGATTGCCAACCGGTAACAGATTCAACCCAAGCTCTTTGAGAAACTCATTGTGTTTGTTGGTGGCGTTTACCATTCGTTCTTCGAGGTTTAGTAAATCTGCGTGCAGTGCCGTGAGGTCGATTTCTTCTTCTGCAGTGGCGGTGCTGATGTAGCGGGAGATGTTGAGGTTGTAGCCGTTGGATTCTATTTCATCCATTGAGACCCGGCGGGAGTAGCGCTCTTCTTCGGTGCGGTATTGATAGGTCTCAACAATTTTATCGATATCATCCTGCCGGAGGCGGTTCTGGCGCTTGCCTTTTTCGAAGTGTTCGCTGGCGTTGATGAAGAGCACGTCGTCGGGCTTCTTGCATTTTTTGAGTACCAGAATGCAGACCGGAATCCCGGTGGAGAAAAAGAGGTTGGCGGGCAGGCCGATGACGGTGTCGATGTGGCCGTCTTTGAGAAGTTTTGTGCGGATGCGCTCTTCTACGCCGCCTCGGAAGAGGACGCCGTGAGGCAGGATGATGGCCATGGTGCCTTCTTTGGCGAGATATTGGAATCCGTGGAGGAGAAAGGCGAAGTCGGCGGCGGATTTGGGGGCGAGGCCGTAGTTTTTGAAGCGAACGTCGTCGCCCATGGCGTCGGTGAGTTCCCAGCGGTAGCTGAAGGGTGGATTGGCCACCACCGCATCAAACAGTTTCTTTTTCGCGGGGTTGGCTTCGCGCAGCATCTCCCAGTCGTTGAGGAGGGTGTCGCCGTGGAAAATTTCAAATTCGGAATCTTTCACCCCGTGCAGCAGCATGTTCATGCGTGCGAGGTTGTAGGTGGTGATGTTGGACTCTTGCCCGTAGATTTTTCCAATGCCATACTGCCCCATTTTCTTGCGCACATTGAGCAGCAGCGAGCCGGAACCGCAGGCAAAATCGAGCACACTGATCAGATATTTTTTCTTGCCACTGGATGGTTCCTGACTGTCGAGGGTGACAATGGCAGAGAGAATGCTGGAGATCTGCTGCGGAGTGTAGAACTCGCCCGCTTTCTTGCCGGAACCGGCGGCAAACTGGCCGATCAGGTATTCGTAGGCGTCGCCAAGGGTGTCGCTGTCGGTTGAAAAGCCTGCCAGCCCTTCGGCAATTTTGGTGATGATGGTACAGAGTTTGGCGTTGCGCTCCGGGTAGCCTTTGCCGAGCTTTTCGGAGCTGAGGTTGATTTCCGAGAAGAGGCCCTGAAAGGTGCTGGCAAAGGATTCGTTCTCAATGTAATCAAAGGCTTTTTGCAGGGTATGCAGTAACTCCCCGTCCTGCGTGCGGGCCATTTCGGCAATGCTGCCCCAGAGGTATTGCGGCTGGATGACATAGTGCACCTTGAGGCGCATCTGCTTTTCAAATTCAGCGCTATCACCGGGATTGTTGTTGTACCAGAGTTGCAGCGGCGTGGTGCCGGGCTGCTTTTGCTGGTCCGGGAAGTCCGTGCCAAGCTCTTTTTTGGCGGCGGCTTCGTAGTTGTCGGAGAGGTAGCGCAGGAAGAGGAAGGAGAGCATGTAGTCGCGGAAGTCGTCGGCGTTCATGGCTCCGCGCAGTTGGTCGGCAATGCCCCAAAGGGTAGTGCCCATTTGTTTCTGGTTTTGTTCGGTCATGATTTTTTTGCTTCCTCGGATGCTTGGCGGCGCAGCTCTTCGGCTGAAATCCGCACCACTTTTCCATTTTCCACAATTACGATATTGGTATTCGTCTGAATAGCGGTTTCACGGGCTAATGCGGCGGCTCGTTTCATGGCGGCCATTGAAGCACGCATGGCAGGGTCTTTAGCCGTTGAAATATCTTTTGCGTTCACAGGTTTTCTCTCCATGGTTGTTTTGTGGTCAATCAACATCAGTTCCATCCTTCCCGGCTGCTCGCGATATACTCATCAATACTTTGTCGGGATTGATGAGCTACTCCATAATAACTGAGCGGGTTAAAGGTCTCGGCAGGTGCAGGTGTTTGCCGGGCTGAAAGACCCTCTTCCGTTGCTAATAGTTCGAGCACAATCTGTACTAACCTGAATTTATCAACGTGTGACAAGGCAGCTACAGAGGGCAAGAGGTCGTTAATTGACATGGTCGTTTGCTCTACAGGTTAATTGCAAGTTGTTGACTACTGATCATGATTCTTTTGCTTCTGATACGTTGCTTACCTGGCATGATAACCACCCCGTCAGGCTTCGCCTGCCACCCCTCCTGGGGAAGTGAATTTTCTCTCACGGATCCTCTTCTTGATTCCCCTCCTCCGGAGGGGTACCCCGAAGGGGCGGGGTGGTTGCGACTGCAAATGCTGGATGAGCATGTAAATATTCCATTACTCCTGATAAATTTGTCTTTATATCACTGTCAAGAAAATGAATAATGGTCAAATCAAGTCCTTCAAGAAAAGCATCACGCGCTGTATCATATTCAACTTTATCATTATGACTGCCTCCATCAATTTCAATAACAATCTGCTTTTCGGCACAGTAAAAATCAACAATGAAATTGCCTATGATTTTTTGACGATCAAAATCAACACCTGAAAATTGTTTGTTTTTAAGTTCATTCCACAATAACACTTCAGATAGATTACCTGCTCGACGTAATGCTTTTGCCCGTTCTTTTAGCGCTGGATTATAGGGCAGCGACATGTATTGCTTTGTGTTACGCATGGTATTGCTATTTCAGGTGTTTCTTGCTTGCATTTGTGACCACCCCGTCAGGCTTCGCCTGCCACCCCTCCAGAGGAGGGGAATTTTCTTCCCCGCCAATCCTTCTTCATTGCCCTCCTCTGGAGGGGTGCCCCGAAGGGGCGGGGTGGTTATTGCCATCTGCCTGGAAGAGCTGCTGCATCAGCGCTTTTTTATGGGTTTTGAGCGTGGCGAGCTTTTGGGTTTGTGAGGCGATCAGGTCGTCAATGGATGAAAGAAATTGCGCGACCTTTATCTGTTCTTCTCGATATGGATGTGGTATGACAAAAGATCGAACTTGGGCAAAATTGAGCCCTTGCCTGTTCCCGCCTGCTTGAAAACTGTCAATTTGTTTTTGGCCGTACTGAGAGAGTAAATACTGATTTAAAAATTGAGGGGTTAACTCTGCGGTTTTCAGTCGAATGATGCAAACATGTTGATTGACATTTCCGCCCTTGATTCTGTAGTCCGCTACCGTGCTTCGGCCAATAGAGGCTCCGGTGATATTCAGGAGAACATCCCCATTTTCAATTTCTGTGGAGGGGAACGTTGCATGTGTTTGCTCGTCAATATATGCAACATCATCAAGAAGTAACACTCCCCAGCCAACGTTTTGGCTGCGAACGAATGGCCGTCCATTATTCTTGTAATTTTTATCCCCTCCTCTGGGTGTGATGCCACTGCCAACTTTGATTACCTTTGAATCAAGTAAATTTTCTTCCCACTCCCCCGCATCATGGAATTCGGGAAAGCGCAGCTTGGGGAGGGTTTCGCCTTCTGCGGGGAAGAGCTGCTGCATGAGACCTTTTTTGTGGGTCTTGAGCGTGTTGAGCTTTTGGGTTTGGGCGGTGATCAGGTCGTCGATGGATGAAAGGCAGTCGGCGATTTTTTGTTGCTCAAGATCGCCGGGGAAAATTACTTCAAACTTCTCTAAGTCACCCTTAGAAAATCCTTTGATTGATGTGCCTTGACCTAAAGATACCAGAGCTGATTTATTTGCAATAAAAAAATACCCTAAGAAATAGTTGGAAACCTTTTTAGGTATGAAGTTCATGAAATCTTGGCTTGTACATACATCTATATCATTTATGGCTAATTTCCCAGTCCCAACCCTTGAAACAAATAAAACACTTCCCTTTGGAACTATTTTGGTTGCAGATTCCGATATTGATTTCTCGTTGATAAATCTGGTGACTGAAATGGTATAGATATCGTCTTCGTATATATCTGAACTTGAAATCCAAGGTATATCCCCCTGCCAATATTCAGCTACAGATTTATCTGGCGTTCCACCGCCACATAGCTTACCAAGCTCACACAGTTTTGCAACTACCCAATCATCCCGAAATTCAGGAAACCTCAGCCTGGGAACTACCCCGTCAGGCTTCGCCTGCCACCCCTTCGGAGAAGGGGAATGATTCCCCTCCTTTGGAGGGGTGCCCCGCAGGGACGGGGTGGTTTTCTTATTGCTCATACGCCTCCAGCCCGGAAATTTCGCGTCCTTGCGCGAGTTTGTGCAGCACGAGAATCAGCTCTTCCATCAGGGCAAGCTCTTTTTGTCTTCTCTGTTTCCAGTTGAGGCCGAGCGGGGCGAGCAGATCGGTCAGGTGTTCGCCGTCGAAGATCATGCGCTGCATGATGGCGTCCACAAAGGCTTGGAGCGCGGATGTTTCGAGCCCGTGTTTGCCGGCAATGTCAGCCAGTTGTTGAGCGCTCTTTTCGGCTTTGAAGGTTTCGTAACCCTGACGGATGTCGCTCTCTTTCAACCCTTCGCCTGACTTGAGAGTGCCGATATAGTCGGCGATATCTTCGCGCACCTCAAGAAGGTTGGCCTCGGAGTCGATGAGGCCGATGAGCTCGGTGCGGGTCATCTTCTGTTTGCCGGGCAGTTGCTGCGAGAAGCTTGTAAGAAGGGCCATGACGTAGTCGTAATCAATCATGGCGGAGGCAAAGAGCACAAATTCAAAATCGAGTTGCTCTATTTCGGGGGCCTCGCGGCCTTTTTTCTGTTTTTCTTTCAGGCGCTGGGCGGTTTCGAGATAGACGCCACGGAAGGCTTGCAATTGCTCTTGTGGGATGACCCGGCTTATGCTGGCGGCATTTTCAGGCGTCAGGTCGGTGTATTGGTCGAGCTGGGTTTTGAGGCGCTGTACCTCCTTGAAGAGGTTGATGAACTGGCCGCGTGCGGCGTCGCCCTTGAGGTTCGCCACCTCTTGCGGGGCGCTTTCGAGCCCCTGGGAGTGCATGAATTCATCCAGTTTTTTCACGGCGGTTTCAAGCTTGGCGATGACAACCGGCGCCTTGTCAACCAGCCAGATCTCTTTGGCACGGTCGGTTTTTTCGCCGGAAAAGAGGGTAATGGCAGCGTCAACCGCCGTCTTCTGCTGGCGAAAGTCGAGAATGTTGCCGTAGGGTTTGGTGCCGTTCAAGACGCGGTTGGTGCGTGAGAAGGCCTGAATGAGCCCGTGGTATTTGAGGTTTTTGTCGACGTAGAGGGTGTTGAGGAATTTGGAGTCGAAACCGGTGAGCAGCATGTCGACCACGATGACGATATCGATTTTCTGCGCGTGCGGCAAGTCCTGATTGGGGTATTGCTGATCTTTGATGCGCTTTTGAATGTCCTGATAGTAGAGGTCGAATTCGTCAATACGGTGGTTGGTACCGTAACGGATATTGTAATCGGCAATGATGGCTTTGAGGGCGGCCTTTTTTTCGTCGGGGGCTTGCTCGTTGTCGGCCTTTTCCTGAGGCAGATCTTCCTGAAGCTGGCGGATGTCGGCCACATTCTTTTCGTTTCGATTCCCGGCATCACCGGCAATAGCCTGTGCGGGCGGGGAAAAAACGCAGGCGATGTTCAGTGGCTGGAAGTTACCATCTTTGGCTTCTCTCTCTGCCTGCATGGTGTTGAAGAGGTCATGATAGGCTATGGCGTCATTGATGGAGGCGGTGGCCAGAAGGGCGTTGAACTTGCGTCCGTAGGTGGCGGTCTGGTGTTTTTGGAGTATGGCTTCGACGATGGCTTTTTTGGCCAGGGTTTCACCCGGCTTGGGCGTGTTTTTGCCTTCGGGCTTGTAATAATCGATATGAAAGCGCAGGACGTTGCGGTCTTCGATGGCGTGCGTAATGGTGTAGGCGTGCAGTTGCTGCTGGAAGATCTCTTCCGTGGTTTTCCAGGTGGCTTGCTGCCCTTCAATCTGCTGATAGGTGGCGTTTTCCGGGAAAATTGGTGTACCGGTGAAGCCGAAGAGCTGGGCATTGGGGAAAAACTCTTTGATGGCTTTGTGGTTTTCGCCAAACTGGGAGCGGTGGCATTCGTCAAAGATGAAGACCATGCGCTTTTTGCGGAGCGGTTCGAGCCGCTCCTTGTAGTTGCGTTTGTTGCTGCCATCGAGGGCAAGGCCGAGCTTCTGGATGGTGGTAACGATGACTTTATTGGCATAGTCGTCAGAGAGCAGCCGCTGCACCAGGGTTTCGGTGTTGGTGTTCTCTTCGACGCAGTTTTCCTGAAAGCGGTTGAACTCCTCCCGCGTCTGCCGGTCGAGGTCTTTGCGGTCGACGACGAAGAGGCATTTGTCGATATCCGGGTTGTCCTTGAGCAGGGTTGAGGCCTTGAAGGAGGTGAGGGTTTTGCCGCTGCCGGTGGTGTGCCAGATGTAGCCGTTGCCGGAGTTCTGGTGAATGCACTCCACAATGGCTTTGACAGCATAGATCTGGTAAGGGCGCATCATCATCAGCTTTTGCTCGCTGGCAACGAGTACCATGTAGCGGCTGATCATTTCACCAAGGGTGCATTTTGCGAGGAATTTTTCGGCGAAGCTGTCGAGATGGGTGATTTTTTTATTGTCTTCTCCGGCGAACTGGTAGAGCGGCAGAAAACGCTCGTCGGCGTTGAAGCTGAAGTGGCGACTGTTGTTGTTGGCGAAGTACCAGGTGTCGGTGCGGTTGCTGACAATGAAAAGCTGCAAAAAGCAGAGCAGGGTTTTGGTGTAGCCATTGCCAGGGTCGTTTTTGTACTCGACGATCTGCTGCATGGCGCGGCGCGGGCTGATGGCGAGGGTTTTCAGCTCGATCTGAACCACCGGCACGCCGTTGATGAGGAGCAAGACGTCGTAGCGGTGATGGCTGTTGTTGGTGTTGATGCGGAGCTGGTTAACGACCTCGAAGCTGTTTTTGCACCACTCCCTGATGTTGACCAGGGTGTAGAAGAGGGGCGTGCCGTCGTCGCGATCGAAGCTGTTGCGCTGGCGCAGATGACGAGAGGCGGCGAAGACGTCGGGGGTGACGATTTGATCGAGCAGCCGGGCAAACTCGGCGTCGGTCAACTGTACCCGATTGAGATCTTCGAACTTTTCTCGGAAGTTTTTTTCGAGTGCGTCCCGGTCACGAATGTCGGGGCGGTAGCTGTATTTGAGATCTTGCAGTTTTTTGATCAGGCCTTGCTCGGTCTGGTTTTCTGTTGTCATGCGTATGCCTTATGAATGCTTTGCCAGGATTATTACCATAAGCCTGATTCGTTTCGTCGATCGCCGAGAGCTGACCATTTGTTGCACCTGTCAAGATTGGAACGCTGGAATACTGAGAGATAAGTATTTAACTTACCATAATATCCAATTTATTTGTTGAATAATGAACCATATTTACCTCTCTTTTCCGCTGCGGCCCGCTTGCATTGGTGCACCAATCGCCCGTTTTGTCACAATAATGTTAACAATCAGCAAAAAGAAACCATTTCACCCATAAAGAAGGGTTTTACAATAAATAAAGTATATTGAACCGTTTTTAAAGTCACCTTGTCCGCCTGCACTCCTTCAGGGAATGGTTTAATACGTTTACCCGCATTCACCGGCACACCACCCAGTTCGACAAGCTTATTTTATATCATACTACAGATCATGACCAGAGAGTCATTTTTATGCCCATGGATTATTCACAAAAGTCAATAGAGTTACATCTCCGTTCGCGCGGCAAGATCGAAATCCGCTCGAAGGTCAGCATTACAACCAAAGAGGATCTCTCTCTGGCTTATACCCCGGGAGTAGCTGCTGTCTGCACCGAGATTGGTCTCGACAAACAGAAATCCTATACACTGACCAATCGGGCCAATCAGGTTGCGATTGTCACTGATGGCACTGCAATTCTGGGTCTCGGCGACCTCGGCCCTGAGGCTGCCATGCCGGTCATGGAGGGCAAGGCAATCATTTTCAAGGAGTTTGCTGATATTGATGCTATTCCGCTCTGCATCAACTCAACCGATGTTGAAGAGATCATCAAATTCTGCAAGATGATTGAGCCAAGTTTTGCTGGCATCAATCTTGAAGATATTTCAGCACCGAGATGTTTTGAAATTTTTAAACGGCTCGAAGAGGAGCTCTCTATTCCGGTCTTTCACGACGATCAGGATGGTACCGCCATCGTCACTCTGGCGGCCATCATCAATGCCTGCCGCGTCACCGGGCGGAACATCAAGGAACTCTCTGTTGTCATCAACGGTGCCGGAGCTGCCGGTATTGCCATTGCAAGACTCCTGATTCATGCTGAAGTTAAGAGTGTTGTGCTGGTTGATACGCAAGGCGCAATCTACGAGGGCCGTCCGGGCATGAACCCGATCAAGCAGGGAATCGCTGCAATCAGCAACAAGGCAAAACATAGTGGCGATCTGCAAAGCACCATGGTTGGTGCAGATGTCTTTGTCGGCGTCTCAATCGGCAACATCGTCACTCCTGCAATGGTTGAGGGAATGAACCCTGCGCCCTTTATCTTTGCCATGGCCAATCCGGAACCGGAAATTATGCCCGATCTTGCCTACAAGGCTGGTGCCAGCATTGTTGGAACGGGTCGTTCTGATCTGCCAAACCAGGTGAATAATGCCCTTGTTTTCCCCGGCCTTTTCAGGGGACTCTTTACAAGTGGCATCAAAATCGTGACACCGAAAATCAAAATGGCTGTGGCAACCTCAATAGCCTGGTCCATTGATCCGACCCGTAATCACCTGATGCCAACAGCATTTAACAAGAATGTTGTACGCAATATTGTGGATGTTATCTCAAATCCTGATGCGGAGAGAAGCTACGCCGGGAATGAGCCTGAGCTGGAAGAGCTGGTACAGGCTTTGCTGAAGTAACACAGGCGTCAATTTCAGATTATAAAAAAGGCCGGAGTTGTTTTCTCCGGCCTTTTTTTGTTGTTCTGCCCTCAAAAAAGAGTGCCTCTTAACTGAAAATATCGCGGGCTTTTTCAAAAAAGCCTTTACCATCCTTGTCGTTATGGGCCGAGGGTGAAATCCCTGATGATTTTTTCATCTCCTTCAAAAGTTCCTTGTCCTGATGTGAAAGATCTTTCGGGACAAAGACGTTGACTTTCACATACTGGTCGCCCCTTGACGATCCTCTCAAATGTCCTATACCATGACCTGCTATGCGAAGCATGGTCTCAGGCTGCGTCGAGGGAGGGATGGTGAGCTTGACCGCTCCGTCAAGCGTCGGAACGTCAACCTTCGTACCGAGCACAAGGTCGGGAAAACTGACGGCAAGGTTATAGATCACATCGTCGCCATTGCGGGAGAAGAGCTCGTGCTGGATCTCTTCGATCACCACAATCAGATCTCCGGCCGCACCACCCCTTGGCCCGGAGTTGCCCTGGCCGCGAAGGGTGAGGTAATTTCCGTCCTCAACTCCTGATGGAACAGCAACCTTTACGGTCACTTCACCGAGCTTTATGCCTTCACCGTAACAGGATGTGCAGCGATCCTTGATCATCCGCCCTTCACCGCCACATGTCGGACAGGCGGCAACATTGACAAACTGACCAAACATCGTCTTTGAAACCTGCCGAACCTCCCCGCTGCCGTGACAGGTTTGACAACTCTCTGATGCCCCTGACCTGGAGCCACTGCCATTACACTCCTTGCAGGTAACCTGCCTTTTGATCTTCAATGTTTTTTCAACACCCTTGGCAATCTCCTCAAGGGTGAGCTTGAGTCTAATTTTCAGATCGGTACCCGGAATACCCGCCGAAGCGCGTCTTCTTCCACCTCCACCAAAAGCCTCTTCAAAACCGAAGGGAGAGCCCCCTCCCCGGTTCCTGCCGCTGAACATGTCGTTGAAAGCGCTGAAAATATCGTTTAAATCGGCTCCACCGCCCGGCTGACCACCACCGGATGCGGCCGAAGAGCCTACGCCGGCATGGCCAAACTGGTCATAGCGGCGCCGTTTGTCGTCGTTACTGAGCACTTCATAAGCTTCGTTCACCTCCTTGAAGTGATCCTCAGCATCCTTGTTGTCGGGATTCTTGTCGGGGTGAAACTGCAAGGCCAGCTTGCGGTATGCCTTTTTTATCTCGTCCTTGGTAGCCGTCCGGCCTACACCAAGCACCTCGTAATATTCTCTCTTCATAATAAGACCAGCAAATTAACTTGAATGTCGTTCATTGTAAAAAAGTACCTCTACCGGGCAACGATGACCTTGGCATGGCGAATCACCTTCTCGCCCAGGAGATAGCCTGTCTGGTACTCTTCGATAATCATCTCCGGCTCCGATTCAGGATGATCAACCTGTGAGATGGCTTCATGGAAGTTCACATCAAGCTTCATCCCCTTCGATTCTATTGCTTTGACACCCTTTTCAGCAAGCCACTTTTCCAGATTTTTCTTGACCATCTCCACACCCTCAATATAGGGCCGCGCTTCACCTGCCCTCTCAGCATCAACGGGAGCGTGTGCAAGAAGGCGTTTGACATCATCAATAACCGGAAGCAGCTCCCTGATCACCTTCTCAAGAGCTCTCGAAGAGGCCATCATTGACTCTCGCTCCTTCTGCTTGCGGAAATTCTCAAAATCGGCAGCTTTGCGCAACAGTTCGTCGCGATACTTGCCAACCTGATCCTTCTGCTGGTTCAGCTCACTCTCGAGTTCGGCTATTCTGTCTGCCGCAGAGTCGGGCGGCGGTGCTGATTGCCCCACTGACCACTCCGCTGTGCTGAATAAAGCGTCCTGAACATCACCTGTTTGCGGGATATCCCCCAAATACTCTTTATTGCTCTCTTGTTCGTCCATTGCGTTCTTTGTCATAAATTACGTTACTTTTTTTTAATTAACTCCCGACAGCGTTGCAGAGAGACTGTCGGCCATATAATTGAGCACACGGACAGCATGTTCATAATCCATTCTTTTCGGTCCGAGAATCCCCAGTTTTCCAACCATATTCCCAACATAGTAGGGTGCTGAAACAATGGTCAGCTCTTCGGCATGCCGTTCGCAGTTCTCCTTGCCAATACTGATGGTAATATCCATACGCGACGGCCCGCTGTTTTCAACAAGCTTGGCCATGCTGAACTTGTCTTCGATCATGGTGATAAGCTCCCGAACCTTGTCAGGCTGCTTGAATTCTGGCTGATCAACAATATATTCGGTACCGGAAATATAGAGCCGTTCAAAAATGGGCGACTCATCAAAAAGGGTACCAGCAGAGCGTACAATAAGATTTTTCAGACCACTGTCGCAACTGCAATCCGAAAGACGCCGGGTAATTGAGCGGCGGATTTCGGCAAGCGTAAGACCCGACAAACGCTGGTTGAGCATATCGACCACGCCGTCAACCGTCTGGCGGGAGACCTCAAGATCAAGTTCCATGACAATGGTCTTGACAAACAACGACTGGATGGAGAGAATCACCATCATCCTCGTCGAACTCAGCAGCACCATGTCGAGTTTCTCAAAAATTGCATTTGAGAGCGTCGGTGATAACACAACACTCAATTGCCTTGAAATTGTTCCAAGAACCTTCACGGCCGAGAGAAGAACATCCGAAGAGGTTCCTTTTCGATCGATGCTGATGTCACCAACATGTTCCTCAATCCTCTTTTTCTCCTGCTCGTCAAGCGACTGAAAGGTCATGATAAGATCAACATAGTAGCGATACCCCTTGTCGGTCGGAATTCTTCCCGCAGAGGTATGCGGCTGGCTGATATAGCCTTCACTCTCAAGTTCGGCCATGACATTGCGTATCGTGGCGTCTGAAAGGCCAAGATTGTAATTTTTGGCTATATACCTTGAGCCCACCGGAGCAGCAGTCACAACATAGGCCTGGATAATAATACCAAGAACCTGCCGCTCTCTGATATTGAGATCACGAAAATCCATCAACGTACACCCATAGCAATTGCAATTTAACGGTAAGAAACAAACAGGTGAATTTAAAAAAACTAATCGACTCTACACCCTTTGCATTATCATTATAGAGAATGAGCTGTAATATAGTGCCGCCGCTCTCTTTTCACGAAAAAAAGAGCGCACCCGCCATTTTTCAGCCAAAAGTACCGGAAATAATCCGGTCATGGCCGGAATAATCTTTTGCTACCCTGATTCCGCAAAAACCATGGCGTGTCATAAGTTCCGACACTGCGGCGGCCCCGTCTGCATGGAGTTCAAAACAGAGCCTCCCTCCCGGAACAAGGAGCTTTGCTGCCTGTGCGGCAATCGCCTGGTAACACTCCAGCCCGTTCAGTGTGGTCAGCGCAATTTTTGGTTCGTACTGTTTCACCTCCCGCTGAAGATTCTCCCATTCAAGCGCCGGAATATAGGGCGGATTGGAGACAATCAAATCATAGGCCGCCTCAGGCAGCCTTGCCGCAAAGAGTTCATCGAACATATCTGCCAAAATAAATGCTGCCTGCGATTCCACACCAAGCGTTGCGGCGTTTATGCCAGCAACCTCAAGGGCTCCGGGAGAGCAATCAACGGCGCTTACCCTCACTTCAGGGCAGAGCTTCGCCAAAGTCAGGGCAATGCAGCCGCTTCCCGTACCAATATCAAGAATCTTCGCTTCACATGAGCCCCCTCGACCTGTCATGCCGAAGGATTCAAGCACATGCTCAACAATCAGTTCGGTTTCCGGACGGGGAATAAGCACCCGCTCATCAACAAAAAATTGCAGGCCGTAAAAGTACTGCTCTCCGGTTATGTACTGCACCGGACGCCCTTCGATCCGCTGGCGGCAGAGTGTCCTGAAACGGTCAAGCTCATCGCGGTAGACCGGCCTGTTGTGCTGCAAATAGAGTTCAAGGCGACTCCTGGCGAGCACATGCCCCAGCAGCAGCTCCGCACTGATGCGCGCCTCATCGACCTTTTTCGCTGTAAAATATTCAGTGGTTGTTTTGAGCAGTTCAACAACCTCCCACTCTTTCACCTCTTCCATCACAAACTCTCAAGCCAAACGTTCACGCTGCCCCCCCTCCAGGGGAACAGCAAAAGTCATTAAGGTACACCATCGCGATCGCTCTTTAAAAAAAATCTTCTCACCAGGCGATTACAAAGAGTACATTACCGTTCACTATTGGTTAACCGATACACTGCACAACAATAAATAAAGATAGCCCATTAACCAGGCAACGACACGATGAATAAAGTTCTTCTTGCACTGCTTCTGCTGCTGTTTACCGCTCAAAGCGCACCCGCATCAGCCGCTTCAAAATTCACGGGAATCATGGATATGGCACTCACCATGCCCAACGGTTCCGCCAAAGTCACCTACTCGTTTGGAGCAACGGCTCAACGCATGGATATGGTCATGCAGATGAACAAAATACCTGAGCCGCTCAAAACGACGGTCATCACCAAAGCATCCCAGCCCGATCAGGCCTGCATCATCAACCATCGGGCAAAAAGCTACAGCCTGGTCAACCTGAAAACTGCGGCCGAAAACGCCATGCTGCTCGATTTCGACAGCAACTACACACTCGCAAAACTCGGAGGGCAAACCATAAAAGGGTACCGTTGCCAGCACATTTTACTCACCAGTACCACCGAAAAACTTGAGCTTTGGGTAACGCGTGATCTTGGCAATTTCTCGACCTTCAGAATCCTTCAGTCACAAAACCCAAGGCTCTCTAACACACAACTGGCCAAAAAGCTCAGCACGGAAGGCGTTGAGGGATTCCCCGTCAAGATCGTGCAATATAACGATAGTGGAAAATACACGATGGAACTTGTGCAACTGTGGCCAAAAACGGTTCCTGCCTCCCAATTCATGGTACCCGCAGGATACCAGCCTGTGGCCGACAACCAGAAACCGCTCGGAGCACAGGAGAAAGCGCACCTGAAAAACCTTATGGAAAAGATGAAAAAATTTGATTAGCAGGTTGTATATTTTTCAACAGTATTCTTTTTCAGTAACAAACAGTTAAACTAAAACGTGGCAGATAAGATCACTTCAAGAAGCGAGGACTATTCCCAGTGGTATATTGACCTTGTACGCTCAGCAAAACTGGCCGATTATGCCGATGTCAGGGGATGCATGGTCATACGGCCAAACGGCTATGCGATATGGGAGAAAATGCAGGCTGCCCTTGATCGGATGTTCAAGGAGACCGGCCATGTCAACGCCTACTTCCCGCTCTTTATTCCTGAAAGCTTCATCGCAAAGGAGGCTGAACATATCGAAGGGTTTGCCCCTGAATGCGCCGTTGTAACCCACGGAGGAGGCGAAGAGCTGGCCGAAAAGCTCTATATCCGCCCGACATCGGAGACCATCATCTGGTCTTCCTATAAAAAGTGGATTCAGTCCTACCGCGACCTGCCAATTCTCATCAATCAATGGGCCAACGTGGTACGCTGGGAGATGAGAACCCGCCTTTTTTTGAGAACCACCGAATTTCTCTGGCAGGAGGGCCATACCGCCCATGCCAACCCCGAAGAGTCGCAGGAAGAGGTGCTGCGCATGATCAACGTCTACAAGACTTTTGCCGAAGAGTATATGGCAATGCCGGTTATCATGGGCAAGAAAACCGACAACGAAAAATTTGCCGGTGCGGTCGATACCTGGTGCATTGAAGCGATGATGCAGGACAGCAAGGCGCTTCAGGCCGGAACCTCCCACAACCTCGGCCAGAATTTTGCCAAAGCCTTCGACTGCCAGTTTCAGACAAAAGAGGGAATACTCGACTATGTCTGGGCAACAAGTTGGGGTGTCTCGACAAGGCTGATCGGCGCACTGATCATGGCCCACTCGGATGACCGCGGCCTGGTGCTGCCGCCGAAACTTGCGACACGCCAGGTGGTCATCATCCCCATTCTTAGGGGCGACAAGGCAGCCGTCATCGAAAAGGCCAATGCCATTGCCCACGAACTCAACAAAAGCGGCATAGCGACCTTTGTCGACAGCAGCGAACAGAACTCCCCCGGATGGAAATTTGCCGAATATGAGCTACAGGGCATCCCCATCCGTATTGAACTCGGGCCACGCGATATCCAGAACAATATCTGCATTGCCGCTCGACGCGACACGCTCGAAAAAACCGAACTGCCGCTCGACGAAACCCTGCCGGATCGCATCAGCGAAATTTTGAACACCATCCAGCAGAGCATGTTCGACAAAGCACTCCAGTTCCGCACCGAGCACACCTTTGAAGTGCAGAGTTATGAAGAGTTCAAGGTGGCTGTTGAAAAGGGATTTGTGATCGCCCACTGGGACGGTACGGCCGAAACTGAAGCGAAAATCAAGGCAGAGACCAAAGCCACCATCAGGGTGCTCCCCGAAGAGGCCGACTATATTGCACAATATGGCATCGACGAACCCGGTACCTGTATCTACTCAGGGCAACCCGCTGCACGCAAGGTTGTGTTTGCCAAAGCCTATTAAACTTATACTGCCTTTCGCCGACCTTCAAAGAAAAGGCTGGGGGAAGGCAGTAACTTGCAAAACACTCTTGCAATAGTTTTGATCTTCAGAGAGATTGCGTTGTCGCAGCAAAATCAAACCGCGATCAGGTCTCCTCGAAAAATTCGATCAAACCCTCTTGCGTCGGGGCCATCGTTTTATCACCCTTGTTCCAGTTTGCCGGACAAACCTCACCATGCTCTTCGGTAAACTGCAACGCATCAACCAGGCGGAGCACCTCATCAATGTTACGACCAAGAGCAAGATGGTTGACTACCTGATGCTGCACAACACCCTCCTTGTCGATCAGGAAAAGCCCTCTGAGTGCAATCCCTGCGCCCTCAAGCAGCACATCATAATCAGTTGAAACCGTCTTGTTCAGATCTGAAAGCAGTGTATAGGTTACGCCCTTGATGCCACCCTGGGTTCTCGGTGTGTGAAGCCAGGCGAAATGGGAAAACTTGGAATCCACCGAACAACCAATAAGCTCAACGTTCCGGTCACGGAACTCCTGAAGCTTCTCCTGAAAGGCATGCAACTCTGTCGGACAAACAAAGGTGAAATCAAGCGGATAAAAGAAGAGCACCACATACTTGCCCTTGTAATCAGAAAGCTTGCACGAATCAATAAACTCCGAGCCATTGACAACGGCTGGGACATCAAAATCCGGCGCCTTGCGGCCGACGAGTACACTCATGATATTTTCTTTGTTTTGGTTAACGTTAGAAGTAAATAATAAAAACCGGATAAATTTTATCCATTATAATATTTTTTAAGAAGTATTGCAACAAAATAACAAGGTTGCGTCAGAGATAGTTGCCGAACTGTTTGCGCGAGGATAGACGAACAGAACAACCACCATCACTGCATCGGCTGACGAATAATGGTTTTCCAGTTTTTTGGATCGGCTTTGCGGATGTCGCTCAGGTAAATTTCGTGATGCTTGCCCATTCGCTGCCGATTGCCGGCTTCAATGAAGCGGTGAAGCCGCTTAATCGTCGGACCCTCTTCGGAGAACGGCCCGATATGCATGATTTGCGCGCACTCCCCTTCAGTCCATGATGCAAACCTCACCCTCAATATGGCCGATGAATTCTTCTTCTTTTTTACCTCCGCCGAGGCACGTTCGATAAGGTCTGCATTGACAAATGAGGGCTGCATGATCATCGCTGTCCACTTCCAGTTTGATTTGTCGTCAGGCGAGAACCTGGTCATGTCATCTGCCCACCAGAGCCCTTCGAGGGGCGTGACTCCGTAATCAATTGCGAGTTCACCCTTCCTGACCATAAACTTCACGGTATAGGAAACCGCGAACAGTGCTTCAATTGCCTCAACATAGGTTTGTGAAGTATTGGGATCGCCCTCACCATCCACCATCAGGAAATTCATGGCGGGAACATCAACTACAGCTACATCTTTGGCAGAAGCATGATACAGGTGCTTCAACTCCTTTTTGAGATCAAGTTGCTCCATGAATACTCCTTATGAATAGATCACGATAATCCCGGCGATTTACCCCCACTCAAAAATGGATAAACATGAGGAAAAGTAGTAATAAAATTACAGCAAAGAAAAACGTAACCAATCGCTGTTGCCAAACAAGTTTTTCATCAACGCCCCCCAAGCCTTTTTAACCGTTTACGCTTCGCCGTTTTCACGCTTTATGTGTATCTTGCCGGTACAAAACCCTGCTTTCCGTTACCTGACCATCTTCCGACCATGACACTACGCTCATTCTTCGAGTTCGACCGGCACGGTACCAGTTACCGACAGGAAACCATTGCCGGCATCACCACCTTCTTTACACTCTCCTATATCATTATTGTCAATCCGGCCATCCTTGCGGCGGCGGGTATTCCGAAAGGTGCCTCGATGACGGCGACCATCCTCACCTCCATCTTTGGCACGCTGCTGATGGGGATTTACGCCAAACGCCCTTTTGCCGTAGCTCCCTACATGGGCGAAAATGCCTTTATTGCCTATACGGTGGTGCAGACGCTCGGTTACTCGTGGCAGACGGCGATGGCGGCAATCTTTATCGGCGGTGTGCTCTTCACCCTGATCACCATCGGGGGGCTGCGCCAATGGTTGGCTGAGGCAATTCCCTCTTCGCTCAAACACAGCTTTTCGGGAGGAATCGGTCTTTTTCTCGCCTTTCTCGGCCTCAGTGAGATGGGTGTTGTGACGCTCGGAGTGCCCGGTGCACCGGTACAGCTCGGCAATATTGCACAGCTCCCGGTACTGTTGAGCCTTGGCGGGCTGCTCCTCACCGCTGTACTTCTCATCCAGCGGGTGACCGGTGCCATTCTTGCCGGAATGGCAGTGACGACGGCAGCTTTTCTTTTAACGGGCCTTGTTCCCCTGCCTGCAACGGCGTTCAGTATGCCGCCCTCCATCGAACCGATCTTTATGAAAATCGACCTGCAGGGAGCGCTGACCTGGGGGTTTGCCAGCGTTATCATCAGTGTGCTGGTGATGGATTTTGTTGATACCATGGGTACCCTTTTCGGCTTGTCGTCAAGAGCCAACCTGCTGGATGAAAAGGATAACCTGCCGGAGATTGAAAGGCCGATGCTGGTCGATGCGCTCTCAACCATCGCCGCTTCGCTCTTCGGAACCACGACGGCAGGGGTCTATATTGAATCTGCCGCCGGTATTGAACAGGGTGGAAAAACCGGATTTACCGCGCTTGTTGTGGCCGCCCTCTTCGCTCTGGCCCTCTTCTTTTCACCCGTGCTCACCATTGTGCCGCCTTACGCCTACGGGCCAGCGCTGGTGGTGGTCGGCATGTTCATGCTGCAATCGGTGACGAAGATGGATTTCAGCGACTACAGTGAGCTTCTCCCGGCCTTTTTGACCATTGCCCTTATGATCTTCACCTTCAATATCGGCGTCGGTATAACTGCCGGATTTATTGCCTATGTTCTCCTGAAACTCTTTACCGGAAGGGTACGCGAAGTGCGAGGCGGGATGTGGATTCTTGCCGGACTCTCGTTTACCTTCTATCTTTTTTATCCCTATCATTAAACCCTGAACAACGAATGCTGAACGCGAAACTGCGCATAGCCCAGATTGATTGTACGCTAGCCAATTTTGATGAAAATCTTGCACAACACTGCGCCCTGACGGAAGAGGCCATACGGGATGGGGTTGATGCCATCGCCTTCCCCGAGCTTTCACTCACGGGGTACAATGTTCAGGATGCGGCACAGGATATTGCCATGCACATTGAGGATGCCCGATTCGCCCCCTTGCGCGAGCTGAGCAGTAAGATCACCATTATCTGCGGCAGCATTGAGCTGAGCAATGATTATGGCGTCTATAACTCAGCGTTTATGTTTGAGGATGGAGTTGGCCGCAGTGTCCATCGCAAAATTTACCTGCCCACCTACGGCATGTTTGAGGAGCTGCGCTATTTTTCTGCCGGGCAGCAGATCAAGGCGGTCACATCAAAACGGCTTGGCCGAATCGGCGTGGCCATTTGCGAGGATTTCTGGCATGTATCGGTGCCCTACCTGCTGGCCCATCAGGGAGCAAAACTCCTCTTTGTGCTGATGTCGAGCCCTCTGCGCATGTCGCCCGGAAGCGGCAATCCGGCGATTGTAACCCAGTGGCAGACCATTGCCTCGACCTACTCTTTTCTCTTCAGCAGCTATGTCGCCTGCGTCAACCGTGTAGGCAATGAAGACAGCTTCACCTACTGGGGCAACTCCTCCGTAAACGGGCCGGATGGCGCTGTGCTCTGCGCTGCTCCCCTCTTTAAACATTCTGTGATGGATGCTTTGGTCGATGTTACGGAGGTGAAACGCGCCCGTCTGCACTCTTCTCATTTTCTCGACGAAGATCTCCGTCTTATCAGTGCCGAACTCAGAGAAATCATCGGGCAGGGACGGCAAGGATAAAGTATACGATAACAGAGATGGCGGCAACAATTAAGGAGAAATTACAATGCAGATCACACCAATAAAAACAGATACAGACTATCAGAAGACGACATTCCGTTTTGAGAAAAAAGGTATCACAAAACTGAATACCTGGTATGGCAACTCACTGGATATTTCCGGGATTTTGATCAAAAATTACGAAGGGAGGCACGCTCTTGTAAATATGCCGAAGGATATTTTAAATCGGTAAAGGCCATTATCGATCCGCCAGATTCGACTCCCGCATAAAAAGCTGCGCATTGCTGATGAAGTATTACTGATCAAGTATTGAGATCGACAAAACATTCAATTTCGAATCCCGGCAACTCAAAAACATAAAGCGGTTACCGATATTTTGCTCCTGCATGGTTTGTACTTTAATTCCGATCACGACAATAAACGATATAAACCCGTTAATAATATTTTGAAATAGGAAGAAACAAAAATTTATTTTAAATTACCCGGGTGTCATTATGTAATATCAAATTCATTATCAGAAGAGAATCATGTCAACACTTACAGAAATTCAGACCCAGATAGCTGAGCTTCAGAAGCAGGCTCAGGAGATCATCAACGTAGAGCGCAGAGCGGTCATTGATGATATCAAAGTAAAGATGACCACCTATAATATCTCCCTCGAAGAGCTTGAGAGAAAGGGAAAGGCCGTTAAATCTGCACCGAGGAACCCATCTCCCATCAAGTACAGGAAGAGTGAGACTGAATACTGGGTAGGCAGAGGTCCAAAACCGCAATGGGTTAAGGCAATTGAGAGAGATGGTGAAAATATCGAATTGTATCGGGTTCCGGAATAAATCAGGAATACCTGTTACTTTATTTTCCTCAAGATAATTCCAGATAACCTCAAGCAGTGAAATGCGCGATAAGATTGATACTTATTGGCAACTGCTTGAGGTATCTTTGGTTATTGCTCCATTGAGAAACCCGGGCGAGTCAGATTTTTGCAATAGGTTTCAGGCAGATCCTTCATGGCTGCCAATGCCTCATCCTCTCTCTCGAAAAGCCCGAAAACGGCTGAGCCGCTGCCGGAAAGTGACGCAAAGATACTGCCAGCTTCAAGCAGTATGGATTTAACCTGGCGAACAGCAGGGAAATGATCGAACACCGCAGGCTCAAAATCATTTTCAAAGAGTGCCAAACACTCCTTCTTTCCTGAAAGACAAAGATCTGAAACAAGTTTTTTTAAATCCGGAAGCTCACGATCAAAGCGCGGATAGAAATTCTTGTATGCCCATACCGTCGCAATATGCTCTTCAGGAAAAACTGTTACGACATAATATGGGAGGGTGATGCCGAGATCATCGAGATCATCACCAATGCCTCGCGCGAAGGCGAGCCCTTTCATAGCGAGAAAATAGGGCACGTCGGCACCAAGTTTCACGGCGAGAGCATGCAGTTCGCCCGGTGAGATGTTTACCTGCCAGAGCTGATTGAGTACCCTGAGCACCGTTGCTGCATCGCTGCTTCCACCGCCAAGCCCTGCGCCAAAAGGCACCTGTTTGTCAAGTTTCATGGCCACACCCTTCCTGGTTCCGGCAAACTGCTGCAAGGATCTGGCCGCCTTGATACAAAGGTTGTTGTCGTCCACCGGAAGATCGATAGTAGAGCAGCTCATTGAAATCGCTTCGGATTCGCTGAATTCGATGGTATCATACCAGTTGATTGGCGCAAAGATGGTCTCAAGCGTGTGATAGCCGTCCTGGCGCTTGCCGGTTATGAGAAGGCCAAGATTGATTTTTGCAAAAGCTTTCAGTGTGAGGGTATACATGGAATGCAATTGATTTTTATATGAAAAAATTTGGCATATTCAGAGAAGTCAATATCCCGCAGGAAACACTGAACAAGAATAAACTGCAAAATTCATGCTTTCTGAAAAGAGGTTGTTCCACCTTCACAAAAGCGTTGCAACGTTCTGCATTGCACTTTTTGTGACGTTCTTCTCGCCACACATCCTCTATCCTGCAACAGAACAATCCTATACGAGGGAGATAGAGCTTTACGTTGCTGAAGATAAGGTTTATTTGCTGGAAAATATTCGGCAAAACATCACCCGCCCTTCTGAAAAAACGGTTGTTGATGCCCTTCTTTGTGAAAGTGGGCCGGAGGCGATAGAACTCTTCCGTAAGCAGTTGAAAGATTATCCTGATCCGGTGCTCAATAAGATCAGCACTGCGCGAATAGCCGCCTACAGCCAGGCGCTCAATGGCACCGCCCCGCTTCCAAAACTTTCGCAGCCTCTGACACCAGCGAAGCCGAACCTCGCAGAGAAAGAAGAGAGCGCGAAGCAGGAACGTGCACTCGTTGCGGAGAAACCAAAACGGGAGACGCTTCCTCCTCCGCTACCGTTATCGGAGAAACCAAAACGGGAAACCATAGCTTCTGTGATACCTTTGCAAAAGAGATCAATGCTGAAGAACATCTCTCTTAAGGCCCATGTACATGAGAGATCAAAACAAGAAACAACCGTTGCAAAAACAATTGGCTTTACGCTGCAATTTGGAAGTTTTGGAAGCAAAGAGAATGCGGAGGCACTCGCCCAAAAGGTCTCCCTTTACAAACCGGCAAAAGCCATTCAGGAGGGCGAGTTCTATAAAGTGCTTTTGAAAAAAGATTACGCATCAAAAGAAGATGCTGCTGCTTTGGTGAAAGAGCTGCCATTTATTGCAATTATTATTCCAATAACAGAGACGCAGCATTGAACCAAAAAGAAAAAAATTTGATGAAACGAGAAAGCACCATCATTGGACAATCTGTACTGATCTCCCAGCTCAAACAACTTGCTCTCCAGGTTGCGGGGACCGATATTACGGTATTGATCATTGGAGAGACTGGATCGGGCAAGGATGTGCTGGCGCGTTTTATTCATGCCAACAGTCTGCGGGCAGATAGAAGCTTTATTCCCGTCAATTGTGGCGCAATTCCCTCAGGTATTCTCGAATCGGAGCTCTTCGGCCATGAAAAAGGGGCCTTTACCGGAGCGGTGCAAAGCAGAAAAGGATACTTTGAAAGCGCCGACCGCGGCACCATTTTTCTTGATGAAATCGGTGAGATGCCTCTTGAAACCCAGGTAAAATTTCTCCGCGTTATTGAGACCGGTGAGTTTCAACGAGTCGGGTCATCGGAAAGTATTTACTCTGATGCACGTATCATTGCTGCTACAAACAAAAACATGTATCAGGCTGTTGCAGAAAAAAACTTTCGGGAAGACCTTTTCTACCGTTTGCGCAGTGTTGAAATCCAGATCCCTCCGCTGAGGGAGAGAGGAAGAGACATTCTTCTTCTGGCCGAAACGTTTGTTCATGAGTTTGAGCAGAAACACAAAATCCTTTTTGCCGGGTTCAGCCCCGATGCGGTAGAGATGCTGATGCGCTATCCCTGGCCGGGCAACATCCGCGAGCTCAGAAATCTTATAGAATCGCTGCTTGTGCTTGAAAAAGAAAAATATATCACCCCGGAAATCCTTGAACGGCATCTTGTGCAGCGTAACCGGTACAAAAGCCTGGTTCATGATCCTGCCAGATCTGAAAAAAATGAGCTCCAGATCATCTACAGCTCAATTATCCAGCTTCGTCAGGAGGTGAGCGATATCCGTCAACTCCTGCAGCACCTCGTTCAAACCAGACCAATCACCCCGCTGCTGCTTCCCGACACATCAGCATCAGTTTCGCCCTTCACGACCGCGTTGAGGCCCTCTTTCGAGGAAAATGGAGATCCCGCTCCCGCCAAAGAAACACTCCATTCACTCGACCAGATAGAAAGGAAGTCCATTGCCGAAGCACTTGATGCGTGCCAGGGAAACAAACGGAAAACCGCCCTCGCTCTGGGTATTACTGAACGAACCCTCTACCGCAAAATCAAGGCTTACGGACTGCATGAGCCGCACGATTCAATAGAGAAAAATCCTTGATTATAAAGCACTCCCTCCTATCTGTCTCTTTGTAAAAGCAACAATAAAGAAAAGTGCCGATAGTGCCAATGCCGCTTTCGGCAGAAGATCAGGATGAGTGGTATAAAAGGTCAGTCGGCTTTCGAGCGGCACCTCTGCCGTCAAGCTCTCCTCCTGCCACCAGGGCACTTCTGCAATGATTCGCCCAAATTTATCGATAACAACCGTCAGACCGGTATTGGCACACCGCGCCATCGCCCGACGGTTTTCGATACAGCGTATCTTGCCAATGGCCAGATGCTGGTAAGGGCCATAGGAGGTTCCATACCAGCCGTCATTGGTCACAAGGGTCAGAAGCCTCGCCCCTTTACGAACAAATTCCGAAACAAGAGTCGGAAAAATGGACTCATAGCAGATAATATTGGCGATAATAACCTTTCCGTGCCTTGGAGAGGAAAGTTCCATGACGGAGGCATCGCGCCCCATCCCCCATCCCCTGATACCTGACAGAGAAAAGGTCAGATTACCAAGCCAGGGAAAATAGTCGATGTATGGCACCCGTTCGGCAAAGGGAACAAGACGCATTTTTCGATAGATCTGGGGCACGCCACTAACCGGTCCAAGCAGCATCGAGGCGTTATAGCTCTCGACATGCTGGTTGCGCTCACCCGAGATATCGATAAAGCCGGTCAGCAGGCTGGTATTCCACCCTCTTAGCGCAACGTGCAACGACTGCAAATCAGCAGCGTATGCGCTCTCAAGAATGGAAAAAGGAATCGCAGTTTCAGGCCATATCACCAGTTCGGGCCGGTTTTCACGAACGGCCTTGCCGGTCATGCGGTAATATCGCGCCATAATATCGACGCTGTTATAATCTATCCACTTTTCATGAGGGTTGATGTCTGGCTGAACAAGCGTTACCCGGAGCGACAACTCCTTTTCAGAAGCCACTCCTTCACGATAGAGAAGCGCTAAGGCATAGAGCAGTGGAGCAACAACCATAAGGGCCATGATGGCGACAGAGCCCGTGGCCTCCTTTTTGCTGCCTGTCAAAGAGAGCGCAACCAGCACATTGAACCAGACAAGCCAGAAACTGATTCCCCATACACCGACAATGTCAGCATACTGAATCATAAGGTTCAAATTGGCCTGTGAATTTCCAAGTGTCAGCCATCCGAGCGAAAGATCCTGCTGCATATAGGCCCACTCCCATGCAACCCAGAGAAAAGGAAGAGAAAAGAGTGCAAAACGATAACCAGCCATTTTTTTGATGGCAAAAAAGACCAACAGAGGTACCGTGAGAAAAAATGCCTGCGCAACAATGGTTAAAACACCTCCCGGGAATGTTGCAAGACTTACCCACCAGAGGCTGATAAGACAAAAAAGAAGCATCGCGAGATAGACCCGGCGAAAGAGCTCCCCCGGCCTTTCCACCGTCCGAAGGGAGATAAGCAGCGGCACAAGGGCAACCCATGCGATTATTTCAAGGCGGATAAAGGGGTAAGAGGGAAACGAGAGGCCAAGAAGAGCTCCGCTCAAGAGGGATGGCAGGTAACGGGAATGACTCAGGTGATTAATTGTCCGGGATAATTGGCTCATCAAAACAACAAAATGGTTATCAATTGACGCAAAAAAATCAAAAAAATTCTCATCCAGAAGAAAAGAGCCGAGAGTAAACGGCATTTCCGGCAAACAGATAATCACTCAAAGCATATTTTACTTTATTTATTGATTTTTATTCTTTAAATTTCTTCCAATCTGTTACTTAACAGGAATAGTTTCTGTGACATTTCCTGAAAATATCCAATTTCAACGCCATTAGAAAAAGGAGAACTCATTATGGCTCTTTTCGGCACAAAAGACACCACCACCGCACACTCAGATTATGAGATCGTACTTGAGGGCGGTTCAAGCTCGTGGGGCAAGGTAAAATGTCGGGCAAAGGTTAACGTTCCCCCGGCACTTCCCCTTCTGCCTGCTGACTGTAACATCAAGATCAATGTAGCGCCTCTCGATCCGGCAAAAGGGTTCGTAAGGTTTTCGGCAGTTATTGAGTCAATTGTAGACAGCACAAAAAGCAAGCTGGTTGTAGAGGCTGACATTGCCAATGAGACCAAGGAAAGAAGAATCTGCGTAGGCGAAGGATCGGTTACCGTAGGCGACTTCTCTCACTCGTTCTCCTTTGAAGGCTCCGTTGTCAACCTGTTCTACTACCGTTCAGACGCAGTCAAAAGAAATGTGCCGAACCCGATCTACATGCAGGGACGTCAGTTCCATGACATTATCATGAAGGTTCCGCTCGACAATCCCGATGTTATCGACACATGGGAAGGTACACTGCAGGCATTGCAGTCGAACGGTGCGTTCAATGACTGGATTCGCGAGTTCTGGTTTATTGGTCCGGCTTTTACTGCACTGAATGAAGGCGGCCAGAGAATTTCAAAAATCGAGGTCAACAGCATCGGTACCCAGAGTGGCGACAAAGGACCGGTTGGCGTGACGAGATGGCGTTTCTCTCACGGCGGTTCCGGTATCGTTGATTCCATTGCACGCTGGGCAGAACTCTTCCCTGCAGACAAGCTGAACAGACCGGCATCGGTAGAAGCTGGATTCCGTTCCGACTCACAGGGTATTGAAGTAAAGGTTGATGGCGACTTCCCTGGCGTATCGGTTGATGCCGGCGGCGGTCTGCGCAGAATTTTGAACCATCCCCTCATTCCGCTGGTTCACCACGGCATGGTAGGAAAGCTGAACGACTTTACCGTCGATGCCCAGTTGAAGATTGTTCTTCCAAAAGGATACAAAGTCCGCTATGCGGCACCCCAGTTCCGTTCACAGAATCTTGAAGAGTATCGCTGGAGCGGTGGTGCTTATGGCCGTTGGGTCGAGCATGTCTGCAAGGGTGGTACCGGACAGTTTGAAGTGCTTTACGCTCAGTAAGCAAAAGAATTGATGAGAGCAGAAAAACCGGTGAAGAGCCGGTTTTTCTCTTTCAGCCCCTTTTTCAGCCCATTAACTGCAAGATATCCTCAATCTCCTCTTTAATCTCTTTCAGAAGCACCATCCGCCGTTCGTCAACCACACCGTGGCGATTCTTTTCATGGCCGATCTGTTTCTGCAGTTTGAGAATTTCAGTGGTTTTGTGATCGGTTTCACTACTTTTTAGGACTCCCCTGACAATTTCACTCGCTTTCCCCAGCTTGTAACCTTTCTCATAGACCAGCTCCTTGATATTGAGCACCATGGCGATATCACGGTTGGTATACCGCCGGTTCCCCCTGGTATCCCTCGCCGGAGTCAGTTCAGTGAAAAAGCCTTCCCAGTAGCGGAGCAGGTAGGCAGGAACACCTGCAATTTTGGCAACCTCGCCAATCGAGTAGTAGTTTTTTGCTGTATCAAAAGCCATAAGAGAGCTGAAATAAGGGTGAAATTTTGTTTTCCCTGTTCTTATTATACATTACTACCGTCACTTCAAAAACTTATGACGGATGAAAAATCTTCTCAGCCTGAAACCTTATCTTTTAAGGTATAAAAAAAATCTCTGGTCAGGCTTTCTCTTCATTATTCTGACCAACCTTTTTGCCGTCATCGCGCCAAAATACATCGGCCTTGCCATCGATACCATGAACCGGCATTTCGAGCTTTTGGATGTTCTTCGCGACACCGGCCTTTACGTTCTCTTCGCCCTTCTGAGCGGTTTTTTTCTCTTTCTGGTGCGCCAGAATATCATTGTCGCTTCACGGCATATTGAATATGACCTGAAAAACGACTATTACCAGCATCTGCAAAAACTTCCCCGCCGTTTTTACAATACCACCACGACCGGCGATCTCATTTCAAGAGGCACCAACGACCTTAATGCCATAAGAGAGTTCCTCGGACCCGGCATCATGTACTCCCTCAATACCTTCTTCCGGCTCTTTTTTGCGCTGATTGCCATGGTGGCCATCTCCCCGAAACTGACCCTCTTTGCCCTGCTGCCCGCACCTTTTTTAAGTTACTCGGTCTATAAAATCGGCAGCTCCATGCAAAAACGGTCAAAAAGCATTCAGGAGAGCTACGCCGCAATAACCAACCTGGTGCAGGAGAACCTTTCCGGGATCCGGGTTGTGAAAAGCTATACCCGTGAATCCTTTGAAATCAACCGCTTCGAAATCCTCAACAAGGAGTACTACCGTAAAAACCTCTCTCTTGGAAAGCTTCAGGCACTTTTTTTTGCCTTTCTGACCTCCATGACCGCCTTCTCGCTTCTCCCGGTTGTCTGGGTAGGCGGTATAAACGTCATCAATGGAAGCATGAGCGTCGGAGGAATTGCGCAATTTATCGTCTATGTCTCCATGCTGAGCTGGCCGATCATCTCCATCGGTTGGGTCACGAGCATTGTCCAGAGAGCCGCTTCTGCCCAGATTCGTCTGAATGAAATTTTCAGCGCAAAACCTGATATTGAGGAAAAAGAGAGTGGCCTCCCTGAAGAAAGCTTCAGCGGAGCGCTCTTTTTCGAAAATGTGCTGTTTCACTACCCCGGCCAGGAGAAAAATGCCATACTGAAAAATATCACGCTCGACATTGCCGCAGGTTCAAAAGTGGCAATAGTCGGTGCAACAGGATCGGGCAAAACAACACTGGTCAACCTGATACCAAGACTCTATGAGACAATCGAAGGCACCATACTGCTTGATGGTCGAGATATCCGAAGCTTTCCGCTCAAAACCCTGAGAGAGTTCATCGGCTTTGTCCCGCAGGTCAACTTTCTCTTTTCCGACACCATTGCCCACAACATCAACTGGGGCAGTCGGGATGAAGAGGCTGATGCGGTTATTGAAGCAAGCCGGATTGCCATGCTCTATGATGATGTCGAAGATTTCCCCGACGGATTCGAAACCATGCTCGGCGAAAAAGGGATCAACCTCTCCGGCGGACAGAAGCAGAGAGCCTGCATTGCCCGGGCGATTGCATGGAAACCACGCCTTCTGGTACTCGACGACGCCCTTTCAGCCGTTGACACCGACACCGAAGCACGCATTTTTGAGGCGCTCCTGCAGAAACTCCCCGAAACCACCATCCTGCTCATCAGCCACAGGATATCCACGGTAAAAAACTGTGACCGCATTGTTGTGCTCAAAGAGGGTTCCATTGTTGAAAGCGGCACCCACGAAGAGCTGCTCGCCGAGCAACACCTCTATGCTGAACTCTATAACCAGCAGTTGCTTGAAGAGGAGATTCTGTCGATTTCGTAACGTGGCTCGCTTGATGCCGCCAACAGGTTGCCTCTCCCCTCCTTACGTTTTTGAAACAAGAGCTTACAAGCGATCCTCTTCATCCGGCTCGCACTCCTTCACTCTCGACAGTGCACGCACAAACTTTTCACGGCTGCCCCGTGCAGCTCTTTGTTGCAGGTACTCCTCAGCCATCAGCGCAGAGATCTTTTCGGCCAGGGCAGAGCTGATCAACTGATTGACCGAAATATGTTCCAGAACTGCAAGCTCTTTTGCCTTTTTATGCAATGAATCCGGTAATCGGACACTTAACGTGCTCATCAATCCTCCCCTATTAGGTGTAAAAATTCTTTTGGTGTGGCAAGTTTGATCCCGAACGTTTCACATCCCCTAAAATCACGCTTGTTGAAGGTTACAATCCACTTACTCTCCGATTCGACGGCAAGCTCCAGCACCATGTCATCTTTTGGGTCTCTGAGCAACGGTCGCCACAAGTAAAATATATGCCGTTTATCTCCAGCCAGACAGAGGTAATCAAGAATATCATCAACGTCTGATGAATCCATCCCCAACACCTTAAGCTCTCTTTTAGCAACAGCTTCAAACTCCAAAATCAGCGGAACCGAAAGAGCAATGTCAAATTTTTTCGTCCCAACCATTGAGAGCAAGCGAAATGAAGCCCCGTGTCTTGATCGGAGTGCACTGATAAAAACGTTGGTATCAATGACAATTTTATACATAGTGGTATTATAGGCAATACCGTTTTCTTCTGCAAATTTTTTCCATAAGGTAGTTCTGAAGAATTGATGCGGGTTGTTGTAACAAAGCTACCGCAATCAATGCTATTGAACGGCGAATTCTCGGCAGCAAAAAGCGGCAACAAGGGGCTGTTTGTTATGAGTGTAAAGAGGAACGCCGAAGGGTTGATCCTTGCAGAGCAGATTGCTCGAGTGGCTGGGTGAGAGGGTTGATTCCTTAACGCTTTTCACAGCAATACTATGCCAGCAAATCGTCGCATAAAAAAAATTTAACAGGGGGCAAAAGCCCCCTGTACCCCAAGAGGTTAATTGTTGAATTGATAAATGGTTAAAAAGCCCGCACAGCCCGAACCCGACTGAAGTACGTCTTAATGATCCAGTACTGGTACCCATAGATGAAGAGCTGGTTCCATGCGATATCCGCACCGCCCTCCGTAGAACTCCAGTAGAAGATATCCGCAAAACCGCCAACAGCACTACGGTTGAGATAGAGCTGATTCAACTCTTCTTTACTTGGTAAATGCCAGTCACTGTAACCCTTTTCATTCAGATCGTCACATGCTTTCTTCGCAGCCTCCCATGTATATTTCTCACCCCCAGGCAGATCAGCCTCAGCAGCAATCAGGCCATGCCATCCCCCATCAACATAACCCTTATCACCTGGCTTAAAAATACAAGCGATTTTTCCTCCTTGATAATCACTGCCAACTCTCAGGTTTTTGATAGCTTTTTCAAGTTCTTCATTGCTGGTTGGTGACAGTTTGAGTATCGCAAGATGCTCACTGCTGTAAAAAGCTTGCTGCCAATGCTCAGCCGCTTTAATCAGATAGGGGTCCATCACCTTTACCTCCCTGAAATTGGCGGAAGAAAGGTCAGCTTTTGTAAAATCGGCACCCCAAAGATTGGCTCCCTGAAAATTGGCTTCATTAAGATGTGCTTTTCGGAGACTTGCTCCTCTGAGGTTTACCCCTTTCAGGTTGGCATTACTCATATCAGCACCATTCAAATCCAACCCTTGCAACCATGCGTCATGCAGATCCTCCCGCTGGAGATTCAATGGCCTGCGAAACGAGTCGGCAACAGAAGAGAAATAACCCATGAACGCAACGAGCAAAGCGAGAAGTATCCAGCGTGGAATGTTCCGCCAGAACCGTTTCTCTACGGGGCAACGATTGATTTGCAAAACAAGCAGAGCAAGCGTCACAAAAGAGGCAACATAAAACATTGGACGAATCAACTCTTTGAGAGCAAATGCTTTATATGCCATGATGCACAACACCAGCGGCACAAACCAGTAAAAAATAAAGGCCGTGACAAAACGGGGCAGACGGTCACGGTAACTGAAAATAGTTGGAACACTCTCGATGGTTGGATCACCGGTTTTGGCCGCCTCCTTGTTCAGTTCGTCACGCTTTTTTTCAAGCCGCAGCCAGTAGCCGAACAAAATGTGAAGATAGATGGTCAAGATGACAAGGAGAAAAGGCGAGACAATCAGAAAACCGAGAAAAGAGATTGAGGTGCCAACCAGCGGTGTCTGAATAGCGCTGTTCGTGGCAATCAACAACTTGTCGGATGAGCCAACCACTGCCAGCAGACTGTACAACCCGACGCCAAGCAGCGAGAGCATGGTTTTATTGATCGCTTTCGAATGGCTCTCATGCAGCGCCTTAACCACTTCAGCATGACGGCAATCCTCTATCCAACAAGAACGCGGCACCCTGCTCCAGTCGGTGATTCTTGTCCAGATTTTTTTGAGCATCAGGGTGTGAGTTCAATCCTCTTTGTTATTATCCACAACTGACATCTATTAATTGCGTTACGAACATAAGCGAATCAGTCAACCAACCAGATTCCATCCCCATAAGCTGCTACTAAAGAATCTGAAGTGATCAACTGTAAAGAGTTTTGCCAATACACTCGGCAGCACTATTTTACAAAATTCTTGACAGCTCACCAACCAAAATTGTTCCCTTAGCAGCCATTGAAGTGCTCCGAACGGCGTAATGCACACCTGTCTATAACCTTCTTCGTGCCTGCCCCAAGGCATCAGCCGCGATAATTGCATCAAGTACTTTTTCGGGAGTGATGGTAACCGCTTCGTGATGGATGGACTGGCCTGGTGCACAGGCCTTTTCAGCCGCCAGCCTCAGTTTTTGCCGGTTGGCGTTTCCAAGACCGATATCGGCAAGCGTGGTCGGCAAACCAACATCTTCACAAAAGGAAAAAACAGTTGCTGATTCATCTGGTAATGAGTCGGTAAGCTGAAGCCCGACCAAAACGCCAAAGGCCACTTTTTCGCCATGCCAGAAGGAGTGGGTTTCAGCCAATGCGGTGAAGCCATTGTGGATGGAATGGGCCGATGCCAGTCCGGCGCTTTCAAACCCGATTCCACTCAACAGAATGTTCGCCTCCACAATGCGCTCCAGTGCCGGAGTCACAATATGGCTCTCACCGGCTATTTTTGCCGCCGCGCCATAGGCCAGCAATGTTTCATAACAGAGTTTGGCAATCCCCATCCCCGCCATAGTGCCATACCCGCCACACTCATTGGGTGAATGGGTTCGCTCGCAAGAGTTGGCTTCGAACCATGTGGATAGGGCGTCTCCCATTCCGGCGACCAGAAAGCGTACAGGTGCTGCGGCGATAATTGCGGTGTCAACAAGCACCACTGCCGGATTCATTTTCTGATAGAAGACTGCATCGAAAATCCCCTCTTTTGAGTAGACCACCGCACAGCCACTGCAAGGCGCATCACTTGAGGCAATCGTGGGAATGATAATCACCGGTATCCCCGCCCGATCTGCGACAATTTTCGCCGTATCAATAGTCTTGCCTCCACCCATCCCGACAAGAACATCCACACTCTTTTGCTTGACAATGGCTGACAACCGGGCCAACTCCTCCTCACAGCACTCTCCGTGGAATCGCTCAACGGGTAGAGCGTAGAGGCTCCAGTCAACGCCACATTGGGGAAGCACCTTCTCTTGAGCCGAGGGTGAGGCCACAATCATCCCCTTTTTGCCCAACAGATCCAACAGTGCGGGTAATTCGCCGATAGCCCCAACACCCTGAATATATTTGCCTGGAAAAACGGCTTTCCTGAACATGCGAACCTCCCTGTTTTTGAGCAATGAGCTGCAAGCATCCCGCCTGAAGAGTTTGAAAGAGAGCCCGTGGTATAATATTGCAATAAAAGTATATTTTGTGGAAAATTCTTTTTCTGATTGCTCATTCGATCACGCTTTGTGAAGGGAAGAAATCAACACCTTGCCTGGAAGTAACCGCATTTTGACCCCCCGACTCCATGGAGGCTGTGAATGAAGCGATGTAACCCCGTGTAAGACAATATAAGTCTGCTACGCATGAGAGCGACGAGTAACAAATTTTTATCAGCGCCATGACGAACAAGCCTGTAAACGATCAGAAAACGGCAGAAAAGAGCTTCTGGACGCTCTCGCCTGAAGAGGCGTTCCTGAACCTTGGCAGTAACCTGCAAGGCTTGGAGGAAACAACAGCGCAGGAGCGATTGAAGCAGTACGGCCCGAACTCACTGAAAGGGAGCTCCAGAAGTTCTTCGCTGATGCTCTTTCTGCTTCAGTTTAAAAGCCCGGTGACCATGCTGCTGATTTTTGCGGCCGGGCTCTCTTTTGCCCTTCATGATAAAACTGATGCTTCCATTATTTTGCTCATTGTGCTGGTAAGTGGCCTGCTCGGTTGGTGGCAGGAGAGAGGAGCTGCCAGTGCCGTTGATCAACTGATGAAAATGGTGCAGATCAACTGCCGGGTACTCCGTAACGGCAATGAGAAGGATATCCACATCGAAGAGGTGGTGCCGGGAGATGTAGTTTTGCTCTCAGCCGGTGACCTGATTCCGGCCGACAGCCTTTTACTCGAATCAAAAGAGCTGTTTGTCGATGAGGCAGCCTTCACGGGCGAGACCTACCCGGTCGAAAAAAGCTGCGGTGCTCTGCCTGCCGAAACCCCATTAGCAAAGCGGAGCAACACCCTGTTTATGGGCGCACATGTCATCAGCGGTAAAGCAAAAGCGCTGGTGATGCGCAGCGCAATGGAGAGCGAGTTTGGCAAAATTTCAAACACGCTTCGGCTGAAGGCACCCGAAACCGATTTTGAACGGGGTGTGCGCCGCTTTGGCTACATGCTGATGGAGATCACCATGGTGCTGGTGGTCATTATCTTTGGCGTTAACGTCCTGTTGCATAAACCGGTGCTCGATTCCTTTCTCTTTTCCATGGCGCTGGCCGTCGGCCTCACTCCCCAACTGCTGCCCGCCATTATCAGCGTCAACCTCGCCTCCGGTGCCCGCAACATGGCCAAGGAGCAGGTGATTGTGAAGCGGCTCTCTTCCATCGAAAACTTTGGAAGCATGAACATCCTCTGTTCAGACAAGACCGGCACCATCACCGAGGGCAAGGTTAAGCTGCACAAGGCGTTATCCGTTTCAGGCCAACCCTCCGACAAGGTGCTGCACTACGCCTGGCTCAATGCCTCGCTGCAAAAGGGGTTTCATAACCCCATTGATGCGGCCATTATCAGCAACCAGCCCGGCAAAGAGCAACTCTTTGAGGTGCAGAGTGAAGTGCCCTACGATTTTATACGCAAACGCCTGAGCGTGCAGATTCGGAGTAGCTCTGAAAATATGGTGATAACGAAAGGTGCGTTGAAACAGGTGCTCGAAGTGTGCGACAGGGCGGAAAATGAAAACGGCGATCTGGTTGTACTTGATGAAAAGCGGGCCCAAATTATGGAGCGCTATGAGCAGCTCAGCAGTGATGGCTACCGCACACTCGGTGTAGCTTGGAAAGCCGGAAACCCCGGGCAGAATTTTACCCGCAAGGATGAGGCCGATATGATTTTTCTCGGCTTTGTCACCTTTTTTGATCCTCCCAAGGAGAACATAAAGGAGACCATTGGAAATCTTGAAAAACTCGGTGTAAAGCTGAAAATCATTACGGGCGACAATGCTTTGGTGGCGGCAAGTCTGGGGCGGGAGATCGGAGTTGCAAACCCAACGGTGCTCTCCGGCCCGGAAATCCGCAAGATGAGTGATCTGGCACTGATGCATCAATCGGTGCGCACCGATATCTTTGCTGAAGTGGAACCTGACCAGAAGGAACGCATCATTCGTTCCCTGAAAAAGGCGGGGAATGTTGTCGGCTTCATGGGTGACGGCATCAACGACGCATCCGCCCTTCATGCCGCCGATGTGGGCATTTCGGTCGATTCCGCCGTGGACGTGGCCAAGGAGGCAGCCGAAATTGTGCTGCTTAACCATGACCTCAAGGTGCTGGAGCAGGGCATTATTGAGGGGCGCAAAACCTTCACCAACACCATGAAGTATGTCTTTATGGCCACAAGCGCCAACTTCGGCAACATGTTCAGCATGGCCGGGGCATCGCTCTTTCTCCCCTTCCTGCCACTGCTTCCCAAGCAGATACTGCTTACCAACCTGCTCACCGATTTTCCGGAGATTACCATTTCGAGCGACCGGGTCGATGCCATCAACATCGCTCAGCCCCACCGCTGGGATATCCGCTTTATCCAGCGCTACATGATCACCTTCGGGATGCTCAGCTCCCTTTTCGACTTTCTCACCTTCGGCGTCCTGCACTACGTGCTGCACGCCGGAGAGGCCGAGTTTCAGACCGGCTGGTTTGTTGAATCGGTCATCTCCGCCTCGCTCATTGTGCTGGTCATCCGCACGCGCCTCCCCTTTTTCAAAAGCCCTCCCGGCAAGTACCTGCTGATTGCCACGCTGCTTGTTGTTTTTGCAGTACTGGCGCTCCCCTTTACCCCGCTGGCGGTTACCTTCGGATTTGCGCAGTTACCGCTGCTCTTCTATGGCTGGATGCTGCTGATTGTGGTGCTTTATATTTTGTCAGCCGAAGTGACGAAGCATTTTTTCTACAAGCGGCTGGAGAATATGGGGTAAACGGGAGAGAAGGGCGGGTTGATGCTTCAATAGTCAACCTGCCCTCTTGCGGCCTTTACAGCTCCCCGTTTCACCTTGCTCTCGATACGCCGCTCCTGTGAGCCTTTGGTGGGCGCAGTGGCCTTGCGTTTTTTGACCGGCAGAGCAACATGCTGAAGCAGCGCTTGCAGGCGCAACAGGGCATCCGAGCGGTTCTTCTCCTGTGAGCGGTATCGCTGCGCCTTGATGATGATGATGCCCTCCTTCGTCATGCGGTGATCCTTCAAAAGCAGCAGCTTTTCTCGAAAGTCGTCAGGCAGCGACGAGGCCCTGACGTCAAAGCGCAGATGAACGGCGGTTTCAACCTTGTTCACATTCTGCCCGCCAGCCCCCTGTGCCCGCATGGTCTGCATCTCGATTTCGTCATCAGGGAGGGCAATGGTTTTGGTAATCTGCAACATGGTTACTCTTTATTTTTTCAAAGCAAGTCAAGGGTATCTTCCCAGTTCTGAAACTGTATGCTTTCGATACCGACAGTTAAGGCAGATGCACAGTTTTCCGGTTTGTCGTCGATAAGAATAAACTCATCAGCCCCGCGCCCTGAGCTTTCGAGCACATGCTCAAACGCTTCAACACTGTTTTTCATCTTTCCATGCTCAAAAGAGAGATAGTACCGGTCTGCGCCCCGCAATAACGGGAAATTGTTGAGCAAAAAGGTGAAATGGAGCGGATCGGTATCGCTCATGATCCAGACGGAATGGTTCTCTTTGAGCTGTTTGACCGCCTCAACAGCCCCTTGCTGCAATTCAAAAATATTCTGCCACCGATGCTTGAGTTCATAGAGTGGCATCGTTCTTGAATGCGGGTCGCGGGCAATCACTTCAAGATATTCGAATGGCGCGATCAAACCGGTTTCAAGTTTGTCTTTCAGTTCTCCGATACAATATTTCCGATAAATCTCCTGCGCATCTGAAACCGGATCCATTGCCACAGCATTGCAAAACGTAAAAAAGTCCACCGATACCACGACATTGCCTATGTCAAGAAGAATAATGCTCATTGGGTACTGCTTCAGTTGCTGGCAGATGCCTCTTATTGCCTTGTTTCATGGAAATATAAGCCAATGTTCCCCAAGTGGCTAAAGCAAAAAAAGGCTGCCATCATTTCAATATGTCAGCGATCAAACCGGGAGTTTGATATCCTTTTTTCCAATTGGAAGTTACCTCTATTTTGCGCATCTGAAGCCAAGATCATACGAGTAAAAATCAGGCGGTGCAAGACGTTTGAGAACAGGAACTCCATATACCTGGCAAGTCATGGACCAAGAGCCGCCAAGAATGATAACATTTCCATCTTTATCGATAGACCCGGTAAATTCGTCAACATTTCCTACCATATCGTAACATCCATATTCGCTCACTCCATCCGGATACTTGTCAACAGGAGTTGTTTCCCACCCTATCATGGTCTCTGCTGTATTACATTTGCTGACATCATAACTATCTCCCCATGGATATATACGCCCACTCTTTCCCCTGCATGCCTTAATCCACTCATCAGCCGTTGGCAGACGTTTTCCTGCCCATTGGCAATAAGATAGAGCATCATTTTTCGAAACACAGACGACAGGATGATGTTCCTTTCCGCTACCCGCATGTTTGCGCCAGTTATCGGGGGATCCGTCTCTTTCTGCCTCCGTTCTGATGCCGGTTGCCTGGATATATTTAGAGAATTGATCATTAGTAACGGGATACTTATCGATAAAATATCCAGGAAGGAACATCGTCGAGTCACTTTCAACTGATAATGTTTTACGGACCGATTGCTCGTCAAGAGGTATGCCCGATAGCTTAAACTGATCTACCAGAAAATTTATTTGAGCCAGGGTAAGCCCTTTTCTGAATTGACCAGGCGAAATAGAGACCATTGTTCCAAATTGCGGAGAAGGCTCCGAGGGGCCTTGAGACACTGAACCCCCTTTATCAGAGGTACTACTGCCATTACCTGACGTTAGATTGCTGTTGCCATTGGCTGTATAGGCGTTATCAGGCAGTGTCACTGTTTCATTCGTATAATCACCCAGGTCTATGGTTTCCTGAATCGCCCCACCGACAGATCGCTGCAAAATGACCAGCCCCCCGGAATTCTTCATCTGAATCTGAATCTCCCTGAGAACCGTTTCAATGGGCTTTTTCTTGGCAAGAACATTTTCAAAAAATTTAACTGCCATAATTTCCGCATCTTTTGTGTGTACAGCTCGTTTGTATGCAATAACTGTCGGGACATTCTTGAGTGTGGAAATAGATGTTGCAAGACCGGCTAACGGGTTACCTACTGGTTCACTGCCAGCAAAACAGGCATTGATAATCACCCATCGGATCGAGTTTGCGGCATCAAGTGCATCATTAATCTGATGTACATATAACTTCTGTTCTTGCAGCTCTTCACTTTCATTGCCGATAAAATAACTTCCTTTATGATCATATCCGCCATGACCGATAAAATGGAGCCCAACAACCGGATGACCGGCTTCTTCCTGTTTGCTTATGACCTCTCCAAGCTCTCTTTGTGTATTCGTTTTCTGAATAACTATGCACTCAACGGGAAGCTTTTTAAGAATATTGACAATGCTGTCAACTTCAAGAGTAAACGATTCGGTTATCTGAGTTGCATCATGTTGCTTGTTTGCCTTAATGATGACGATACTGGGCCTCTTTCCTTCAAGCCTCTCCTCAAGATGCATATCACCAAGATATCGGCTTATCGACGTCTTAGCCTTTAATATTTCTGCCGCTCTTTCGTACTGAATAGGACAACGCATAATTTCCCAAGGAAGCTCCGATAGTGATGGGTGGAGTTCCAGACGCAAACGAAGATACTTGCCTTGTATCTTCGCACGTACACAACTCATACCAAACAATTCGTGAATTTTTGAATTTTCCGGAAACAGGAATCGAAACAACGCTTCCCCGATTCTCTCATAATTATCACTTAAAAGACGGCCAGAGCCCTCGGCATCAATAAGATAATTTTTGCTTGCATCATATTTTACAGATATTGCAGAACAGTCATTGAATATCTCTTTGATATCGGACAACTGTTTGTAACAGCAATAAGAACGATCTACAGGAGCATCCGCAACAAAAGCAATAAATTCGTCAGAATCGCGATCCGACATTTTACTGACCACAAGCCGAAAATCCAGAAAATCTGACATGGCTCTATACCCTTTTTGAAATTATGTCCTAATGGAACCAAAGTCGCCAAATGAACCAGGCCGAAAGGGCCAGAATAATAAATCCCAAATATTTACCGATCTTTTTTGCAAAAAGTAAGCGCTCCTGGTATGTGGTGATACCCTGCGGAAGAGTTATGTGTTCGGTGATACCGTTATCAATGGTCATGGCATAGGCTGACTGCCCAGACTGGTAAGCTTTTTCCATTGCACCGATGATAGCTTTGGCTTGATTGATTGAAAAAACAGTTACAAACCAGACTAACACGAGTATAAACAGCAAAATACCTGCAAGCCATTTTTCAACTCCCCGCTCTTCAGACTTTCCGCGAAGAATATTCAACTCATAGGCCTGCACCTGAGACGTATCCCGGTCACGCGCTCGAACCACAAAACGCGCAAGACCCTCTTTACCCGGTGTGCCTTGCAGAATGCCTGTTGTGCGATTAAACTTCATGCCACCGGGAATCTCGTGTTGTCCTGCAGCAAGGTCCCAAGCCACGGGTCCGCTTCCCCCGCGGTAGGCAATAGCCATTTCATAGGGCTTCCCTGTCTCCGCTGCCGGAAGAATTTTTGTCAGTATCTTCAGGTTTTCCTGTTTTACAGGCGGGGTAGAACCACTGCCCGGGATTGGTGGAGGCACTGGGTGAGGCTCGACTAACAAAACCAGGACAATCGCCATAAAAAGCAAGGCTCCAAGTGCCGCCATAAACAAATCGATAAATCGCATATCCAACGGAGATGCATGCCGATCAGGCGTCGCGCGTCTTGACCAGAGACTATTCATAACCTTTGCCCCGGGTTATAGTAATGTTATAGGGGGCATTTACGGACTCCTTCAGGACGCTGGCTGCAGAGCTTACTTCGGTACCCGCAGCACTCAGCTTTGCAGAGGCTTCGGATAAAGACTGTGCTGTTACGGCCAGTGATTCAACGTTTTGATTAAGCCGTTCTGTCTGGTTAAGTAACTGCATCACAAGCTGATCAAGCTGTCCAGCAGAACGAGAAGGAAGAGTACCAATCCAGCGGACACTGGCACGATCCAGATCATTGAGCACATCCTCTTCCCAGGACTGCACGATGGTAACGCAGAAGTGGCCGATGATTGATACGGTCAAGGCTAAAATGGTAACGGCAAAAGCATGCGCAAGACTCGGAATTACAAGTTGTCCAAGGCGCTGGAGCAGAACTTTTGTTTCTGAGGTGTCCGCCAATGCATCGCTGAAGCCTCCGATTGCATGTGACATTCCCCATGCTGTCCCAATAAAACCAAGAACAGGCAGAATCCAGACAAACACTTTCGTTAAACTGTAGCGACTATCCACTAAAGCAGCATCAAGGGCTGCAATTGCGGGAAGCTCTTCGCTGAGTTTATCTGGTGAGTACTGGTATTTTGCATTTACAAGTTGACAACGACGGCCAGTCATTGACCTGGAGTCCATAGTAGAAGGGAAATTCCCGGGAGAAGACTCTTGTACCATCTGAACGTTACGTTGTTCAGTCAGCACCCGGAGCGCATGAAACAATATATCGAGTAAAACCCAGCCAAAAACCGAGACAATCAGGAGCGGTGCAATTTTATCTGAACCCGAGCCCTGTGAAAGCAAGTGGCCGACAAGTGGAACATCATACGTTGACCCTTGAAAGGCGCGAATACACAAAACGATAATTTCAAAAGCAGATACACACCATAAGAGCACAGACAAACTGTATGAAACCTTTTTGTTAATCATGGTTTGTTGCCCCAGCTTATTGTTGGAATTGCTTCAAATTTTAAAAAGAAGAGTTGTATTCGTAATCAGATGTACTTCATGACACTGAAGTCTTTCAACCATCGGCACCCCCGGAACATCGAAATACATGTCAATGATTCATCAGGCTGACAAAAGATGATACCCGGCATACCTGGTTACTTACCAGCATACCTCGATAATAATTAAACTTAAACGCCACTCCTTATAAAGAGCAGAACAACCTTGCCAACAGCTAAAAGATGAAGATTCAAAGTAAAAAATACAGAAACAAACGAGAAATTATTTTTACCGTTCTGACCGTGCTGGCAAGCAAAACAAGACTCGGAAGACGACACTCCAGACTGCACCACCGTCGATTACATGAAAGATTTCATGGCGTTCGAACAAAAAGAGTAACTTCGTCTGAACATCCGTTTGAATATAAACCGGACATGCGGGCATATTGTCCTCTACGACCATTAGCGGTTTTCTTGATAAACTGAAGTGTAATCAATTTGAGGAGGCATTGATGGATCATGAAATGACAATCGGAGGAACCCTCTTTGATTGAGTTGTCAAGATTCTTGAACAGGCACGCTCCAATGTGGTGCGGTCAGTCAATACCAATATGGTCACGGCTTATTGGCTGATTGGGCGGGAAATTGTTGTTGAGGAACAGTGCTCTGATGAAAACTAAAGCCTTACCGCCTATTATGATACCATGATTGAAAATGAACTGCGTAAAATACCGAATCAATGTTCTTTTCCTGAATCACTCACAACAGAAAGAAGATGCCTGTCCAATGATAATATAACCCAAAGCCTGAACAAAGTTCCGTTGCGGCAATGATTGCGTCCGGCAACTTGATTTTACGTTTTTTACGTAACGCAATAACAGTCTCTTCAATTTCGCTGCTCAATGGACAATAAATGAGCAAGCTTTTCTTTGATCAAGCGCTCCTCATCAGCCGTAATCCCATGATAGCCCAACAATTCCAGTCGTGTGACAACACTGTAAAAGCATTCTGACGTATAAACAGATCGAGAAGAGACTTCCTCTATCACGGCAGGATTTGATTTGAGTATCCCCAAAATAAAATTGGTGTCAAGAAGATAATTACTGCCATTCATCCCGTAATCGTTTCTGGATTTCTAAAGGATCACCGGAAAACGTGGTGGATGTCTCCAGACCGCCAGCTATATCGATCAGCATCTCTTTACCTGATGCACGCTCACCTGCTATTTTTTTTTGAACTTGCTATATTTTCATGGACAGGGTAAGAAGTCATATCTTCAATCAAAAGGAGATGTGAGAAATGACAGAGAAAGGCAACGAGGGTCGCAGAAAGTACAGCAAAGAGTTCAAGGTTGATGCCGTTGAACTGATGATTCGAAGTAATAAATCCATCATGGAGACTGCCACCAGCTTAGGAATCAGAGCTGATTTGCTACGCC
>CAIRXW010000029.1 GCA_903882665.1 uncultured Chlorobiaceae bacterium | reverse complement strand
TGAGCCATGCTCCCTTGAGCGCCAGGAGGGATCCGGCAGTTGCTGCCGCGAAAAGCATGACAAGAAGGGATAGCGGGGGAGTTGCCAGTTCGGCAAGCGCATAGAGATAACGAACCTTGCCTGTCGTGGCAAACAGTTTCAGCAGCGGACCGCTCATTATTTGAACAAGCATGAAACGTCCGCCTTCCCATCGGCTTCTCTGAGTCGATGCGCTTTTGCCGGAGGTTACCATTTCGCTGCGGATAACGGCATCAGGATTGTAATGGACGCTGATGCCATCCTGAAGCAGGAGAAGGGTGAACTCCATATCTTCAACGATTGAGTGGCATGGCCAACCGTATCGCTGAAGGAGGTTGGTTCTGAAAGCCATACCGTTTCCTTTCAGGACAGCCGTGCCCGAAAGTTTGAATGAACCGGCCATGCGCAGATGGTTAAAGACGTTGAAGGCTGCGTCGATAAGGGCCGGGCGCCATCCTGCGTCCGGGTTACTGACACCGTTATAGGCCTGAACCGCCTGAATTTCCGGATTATTGAAGGTTGCGCTGATTTCGTGCAGGTAGTTTCTGTCAGGTGCGACATCGGCATCTATAATGGTGATGATGTCGGTATGGCAATAGATCTCATCGTGGTTCTTTAAAAACCAGTCGAGAGCCTGGCCTTTTCCCCGGTTGACTGTGTCGAAGCGTTCAAAGGCGAGGGCGCCTGCCGTGCGGGCATAGAGTGCGGTATGGTCGGTACAGTTGTCGGCAATAACGTAAACTTCAAATCGGTTTGCCGGGTAATTGCATGCCATGATCGCTTCAACCGTACGGATAATGTTCTTTTCTTCGTTATGGGCAGGGATGATTACAGCGAGAGTGAGCAGGTGGTTTTCGGCAGAAACATCTTTTTTGAAAAAGTATGCAGCGATGGTACTCAGCATTAGATAGCCCGCAGGCAAGGCAAGCATGATGAGCAGGTTTTTGAGTATGAATGCAATCACGATCATAATGCAAGCTCTTCTTCATGAAAAAGGGTAACCATATCCTGGTTGTTGGTGTGCTGGTTGTAGAGTTCAATAACTTTTTGTCGGCCTGATACCCCTAGGTTGCGTCGTTGTTGGGGGTTGTTGAGGAGTTTACGGATCTGGTTTGCCAGATCTTCTGAATCTCCCGGTGTTGCAAGCAACCCGTCTTTTTCGTGTTCGATCAGTTCCGGTATGCCGGTTATCCGGGTTGAAATAACCGGAATCTCTTTTGCCATCGCCTCCATCAGCACGACAGGAACACCTTCGGCAAAACTTGCAAGCACAAAAAGATCGGCTCGATCATAATAGTCACGGACTTTATCTTGCCCGAGTGCTCCGGTAAAGGTTACCGAGCCGTTGAGGTTGCCCGATGCGGCGGCTTTTTCAAGTATCAATTTGTCAGGGCCGTCACCGACAATGGTGAGCTGAAAATGCAGACCTTCTTTCTTGAGAAGTGTGCAAGCTTCGAGCAGGATATACTGGCCTTTTGCAGGCACCAGTCTGCCGACGCAGAGGAGGTTCGGTACGGTATTTTGAGGTTCCGGTCTTGGAATATAGAGGTCAGGATCAACCCCGCAGCGGACGATGTGGTGTTTATGCCAGGTTTGTGGCTCGCTGATGCGCATGATCTGGCTTCGGCAGTAATGGCTGATACAGCGTACAAAAGCGGCCTGGCGGATTTTTTCGGCAAGCATGGCAGAATCAACTGTATAAAAGATATCCGGGCCATGAACAGAGATGCTGTAGCTGACCCCGCCATAGGTTTTCATCAGTATTGCCACAATGGCGGTGGGATTTGCAAAATGCTCGTGAATGTGGGTAATGCCGTGCCGGTGAATCCACTGCAAAAGAATGCCAGCTTCGACAAAATAGGCAACTGCTTTCACCGGGCTTTTCGGTCCACTGATCAGCAGTCGTAATCCGGCCGCAGCCATGCGCAGATATCCGGCAGGACTTTTTTTCATACAATGCAGATGAGCGCCGAGCATGGAGAGTAACGGCATGGAGAGTACCATGAGCGTCTCTTCAGCCTCCGTCTGTTCGGCCGGAGTCATGACCTTGAGGTTTGATGGCTTGCGGATTGATGCAGTATGAACAGTCATTCCGGCTCTCCTGAGTGACTCGATTTCCCGGTAAATAAAGGTGTGGGAAATGGCAGGGTACTCGCTGCAGAGATAGGCTATCGCTTTTGTAGTCATGTGGCGGGAGTTGAAAGGCCGGTTTTAAGTGTGCTGCGCCTGTTTTTCAATGGTTTGTTAAAAAGCTGACCAGCATAAAAACGGATAATGCCAAAGAGTTGGGGCAGAACGACCACAGAGCAATGCCAGGCGTATCTTTTTGCCTCTCTTCTGTTCAGGGTGTCTTCACGCATAAACTTTTCAATCCTGAAAAGGCGCGGTGAAAGCAGCATTGTTGAGCCAAAGGTGAGCAACAGAAGGGCGATGATGAGCATTGCATTTGTGGTATGACCAAATACCATAATCAGAACAGAAAACGCGAAGCAACAAAGAAAACCGCCTCCTTTAATGATTATTTTCAGAAAATCATATTTCCAGAAGGTGGTTCCGGCCTTTGCCTCCCGGTTCCTTACGGCCGCAAAGCCATATCCTGAACGGAATGAGCGGCGGAGGTACTGCTTGATTGTTTTCATGGCAAGGTCATGCTTCGTCATAAGGGCATCAAGGCGGATTATTTCCCATCCAGCTCTGATAACGCGCCTGCTGAGTTCAGGATCTTCTCCACCAACAAGAATCTCATCATACCCACCTGTCTTTTCAAGGGCTTGACGGCGAATGAGGACATCACCTCCAAAACAGTCCGATTTGCCGACAGCCCTGCCCCATTCGATATCTCCTATCCAGTTATAGACAGAGTGTTCCGGATACATCTCTTTACGAAACCCAAGTACAGCTCCGACCTGTTTATCATCCATAGCGATAACAGCCTTGCTCAGCCATTCAGCGTCAAGCAGTGTGTCGGAATCCAGAAACTGGACAAATGCTGACCGGCCCAGTTTCCAACCTTCGTTTCTTCCTGCGCCAGGGGTCGGGTATTCAAGGTTCAGGGCTACAATCGTGACGTTTTTATCTTGCTTTGCTATGGCAATACTGTTGTCTGTTGAGCCGCCATCCACATAATAGAGATGTAACTTTTGATTCGGGTAGTTGGCGGAGAGGATTGATGCAATACAACTGCCCACTGTTTTGCTGCAGTTAACTCCGATAAGGACACAATCGATATCGGGCAGATGTTCGGCTTTTACCTTATGGGGGCTGTTTGTCTTCATTATCAGGGTTAATGAACAGATGCCAGTTCTTTTTGTCAGTTTTTTTCTGACGAGATAGAATGGTCAATGCCTGGCTGAATTTGTTTGTCAGTGATTTGTGTGAAAGGCATGTCAGAAGGCATAACTTGTCACACTCTATTGTGGCTTCACGAATTTTTTTAGCCTGTGGACCTCTCCAGATCTCTTTTGCCGACTGTTTGGTTGTATTGCCGATAGAGGGGAAGTGGAAGCACAATTTAACCTCGCCGTCGGGGCGGATATAGAACTCCTGCAGGCCGATTCTGCAGGGCATGTGTTCAGGTGAAGCTGTTTTTTCCTGGAAGCTTGCCGTCACAAGTCGAAGCACCTCCTCACTGTTCATGATTGGCGCACCAGCGCGTTTCATGGCGATCAATTTTTCCATGGAACGATCAAGTTCCGGCCAATCCTTCTCTTCAATCCAGAGTTCATCATAGGTTTCACGAGTCCATCTTCCAAGTGGCTGAAAATTGATCGCTGTTGCTCCAATATTCATGGCCCACTCGACGATCTCCGGCAGCGCCCGGAAGTTAAGCGACATGATTGTCGGCTTTATGATAATCGGAACGGTTACTTTTTGTTTTGCCTGTTCCTGTTGCAGCAAGGTGATGCCCTTCGTAATCTTGTTGAACAGACCGTTCATTCCCCGGATATAGTCATGAACTTCAGGGAGATGGGAATCACAGGAAATATTTATGTTGAAAGGCCTTGCGGCAACAATGTTCGCCGCATTTTGTTCGTTCAGTAAGGCTCCGTTAGTTGTAACTCCTGCACGGATATTATGATCCCTGCAAAAAACGAGCAGATCAATAAATCCTTTTTTTATAAATGGTTCACCTCCACTGAAGTTGACCGAAAACGATCCGGTAAACTCTTTAATGCTGAGAAGGGTCTTTTTCCACTCTTCGATAGATAGCTCGGGGATGTATTCTGCCTGTCGCCAGTATTCGCAGTGACGGCATTTGCAGTTGCATCGCTCATTAACAAGGGCATGAAATGTTATGGGCCGGGTGAGATCAATGTTTGTTTTAAGATAGAGCGCTTCAGCAACTGCGTTGCGTGTATGGCTTATTCCCAAGGTCAGCAATTCTGTTATATTCATGCTTTTTATCGTTATTGATTGTTACGATAAGCCTGTTTTGCTGCGTTTTTATGAGATTTATCAGTAATGCTGTTTCTTTTATTATTCAGTGTGGGTTTTCCATGCTATCTGCAAGGTTTGAAGAGAGTTTTTATCAGTAAGTCTCTTTTTTTGACAGTGAGACAGATCTCTTCATGCTGCTGTTTGATGGTTACGTGATTTCACAATATGGTTGTGGCGGACTCTTTTTTATAATGGTTTTTCAGGCGGACAAAAATTCCTGCCGTCATTCCGGTCATAATCCCGATGTTATTGACAAAAGCATCAAGATATTCAAAGCCCCATCCACTTATGATACTATGCATTGATTCAAAAAAGAAGCTTAACGGGGCAATGGCCAGGGAAAGCAGGATGGCTGTTTTTCTCTTGCGAAATGCAATCATCGGAATGTATGCAAGAATGCTGTAGACAAGAATGTGGAAAACGATATCGATCTTGAGTACATGGAAAATACCCGTCAAGGTCAGGAAGCTGCTCACGAAGAGTATCGCAATGAGGATAAGCCAGACGCTTAAAAGTTTTTCATGGTATGGCTTCATGGTAAATCGACGTTTTACCGGTGACAGGTTATCTTATCCTTTACTTGGTGAAGAAACTCAGTTCTATCCCCCAATAAACCGGGTGACTGGCGCGTTTGTTCCCTCCGTCTGTTCAAGCTCTTTTGTTTCTGAACCATCATCAAGCGAGAGTGTGTTTTTGAGCACGATTCCTGTCAGACCTCCGCTGAAAAGCATATAAATCGGATTTACCATAGCATTGAGCAGATTGTCGATCATCGTAAGTGCAAGAAATATGGCCATAACGGCAGGGCCAGCAAGTGCTTTTTTGTTCCACACTTCAGGTTTGAAACGTAACGCAAAGAAAACGACTGGCAGTTGAATAGTTGTTGTCAACATTATCAAGCCATAGAGACCGTTTTGCCCAAGGGTGATTATCCATAGCCCATCGGTAACGCTAAGATCTTTTCCTTTTTCATCATATACCCTGGAACGACCATATCCTCCCCATCCAAAAACGGTACCCTGCATTGCCTTGACAATCAGCATGGTTTCATTGTCGAAGCGGAATTGCAATGACTGTGCCCGAACAGGACTGAATTTTTCTGCCACATAATTTGAAAGGTTCCGCCCGTCCCAGATGCCGTTTATTCTTGTGAAAATATAGAGATAAGGGGTAATCAGCAATATCACTACCAGAAAAATTTTTAATTTTTTTGGAACAAAGAGAACCAGAAGACAAATAAAAAGAAGAACGACGGCTCCCTGAGATTTCATCATGAAAAAGGTAAAAATCAGCATAAGAAGTACATATCCCGTATTAACCAAAAAGATACGTTTCGGCATATCCTTGCAGTAATATAGCCAACTTCCCAGAATAACAGCAAGCATCATCCACATTGAGGTCATCAGTCCGTGCTCCATGTAGACCATCGGCCTGAATCCTCCCCCCTCCCTCAATGTCTGAAGAAATTCGTGCTGGTGAAAACCATAGGTCAGACGGTGTAACTGTGGGCTCATGATCATTTCAAACCAACAGAGCGGGATGTAGACAATTCCTCCAAGCACAATGGTCATTGCAAGGATTTTCATGGCATCCGGATCAGAAAAAAAAATCCTTCCAATGTAGTAGGGTAATCCCCATCGTATGGTCTGGTACAAGGCTTGTGAAAGGCCGTCATATGGACCCAGATCGTTAAAGATTGATGAGAAAAAGGGGGCGGTGCACCATAGTAACATTGGAATATCGAAGGCATTGAACTTGAATTTTGAAAACTTTGCCTTATCGAAAAAAAAGATACTCGCCAGAATGCCAAAACCTATGACTGTTGTTTTTGTGTGGCGAAGGAGAAAAATTTCGTATTCAGCGTTTGGCAGAAACATCCATCCGGAAACATAAGCGATTGCTGCGGCAAGACGATGTTCAAACTTTTTAAAGAGGAACATGACGAAGAAAGGAAAGCCGAAAAGGGTAATCGGTACCAGGATGTTTCCAGGAGCACCTCCCATAGTGTATTTTTTTATAGAATTTTTGCTGGTATGCCTACAGCCGTGGCACCGCTGGGCACATCATGAAGAACGACGGCATTGGCTCCGATACGGGCATGAGCGCCGATGTTGATGTTTCCGAGTATTTTTGCTCCGGCCCCAATATCAACATGCCCTTCTATAAGAGGTGGACCTGCGCCGACAGTGACCTGTTGAAAGATGAGGCAGTTAGGACCGATTTCCGCTTCGGGATGGATGACAATGCCATTTGGATGAGGCATCATCAGCCCTCCACCGATTTTGGAGTTGAGGGGAATATCTGCTCCGCTGACAGCACTCCAGAAACGGTGAAGCAGCACAATAAAAGGGGAGAGTAATTTTGCCATGAGTCCGCCTTGCAACTTGAGCCGCTGATAGTTGCGAATTGTTGAAAGCAGATATTTTGCAGGCTCATAATGTCCGGGAATTTTTTTTTCTCTATCCCAGTCCGGCTCTGTTGCTGAAATCATCATTATTTGTTTCTTTTCCATAGATTAGTATAGCGCTGCTCAAGCAGCCGGGCTCTCTGTTCGGCAACCCTTTGCCATGTAAATTCCTGTGACCGTTTCCTTGCGTGCTCTCCAAGCTGGACTCTTTTTTCCGGATGTTCAGCAAGATCGGTTATTGCCGAGGCCCACGCATCAATATCCATTTCGGGAAGCACGATCCCGTTGATCTTGTCCTGAACAATTGCACCTCCCCCCATTGCGGTAACAAGAGGTGGAATTCCATGCGCCATGGCTTCATAGGTAACCATGGGCCCGCCCTCTTCAAGACTTGGAAAAACAAAGACATCAGCCAAGGCATAGATTTCACCGATATTTTTGGTATAGGAGATGTGGCGAATATTTTTTCCGGTCAGCTCTTTCGCCAACAGGGTTTGTATCTCTTTGTCAATTCCTCCGCAAAGAAGTAAATCTCCCTCAATGTCTGCCTTTTTCCAGGCCTCAAGCAGCAAGGGGATTCCTTTACGCATACAGAGTGAGCCGGTAAACAAAAAAACCGGTTTCAGGTTTTTCGGGCGGGGATTTCCGGCCGACGGGAATCTTTCAGGTGCCCATCCGTAACTGGTTAAAAGTAATTTATCTCCCGGTATGTTGTTTTCAAGCAGGGAAGCTTTTACCATCGGGCTTGGGCAAAAAATGGCATCAGCGATAGCAAGTTTCCGGTTTTCCTCTGCAATCTGCTCTTCAGTAATGGAGTTTGCAAGATTAATTGCAAAGCGTTCGCCCGCTTTTTCAACTATCCTGCGTGATGTTGAGCGATGGCAGTTAATTCGCTCAACAATAATTTTTGCTCCTTTGTTATGGAAGCGCTCAAAAATATCAAGCGACAGTCCTGCCCAGAGATATACATGAGATGATAATTTCTCGGTTTTGAAAAATGTGTTTTCAGCGATAATTCTTGCTTGATCACTTGATCCTGCCTTGTAGACGAGTGCTTTTTTTAATCCGGTCATGGCAGGTTTCAGCCATGGATAAACAAGCCCGTCATCTGAACTCGGTACAGTCAGGGGAGCTTTTCTGCCTGATTCATTCCAGTATCGGCACAACGAGAGAGCAACATGGCTGTTTCCGAGATTTGATGCATGATACCCGAACAGTACCGGTAAGTAGTCCATCAAGAGGTCTCCAGATTATTTTGAGGATTGTTTTGAATTCCGGAATTTTTTGAAAGGTTTTATGGCCCTTTCTATGAGTTCAAGAGATGATGGAGAATTATTGATCAAGTCTTTCAATTTTTCTGGAAATATCTTGTTAAGAAATGCTGGTGGATTATCAAACAATTCGTCAAGTGACTGAGTTTGTTTATTTCCGCCAAAGTTCAACACAGGCGCAATTGCAGGAACTTCCAGACGGATGAGAAGTTCGGCTGCACGTCTAAGATCATTGAATCTGGAACTATCTCCGAGACAAATCAGTACAATGATATCTGAAGAGATAGCAAAGTGTTCGGTAAGGCTACTTTGCAGAATCGGCAAGGCGTCAATACATATAAAGTCATACTCTTTTTTTACTTCACCGAGAAGTTCTCTGATCCGTTGCAAGGGAATAATACCGTTTTGGGCATTTCCAGCATACATTATGTTGATATTGTCTCCGGGGGTGGCTATAATATATTTTTCCCAGGAGTCAGTATTATTGAGAAAGTCGCGAAGACCGGGTAGATTCGGAAAAAAATCTTCGGCTTGATCAACATCCGATACGTGGATGTTTCCATCGATCAAGAGCACTTTCGAGGTTGCCTTTGCAAGTGCCTTGGCGCAACTGAATGCAATAGAGGATGATCCAACACCCTTTTCAAGACCGGAAAAAAGGATTATTTGACTATTGTTTTTATCCTTTTCCCGCAAAAACCTGACCGAAAGAGTTTCAACTGCATGAACCTGAAAATCATCTGTTCCAAGGTTAGGCTCTTGATGATTCTTCTTGTTGGCTACTTTGACAATCGTTTGTGTGGGGAGATAGCCAAGAGCCTGCTGAATATCTTCAGGACGGCGAATGGTGTTGTCAAAAAATTCATAGGCAACAAATGGGCCGCAGACGATGCAGAATGCTGCAGCAAAGAGCAACATCAATAGTTTATTGGTGTTTGAGCTTACGGGAGATTTTGGCTCACGTGCATGTGATTCGATGCTTATACGTAATGGGGCTTTCATTTCAATTTCAATTTCAGTGATTTTGCGTTCAAGCATATCAAGCATATCTTTATTGTATTTCAATGATGCAGAGAGATATTCTCCTTTATGAATGCCAATAGATATTCTTTGTGACTCTTTTATGCTTTTGTCAAGCTCTTTTTGAAGATCGGCTTCTGTTTTTTTTGATTTTTCAAAATCATATTTCGCTTGTATCATGGCTTTACGCATGTCGAGCTTCCGTTTGCCAAGAGTGATGGCATTTGCCGTATTACGAACCTCTTTTCGTTGTTTTTTTTCGTATTGCTGCATGGCATTCATGCGTTTTTCAACGTAGATACGATCAGGATTGGCTGCCGTCAAACCGTCGGTTGTGCTTCTCAACTCCTGAAGCTGCTGGTATGTCCATGAGCTTGTAAAATGAAGTGATTGATCATTCATGACAATCTCATCAACAAGAGGGTCTAATGAAAGCGATTGTGTTTCATGATTTGCTTGTTCAGTTGCCCAATAAGTATTCATAGCTTTAAGACGATCCGCCAATGCGTTGTCATAAAGTTGCTGAAGTTCTGCACTGTTTTTGGATGCTATGTTAAACGATTCAGAGTATGATGCTGTTGAAATCTCTTTGGTAAGCTCATCAAGGCTTTTTTCATAAGTATTTATTTGAGCAAGTATTACTTCTTTTTTAAGTCGGAGTGAATTTAATTGATCCTGATCAGATTCAGAATTGCTGTTGCGAACTTTATTGAGGTAGACAAACATGAGTTTATTGATCAGAGGAGCAAGACCTTCCGGTTTTGCGCCTGAAGCAATAATCTCAATAAGGTGGGTTCCCTGAAGTGGCTTGATAATGATAATGTGGTCAAGAATTTCAGCACATGTTTCCGTCGGAAGAGTTTCAGGAAAAAATAACGCTTTTTCCTGACGAGTTAATTGTTCAACGGTTTGTTTGAGAATTTCAAACGTTTTCATGGAATGTGCCTGTGTATTGGCATATTGATCATAATAGTTTGTAATGGATGTTTCTTCCTTTTGTGTGATCAGTGTTGCTATAACAGGATCTATTTTCATGAAGGCGTGGACCTCATAAAATGGCTTTTTGATAACAAAAACAATGGGCGTTGTTATGGTAAAAAAAAATAAGCCAAAAACAAGCATGTAGACCCCATAGCGTCGCAAAAAGCCAAAAAGGTCAAATGATTTCGATGGCTTCCCGAAAGGAAGAGCATCTCTGAGAGCATTTTCCTTTAACATGGGGATTGTCTTTGTTTTTTAAATGGCAGTAATTCCATTGCTTTTATTTTTTCATCACTGCTTAAAATAATCGTCCAAAACAAGGCTGCACAGATAAGCACATATCCGGTTCCACATGCCAAGACCTGAACGATATCCTCAACTCTTCCTGTTGTCGGAAAAATAACGCTAATAGCATAGACTGCGCTTGCCGGCAAAAAAGTAACAAGTACCGGAAGAAGAGTACGGTATATAAATTCCTTTGGTCGTACCTGAAAGGTATAATTGCTTCTCCAGAAAAGAAACAGTGTACTAACCATTGAGCTGCATGCTATGCCTGCCGCAGCACCAGTCAAACCGAAAGCGGTTGTGGCTGCCGGAATCCAGATCACCATCAAGAGAGCTTGAACGAGCATATATTCAAGCTCTCTTCCGTTTCGGTCAATTCCGCGAAATATCAAGGTTATCGGCCCTGTGCTCAGTTGTATTGAATATCCAATAGAGAGAAAAATCATGATATTGGAAGCTTCAATGTATTTTTCTCCAACCCATGCGTCAATAAGAGGGTGAGCCATTACAATGAGAAAAACAAAAAGGGTAGAATTAATAATATTGGTAAATCGTATACCATTCAAATAGAGTTCTTTTAATTCACTGCTGTTGATTTTGTTGTAAAATTTTTGTTTTTGTTGAAGATGAAAAAATAAAAAGGAAAATATTGCGGCTGCAATAAGAGCAGTCAGCATATTTGAAAACGGAAGAAATGATTGAAGCTGCGGAAGAAAGACCACAGGAATTATTCCAAGTGAGATCGCTACTAAAGCAATGTGGATATAGGTTTTTATCCGGTTACTTAACGGATCGTTCATATTGCCTGTCCAAGAACCTTCAAGGTGGGCGGCAGTCGATAAAAAAGGGCCAAATATTGAAGAGGAAATCATCCCTCCAGTTGATGGAAGCTTACGTCCGATTTCAAATAATCCCCCCGCAGAAAGCCCTGCTATTGCATTAATGAATAATCTGTCGATTGCGGAAAGAAAAATAGCAAGAATACCAAGGATCTGGACTTTGCCTCCGAAACCAACAAAAAGACGAAAGTGTTCTCGGGTAATCAGTTTTTTTGAGACGGTCAACGAAGGCAAAAGAGTGCGTGCTATTTTCCAGTAACCGGTAGTTTCCAGAACAAGACGTAATGCAAAAGCATAGAGTAACCCCCTGACACCTGATCCAAAAATGAGAAATATGACAATAGCAATAATTTCGAGGAGACCAGCTACAGTTGTGACTATTCTTTCTTTTGCAAATTCATGTATTCCATTGATAATAAATCGGAACCCTCCGAGGGTAAGTTCAAGACTGAACACAGCGGCAGTGCCAAGAAATATTGTCGATGCAAGATCTTGCTGTGCTTTTTCTATGTGAAAACTTTTCAGAATAAACGGCATGATCAAATAAAGCAAAGAACAGAACAGCAGACTGAATGAGAGCATGTAGGCAATGCCGGTTGAAAGAAGTTTGCTGATCTCTTTTTCCTTTCCTTCCGCAAGGTATCTGGCCGAATAGCGGATATAGGTACTGTTTACACCAAATCCTCCCATTCCTGCATAGGAGAGAATAATGAAACAGAGTGACCATAACCCGAACTCAGCCAAGGAGAGATAATGAAGAATAAAAGGTGTCAGAAAAAGGCGACTGACCATATAAATCATAGTCGCCACCATGCCAGACAGGGCGTTGCTTGCCAGTTTCTTGTGTGCTTTATCTTGATTATCCATCAGTACAAATTATTTCTGCTGCGGTTGGAAAATTTGTTAAATCAAAACAATGCTGTTTATTTTGAAAAAACTATTCAGTCAAATCTGTGATCCCAATGTTGTGCACGTTACTGCAGAATATTTTTTTGTATAATTGAGCAGGAGTTGTCCTGTAAATTATGAAAAATGGTTAATTGGACATAACTTTTTTTATGATTGTTTTAATTTGTTGCTTTAGTTTAGCAGGAATTAATGATTTTAAAAGATACATAGGCATAAGATCAGAGTATATTGCATGTTTGTATCTTGTCATTTTTAAATATTTCCAATATAAATATTTATAGGGATGAGTATTTGTTGAATGCCATGGTTTTGATCCACTTGTGTAATGAATAATAACTGGATTTTTTTTTGCTTCATTTAACTCGGCTTTGCTGAAACAATCAAATTGTTCTTCAAAAGAAGGGTTAAATATCGAAGATGGCTGGTTATATTTTAGTGGTACTTTTTTCCATTGGCCGTTAATAATTGAATTTAAACCACATTGATCCGGGAATAAGACCGCTTGTGGATTATTTTCTATAAAATCAATAACCTTTTTCTGCAGTCCTGATGTTTTCCATAAAGCCAAATTAATAAGCATCATTCCTGAATTAAAATATTTTGACTGTATATTCATTTTTAATTTATTATGCCTGTCAAAGCCGGCATCTTCAACCGCGCAAACATAATAATTATTTAAATCCTGTTTATACAATTCTTTTATTGATCCGTTAACAATGATGTCGGAATCGAGGTAAAGTATTTTTCCAACATCAATAAGCTCTGGAATCAGCAAACGATAATATGTTCCTTTTGGATAATAGGGGTGTGTTATGGCTAAAGAAGCAAAAAATTCATCTAAAACAATAATATGCTTAACTTTGCAGTTATATTTATCGGTAATGTCTTTTATGTTTCGATAGGTTTTCTTTGACATGCCACTGCTGATAATATAGATATCAATGGAGAGGTCTTTGTTGTTTTCCAATAATGATACCAATGCAGCACACAAGTGCTGGATATAGTTCTTGTCAGTAGCAAATACTATGTTGACAATGTTGTTCATGTGACAAGGTGGTTTTCATTGTTCAAGCGTTGACAGGAGGTGATCAACTCTTTTATTGAATGTTGTTTCAAAATCGTGTAGTCGTGAAAACAAAATACCCGCTCTGGACTTTTCCGAAATAACAGTTCTGTTTTTGTTGAGATTGATGATAATGTTTTTAATCTCATTGAGATCGTTTAATTTTGCTCCCCATCCAATATCAGCCAACTCCAACAACCCGGCAAAAGCCTTGTTTTTATACCCCACAATAGGCAAACCGCACGACAAGGTTTCCAGATAAGTGCAGGATGGGTCGCTTTGCCGGTGAAGAGAGATAAATAAATCAACTTTTTGTTTGAGATCAGGGATAAGTTTGGTATAAAAATCCACTGCACCTGGCATGGATACGTAATTTTCAAGCTTATGCTGCCGAATACTGTTTTTCATCTCATTTTCCAGTTCCCCCGTGCCATATATGGTCATGAGAAAAGGAAAAGCCTCTTTTTTCAAAATACGTGCAAGAGTTATCAAGTGATCAGCACCTTTCATCTGAATCAGGCGACCGGAAAAAGCAAGACGGAGTGGGTTGCCCCGAGAGAGGTAATCCAATCTTTTTTCAAGATCGGTGTCGCTGATACTGTGTTGGTTGTCGACGCGCGTATCGAAGTATAGCAGGTTGTTTTTAATGCTCTTGTATTCGTAATAAGCCGGTGTCCCATTCGACTGAAGAGCATCCGCAAGCTGAAATGCGGCAACTCTTTTTTTTTCATGATGCCAGATGTATAGAAATCTGCGCAGCTTGACCAAAGGGTTTTTGGAGCTTAAAGAGGCTATTTGATATCGGGTTTCAGGTATGTACTCAATAACATAAACGCATTTTATTTTTTCTTTTCTGCATAGCCCGCTTATGTGCAGTTGATTGTGCGAATCGCCTGAGGCAAGGACAAGAGAGACTCCCTTCAGATGTTCTGTATTGACGACATCACCTTCTTTCATGGTGATGCAGCTAAAGGGGAGTTCCGGGGCTGTTTTTTTTATAGCACCAAATTCAGGGAGCTGAGAGGTCGTGGTTTCCATAAGGCAACTCACTTTTCCTGGCCACTTTTGGGCATACAGAGCCATGCCATCGTAAAATTTACGGTCAAAAATGAGGCTCTTGCCCTGCGGCCATACAGGAACTGACGGGATAATAAGTAAATGTGGCTCTTTCAAGTGGTTGCTCCCTCTTCAAGTTAATACTTCTCAGTTTGATCTCCCGGGTACCAGTTTGTCCATGGATCATGTGCCATTACTTCGCTGTGCCTGTAGTGGTGGTAGTAGTAGTGCTACTGCTGCTGCTGTTAACAAACCCGGTTTGATTCCATAGCTTCTTACGCAATTCCTGCATGATTCCGAGTGTTTCAGCATCGGACGTGCCGAGGTTGAAAATCTGTAATGCAGGAGTCAATTGGTCAAGAGTATAATTGAACTTTGCCATGCCCGTCGAGCTTATATAAATAATATCGTCTGGCAGCAGAGCAAAGTTTTGACTGAAATCACCCCGTTCAATCAATCTCTTGAGATCAACCTTGATGACGTCTCCCTTGAGATTTTGCTGCCTTATCAAAAAGACTTTTTCGGCGTTTGCTTTTTTGTTGATTCCTCCTGCAAGCATGACGGCCTTGAGGATAGTCATCCCGTCTTTCAACTGAATTGCACCGGGATTGAGCACTTCACCCATAACATAAATCACTTCATCATTAAGTTCAGGAATAAAAATAACGTCGTTGTTTTGTATCGGTGCATTGAGAGCCATGTTGCCGTTTTTGAGCAAGTCCTGCAAATCAATCCAGATCACGCTCTCTTTGCCCCGGATGATGGCGCATCTGGTGAGTTTTCCCTGATCGGGAAGTCCCCCGGCAAGAGCGAGCCCTTCAAGAAGTGTTCCTTTCCCGGGAAAATTAATGACGCCCGGTTTTCCGACACGTCCAAGAACAAATGCCTTGTTGTTGTGAAACTCCCGTAACCAGACGGTTACCTCAGGCTCAATATAGAGAGGCGTCAGTTTTTCGGTTACAAGCTTTTTTACCTCTTCCTGTGTGCAGTTTAAAACATTAATACTGCCTATTCTTGGAACAACAATTAAGCCGTCAGGCGAGACAATGATGTTTTCTTGTGACAGTTCCGGCCTGCGCCATACCTTGATGTTGACCAGATCACCCGGTCCGAGACGATACTCATAGCTGCCAAGGGGAGTTATTTTCTCGATTTGCTCCACGGAGGCAAATTTTTGCTCTTTTTTTGGTTGAGCGGTAATAAAGTCTCTTTCTGGAGGGGAGGGGACTCGAATGGCCTTTGGCGATAGACCACTGCATGCCACCAAAAGCAATGGAATTGCCGTACACCAGAGTGCAATATGAAAAAATGATAAAAAAAGAGATTTATTCTTCATTGTATAACGAGTGCTGAGTGTCTGAGAGTGACGATGAAAAGAGTACTTATTTTTCATCTATCCCTCTTTTTTGAGAATGATTTTGGCCGGGACTCCCACAGCGATAGCGTTATTTGGTACCGTCGAAATGACGACAGCATTTGCCCCGATATCGACATTATTGCCGATGGTGATGTTTCCCAATATTTTTGCCCCAGCCCCGATATTGACATTATTGCCGATACGGGGAGCCGCCTTCTCTTCAATATTCTTCAGGCCGATGGTTACACCGTTTCTCAGAACACAGTTGTCACCGAAGCTCGCATATCCGCTAACGATGATATCACCAAAATGGTCGATGCGGAAATTTGCTCCAACCGGTACTTCGCAGGGAAGTTCAATGCCGGTTACTATCTGGATGAGTTTGTAGAGCAGCTTGTAGAGCAGGGAAAATGGCTTGCGTATTACGCTGTTTTTAATGGTATAGCGCCACCGTCCGAAACGGTAGACCAGCATCACCCAGAATCCCTGGCTGCTCCATGAGCCATCATAGGTTGCAAGATCGGCCTTTATATTGTTGAACAGTTTCATAGGCAGTGTTACCAGGGAGATGGCGGTGAAAAAGTTCCAAATTTTGTTTCTTTCAATGATTGCACGATCTGCATGATCACTGAAACTGCGGCTGATCGTTTTTTTCCAGCATTACCGAAAGGCAGGATCAAATTTTTTGTGTAGCGGGCCGCATGCCAGAGCAGTTCAACGCCTGCGCTCGAGAGTACGGCTATAATCCCTTTGTTTTTAAAGTAATAGAGCCATTCGCTTCGCATTCTGAAGGTCAGCACCTGTGCAGCTTTATTGTCAAATGCTTTGTCTTTTCTTGTCTTGCTGCATGCACCACCGATGTGCATGACTTCCGCATCATGGATAAAATAGACTTTCCATCCTGCTTTTTTTGCCCGGAGACAGAGATCAGTCTCTTCGTAATAGATATAAAATCGTTCATCAAAGGCTCCTATGGCATCAATCATCTCTTTGCGAATAATGGTGAATGTGCCTGGTACCCAGTCAACCTCCAGAGGATGATCATGCGCGAAGCCACCGAATTCATGACGATTGAGAAGAGGTGAGTGAGGAAATTTTCCACTTAAACCCGAGAGGGTAAGGAGTTTTGAAAGTGCGGACGGGAATCGTCTGGCGCTTGGCTCAAGCTGCCCTTCGGGTGAGATAATTTTTCCGCCCGCAAGGCCGCATTTTGGAGTCCGTTCCATGAATGCCAGGCAGTTTTCGATTGAGGCAGGTCTGATATAAGCGTCAGGGTTGAGAAGAATGATGTAGCGGCCAGATGCCAGCGCGAAGGCCTGATTATTTGCCGCTGCAAAACCGAGATTTCGGTTGTTGGCAATCAAACGGATAGAAGGGAAATCGTGCTGCACCATGGCAGCAGAGTCATCGGCGGAGTTGTTGTCGACGACAAATACCTCCATATCAACACCTTTACTGTTCTCAAAGAGTGCCTCAAGAGCATTGAGGAGAATCTCCCTTGTGTTATAACTGACAATGATAACAGATACCATTGAATTATGTAGTTATTGGTTTATGTGTCATGCGTTATCGTTGCCTGCTTTGTCATTGTCAGTATGTTGGTGCCATCTTCTCTTGTGTAGGAGACCGTGTCCATAAGTCGATGGATCAAAAAAAGTCCATACCCTCCCTCGGGATAGTTGCTGATGTCCGGCGCCTGGGTCACAGGATTAAATTGTGAATTGGTATCAATGATACTGACAGCCAGAGAGCTGTTGTCGGAACTGAAGCGTATCGTTACCTGTTTTTCCGGTTGCGAAGGTTTCGCATAGCGTACCGAGTTTGTAAAGGCTTCACTGACAGAGAGTTCATAGGCGTGACAGAATTCTGCAATATCCGTAGAATTGCAGGTGAAATCAGCGAAAATTTCGGCAACATTACAGGCCATAATTGAGGCAATACGCACATAACGGAGGTTCGCCTGCAATGTCAGGGTGATTATCGGGTTCATAAGTAAGACGATTTACGTTTTCGTTTGCCCCTTTTTTCAAACTTCTGCTGCGGCCGATACATCATCATAAATATCAAATAGTGTATATGCCTGTGTGATTTCAAATACTTTTTTTACTCGTTCATTCATTCTTGCCAGTTTCATAACAGCACGGCTTGTCCTTTTTTTCCTGGCGATTCCTACCAGTGCTCCGAGGCCGCTACTGTCAAGAAACTCAACATTTTCAAGGTCAATTACAAGAGATTGCTCATCCGGCATACCTGCAATATAGGTTTTCAGCTTAGGCGCGGAGGAGGCATTGAGAATGCCCTTCAGAGAGATAATGGTATAGTTATTGATGGTCTTTTCACTGATATTCATGGGTAATCCTTGTTAATGAGTTCTGTAAAAAAGGGCTTTTTGCGTCATGGCAATATCCTTCAGTGGATCGCTGTGAACAGCATAATAATGTTCGACGATTTCTGTATCAATGCCAATTTCAGGCCACTCTTCGGCCTCTGCATAGCTGAAGACCGCTGGTCGGTAGACTGCATGGGTGTTCGGGAGAAGCGGAATAGCAGGGTTGACTGGCAGAGGCTGATTGCCGATAAGGGCAAGCTTCCCACTGAGTACTTTGAAGAGCAGGGTAAAGCGGTCAAGAGAGAGTGCTTTGGCAAGTGCGCTGAGCACTCCCGTACACTCAATGGTTGTGTTCGTCAGCGTAACATTTTTTCCTGGCAGTCGAGTGAAGTATTGCTCTCTTTTTCTTTTCCATTTACCTTGCAGCCCCAATATCGGGCGTAGCAAAAGCCAGGGCAAAAGCAGCAGAAGAATCAGGAACGTGGCTCCAAGGGCGTGTACTACACGTCGAAGCAGTGCGCCTGCCACTCTTGACTGTGTCATGGCGGTCAAAAGGTGAGGGTCTTCCATGACAATGGAGGTACCGCTTTCAGGATCAATAAGGAGGTTGCCTGCCGCTATCTTGTTTTTGACCTCAAGATGTTCGCCGATATAGGTGTTGCCGATGACAATACTGCCTGAAATAAAGCTTTCCCTGTCGATAATGACGTTGTTGCCGATGACGCTGTTACTGTCGATAATCGAGTTGGTCATGATCTGCACATTATTGCCAATAATGACCGGCTTTATTATTTCTGCGCTTTTTTGGATAATGACATTCCTTCCGATATAGCAGTCCTCTTCGCTGCTGTATCCGGGTATGACATAGTGGGTTAATCCGGTGCGGAGGATTTCCATGGATAGCTCATAATACTTGCCGATCGAGTCAAGAGCGGCAAGCGAAAATGGTAACGTTCCTGGAGTCTCTGTTTTCGTTGTTGAGGTTCCTGTCAAACTGATGCTGCCGTGCGGGCAACTGAGAAGCTCTCCGGAGGGGAGTGAGGTAAAAAGTGATGCGTACTCACTCTTTTTGTTGTAGCGGATAAAGAGGAAGCCGCTGATGATGATGACCCGTTCTTCCAGACAGAAACGCCGGTTTTTTTCAATGACGGTATAGATATCGTCGGCAGGACGCATACTCCCATAGCTTATTTCAACACCCCATCGGCTTCCGTTTTCGCAGTAATGCTCAACACTGCCAAGCACTCCGTCGCTTACGATCCTCAGGGCATCGCTGCCTGCAAGGATCGCAAAGTCTACAAGGAATTCGATAAAAGGCTTGTTGCATATTGGAACAAGCAAAGGATGAACGCCAGGTAACAGATCGATAAGCCACTCATACTCCTGCTTTTTGATGACAAGAAGTGTTTTCATGGAGCTTGTTGTTATTTCGGACTAACTGTCCTGAATGATTGTATAGCCTCAGAGCTGTTTGAAAAAACCGAAAACAGTTTTTTTGCTTTTGTGAGCTCAAAAACCATGGCCACTTTCGGGCCGAGAGCCGCAAGTTTCACGTCACCCTGATGTTCAAGCGCTTTGCGCAGACAGGAGACAATCGCACCGAGCCCCGAGCTGTCGATAAAGTCAAGCTTTGTGCAGTCAAAAACAAAATTGCTTGTCTGCTGTAACCATTGAGCGAAAGCCTTTTGCAGCTCGCTGCTGTTATTGGCATCAACTCTTTTTTTTAGAAGTACAACACCGAGAGGCTGGGTTGTTGATGTGTCGAGATGAAAAATCATTGAGTTCTCCAGTGTTAATAAGCGCCCTTTCCGGTCAGGACAGCAGGGATGGTTTTCAGAAGCAGTAGAATATCATTAAGAAAACTTGCACTTTGAATGTACTGCATATCAAGCTTGACCTGATCAGTAAATGGAATGTCGCTCCTTCCGCTAACCTGCCACAAACAGGTAATCCCAGGTATGACGTGGAGCCGTTTGCGTTGCTCAAGGGTATACTTGGCAACTTCACCCGGCAAGGGAGGTCTCGGTCCGACAAGACTCATATCACCAATCAGAACGTTCAGAAGTTGTGGCAGCTCATCAATACTGAATTTACGTATGATTCTTCCAACCTTCGTAATTCTCGGATCTTTTTTCATTTTAAAGATTACGCCGGCGGCAGATTCATTCCGATCGGCCAACTCCTGTTTGAATTTGTCGGCATTGACAACCATTGAGCGGAATTTATAAAACCGGAAATGCCTGCCGTTCCGGCCAACACGTATCTGAGCATAAAAGACCGGCCCGGGGCCTTCCATCCAGATGGCGCAGGCCGTAACAAACAAAAGAGGGAGCAAAACAATCAGTGCGGCTAATGAGACACTGATATCAAGCACTCTTTTCAGTATGTAGGAAAATCTGATGGTTGATTCCCATGCAGCAACTTTCATGACTCGCCGGTAACGTACCCTTGGATTGAGTGAGCCACTGATTTGTCGTATCAGCTCTTTTCTTACTGTTGGATCGAGCTCCATAAGGCTTAACGGCTATTGCTTTGAGTAAACATTTTCCATTTCATGACACGATAGAGAAAAAGGGGATTCCCGACGACATACCTTCGCCACATGCGCCCCGGTTCCTGAAGCATCCTGAAGATCCATTCAAAACCGATTTCCCTGATCCAGTCTGGTGCTCGTCTGATGGTTCCTGAATAAAAGTCGAACAGCCCGCCAACTCCCATGAGCACATCAGGCTTGAGTTTATGGCGGTGCATGCTGATCCATTTCTCTTGCAGCGGCGCTCCAAATCCTACCAGAAGAATTGCCGCACCGGAGTTGTTGATTTTCTCGATAACCCCATCATTTTCAGTTTGATGATCGAAATAGCCATGTTCGGTCCCTGCAAGGGCTACGCCGTACGCAGTCTTGATATTTTCGCCGGCCTTCTCGGCAATTCCTGGTTTTCCTCCAAGGAGAAAGATGGAATAACCCTTCGATGTCGCCATTCTGCAAATATATGGCAGCATATCTGTTCCGTTGATATTTTCCTTGAGCGGAGTCTGAAGCATTTTTCCGGCAATAACAAGTCCTATACCGTCCGGGAAGATATAATCGCCTGATTTAAGAATGTTGAAATACTCCCGGTCGGCGATCATTTTATTAAGGCAGTCCGGATTTGCAAAAAAAATGGAACACTGTTTTTTTTGTTCAAGGTTTACTCCAATAAGATCAACCGCCTCAACCATTGTAAGATTTTTCAGGTCGATATCCAGCAACTGAAATACCGAAGATGACGTCCCGCTTATTTCACTGTAAAACATGGCCGGAAGCGCACGTAACAGAAGCATGAAATCATAAAACGGGTGTTTCTTGAAGATATATTCCCATTCAATCAGCAACGGTCCTTCGTGAGCAATTTTGCTGGAACGCCTAACATCCCACAGTGAGATTACACCAGGCCTCACCATACTAATATATCCTTTTTGAGGAGTTGGACTGCTATCGCCCCACTCTTTTATTACCGTTCCAACAAGAGCAAGTTGTCCGGTAAGAACTTCAAAAAAGAGAGGCAGGTCACAAAAGGGGGGGGCGACACTGTTGAAGCGAAGAACCCTTTGTGGTTTGGCGCGTGCCCCTGCAATGGTTCTTGATGAAAAGAGTGGTGTTCCCGTAAAAAGTTTCCGGAACAAAAGAATAAGAAGAAATGGAAGAGTAATGGCAAGCGTCACGACAAGTGCAACCGATATCTCAATGATTCTTGCAAGTGCCTCTGCTGTTGCGGCACTGAGTTTGAACATACGGCGTGTTATGAGGCTTCTCAGCCCAGATGAACGTCCTGAAAGTCTTTCTTCCAAACCAGTGATGAATTCTTTGCCTTGGTTCACGGCACGACATCCTCCTCGTTGATGGTTTCTTTATTGCAAGGAAGTTCCACGACGATAGTTTCCGGGGAGCCTATACGGATAACGATGCAGGTTGCATCATCATCGAAGGTCTGGCGGCCGGTAGATTCATAAACATATTCGCTGATTTTCTTGATCAATGCATCAGGCTGGAGCTTTTGATGTTTTACAATTAAATCGCGAAGTCTTTCTGTCCCGAACATGGTATTGTCAGGCAAGATGCATTCGGTAATGCCATCGGAATACATCACGATGATGTCGTTCTCTTTGAGCGGAAAGCAAATGGTGTGGTATTTCTGCTTTTCAATCATACCGACAGGCAGGTTTTCGCCCTTAAGCAGCGTGCAGATTCCCTCATCGGCATGAAAATGAATGGTAGGGGTATGGCCGCAGTCAATCAGGGAAAACACTCTTTTTTCCAGATCAAGGCGTATAAATAAGAGTGTCGCATAAATACCGATATCAAGAAGCTCAAGAATGCATTGCTCATGTAACTGGGTGGCAATACCCTGCAGTTCCGGCAGTTCATGCGCCTGGTGTTTTTTTTGTGCAACTGTTTTCAGAAAAAGTGACTTTAAACCAGCGCCGACCAGAGCTGACAGAATGCCATGTCCCATGACATCGCCAATAAAAATATCGGCATGCTTGTTATCATAGAGAATAAACTCTGTAAAGTCACCGTTAAGATGACCCGAAGAGACGGTAAACTGGCTCATTGAAGCACCATCCAGAGAACTGGGGATCGCACTTTGTAACAGCTTTTGTTCAATTTGCGTTTCCAGGTCCTTTTGCATATTTTCGTAACGTTCCCGGCTCTCTTCTTCTTCAATCCGTGTCGAAATATCCCGCGCAATAATAACGGTGTGGTGAAGTCCGTCAAAGGTGAGAGCCCCTGTTGTTACCTCAAGAGGTATGGAACTCCCATCTTTATTTATGCCATCGATTCGTCGCACATGACCATCTTTCGGTGATGCAAGGTTGTTAACAGGGTTATCGCAACCATCATAAAGAGAGCATGCCTCAGCTTGAGGCAAAATAATGTCGAGAAAATTTTTCGAGTGGAATGCCTCCTCGGTTATTCCGAAAAGGGTTTCAGCAGCAATGTTTACATAAACAATGAATCCCTGGTCATTGAGTAGAAAAATGGGATCAAGCGCGGCATCGTTCATTGCACGAAACTGCGTTTCGCTTTGACGTAATTCCGCGGAAATGACGCGAAGTGCTTCATTTGCCTTTGACAAGTCCTGGTTTTTTATTGCAAGCTGGTTGAACAGTATTTCCCGTTCATTTTTCAGTCGGTAATAGTCAATGGTATCCGTTATGATTTTTTTAAATCCATGAGGTTCGATAGGCTTTGGAATAAAACGGAAAACTTCGCCTGTATTGATGGACTCGATAATTTGGTCGATATCATGAATGCCACTGAGAATAATGCGCACAATATTCGGATGGCTGTTTTTTACCTGGTTGATCAGTTCCATTCCGGACATTTCAGGCATGCGCAGGTCGGTTAACAGAATTGCGATATTGCAGGATTCAAGCAGTTCAAGCGCCTGTTTGCCGCTTGTTGCGAAGTACTTTGTATAGGGCTCCTTGCGTAGAAAACGGCTTAATGAATCAAGAGTGTCTTGTTCATCATCAACAAAAAGGAGGGCAATGTCAGAGTCGTTCATATACGATTATTCTTTATGAGAACGTTTCAATTTTGGTGACGGTCATGGGACGCGATAAAGCGTAATC
>CAIRXW010000028.1 GCA_903882665.1 uncultured Chlorobiaceae bacterium | reverse complement strand
TCGCTTCGTATCTGTTGCTTGGTTAAGTGTATGCAATTCGGAATCACTACACTGCTGAATATAAACAATCCGAATCAGGAACCAGTTTATCACCGGATAATTACAACGAAATGGCACATTGAGTCACCCTCAAAAAGCAACCCTCCCCATCGTTGCAGCCATTGCTCAAAAGCACTCCAAAGCACCGCCATCGCCCGCAACACAGAGGATTTTCCGCAGCCGTTCGGGCCACTGAAAAGAATATTGGTTGCTATCGTTCCGCTCCAATCGTCTTTAAAGTGGAAGAGCTGAGAGCCAAGCGGCCCGGCTTCACAAGTGTGGAGAGCAAGTATTTTCATAAGTTTTCTGATAATCGATCAAAATATGCCAGACTACCTTTGCACGAATTATGAATAATTGTATTGTTCTGCAAAAGTTGCGTCCTGCACATAGAGTCAATGGCTGAACTTTTCCAAAAGTTCATTGATTAATAATATCTTCATCGTCGATAAGAGCAATAACACCTTTTTTCAATACGCCAGAAACACGCACCACTTTGAGATTTCATTTACAGGAGATTTGGTGCGACCTCAATCATCCATGCCTCATGTAAATCCGCCCACTTTGCAGAATGGGAGCCGAGTTTTGCCGCCTGACGAGGATGAACAAGTGGCAACAGTTTCATATCACGACCAGCAATCGAAATATCATGGAGCAGACCATACTGGCTAAATGAATCACCGTAGTCACTGAGTTTTGACTTTGAGCCAAAATACTTTGTGAACCATTGAAGGGGCTGATCACCAAGTGTGATAAATATATCTGGAGATGCTTCAGATACCTCTCCCGCAATTTCCGCCCTGCGCTGCTCATTCGCAAGTTCGGGAGGAACTGGTGGCCAATAATACTCCGGCAAGCCCAGCTTTTCTCTTTGCACATCATATTTGGAAGCCAGCGCTGCTTTCTGCCGGTCATTCATGCAGCTATAAGGTACCAGATCACAAAGCCAGACATCAGAGCGCTTCAGTTGTAATGGGTCAAGAAACATCTTGTCGAGAGCATTCCCTGAAGGGCCATTCAAATTCTTTCCAGGTGGCAAAAGTTTTCCGGCACCAGGAGGCACTGGAATCTTTGCTATGATATCACTCTCTCCGTCACCGCGCCAAAATATTTCAGGTTCTGAGGCAACTGCAAGAGCTCTCACGATTGACCGACCATCTTCAGCAATCCAGCGAGCATGAACAGCACTGGCATAAACGCCAAGAATAAAAACTCGCTTTGGACTGCGATCTGATTGTGCCAATGACACAATCGGTTGCCCGAATGGAAACGTCTTGATTTCTTGCATAATTACCTTATAGCTTTTATATCATAATACTCAAATCGGTTACAAGAGATGCTTGCGACCGATAATTCGACGAATGAGGATGTTTCGATCAGCCTCATCATTGCGAATGTGCATCTTGCGATGACAGTTTGGACACAATGCCACGACATTATCAATCAAGTCAGCCCCACCATGTGACAACCAGTCTATGTGATGTGATTCCAGATAAGGTTCATTATTGGCTGAGAGGAACGGAGCCTCCTTCTTGCATAGGTCGCACACTCCATCAGCAAGTTTTTTTGCTGATGCGGCAACGTAACTATCTCTTATAAATGCAGTTCCGGTTAACGTCATCTTACGAGCGACAGCAACTGACATTGCTGCCCGTCTAAAGAGTTCACTTTCCGGGAGGGTAGATGCTCGCCTTTCATTTTCAGCAAGCCATGATACTAAAGTTTCTCTGTCAGTGTTCTCTGGAGCCTCTGACATGGCTTGTGGCTCAGGCTTTTCGATTGGGCGTCTCGTCGTCCCGGGTTTTCTGGCATATTGATAGACAGCCTTTTTGACTATTTCAAAATCATCAACTCGCCAAAATGGTTGATCTTTTTTCCCTTTACTTTTGTTTTTCTGCTTATAATCGGTACACTCTTGTCCACACAGTTTGTGCATAAAAGAATACATCTCTTTTTCGAGAGATTTTCCAGAAAGAGAAATGTCATACCCTAAAGCGGAAGGTTGAATATATATTCGACCATTACCGCCAATAAAAGACATATTTGCGTCTTTTTCCAGTTGCTGCTGAAATTTGATGCGTACAAAACCCGAATCAAGCTGAGAATTCACTTCCGCCTCAAGAGCTATCAGTTGCACTTTAACTTCACCTACTTTCATCGATATCCTCTGTCAAATATTTCTGAAGCATAACAGCATCCTCTTCCATTCAGCAACACACAAAAAAACTTATTCTCCAGTCACCCATTTTGATCCCATGCGTTTCATTTCCTGCCAAGCCTCGATATGACGTTTCAATTCCGGATGCTTGCACCCATCGGCAATCAGCGCTTTACGAGCTTCGGGATCAAATGGGATTGCCCTCGCACCGAGGCATTCGTTCCAGACTTTGGCAATCAATGACTCGGGTAGACGCTCGACTCGTTTTGTTTTAAGTCCTGCCACATACGAAAAAGATACATGCCAATCAGATGCGCTAAAATCATCCATTTCTGTTAACACACGTTCCATGTCCAATGCAATACCTTCTTCAAGTGTTGCCTTTCGATCCTCAAACCAAGGACGAGCATCAGTGCCTCCTGATTTCTCCCAAACAGTACTATCGTCATCGGCTGAAGTTCTTTCAAGTTCAAATTCATTGTTTGCCGAAACAAGTACTCGAGATGCTTGTACCTCATGACCCAACGAAGTTAATCCCTTAAAAGCAAGATCTCTTATGAACACAGGGCAATACCTAAATGCGGCATCGCTATCATTTTCATCATAAAAATTCATAACAATAGACCAATGAAGCATGGCAGCCCCCTTCGCTACTATTGTCTCTATTAAATTCTCATTAATAGAAGTGCCAATTTCATGTTGGTCAAAGGATAAAGCTCCGTATACAAAACATGACTCTGTTTTCAGCAGCGAGTAGAGCCATGCATCTGCGGGAACCATCTCACTGGAGGTCGCACACCATCTTAAAAGACCTTCTGAAAACGAAGAACAACCATCTCTTTTGACGGGAAGAGTGTTGTCGTGCAAAATCAGTTTTTTACTAAGCGGATATCTTCTTTCCGATAAAGACATTGCGTTGAAACAGGATAACGGCCCACAGACAAGTGCATATGCAATAAAGGAGAGCAGTACGTCGCGATACAGCTCGTCAATAAATGGAACAGTTTGCTGGATAAGTTCATAACGCTGAATAGTCAATGGTAAATTTGCGGCACTATCGAGAACCGCAACACAGGGTGACTTTAGTTGCATCTCCTTCGACCATTCAAATATAGGTTTAAAGAATGGGTTCCATGGCCCTACCATTTTAACATTTAAGCCATTGCATGAAAGATCTGGCGCATCACCAAACGACCAATAAACCGCATCGAATCCTGACGGGTGAATTTCCGACCATTCCGGTGGCAATTTATCTCGGAAATCAGGTAAAGCATATTGTTGTTCCAGTAGATTTGTTTCATCCCCCCGAACAACACGTCTTATAACTTTGGGCCAATTCAAACAAAACCAATCTGATGCCAATATTTTATGATCCCGATCGTTCCGTTTTCCTTTTTTTCTCACCAGTTCAAGGGCTTGAACTGGTTCGTCAGTCATATCCACTTCGACCTTTGTACCAACAGGCAAATTATTAACTCGCGTTATTTCAATAAGTTGGCTGTCAGCCGAAGCATCAATCATATATCCTTCAGACTTATCCGCACCAGCATGCCGTGTCCACAAGCGAAAAGAAGGGCCGAGAAGAAACACGGCAAAGACTCCAATCCCAAACCGTCCGGCACGAACCACGCGCGCCTTACCATCATCATCAACGAACTCTTTCATCCACTCCTCACTGTTGCGGAACGATGCACCGGCACGCAAAAAGTAGTTCTTGATTGTATCACTTGTCATGCCAATGCCTTTGTCCCGAACACGAAGAAACCATGTGCCGTTTTCCCGTTCGATAAATTCAATCAGGACATCTCCGTCCTGTTCAGGGAGATCAAGCGATTCGAGATCAACACTATGAGCTTTAGACCAAGCATCCAATTCGCACACTGCATCAACGGCATTTTGCATCAACTCACGCACTCCCACACTCGGATTTTTTCCATACAATGGTTCAACCAACAATGTGAGCAGGTTCGGGTCTACACGAAATCCCGTCCGCTCTGGTACGTATGGCAGATTTTCACGGAAAGTAGTGTCATGCAAATTCGAGTAAACACGCCGAATGGCAAGGTTGAGCAGATCAAGTCCAAGGTCGCTCCTTGTGCCATAAGCTTCATCCAAAACAGCGGTAGAGTGATCCATCTCGGCCTGCAAGTCCTTCAGAAGTTCCTGAAGCTGGAGATACAACGACAGACTGATATCTGTGCTGACCATAACCATCTTGCCACGAGGATCAGTCGCTGGACCGATATGCTGCACTGCGAGATGCTTCTCCCATTCCTGCACAGAAACAGGGCTTTGGGGATTCCTGAGTTGGAGAAGAACAGCCGGAGCACGCTGCCGGTCAATCTGAAAGTAATCAGCAACGCGAAGCAATGCCATGGAATAGAGTACTGCGGTGCCCATTGGTCTCGGCGTTCCGGGATATTTCGAGTCCAGACAGGATTTGCACGTCCGGAGATTCATGCCATGTGATCGTGCCGTGAGTCCAATCAAATCCGCAAGCCGTCCCAAAAGGTGACCTTTTTCCGTACCCATTGCCGGAAACTCATGCTCACCTGAGCCAACTGGCAAACCGGGAAAGCCATAAATCGCTATTTCATGAGCCAACCGTGCATGGTGGCGGCGGATAAACTCGCCAATGATCAGGTAATGGTTTCCCACCCATTGACCTATTTCATCTGAAAGCTGATCGAATTTCCAGGCACGCGCCTCCTTCTCACCAATAATTTTGGCCAAGTCACGTTCACTGAATCGCTTTGCTTCTCGAACATACTCCTCCCATAGTTCATGCCAAGGGCGATCGGCGGCATGAGCTTCGTGGGCATCTTTGAACCACGGGAGTGGCTGAAACCGGGAATCCGGGCTGACGAGTTCCCTAAATCCATCTTCACGCAGATGCATGGCGATATCATGCAAAAGGGTGGCACAGATAATCACCGCTGCATCGGCATCGCAAAGCAAACGTGGATCGGAGTCATTTTGACTCTTTTCCCAAACCGCCCTGGGCACAAGCTCTACCTCGAATTGCAACACACAGTTGACGTGATCAATACCGTGATCGGTGTAATCGGGAAAAAACGGGAGTTTATTGTCCGAAAGTATGTTTCCAATCTGGTCAGCAAGTGCACGTACGGGTGCCTGAAGACCGCTCTCTTCCAGTAACTGCGTCAGTAATCTCGGAAATTCCATTTTAGCCATGATTATCTTGAACTGAGTCGTTAAATCTGAAAAAAGCAACGCACATCTTCAAGCAACCTGTTGATTTTGATGCGGGCAGTGGCTTCCTTTTGTGCCATGAGGGTCAGAGGTTTTTCATCGTTGGAGGATCGTGCACCTTGTCGCAAGAAGAAACAGCACGATTTACAATCTAATACCTTGATTTCACCGGTTTAACTCCCCCGCGACGTCCCAAACCAAAACCGACACGGTAGAGATCTGGCAGGTTGACCCGACCATCTTTCATCGACTCAAAAATACCGAGGGACTCGAGGTCTCTACGAATACCACTCCACTCAGCATCGACATGCTCTGGAGGCAATCCTGTAAATGATATTGTTTTGGGATCGCTTCTGAATGCATCACACCAGCGTTCCTGAATGACATCAAAGGTACAGGGTACGGTCAGCCCCTGCAATGGCTGCATCAACGTTTTAACCCAGGGATAATCCTCAGCCATTTCCGATACTCTGATACCTGATGCATTTTGCACTCCGCATTTAATGCTCTCATAATGCAATGGCAAGAGATGAGAGGGATAACGCGCCTCGGTCTCTTCAGCGGCGGCGCGGATAGCAGCAAGAAACGAGCGTGGTGAAGTACGCCCTTGTCCATCGGCGAGATGCCCGACTGTCCATAAATATGGCACACCACGACGCCGGTCTCGCCCCATCCATTCACCTGCAATTTTTGAAAAAAGGGAGCGTTGAACTTGTTCATCCCTTTTCACACTATCGCTGATCGACCATACATCTACATTAAAATCAGGTGGAGAGCCAACTCCATCCTCGTAAATATTTCGCAATGTCACTCCATGAAGCTCTGTACCATTACAAAATAATTGCCAGAGCAATCCATGCAGATCGTGCAGTGCCCAAGTCAAATCCACCCTTGTGGAAAGCAATTTAGAGGCATCAGGAAAATCGGCAATCTGGCGTCGAGCAAACTGATCCTCACGTAAAAAGATTTTACCGTGTAAAAAAGGATATCGCTTGAGAGATAACACCACACGTAATAAATCCCGTACAATCGTATCCATGGTTTGCCAATCGGCACTTGAACGATCAAGAGCGTCAAAGACAATCAAGCCATGCTTATTCTGCGCACTAAAAAAATCGTTGGCACGTTCCAGCATCCTGCCAAAACTTTCGGGTTCATTGGTAACCCACTCAACCGATGCCTCCCAAGTGTTGCAGGGTATAGCTTCAGAAATAATGTTGGCCGCCCAGCGGCCAAGTACAGCTCGCCATATATGATATGCTGAAATATCTTTTTTCAGGAGAGCATCAATAACATCAGAATCCGGATAAGCATCAAGCTTGGGACGCTCGCCAAATCCTGTCCATACTTCCACCCGGGAAAGATCAGGTACACATGCTCCCAGTATGTTCCTAATTTCAGTGGAATTCAGCGCTGCATTCCAAAATGTTTTACCCACACCCCGAGCCCCGATCACAAGGCTGCATTCCAGGCGCAAAGCCTTCAGGTGAGAAGGGGGGATATAGACCGATCGTTTATCGGGTTCCCTGCCATGCAGTGACGTATCACTGGGCAGAGTTTCAATAATGGCTTGTCGGATAGTTTGATTGTTGGATACAGTCATTTGGTACCTCCATCAGTTTCGATTGAAAGTTCCACGCCAGCAATCAACGGGCCAAAAATCGCCCTCACCATTTCAGGATCGATATCTTTCAAACGACCATGTAAACTTTTCAAAACAGCAAAGCTTCGATGCCATTTTACCACCCAGGGATAATGCGGTGCGCTCCCGTCGAACTGGTCATAGCTCCAAACACTCTCGTCACCTGAAACCTTTCCAGCAGGAACTTCATCATAAAGCTCTTCCGAAAAAAGATCCCAGGCCCGTTCAAGCAAACCTTCAACATACTCCTCGGTTCCAATTTCAGGAATCATTGCACCAACAATCTGTAGCCGCTCACGAATGTCACGAACAACTCCCGTTTTTCTCCAGTGTTGAAACAACACACGATAACCTGACCAGGTCTGATCTCCATCGATGGCAAAAAGCAGGATTGTGGATGCCGAAAGCTCGGTAATACATGCTGATGCAACTTCGTCAATACCAGCACGTGAGTCGATCAAGGTCACATCAGGTTGCCACCGCCCTTCAAGGTCATCCAGCAATCGACGCAGACGATCTGACCATGATTCACGTTTACCTTCAGTGTCCAGCCTGGGCATCCAGACACGGCCAAGTTTGGCGATATACTCCCCCGGATTCGCCCCATGCGCAGGAACCACCAATATCTCACCATTATGCGATAGTGCACTTGTGGCGACCATATTTTCAAACACAACAGCACCATTATTGACCAAATCTTCGACAAGCCAATCAGTAATACCATAAAAGGGACGCCGATCTTCGGGAAGTAACGCAGAAGAGAGTCCGGGTGATTCTAAATCAAGATCGAGTACCAACACTTTTTTGCCCTGTTCAGCCAATGCCCATGCCGTTGCGGCAAGTGCAGTTGATCGCCCGACACCACCCTTGATTGAAAAGAAAACTGTTCGAGGTACAGATGACGTTAAACTGGAAATGCGTGACCAATTCCCCTCTACCGCCAGACGATCAATAACAAAAACATCGCTTATACCTTCAAGCTGAAAGCAACTCTCTCTCTCAAGAAAATCCTGACAGTCAGGCTCGAACAACACAGCCAGATCTGCGGGATAGGCATGAGAGCCAAGCTCTTCTTGAATTTTTTGAGCAATTTTTTCGAGTACGACTTGCTGATGCTCATCATTTTCCCACTTCTCGTCCACGATAAGACGTACCCTACCATTCAAGTCACGATTGACGAGAATGGGTTTCATTTTGGTAACATCCTCTTGAAAAGGGTGAAATATTTTCGTCAGGGTAGGAAGAATTTCATCAAATGTGCTCATAGAAGACCTGCCAGTTTGGCTTTTTTTATCAAGTTCAAAACAGCTTCAGCACCTGCACGATGGCTTGCAAGTCGAGAAATATCAAAATCAACGCGACGAGCATATCGTTGATTGACATTCCAGTCAGAAAAGGGATTCACTGTTGGAAGAGTATACTTTGCACCTTGATTATGACCTGAACGATAACTTTCGAACCGATTCCATATTTTATCAGCATGAACTTTATCTGCGCCTGATACGTCAGGGTTCATTCCAAAAATGATCATCAGACACTTGAGCCCACACTCCGCCGATATACCGAACAAATGATCGGCATTGGCAAGTCGATTGCCACCCTTCAAGAGTTCAGCGTCCTCCCAATGGCGCTGGTGAGCATCAAAAAAATCAAGGTTCATCCGTAATAAATTCCGCTATTTTTTTTTGACAGTTTCTTGAATAAATATCTACAAATAAAACATCAAAATCTTGACATTCAAAAGGTTATACATGCTTTAAATCACTCCTCCTGCTTCTCGGTCAGATATTTCCAGTACTTCATCGGCATGTTGGATTTCTGGAGGCGGGGGTTTTTGCGGTCGGGGATGGCGATGGTTTTAAAGAATGCCTGCCAGAGGGCCTGCACCTTTTTTTCATCTTCTGAGAGGGCGGGAGCGGTGAACTGTTCGATGGTACCGAACTGGAGTGTGCCCTGGTTCCAGCGGGCGGCAATGCGGCGGCGGACGTCGTAGAGAAACCAGTGCTGCGCCCGGAGCCTGCGGCTGAAGTGCCAGGCGAGGGGGTGGATGATGTTGTGGTCTGGCTCCATTTTTGCCAGATAGGCTCCATCCCGGAGTTTTTCGAAGCGCAGGAGTCCTTTCATACGGTGGAGCTCCCTGCCCGCTTTTTTGGCAACGGCTACAATATCGCGCACTGCGGGGTGGGTAAGGTAGCCATTGACCTTGTCGCCATGAGTGAAAACCAGTGAAATATAATGAAGCAGGCTGCTCTCCATCCCCTCTTTTTCGGCAAGCATAAAGGAGTAAAGGGTGCTGGCCGCATCGGGGGCATGCTTGCGCAACCGGAACAAGAGATCTTCTGCCTGGGTGGCATCGGTACCAATAAAGAAGCCTTCTTCGAAAAGGGTGTCCTTGCGCTCTGCAAGGGCAACCTGCTCAGGGCAGGGCTCTTCTTCAAGTATCCAGGCAATTGCGGAGAGCAGGCCGTCGGCGGTGCCGTCGTAGAGGTAGCGGTTCATGGTTTCAGGAAAAAATACCGGGAAGAACCAGTTGCGTTGGAAGAACCGGTTCGCTGCTGTCGCCAATAAGGAGTTGCTGGCGAAGAAGGGCGGCTGGCCGGTCGGTTTTTTCGAAACTTCTGCCTGAACAGATGATGAAGTATTTTGCCCGCTTCATGACCACCCCGATCTTTTTCATCCCTTCGGGGGTAATGGCCGAAAAGCGGCGGGCGGCGATGATGCGTTTGGCCGATGTGACCCCGATGCCCGGTACGCGCAGCAGGGTACCGTAGTCGGCGCGGTTGATCTCGACCGGAAAAAATTCAGGATGGCGCAGGGCCCAGGCGCTTTTGGGATCGAAGGATTCGTCAAGGTTTGGCGCATCGTCCGAAAGAATCTCTTCGGCGGAAAAGCCGTAAAAGCGAAGGAGCCAGTCGGCCTGGTAGAGGCGGTGCTCACGCAAAAGAGGCGGCGCGGCCAGCACAGGAAGTCGGTTGTCGTCACTGACCGGCATGTAGGCTGAGTAGTAGACCCGCTTGAGCTTCATTTTTTTGTAGAGCCCCTCGGAGAGACGCAGAATCTGGAAGTCGTTTTCGGGGCTGGCCCCGATTATCATTTGTGTGCTCTGGCCTGCCGGGGCAAAGCGGGGGGCAAGGCGGCTCGTTTTGCGCTCGACAAGGCTGGAAGCTATCTCGCGGCCAATCAGGGCCATCGGAGCAAGAATGGCCTCTTTGTGCTTCTGGGGTGCAAGGCGCTGCAACGAGGCCTGCGAAGGGAGTTCAATATTGACGCTGATGCGGTCGGCATAGAGCCCCGCTTTTCGTACCAGTTCGCTGCTGCTGCCGGGAATGATTTTGAGATGGATATAGCCGCCGAACTGCTCTTCGGTGCGGAGGGTTTCGGCCACCCTGACCATCCGCTCCATCGTCTTGTCCGGACTCCCCATGACGGCTGAGCTTAAAAAAAGCCCTTCGATATAGTTGCGGCGATAGAAATCGAGGGTGAGATCGACCACTTCCCGTGCGGTGAAGGAGGCTCGCTCCACGAAATTGGATGAGCGGTTGACACAGTAGGCACAGTCGTATTGGCAATCGTTGGAGAGGAGGATTTTGAGAAGCGAGATGCAGCGTCCGTCATCCGCCCAGGAGTGGCAGATACCGCTGCTTGAGGTATTGCCGGTACCGCAGGCGGGCCCTTCACGCTTGCTCCCGCTGGAAACGCATGATGCATCGTAACGCGCCGCGCCGGAAAGAATTTGTAATTTCGCAAGGATGTCCATGAGGGAAATATAGTGAAGAAAGAACGAACGCAAGAGGGCGCTCAAGGGAGAATTGCCTCGGCGGGAAAATATATCTCTCCCTCCGCTACGGTTGCTGCGACCCGACTTTTGCATTTCGCTGCAGGAGAAGCTCAATGGTACGCCGGGCACCGGTCACCACTCCGGGAAGGGACTGGCCGGGAAAGATGGAGTCTCCGACAAGAAACATGTTGTCGAACCGGGTGAGGGGCCCGCGAACCTTGAAAAGCGAGGTTTGAGGATAGCCCCCCACGCAACCCTGAACACGCCCGGTATAGCGCTCCCAGGTAACCGGCGTTGCAGCCGTTATGCTTCGGATGGCATTGCGGGCATCGGGAAACTGTGCTGACAGAACATCGAGTACCCGTTCGGTATAGGCACGCTTCAGCTCTGAGTAAGCTCCCTTGACCGGCCAGGAAAGCCCCCCTTCAGAGAAATGCCAGAGCAGTTTTGCCAATGCATTTTGTTCAGCCCAGAATGGTGCCGAGTGGGGAAAACGCTCAAGAATGTCGAGGCGATTGGGTTGAAGATCGAACAGAAGGGCGCGATGACGGTATTGCCAGGCAACCGCTTCCGGCACAACCGGCCAGGTAATGCCGAGCTCTTTTCCGAGAGTCTCCATCGGAGCGCCTGTATGAAACCCGCAGCCAATCGTAGCACCAGCATCAAAACAGTAGCCGTTTCGGGAAAAGGTTGCTGCACAGCCACCGGGATAGTCCTGCGCTTCGAGCACAGTAACCATAGCACCTTTACGCGCAAGCAGTGCGCCTGCCGCAAGTCCACCGATTCCGGCTCCGATAACAACAATATTCAAATCCTGCAGCTTCATGGCACGTCCTTTGGTTTACCCTTGCAGGTAGAAGTAACCACGGGACACCTTATGAAGTTCTTCAGGAAAAAATGAACTGTCTACCCTTCTTTCAGAAGCAGATGCACCTGCGTTTTCAGCATTTCAGGCGGAGTTTGGGAAGGATCATTCAGATAAACCTCATAGGCCACCCCATTCAGGATCAAGCTGTTGTCGACACACCACTTCATAAGGAAGTCGTAAGCAGGTTCAATCTCTTCATAGGGTCCGATATAGAGAGTGGTAACGGCTTTCCCCGATGGGGTGGCCGAAGCCGTAATGGAACCCGATTCGTCAAGCAGCTCATCGACAGGAAAGCCGAATTCGACCTCAAGATCATCCATATCCATGTTGTAGTAAAGCGCAAAGGGAGGGCCTGCGGGAATCTTTCCTCGCTCGTTAAGAAAAAGGGCAATTGAAGCATACCCTTGACCGAAAAGAGCCGAGATATCGCTTACCCTTGTGCGGGTTCGGATGGTGAGTGCCAGACGGGAAGCAAGATTGGTAAGTTCAGGAACAAATGCGCATTCGAAATCCATGTGTGTATTCTCCGGTTATCAGTTGCAGCGAAGAGACATGTAATGCGAAAAAGAAAAAACCGATAAGAAAATGCGGGTAAGAGAGTCGGCGTAGCGGGATTTGAACCCACGACCCCTTCCACCCCAAGGAAGTGCGCTACCAGGCTGCGCTATACGCCGATGTGATCTTAAAGAGGCTGTAATTATAAAAAATTCTGCGGATTAAAATAATATTATTTCAGGATTTCGTACTCTTTTTCTCTTTCCGGGAGAGGTTTTCATGCTCCATCCCATTCTGCTGTTATCACTTATCAACAATCCGCGCACCAGTATACAGCAATCTGCCCACTCCCGGAATCAGCCGGGAGAATATGTCCAAACCCTGAAAAAATCATTTAAACTATTTTATAAAATAAACTTAAAGTGCACAAGAGCCTGTTGTATCATACCATCACCAGAGAGTGTGCAGGGGTAAGCCGCCAAGGTATCAACAGGTTATCAACATTCTGTTAACAGTTTGGGGTGTCCTGATTCCGGCCAAACCGATGTTTGAGATAGCCTATAAAAGGGGGCGCAAGGGAAACCGCAATAATAGCAAGGAATATCAGCTTTCTGTTCTGCTGCACAAAGGGAAGCTGGCCGACAAAATAACCACCATAACAAAAAAATCCCACCCAAAACAGCGCACCGGCAATACTGAAAAGAAGAAAGCGACGATATGGCATGGCACCAATACCGGCAACAAAAGGAGTAAACGTTCTGATAATGGGGATGAAACGGGCAATGATGATGGTCTTGCCTCCATGTTTTTCAAAAAAACTATTGGTTCTGACAAGATGCCGTGGATTAAAGAAACGGGATTTTTGATAATTGAACACTTTTGGCCCGAGCTTGCGGCCGATCAGGTAGTTAAGGTTATCACCAAGCAATGCCGCAGAAAAAAAGAGTACAAGGAGCAGGTGGGGATCAAGCGATGAACCAGGCAATGAGGCAAGGGAACCGGCAGCAAAAAGCAGGGAGTCGCCCGGAAGAAAGGGGGTAACGACAAGTCCGGTTTCACAGAATACAATGACAAAAAGAATGGCATAGAGCCAAAGACCATACTCTGCTGCAAGCACCTGCAGATGGGTATCAATATGGAGGATAAAGTCGACAAGAAAAGAGAGAAAAGAGGTAAGGGAATGGTCCATGGCGTCACTCTTTATGGATGAAATATCGCTGCTTTTAGCTTGCTGGTAATGTACTCATTGGGGCGCAGAGTCACAAAAGCAGGCTTGCGGGAGGGTGATGGATGAGTGAAGAGAAGATATTTCGGGTTATTGTTATATTAGTGTTTTGCTTTATGACAAGAACAACCATACAACTCCCATGAGTTATTTATCGTCAAAGCGTTGCCAACTGTACTACGAAGACAGTGCAGAATCCGATCATTCAGCCAGGGAAAAACCTGTGGTGCTCTTTGTGAACGGATGGGCAGTCTCCTCCCGATACTGGAAACCGGCGGTCAACATCCTCTCGGCCAATTACCGCTGCATTACCTACGACCAGAGCGGTACGGGGAAAACGATCATCAAGGGGTACGAACCGACCTTTACCATTCAGGGGTTTACCGATGAGGCCGCAGAGCTCATTGAGCATCTCGGGCTCCACACCTCAAGAAAACTGCATATTGTCGGTCACTCAATGGGCGGGATGGTTGCAACTGAACTCTGCATGCGCTATTCCAAAGCACTGGTTTCGGCCACCATCATTGCCTGCGGCATCTTTGAAGAGACGGCATTTACCTCTCTGGGCCTCTTTTTTCTTGGAGGGCTGATCGATTTTTCCATGAATTTCCGCTCCATCTTCCAGCTCGAACCGATGAAAAACATCTTTATCAAACGGGCTGCCACAAAAGAAATCAGCAAAGAGTATCACGACATCCTTATCGAAGACTTCACGCAGTCCGACAAGGAGGCTACCAATGCGGTCGGGAGATTTTCCATCGATCGTGAGGTACTGAGGCGCTATACCCGTCATGTGCTTCTGATCTCTTCACCGCTGCTCTGCTGTGTCGGGATGGCTGATCATACCATTCCTCCCGAGGGCACCATAACACTCTACGAAACACGCATGGCCAAATCATCTGCACCAACCAGTCTGGCAAAGTTCACGGAGCTCGGCCATCTCCCGATGCTTGAAGAGACCGCCCTGTTTGCCGCTGAGCTTAAAAAACATTTTGAATTTGCGGAACAATTTCATAAACAGAGTCCGCAATAAACTGCATGGCGGCCAGGAGAAAATCACGATCTCGTGACCGTCCGTGTAAACCTAAAGATTACTTGCTACTGTGAATAAACTATTGACCAAAGCCTTTATTTTCCTTTTTGCGGCGCTCATTTCGATAACGCTGACCTCTCCCAATGCCTCTGCAAAGGGCTCTTTTCTTGGACTTCCAAGCCTTGAAGAGCTTGAAAATCCCAACCCTGACCTTGCCTCCCTGGTCTATTCGGAGGACGGCGTACTGCTGCACAAGTTTTTTCTGAAAAACAGGACCTTCATTCCGCTGAAATCCATTCCGATGTCGACGCGCTACGCCCTTATTGCAACTGAAGATGTTAATTTTTACAGCCACTGGGGGGTTGATGTGCGGCGGCTTGTGCTCGCAATGGGTGAAAATATCATCAAGGGACGCTCCCGCTGGCAGGGAGCAAGTACCATAACCCAGCAGCTTGCCAAAAATCTCTACCTGACCCAGGAACGAACGGTCAGCCGAAAGGTCAAGGAGCTCATTACCGCCATTGAACTGGAAAAAACCTACACGAAAGATGAGATTCTTGCACTCTATCTCAACACCGTCTATTTCGGATCCGGAGCTTATGGCATTGAGGCTGCGGCCCAGACCTATTTTGGCAAATCTGCCTGGCTGCTGACACTGCCGGAAAGCGCAACGCTTATTGCGACACTGAAGAGTCCTACGGCCTACAATCCTGCCAAATTTCCAGCAAGTGCCCTTGGTCGGCGGAACCTTATTCTCTCCCAGATGGAGAAGGTGAACTTTATTACCCCCGCACAGGCTGCGAAGGCTAAAAAGAGTCCTCTGCGGCTGAAATACTATCCGGCAGACCATCAGGGAATGGCTCCTTACTTTACCGAGTATGTCCGCCAGACGTTAAAACCCTCTACTTCAGCGGGAAGCGCCAATCTTTTCCGCGACGGTCTCACCATCCAGACAACGCTCGACAGTCGGATGCAGAACTATGCCCAGCAGGCTGCAGCAGCCCATCTGGTCGAACTGCAGGCGGCATTTGACCGCTCATGGGTATGGCCTGAGTCGCTGAAGAATCAGATGATCATGGAGAGCGAACGGTTCAAGGGGCTGAAGGAGAATGGGCTCACCGACCAGAAAGCGCTGGCGCAAATCAAGGCCGACAAGGTATGGGTGAGTGAACTGCTGAAAGAAAAAACCCGTATACAGGTGGCACTGGTGGCCATCGACCCGGCAAACGGTCATGTCAAGGCGTGGGTTGGGGGAAACAAATTTTCGCCCGATGAGTACAAGTATCAGTTTGACCATGTCTGGCAGGCAAAACGGCAGCCCGGATCAACCTTCAAGCCTTTTGTCTATACTGCAGCCATCGACAAGGGATTGCCCGCAAACTTCCAGGTGCTTGATCAACCCCTTACCTTCACTATCGGCAATACGGTCTGGTCGCCGAGAAACTCTGACGGTTCGTCAGGCGGGATGACGACGCTCCGCTCTGCCCTGACCCAGTCGCTGAACCAGGTGACCGTGCGGCTTGCCTACGAGCAACTTTCAACACCGGAAATTATCAGCTATGCAAGAAGAATGGGCATCTCTTCGACCCTTGACTCAAATCTCTCTCTTGTCCTCGGCACATCGGTTGTCAGCCCGCTTGAACTTGCAGGAGCATTCACGACCTTTGCCAATAACGGCGTCTGGCAGGAGCCTGTCTCCATTTTAAAGGTCGAGGACAAGCATAGCCGTCTCATATCGGAGTACATTCCGAATCGCCGTTTTGCCATCGACCCTGCCACCAATTTTGTGATGATCTCGATGCTCAAGGATGTAGTCAACAAGGGTACCGGTGCAGCAGTTCGCTCCCGTTACGCCTTCAACATGGAGGCCGCAGGCAAAACCGGCACGACCCAGAGCATGAGGGATGCCTGGTTTGCAGGCTTCACACCGCAGCTTGTCGCTGTTGTATGGACCGGGTTCGATGATGAGCGCATCAAGTTTACCTCGATGGAGTATGGCCAGGGTGCACGGGCAGCCCTTCCCATCTGGGCAGGCTTTATGAAACGCTGCTACAGTGACCCATCGCTTAAACTTCAGAACAGAAACTTCTCTATTCCTGAGACCATTATTGCCGTACCGATTTCAGCACAGAGCAACAGGCCGTCCGATATGCTCAACAGTGATGCCTATGTTGAGTATTTCACACCCAAGGGTTTCCAATACTATCAGGCCCATCCGGTACAACAAAACAATGGAACAGCTTCCCCGGCAGAAGGAGACAGCACTGCTGCCAGAAGCGGCAATGGCAATCCTGAGATGCAAACTGCCTTTCCGGCACAACAGCCAAAAGAAGAGAAGGTCTTCTGATTTTATGTTTATCTAACTGTACAATCGTTTTTTTATGCAATCGGTACTCGTTCTTGATTTCGGTTCACAATACACTCAGTTAATTGCCCGTCGTGTCCGCGAACTGGGTATCTATTCTGAAATTCTTCCTTACAATGCCTCACCGGAGAGCATCAGGGAGCACAACCCGAAGGCCATCATCCTTTCAGGGGGCCCGACAAGCGTCTACGACGAATCGGCCATTCTGCCCGATAAAGGGATTTTTTCACTCGGTATCCCCATCCTCGGCATCTGCTACGGCCTGCAAGCCATCGCCACCCATTTTGGGGGAGAGGTTGCCAGTTCGGCAAAGCATGAGTTCGGACGCGCTAAAATTCTGGTCAACCATGACGAAGAGCATGAGAGCCCCCTCTTCCGCAATATTCCCGACTCTGATGTGTGGATGAGCCATGGCGACAAAGTGGTGCGTCTTCCTGAAGGGTTCAGGGTAACGGCGAGCAGCGATAACTCTGAAATGTGTGCCTTTGAAAGCTTCGGCCAGAAGGGTGCTCTGAAAATCTACGCACTGCAGTTTCACCCAGAGGTGCAGCATACCCTCTATGGCAAACAGCTTCTCTCTAACTTTTTGATCGATATTGCGGGCATCAAGCCCGACTGGTCGTCAAAAAGCTTTATCGACCACCAGATTGCAGAAATAGCCCGCAAGGCAGGCAAAGAGACCGTTATCTGCGGCATCAGCGGGGGTGTTGACTCAACCGTTGCCGCCGTCATGGTGGGCAAGGCAATCGGCAAGCAACTGCACTGCGTCTTTGTCGATAACGGCCTGTTGAGAAAAAATGAGGCCACAAAGGTGATGAGCTTTCTCTCGACGCTTGGCCTCAGGGTCTCACTGGTCGATGCTTCCGATCTCTTTTTGAAACGACTGAAAGCAGTCGCCTCTCCTGAAAAGAAGCGCAAAATCATCGGACGCACCTTTATCCAGATCTTCGAAGAGCAGATGAAGGGTGAAAAATTTCTGGTGCAGGGAACCCTCTACCCTGATGTTATTGAAAGCGTCAGCGTCAAAGGCCCTTCGGAAACCATCAAGTCGCACCATAACGTAGGCGGACTGCCGAAACGGATGAAGCTCAAGCTTATTGAGCCGCTCCGCGAGCTCTTCAAGGATGAGGTGCGTGCCGTGGGCCGAGAACTCGGCATCGCCGAGGATATTTTGATGCGCCACCCCTTCCCCGGCCCCGGCCTTGCCGTCAGGGTACTCGGTTCAATCACCAGGGAAAGGCTCGACATCCTCCGGGATGCCGACGAAATCTTTATTGAAGAGCTGAAATCAAGTGGCCTCTACAGCCAGGTCTGGCAGGCATTTGCGGTGCTGCTGCCGGTTCAGTCGGTAGGCGTCATGGGCGATAAGCGCACCTACGAGAATGTTCTGGCGCTGCGGGCAGTCGAATCCACCGACGGCATGACCGCCGATTGGGCTCAGTTGCCACATGACTTTCTGGCCCGTGTTTCAAACCGCATCATCAATGAAGTGCGCGGGATTAACCGGGTAGCCTATGACATTTCATCGAAACCGCCAGCGACCATTGAGTGGGAATAACAAGGCGACTATCCGAATATTACCCCATCAGGCGATGGGGTATAGTGTAAACACAAAACACTCAATCGCTCAACGTGAGCGGAGTTAGTTTGCAACTTTTTTGATGTATAGTTGATATAATGGCGCTAAAAAAAATCCGATTTTTCGGCAATAGATGTTCGTAAATGCATCGATAGCAATTTTTGGACACCGAATTGGGTCTACGCCATAGTTCAGGTTCTCCGACCATAAATAATCATCAAAAACCATAACACCTCCTTCACGCAAAAGCCGAAAGCTCAAAACAGCATCGCACAGAACGTCCGGGGCCTGATGAGAACCATCTACATAAATGAAATCAAAATAGTTTTGTTTACCGCATACCAGAAGTTTCGCAAGCTCAACATCAGAATAACCTTTATGAATTTGAAGATCAACACTCTTCTCAACACGAGCCAAAGATATATTTGTGTTATATAAAAATCGTTTTTCCACTTCCGTCATATCTGCTTCAGCTATTTCGCCATATTTGTGTTCAATTCCTCCCTCCCAACTATCGATACAATGGATCTCGATGTTGTTTTTCGGCGCCAGACTATCAATCAGGTAACAGGTGCTTGCACCTTCGTATGAGCCAATCTCTAAAATCTTCGCAGGATTGATTTGTGGGATAAGCTTGTCCCATACGTTCTTTGCCGTATCCTCAAACCAGTTTTTTGTAAATTGATATTGACTTAATCCGTCAGCATTGACCATCTTTATCGTTTATTTAAATAATGAGTTACTGGATCTCCAAGGGAGGACTTCCATGTATTGTTGAATGTGAATGTTCATTTTTTGTGATCACCAAAGGCGGGAAGCTACAGTAAGAATTTGTAGTTTTATAAACCCTGTTCATTGCGATATCGATTCCTTTACTGGGAAGTGATCGATTAAGCAACGGAAAATATAGGTTAAAATTTGCCAGCGGAAAACAGAGCGATTTAAATTTACTTGCTCCAACAGGGCTTATAGAATAGGCAGGCATACCAAGACACTTGTCCAGGCGAAACGTACAAGCATTTTGTTCAAGATTCTGAAAATTATCCACCGAGACCCTTAACTGATCCTGATTAAATACTGCGACTACAGGAGATACCCCTGGCATGACACTTATTGAGAGGATTGAATCAAAATTCCACCCCCAAAGAATAATATCCCAGTCGGAAGGCATCTCATGTATTATTCGGGAAGATTGCGCCACAAAATCAAAACGAAAAACTGCATCATCTTCAGCCACCGTTACCACACAATCTTCGTTAATAGCCTTATCCCATAAAGCCAGATGAGAAAGAGCGCAACCATAAGCCCCGGAAGAATACGGCAACGAGTCCTGAAATAATTTAGAACTCTCAATCATCTGCCTTGTTATTGCCGAGCCATCAACAGCATTAAAATACTCAAATTCAATATGACCGTTTAATTGACTAAAAACCTCCCTTCGCCTTACCGATCTCTCAAGAGATATCACATTAATAATAAGGGTCATATCAAACACGCAAGAATTCTGTCAAAATTGTAACCGCATAGTTTTCAGGCTCAACAACGAAACGGTTATGGCCATTAATACGAATAACATACTATATTTGATATCTTTGCGCAACTTTTATCGAAAACTTTTCAGGGTTGAGGTGAGGTACGTGCAGTTGGGCACGAGCCTGGGATTGCCGAGGATATTCTGATGTGCCAACCCTTTCCGGTACAAAGCTTTGCCTGAAGGCAAAATCTCACCATTCTTGATGGCTTGTATTGGAATTGCATAATATTACTAATAAAGAGCGGACTCCTGCTGATGCTTACGGGGTAACCGTAACCGGCACATCCAATGGCGTGTTTGCGTGGCGGGTTTGCGCAGGTGTCGGCGTTAAAGCATCTGATAAATTCACAATAGACCTTTCGTACCGGTATTTTGCCGCACCAAACGCAGAAGGATTTGCTGCTGACAGAAAAGTCGATGTTTCAACGAGTAATTTCTTGCTCGGAGCACGGTACAGTTTTTAAAGTGCATGCTTTTTTGTATAAGGAATAAAAAGCGTACTATGAAGCAGCGGAAGTGTACTGGGAATAATCGTTTGTGTGCGCATCTCCCCCACTTTTAACCTGTGACAAACTATGGAGAGTTGCTACGCCATTGAACCCTGCGACCGTTATGCGTGATTAAAAATCTTTTTAATGGCAGGCAGCTTTCGATGAAAAGCAGTACCCGATACAATCACAGAGAATAACCATGCTTTTAAGCACCATGTCAGGAAAACTATTACGGAGGACGCTGGTCGCTTCGCTTCTCATGCTTTCATGCCTTTCGCCTGCCTTAGCACAACTCCATGCGGCGGCATCGGTAGCTCTTGCGAAAGAAGAGTCCGGCGAGCTCGATCTCCCTGCCGCCAAAGCCCATTTTGACACTCATTCGGCATGTTTTGTCGATGCACGTTCCGAGTATTCCTATTACAAATCGCATATCAAAGGAGCCCTGTCTCTTTCTGACAGCCGCTTTGACGAGCAGTTCCCTGATTTCAGGCAAAAAATAACCATTGGAACCCTTATTGTGGTCTATTGCGTCGGGCCTGGTTGCCCAAAAGCGCGGAATGTTGCTGAAAAGCTGAAGCAAAACGGTTACAGGAATGTCAAGGTTTTTTCAGGCGGCCTCGTCGATTGGTCTCATGCCGGCTTCCCGATGGAAGGATGAGCTTGTTTGAAGCAAAAACGCCTATGCCGAGGATTGGCTTTCCATCAGCATTGATCACCACCCTGAGGCTGTTGCTCGGCGCGTTATTCATCATGTCGGGAGGTGAAAAACTTCTGGATCTGAAGTATTTCGCTCTTGTCATCGCGGAATACCAGATTCTGCCCTCACTGCTCATCCCCGCCGTTGCGCTTCTCGTCTCCCTTTGTGAACTGCTGTGCGGCACCATGCTTCTCCTCGACCTCTTCTCGCGGATCGGTGCCTCGGTCATGCTCTGCATGATGGCAATCTTCATCGCCGCCATGGCAAACAATCTCATGAGGGGGCTCGATCATGACTGCGGTTGCTTCGAGTTTCTTACCCAATGGTACGGACTGAAAGAGGAGATCGGTGTCGGTCCGATTGTCCGTGACATCCTGTTTTTTATCCTGTTACTGCCAATCGCGTTGCTTGGCAGCAACAGAATCCCCTGGAAAAAACACCACCGGTCAAACATGGAATGAATACCGTCTCCGATTATTGCTGAAGCGGGTTATATCAATTCTCTCTCAATGATGAAAAGGATCGCTGTTATACTGGTTGCCCATGGAGAAGCTGAAACAGAGAGTTTTTTTGAGAATTTCTCCATGATTCGCCATACCCTTGCCCATGCTGGAGAGGTGATGAAGCTGCCCCGTCCATTGCAGCTTGTGGCATCTCTGGTTGGAGGCATGAAAAACAAAGTGACGTTTCGAGCACAAAAATACCGGTCACCGCAGAACAGGATCACCCGGCAACAGGCTTCGCAACTCCAGGACAAGCTCAACAGAGTCGTGATGCCTCACCAGATCAACTTTGAAGTCTATTCGGCTTTCCATGCCACCCCACCATTTGTTCAGGATATTGTCGAACAAACGAGCGGTCATGACCTCCAGTTGTTAGTCTCCTTGTCCCCCATCGATAATCAGTTGACTTCCGGAAACCTGCAGCGGCTCTCCGACCGATATTCGCATGTCAACGCTCAGCAACGCCCTGTTGTAGTACACGGGTTCTGGAAAGATGCGGGGCTCCGGCAAGTTTTTCTCGACCACGTGTTCTCACACGGAAAAACTGTCAACGGATCGTCTTTAATTCTGGCGTTTCATGGCACGCTCGTCAAGGATACGAAAGGAGAGCTCCCGATGTTTCATACTGGCCTGAAAGAGATGCAAGAGATGGGGAGTACTCTTCGCCATGCTATCCTTATTGATCCTCGCAACGGTTATGATGGTATCGAAATAGCATACCTTAACCATGACGTGGGAGGAACCTGGACAAAGCCATCTCTTGCCGAGTCCTTAAAAGCACTCTCATCCAGGGGAACCAGTGATGTCGATATTTTCAGTTGTGGATATTTTTCTGATGGAACGGAGACAATTCTGTATGCGCAGAAAGAAGCCGCTGCAAGTTCGGTGAAATCGATCAGATTTTTGCCTTGTATCAATGATTCCGAGGCTTTCGCCGACTTTCTTGCAGAAAAGGTTGCAGCGGTTGTAGCTGCTGAATCGCCATAAAAACGAATGCAACAATAGAATGAATACCATTCCCAATTATTGCTTAAGCAGGTTACCTATCCAAAACAGGATTATGCTGTTTCCCGATGAGGTATTCTATTATTCTGACTCATCAAACCGCAAATCATCTACAGCTATTAACTGCGTTTAGACGCCGTTCAATAGAGGCCTACATCGATAGGCGCTTCGGATGGTATCGATAGCAAGCGCGAGGCGTAGAGTTCCAGAGCACCTTGCCTCTGTTCTGGTGTTAGATGTGCGGGGCCGTAGACAACGTGCGGCGCCAATACGTCGAATCCAACGAATTGCAATATGCCGCGATGAACAGGGCGCAAAACACCAAGAATATCTCCATTGAAGCCGCCCTTGCGATAGGCCTCCTCGGGCCCTCCGGTGGTGAGGGAGAGGAGAGTTCGTCTGCCAGTGAAGAGACCCGTCTGGTAGATGTGGCCGCCGCCGTAGGTGCGCTGCATGGCGAAAACACGATCCACCCAGCCTTTGAGAGCGGCAGGAAGGCCGAACCACCACAGAGGAAACTGCCACACCATGAGGTCACACCACTCAAGCTTCTGGATCTCCGC
>CAIRXW010000027.1 GCA_903882665.1 uncultured Chlorobiaceae bacterium | reverse complement strand
TGAAGTGGACCCCAACCGGTAGACAAAAAGTGGCTTAGTTTAAGTTACTAACCTGACCTGTTTATGCAGCGGAAAGGCGCTGCCCCTCTTTTATCTGTAACTCTTCTGTCGGCTTATTCTTCTTGCTGTATTTGTCAACTATTCTTGCACCGCCTCCTACTGCTGCTCGGTAAACCTTATCTGGTGTACTGTAGCCCAACGACTGATGCGACCTCTCAACATTGAATTCTATGAAATATTTTTTTAATCCGCACTGTAATTCTGCTGCGGTAGCGTAGCCTTTAAGATAAATATCCTCATGTTTGACACTCCGCCAGAACCGTTCAACAAAGATGTTATCCAGCGCCCTGCCACGCCCATCCATGCTGATACTTATGGAAGGATGTTCCGTCAGTGCCCCGATAAAAGCAGCACTCGTAAACTGGGACCCTTGGTCGGTGTTAAAGATTTCCGGTGTCCCGTACTTCCGCAACGCTTCTTGCAAACAGTCAACGCAAAAGGTGCTTTCCATCGAGTTCGATAACCTCCAGGAAAGTACCTTCCGGGAATACCAGTCAATGACTGCCACCAAATACATAAAGCCCTTTGGTAGGCGAATATAGGTGATGTCAGTCGACCAGACCTGATTAGGTTTTGTGACATCAACTCCCCGCAAAAGATAGGGGTAGATCTTGTGCTCCGGATGCGGTTTGCTGGTGTTGGGGCCCGGCGCCATACCGGCCAGCCCCAACATTCTCATAAGCCGTTGAACCCGTTTCCGATTGATCTTGTAACCATTGTTACGCAGATAGTGCATGATTTTACGACTGCCATAAAATGGATGCCGGGTATACTCCTGATCAATCAGTTCGAGCAACAGCAACTCTTCTGCAACAGGAAACAAAACGATAGAAGGCAAATATACCGTCGAACGATTAACGGACGCAAGTGCGCATTGCTTTGCCACCGGCAATGGCTCATTGTCGCTGATCCACTGTCTGCGTTTACTCATAGGGATAGACCGGATTTTTTTTAGCCAGTCCAGCTCAACCTTTAACCGGCCGATTTCGGTATAGAGTTTTTCCGGATCAGCAGTCGGCTCAACCGGTTTTGGACCCCGCTTGGCATCAAACAAACTCGACGCCTGCTCCTGCAACTCTTTCTTCCATTTGCTGACCTGAACGGGATGTACTCCAAATTCTTGACCGATTTCATTCAGCGTTTTGACCCCTTGAATAGCCTCAAGTGCTACCTTGGCCTTGAAGTCACCGCTGAAATTTTTTCGTGTCCTTTTTGTCATTACTTGCTCCCTTTTGGGGCAAGTTAACATCTTAAACCGCTGTCTAAAAATCGGGGTCCACTATAAAGCCAGGTTTGTAAAGCTGACTGGACTATAGAACTTTCAAATAGGTATTTGGGGCTTTCATAGGTTTTACAGACAAAAGTTGCAGGTAACATAAGGTTTTGTGCAGTTCGGGCTGGACGGAAGTACAATCATCTGTAGTGCATATCGAAGCTTTGGTTTCGGCGGACAGAATTCTGCTGGGCATTTGTTGGTTAACTTCGGCTTTTAGTTATTAATTTAGAATCAGTTCCCGGCAGACATTTGGTCAGTTCTTCAACTGCACAATGCCTCAACCGGTTGCAGGTTAAATCATCGTTCCCGCTGCGGCTTCTCATTTCCCCGCCCACCCAACAAGCAACACTCATCAGCCCTATCCTCAGCAAGTTCCCCCTCAACCACCTCCAGCACCACCAGAGCCAACTGCCGATCAATCTACCGCTGCAACGTCGGCGACCCGATTTTCGCCGTCACTGCCCGCCAGCATTCACCCATTATCTGCGAATCCTTTTTCTATAAGAATATGCTCATATTCGTTTCTGCTTAACGGACATTTAATGAGGTCACTAAATTGCTTATTGTTGAGCTTACATTGCGTTGCCATATATGAGAGAAGACCATCGGGAATATCTTTCCCACCGTTGCCGTGTGAGGTTTTTGTTCTTACCCTGCTTTTTTTATTGGTTTGAGTGAAATAGATGAAATATGAATGGTCTGTTTCAATTCGTTTAAAACCTTTTTGCTCAAGAGCCGAATCTACACCCCTTTTTTTAAATGGCATTAGGTACCTCATCAAAAGTGCCTAAAAGTTCTTTTTGCAGAATATGAGCATCAGTCGTTAATGAATTTGGTTCGGCATTTGCATACTCATTCCAAAGTATGGATAGTTCTGAATAAAGCTCTTCCTCAAGTTCTGGTCGTGTTGCTGCAAATATGAATATATCAAAAGGGCCGGTTGCGTTATATGATGAACTCTCTCTATCGAAAGTAACTGCAAAACAAAGCGGTTTTTTCGACTTAAGGGTTATAATATTAAACTTCACAAGGCTTATTTCGATTGCGGTTTCATCAATCTCAAGTATATCATCAACTTCTGAAATAGATTGGGGTGAACCATCATCATTCCAGACTATGTTTCCATGAACCTGAATAAGCTCACGAGCATTTTTTAGTAAAACAGGTTCAAAGTCATCGGCATAGGTTGCTGTGAGCGTTTTGCTTGAATCTAATAACTTTACAACCAGCCTTCTTTCATGGAACTTCATCTCTATGAGAGTGCCTGTAATATATCCAAAATCAGCAGTAGAAACTTCGCTGAGCGGTGGGGTTAACAGTTGCTTGATTTTTTCTAATGCAGAGAAGCCATGTAAAAGTTTTTCTTGATAATAATCTTCAATATTTATGATGAGACAAGAGTGTTTTGCAGGCTGCATACTTTCTAATGCTTGCAAAATAGAGCGCCGATAAAACGAGTCTGGCACGATACTACCTAATTGTTTAGCATCTCCTGAGTTAACCGCTGAAATTACTTCACGAGTGGTTTTGGCTATTTTCTGACACTCATGTTCATCAAACAACTGATCAGTCTCACCTCCAATTGCTATTGGAAGAGCGAACCCGCCATCTTCAGGTATGCTGCAAATTAAAGGAAAACGACGCTCAATTTCTTTAGTAACCCTTGCTATTTGTAGTACTTCACGGCCTTCTTCAGCCATTGCAATCAAATGTACCACCCGCTGAAAGCGTTCAAGGGCTTGCACCAAAGCAGAGGCTGGAAGCTTATGACCATCTGTGGCGGCACCATCAAAATGGAGCCTCAGTTGTCGAGTGTGTTCTTGATTCAAGCTCATGTTTCGGATTTATACCCTGGGGAAGGTATTATGAAACAACAATCGCGCAATATAACACAAAACCCACTTAATTAGTATAATAAGCCTATCAATACCTTTTCGTTTGCCTGCATTGCTTAACTTTTTGCATCACCTAACCCCCACCATTCAGTTCCCCCTCCGCGCCACATCCTGCAAATCACTTACCGCAACCCCGCGCTCCAGCGGCTTCGTATTATCATGCAAATAAATTGACGTCAACGATCTCTTTGCTTTATCCAACAAAAAACGGTATCTACATTGTATAACAAAAAGTGGAGGTATGTATGCTTGCAAAGGTTCAGAAATGGGGTAACAGCCTTGCCTTGAGAATACCGAAGAGCTATGCACTTGAGGCTAAACTGGAAAAGGATTCGGATGTCGATATCTCTTTGATAGAGGGGCAACTCGTTATTCGCCCTATTGTCGATATCAAACAAGATCTTGTTCACCTGCTTTCCGGCATCACGGACGATAATTTGCATGATGCGTGCGATACCGGTGAAGCTGTTGGAAACGAAAACTGGTGATCTTATGGCCTATACTCCAGATCGTGGTGATATGGTATGGCTTGCCTTTAATCCACAAGCAGGGCATGAACAGGCGGGACGCCGGCCTGCATTGGTAGTCTCTCCGGCTGCATACAACTCCAGGGTTGGTTTAGCACTTCTTTGCCCTGTTACCACGCGGATTAAAGGGTATCCGTTTGAAGTGTTACTCCCCGAAGGCTTGCAGATAAACGGGGCGATCTTATCTGATCAGGTAAAAAGTCTTGATTGGAAAATTTGGCAAGCTGAGTTTATTTGCCGCTTACCGGCAGCAACACTTGATGAGGTGCTGCATAAGTTGAATACTTTATTGGGTTTATAGATGAGCGCATCAAACCACTCAACATCTTCCTGTACATTTATTTCTATGAGATGGTTGAAGATGGCATCAGTTTATGCTGTTTTTTTTGTACTTCTCTGCCTGTATTTGTATATTCTGCAATAAAAACATATTTTTATGCAAAAATAGCAATTTGTTGTGGCAATAGTTTGATTACTATGCAAAATAAGTGGGAGGTTGATTTTTCTCTGGCCAGCGGTTCTTCTTTACGCAGGTTTCAGAAGAACCATGCACATGAATATGCCTCGTGTTTGAGAAACCTTGACAGGGTGATCATGTTGCTTGACGACGGCAATTCCTTGAGAAGCCTTAACCGTAACCCAAGCTTTTTCAGGTCAGAAAAAAGGGGCGTTTACCGGATTGGTCAGACTGGCTTAGTCGGCGCAAAAGAGACCCGACTGTATGTTTACGCTGCCGAACGTGAAAAGGTCGTATATGTGCTCGGGATGGGGACAAAAGAAAGCCAAACGACCGATATAAATGACGCTCATAAAGCGGTGAAGAACTTAAAAAAATAGATTAAACGGGAAAAGAGCAATGGCTGAGAACCTGAGATTTAAGTCGGTAGCAGAAGCCTCGGCTTTCCTTGCTGTGGACGATACGGTTAATAATCTTGTGCAAGAAGAGATTGCTAATAGCCAGATTGTCAACAATCTTTTACGACTCAGAATGAGAAAAGGCATCTCTCAAAAAGAGTTGTCCAAGGCTATGATGTGCGACTCAAGCAAGATATCAAGGATTGAGGCCGGGAATGATTTACAATTAAAAATTGGCGATGTTATGCAGTATGCGTCCGCTCTTGGCGTTGAGGTAAATGTGACATTTGAAGATACATCACTCCCTGCTGCAGAGCAGATCAAGAACCATGTCTTTTCTATTCACAACCAGCTTGAGCAACTGGTAGAAATAGCAAAGCAGGTTGATGGAGATAAGCTCATTATCGACAAAATCAAGGCGTTCTATGGAGAAGTGCTGCTTAATTTCATGTTAAGATTCAGCGACAGCCATCAAAAGCTGAACATTGTCTCGACGCAGGACCTGCCGCCGAATGGTGACACACTTCCCGGGAAAGGTGGCGTTAAAGGGAAGAAAACCAGCAAAACCACTGAAGAGATTCCTTGCTGACGACGGTGGTGATGGATCAGGCAGTGCTGCACAAGCTGAATATTTCAGTCTTAATGGTAACGGCTTAAGAAAAGGAGCAACAATGAAGCTATCGGAAAGGGTTCGCCAGATTTCCTGTCTTAATAATGAAGAAAAGCTTGAAACCATGGCATTTCTGAAACTCATCAACTTGGGCAAGAATGAGATTTCTGAAGGGAAATTTCAGCATGTTGAGGATTTCTTTGCTGAAATGGAGAAAGAGGGATAACGGTATCCTCTTTCTCTATTCTACTTGAACTCCCTGCAGACCTTTTCACCCAATACCCCTCAGTAATAATATTCCGGCGACAGCTTGCTGGTGAAGCGGTTCATCGCATAGTTGGCGAGCCAGACCCAGTTCAGCGGTTTGCCTGCCATGCGCTGCATGATGGCGCGTCCCTTGTAGACCTCTTTCTGGAGCTTGACAAATTTTTCGAGCAGTCTTTCGCCGGTCATGTTGGTCGGCTCGAACATGTAGTGATAGGTGTCGTATTTGTCCCAGTCGAAGTGGCGGATGCGGGGCTTCATCTCGTCGAAGTAGGGGGTTCCGGGAAAGGGGGTGACGAGTGAAAAGACCGGGAACTCGATCTTGTTTTTCATGATGAAATCGTAGGTGAGCTGGAAGCTCTCTTCGGTGTCGTTGTCGAAGCCGAACATGAAGTATCCCTGGATGGCAATACCGTTCTTGTGCAGGTTACCCACAACCTGTTCGTAGTTGCTCAGGCGGTTCGACCCTTTGTGGAGGGTTTTCAGGGTTTCGGGATTGAGCGATTCAAACCCTATGCTCAGGAGGTCGCAGCCGGAGCGTCCGGCAAGCTCGGCAACTTCGGGTTTGTCAAGAAAGTTCATGGAGATATTGGCATTCCAGTGCACGCCGAGTTTGGCCATCTCTTCGAGCAGTGTCATGAAATACTTGGGACGAAAACTGATATTGTCGTCCATGAAGGAGAAATTGACGTTTTTCTTTCCTGTCCGCTCTTGATGGTAGCGCATTTCGTCAAGCACAAAATCAAGCTCGCGATAGCGGTAGTTTTTGCCGTAAATGGTTGGCGTTGTGCAGAAGTTGCATCCTACCGGGCACCCTTTGGTTGCAAGAATCGGAATGCGGGAGCTGTATTTTTTGGCGTTTTTTGATGAAAGCGCATAGCTGAAATCGGGGTGCTGCATGGTGCTCATCGGCTTGAGCTCTTTTGCCCGATAAATGCCCTTCATCGTGCCTTTCAGTACATCGGTGGCCAGTTCTGTCCAGATCGACTCAATTTCACCGTAGACCACGCTGGTGCAGTGCTCTGAAGCCTCACCGTGCAGCATGGTAGGGTGGACGCCTCCAAGAATGACGGTTTTGCCCTGTTTCAGGGCGGCATCACCGATCCGGTAGGCTTTTGAGGCGTTGAGTGTCCGCGAGGTGACGGCGACAACATCAAATCCTGAAAAATCATCCGGGATTTTGTCTCCGAGCCTTTCATCCACAAAGGTAACGTCAAAAAGCGTTCCGACCATGGTGGCAACCATAATCAGGTTGAGCGGCATACTGACTGTACCCGAATCCACCATCATGCTGGTGTTGCTTACCGGCTGAATGAGCAGCCATTTCTTGCGTGATCGTTGCTCTGAAGCAAGCCGGTTAAGGAGTTTCTCTGAGAAATCCAATGAGGGGTCAAGCGATGAGACGGGAGTTTCTGATTGTACGATTTGCATACCCTGAAATCTGCAATAAATGTGAAAAACTTCTGCGACGAATCAATGAAAATATTAAAAAAACAACAAACAAGAGCCCTGCTTTATTGGGGAAGCGGAGATTTTTTCAGGACAGCAACGGTAAACCGGCTGACACAGGTAAGTTTACCCTCTTCATTTCTCACCTTTATATCCCACACCTGCGAGCTTTTTCCAAGATGCAGGGGAGTTGCCGTAGCATAGACAAAACCGCTTCTGACCGGACGGATATGGTTGGCATTGATCTCCTGACCGACAATGTAAAACGAGTCACGGTCAACGCAGCAGGAGGCAGCAATACTGCCGACGGTTTCAGCCAAGGCGAGCGAAGCACCTCCGTGAAGAATACCGATACGCTGGATGGTGCGATGGTCGACGGGCATTTTGGCGGTCATGAAATCGATACCGATTTCGGTCATTTCAATACCGAGATGACGGGCCATCTGGCCATCGATGATCTGTGTTGTGTTGATCTCTTCAATGGTGACCGGAGCAAAAAAAACAGAGGATCGAGTCATAATCGGCAGCCTAAAAATTAAGATAGTATCCACCGAAGTTGAGCGGGTGACGAGATTCGAACTCGCGACATTTTGCTTGGGAAGCAAACACTCTACCAACTGAGTTACACCCGCTTTACAGTGGTGGTGAGAGAGGGAGTTGAACCCTCGACCTCAGGGTTATGAATCCTGTGCTCTAACCAACTGAGCTACCTCACCATTTTTACCGGCTGAAAATATACTACAGGCTTCAGGAATAAACAAGCCGTGAAGATGATTTATTTGTTCTTTTTTCGCAGTGTTAACTCCGTGCCGAGATCTGGCGGAATATCGCTTCGGCTACCGGAATATCCTCCGGCGTCGTAATTTTGATATTGTGATAACCGGTTTCAAAAATTTTAACCGGCTGCTGCGGAAAAAAACGCTCTACCAGTGCGGCATCATCGGTTGCATACCACCCCTCAAGTTCAGCCTGCTCGTGTGCCTGAACCAGCAGTCTGCTTTGAAAGCCCTGGGGTGTCTGAACCTGGAGGAGTTTGCTTCGGTCAAGCGTTTCACCGAAAAACTCCTGATTTATTCCGACATACTTGATGGTATCCTTGGGGCGGTTTGCCGGCACACAGGCGCCGTATTGCATGGCGAGGCGAGAGATTTCATCAATCTCTTCAGGCGTGATGAAGGGGCGGGCACCGTCATGCACCAGAATGGTTTCGGCCACACAGCCGGTCGTGCGTCTCTCCGCTTCAAGAGCTTTAATGCAGTTATAGACGGAATCCTGCCGCTCCGCTCCCCCCTCAATAATTGCTTTCAGTTTGCTGAATCCTGATTCGGCAGCCATACCCTCAAGTATTGCCCTGTTCTCAATCCTTGTAGCAATATAGATCGCCTGAACGGAGGAGGCCATCTGAAATGCCTTCAAGGTATGATGGATAACCGGAAATCCTCCGACTTCAAGCAACTGCTTGCTCTCTCCCTCCTTGAGTTGCATTCGTTTTCCGATACCGCTTGCGGCTATAATGGCTATGGCATGCATAAGAGGCTCAATTGCTCCCGGGGGTTAATGAATGAACATGGCATCTCCATAAGCCAGAAACTGGTAATCCTCTTTGAGTGCACTTTTGTAGGCCTCCATAAGCAGCCGATGTTCAGCAAAAGCGCTGACGGTCATAAGCAGTGTGGTTTCGGGCTGCTGGAAATTGGTCAGAAGAGCATCGACCACCTTGAACTGATAGGGGGGATAGATGAACTTGTCGGTCCAGCCCTTGCCGAATTTTATTTTTCCATCTACGGTGGCATTGGCTTCAAGCACCCGGCATGTTGTTGTTCCGACTGCAATTATCCTGCCTGATTTATTGACTTTGGTTTCATTGATCTCCATGGCCGTCTGGTAGGGAATATTGAAATATTCCGAATCCATCTTGTGTTTGGAGACATCCTCAACCTCAATGGCATTGAAGGTGCTCAGGCTCGGATGGAGGGTGATTGGAAGGATCTTTACCCCGATTTTCTTGATTTTCTCCAGGATAGGCATGGTGAAATGCAATCCTGCCATAGGTGCAACGACGGATCCGGTCTCGGAGGCGTAGACGGTCTGATAATCCTCCCGGTCCGATTCACGGGGCGGGCGGGTGAAATAGGGGGGAAGGGGAATGTTGCCAATTCTGTCGACAAGGCTGAAAACATCAATGTCCGGATTGAGGAACCTGATGGTTCTGCCTCGGGAGGTGGTGTTGTCAACAACTTCAGCAACCACATCCTCATCAAAGTAAATCTTGTTGCCAACCCTTACCTTCCGGGCCGGATCAACCAGCACATCCCACAATCCAGCCTCTTTGTTGAGCACCCTGAGCAGGAAGACCTCTATTTTCGCATCGGTTTTTTCTTTCTGACCAAAAATTTTAGCAGGGAAAACCTTGCTGTTGTTCAGGATGAGCAGATCCCCTTTTTTGAAATAAGAGACGATATCTTCGAAGTTTTTATGTTCGATATCTTTTTTTCGCCGGTTCAGCACCATCATCTTGCACTTCTCTCTGGGCGATGAGGGTTCGTCAGCTATTTTTGTTTTGGGCAGGGTAAAACGAAAGTTTGAAAGGCGCATGGGATCTTCAATAGGTCAACAAAAGGTCAAAAAAACACTAAAAACCAACATTACAATATAAAGCAGAAAGCTGGCTTGACGCCAGCCTTCCTGCTCTTTTTTATACTTTTTTTATACCGAGGCAGAATGGTAGGCAACACCTTTCTCCAGGGTGATATGCTGTCCGGCAACACATGCAGGAGCATTATTATCATCAGCCTCAATCAGGGTGACCGTGATATCGTCTTTCGCAATGGTCACGGCATAACGGCACTTCCTGAAACAGACGCTCAGAGAAAGTTTTTTCCATTGTGCGGGCAGGTTCGGATGCACATTGATTTTTTCATTGTAGAAGGATATACCGGCAAAATAACGGATAACCGTATCAAGAGTTCCGGCCATGACGCCGCAGTGGATGCCTTCCTGGGTTGTGCCGCCCTGGGTATCCTGTATATCACTTTTCAATGCATCGGAGAACCATTTCCACGCCATCTCATGACCATCTTGCAGATAGCTTGAAATGATGCTGTGAACCACCTTGCTCAAGGTTGAACCGTGACTTGTCCGTGGTTCATAATAGGCATAATTGTTTCTCACAAAGCTCAGGGCATCAGGTACCTTGTATCCGTTTCTTTCCAGCAGTTCGGCCACCTCTCCGGGAGAGAGGGTATAGAAGGTCATCAAAACATCAGGCTGTTTGGCAACCTTGTACAGGTCAGGCGAATCACCCTCAGCTTTCAGTATCCTGTCCATACGGTGGATATTGCCATATCGGGCACGGTAATGAGGCCAGTCGAGCTCCTTGAGGCTGTTGTAGCCGTCAAACTGCTCCAGCACACCATCCTGATCGATCAGGATATTCAAATGGATGCTGATTTCACGCCATAGCTTCGGTTCATCAATATCAAGATTGATTTTCGATACCAACTTTTCAAGGAGATCAGGATCCATTCTCTCACCGATTTCAGCAGCCTTGTCGAAGAGCCATATCGCCATGATGTTCGTGTAGGCATTGTCTTTCAGCCCCTCCTTTCCGCTTCCGGGAAGCGCTTCATGAAATTCGTCAGGCCCCATCACACCCTCGATATGATATTTTCCGCTCTCGGGTGCATAAGTGGCAATCGAAGCCCAGAAGCGTGCAATCTCAAACATCAGCTCAGCACCGTACTCATTGAGGAACTGTGTGTCGTCGGTGTCGTAGATGTAGCGCCAGACATTGTAGAAGACCGCTATCGAAACGTGTCGCTGCAGACTGCTGAGGTCAGGGCCCCAAGTACCGCTCTTTGGATTGAAATGAATGACCTGCGTATCTTCGCGACCATCATCGGCGGTCTGCCACGGGTACATAGCCCCCTTGTAGCCATTTTCACGAGCATACTCCCTTGCCGCATCAAGGCGGTTGTAGCGGTACATGAGCAGTGCCTTCGAAATTTCAGGGAAGTGGCGGTTGAAAAAGGGAAGAATAAAAATTTCGTCCCAGAAAATATGACCACGGTACGCCTCACCGTTCAGGCCACGGGCCGGCATTCCGGCGTCAATGGATGGATTGTGCGGCGAAGCGGTGCACATCATGTGATAGGTGTGCAGCCTCAGCAGTTTCTGGCTGTAGCGGTCGCCCTCAATAACCAGATCGGCCTTTTTCCAGATTTTTTCCCAGGCATCATTATGCGCCTTGAAGAGCGAATCGAAAGAGTCTTCGCTTTGCAGTGAAAGTCGGGCCGCTTTCAGCGGGTCGATACTCTTTGCGTCAAGAGAGGTGTGAATGGACGCCAGTTTTTCAATGGTGCAGCCTTTGTTCGGATTGAGTGACAGCTTGAACAACTCACCGATATAGCGGTTGTTGTTCAACGTTTTGCTCTCGACAACTGCAGGCTTGCCGTGGCATAAAATCCTTGTTTTGGTGCCGGTAACAATATCATAATGCGATACATTGGTACGGACATGAAGCAGCATGAGTTGATCTTCCGAAATACTCTCCACATGTTCCAGATGATCGCTTGTAAGCTCGTTGTAACGGGCAACATTTTTGTTCTGTACCCTGCCATCAATTCCGGAGCGGAACTCCACTTCAGCACTGTAATTGACCGGTTTCAGTGTGAACTTCAGTGCACAGCGATGCGGATTGTCCATACTTGCAAACCGGCGGCTGCTGATGCTTGTAATTCTTCCGAGGTTGTCCATGATGACGAGATCCCGCTCCATGAGGCCATTGCGCAGGCTCATGTTCTGGCGGTAGCTGAGTATTTTCTGCCCGAGTGGTTCAATGAACTCTCCTCCCCCGATCCTGAACTCTACGGGCAGCCAGTTCGGAGTATTGACAAAGTCATTGTTGTAAATGGTCTGGCCATGCACCTGTGAAGGTACCCTGTTGAATATTCCGGCAATATAGGTACCGGGATAGTGGTGGTTGGAGCAGGATGAGCTTTCATAGGAACCTCTTACGCCAAGATAACCATTACCGCACGAGGTCAGTGTTTCGCGAAGTTTTTCATCTTTGGAAGAATAATCAGTATAGGTGATGTTCCAACCCTCAAACTCAAGGCCTTTGCTGAACCATCTCTCGATCTCCGCAACAGTGATCTCGCCAAGATCACCGACAACAATATCTGCTCCATGTTCTTTCAGTTTCGATCCTTCGATGTCTCGGGCAATACCGAGTACCAAGCCGAAATTGCCACGGGAACCAGCCTGAACGCCCGAGATGGCATCCTCAACAACAACACATTCGTGGGGTTCCAGACCGAGGTTTTTAGCCGCCATGATGAAAATATCAGGATTCGGCTTTCCCTTCAGCCCAAGTTCGATGGATACCTCACCGTCAACACGGGTCTCAAAGAGGTGTTCAAGTTTGGCAAGCTTCAAAATGAGCTGGCAATTGCAGCTTGATGAGGCGATACCGATTCTTATCCCTTTTGAGATGAGAACGTTGATCAGATCAACCGATGTGGTATAGACCTCCGGACCCTCCTTGATGAGGATTTCAGTAAAGAGGCTGTTTTTACGGTTTCCCAGACCACAGATCGTATTTCTTTCCGGATCATCGTCCATTTCACCGAAAGGTAGTTCAATATCACGAGAGTTAAGAAAGCTTTTGACGCCCTCCATTCGAGGCTTGCCGTCAACATATTTGTGATAGTCGTGGGCAGGGTCAAAAGGAAAGTAGGTGTCATTGTTCAGCTCGGCATAATTTTTCAGGAAGTAGTTAAACATCGACTCCCATGCAAGGCTGTGCACTTTTGCTGTGCCTGTTATAACGCCGTCAAGATCGAAAATTGCGCCTTTAAATATGTTACTCATGTCGTTATTTATAAGATTATCATGAACCAAATCGGTTTTACAGGGAAAGCAGACCAAGGATGGTCAGGAGAATGTCGGGGTAGGGCACCGTATAGCTATTTGGGCAGATATCGTTGATTTGCTTTTTCAGCTTTTCGTCCCTTGTGACAAAAATTGTCCAGACATCATCAAACATTTCCATCGCCTTTTTCAGCATTGGAATGTCTGAAGGGGTATCACCACAAACAAGGGCCGATCCTCGCGTCGAGCACAGACCCAGGTTGCTGCAGATAAAGGCAAGCCCGTCACCTTTGTCAAAATCCTTGATTGGCGATTCGCCGGAAGCAACATCGATGGTCAAAATGATTTCGATGTCGAGGCCGGTATCTTCAATTCTGAAGTTGCGACCACTCGGGTCGATCTCCTGGACGATCCCTTTTACTTTTTCAAGAAAAGCGGCAGACTCGTCATCCTTGATGGAGTGGCTGATATCCTGGCGGGCAACCGTGGTCTGTCCAAACTTTATCTGCAGGGCTGAACCGATAAAATTGAATTTCTCAAAATCCTGTTCCTGCAGGAGTACCACCATCCGCTCGTTCAGCAGATGGATCAGTTGCTGCTTTTTTGCTTCTATGGGGAAGCTGTTGAACTCGCCGTCAAGATTAATGAACTCTCTTCCCTTTGAACCTGCGTAAATAAACGTGTTGCTCGGATTGATTGAAACATTCAGGATTCCGAAATCCTTCAGTGGGGCCGAGGTGATGATAATGGGTTTGTTGCAACGGTTCCTTGCAAATCGGGTAAGGAATACCGAGTTGTAGATGGGCTGCACCGAGGAGCGGTAACGTCCGCAGTAGTTGTTGGTTGTTCCGTCACGATCGGTGATAAATGCGTCAAACTGCTTTCCCTTCAGCAGCGAAACCCCCTCATTGACATAGGTACGGAAATCGGGAATGAACTTTGCGAGATAGTCGATGAACTTGTCTTCACCATACTCAAGGTAGTAGATGTCCTTCTGGAGCTCCCTGATTTCGTAGGTTAAATCCACATGAATCTGCTTCAGCCCGTCAAGCCGCAGGAGCCGGTACCCTGTTTCGTCATCGATATAAATGGTCTCGAGCGAGTAGAGCGCGTTTTTCAGTGACTCCACACACGCCTGCCCCACAACCCGTTGCTTGATGATGTTGTTTACCACCGGTGCACGTAACTCACGTGTTTCCGCCTTGAGCTGGTAGAGCTCTTTCAGGGTGCGGATATCCTGTAATGAGATCGACGTGGAAAAAGTGTTCAACTGACGCTCTTTAAGAATACTCTCGTGCATGGGTAACTGTGGGTGTGGTGATGGTGTAATAGGTACTTCAATCTAATCAAAATCTTTCAGATTCGTGTATAAAAATTTCACTAATAAACAAAAGCGCGATTAATAACAAGTTTCGAGCGAGACGCTCTTTTTGTGATGGAGGAAAGGTGCTCTGTTTTTATAAAAGCGGGGAGGCTTCAGCCTCCAAAAAGCTCCTTCAGACGGGCAATAATGGTGTCGTGAATCACGGCAACGGGATCAAGGGCGTTGAGCAAAACAAAGCGCCCGCTGTTGATGCGTACGATGTCAAGGTAGCCACGCCGGACATTGTGGTAAAATTCAAGCCCTGAACGCTCCATACGGTCAAGCTCATCTCCCTCGAATGCCAGAGGAATGGATGTTTTTAAAAATTTTCTTTTCAGTGCCTCTTCCGGCTCAAGATCAAGATAAAAGGTGATATCAGGATTAATGCCGCAAGTTGAAATGGCAATGATTGAGCGGAGCATCTCCGGATCGAGACCCCGGCCATACCCCTGATAGGCGGTTGTTGAGTCGAAAAAACGGTCGAGAATGACCGTTTTACCGTTTGCAAGGGCAGGTATGATAACTTGTTGAATCAGCTCGGCCCTGCTTGCCGAAAAAAGGAGCAGCTCACCGATCGGAGTGATCTCATGGGAGCTTTCAAGAAGGATTTGGCGGATTTTTTCAGCCACAGCCGTGCCGCCGGGCTCTCTCAGGGTTATTGCCTCTATACCCCTGGCCGCCAGGGCATGGACAAGCTCTTGTATCTGGGTTGATTTGCCTGCGCCATCAATTCCTTCAAAGGTTATCAGCATTGCGTAGAGTTGTATTTCAGGAGAGCTTGCCAGAGGCGGAAATTAATGGGGCTGGCCTGTTGGCCGGATCAGGATTTCATTGACATCAACATGCGCTGGCTGGCTGATGGCATACATAACAGCGCGGGCAATATCGTCCGACTGAAGTTCTGCGGTGCAGGGTTTCTGCAGATTTTCCCAGAACGGTGTATCGACAACTCCCGGTTCAACAAGGGTGACGCGCACCCCGGTATCCGCCATCTCATTGCGGATAGCCTGCGCCATGCCGGTGACCGCCCACTTTGTGGCTGAGTAGAGGTTACGGATGGAGGTAACGCGCCCGACTACAGAGCCTGTGATCAGAAAGTGTCCCCTGTTTTTCACCAGTTCAGGAAGGGTCAGGCGAGCCGTAGCCGCAGCGCCATAAACATTGACCATCACCATCTCCCGCCACTCTTCTGCTTTATCCTCGCCGCCATAAAAGGTCGATCCCTTCGAAAAACCGGCATTGGCAAAGGCAACATCAATCCTGCCAAACCGGTTCAGGGTTTGTTTCACCAGATTCATCTGTGACTGCCAGTCAGCAACATCGCAGGTAACCGCAAGTGCTCTTTCCTGGCCAAGATCCGCCTGCAGCCGCTCAAGCTTTTGGGTAGAACGGGCGGCAAGCACCACATTAAAGCCCGCTTCAACCGCGCGCCTTGCCGTTGCTTCACCAATACCGGTAGATGCACCGGTAATGAGAAATACCTTGCCCTTCATATCGTTCATGGTCATGGTTTGATGGTGTTCAATGCACTGTGTTTGCGTCCGTAAAAAAAGTAGATAACAAATCCCAAAAGCAGCCAGACAATCAGCCGGAGCCAGTTTTCAGCCGGAAGTGAGAACATGAGCATGAGGCAGGTGAGAATACCCGCAATTGGAACAAACGGCACCAGGGGAGCCCTGAAAGGACGATTGGCCTCCGGGTGTGTTTTTCTCATGATGAGTACCGCGCTGCAGACTACAACAAAGGCAAAAAGGGTGCCGATATTGACCAGCTCGGCAAGGAGCCGCAAGGGGAGCAGACCGCCCAGCAAGGCAACAAAAAAACCGGTCAGTATGGTTGATTTCCAGGGTGTCCTGAACTTTTCATGAATCGCCCCGAAAAACGATTTCGGCAGCAGGCCGTCACGCGACATGGCCAGAAAAATTCTCGGCTGGCTCAACATCATCACCAGCAGAACAGAGGTGATGCCGGTGATTGCTCCAAGCGAAATGAGCAGTTGTGCCCAGCCGATACCCACCTGCATGAACGCATTGGAGACCGGAGCATCAATACTGATCTGGTTGTAGGGAACCATGCCGGTTACGACGGCTGCCACGGCAATATAAAGGAGCGAGCAGATGACCAGCGAGCTGATAATGGCGATAGGGATATCACGCTGAGGATTGCGTGCCTCCTCGGCATGGGTCGAAATGGCATCAAAGCCGATATAAGCGAAAAAAATCATGGCAGCTCCGGCAAGCACCCCGACAGGTGAACCACCAGGACCCGGTTCACCGAGAACGGTGTGACCGAACAAGCTCAATCCTGAATAGCCGAACGGTGCAAAGGGCTTCCAGTTTGCCGGGTTGACATACATCGCGCCAAGTACGATCACCAGCAGCACAATGGCAAGCTTGACGATCACCATTCCTGCATTGAAGCGTGCGCTCTCCTTGATTCCCTTGACAAGAATTACCGTGACGGCAAGGGCAATGAGCACTGCCGGCAGATCAAACCATGCACCGGTCAGGCTCAACAGGCCGGTTGACGGGTCAAAATCGAGAGGAGCATTGGAGAAAAGGTGGGGAATGCCGATGCCGAATATCCCGATAAAATCCTGAAAGTATTTCGACCATCCATGTGCAACTGTCGCCGAAGCCACCCCATATTCGAGAATCAGATCCCATCCGATGATCCAGGCCATCAGCTCACCAAGGGTGGCATAAGCGTAGGTATATGCCGAACCGGCAACCGGCACCATCGAGGCAAATTCCGCATAGCAGAGCGCAGCAAAAATACAGGCAAGCGCGGCAACGGCAAAAGAGAGCGTCACGGCCGGCCCAGCCTTGTCGTGAGCGGCTACGCCAATCAGCACAAAGATGCCAGTACCAATAATGGCACCCACTCCAAGGCCGGTCAGAGCAACCGGCCCGAGAATCCTGTTCAGCCGATGTTCGCCATCCATCTCACCCAGCAGCAGCGAAAGTGGTTTTTTACGGAAACTGTTCTTCATGCTATGAGTTCCTGCGGTTCATGATGGTGAGAAAATAGACCAACTGCATAATTGCCTGGGCTGCAGCAGCAACGTAGGTGAGCGCCGCCGCATTGAGTACCGCATTGACCCCCTCCATCTCCGCGCTCGACACAATCCCCTGTGAGACCAGCAGCTCTTTTGCCCGGCGGCTTGCATCGAACTCCACCGGAAGCGTCACCAATGCAAAAAGTGCCGTAGCGCCAAAGAGAATGATTCCTGCCCATGCAAGGGTTGTGCCGATGGTTCCTGCAAGGAACATGCCAGCCATAAAAATAATGGGGCCGAGATTGCTGCCAATCGAGACCGCAGGTACCATGATTGAGCGCAACTGCAGCGGCATATAGCCTGTTTTGTCCTGAAGGGCGTGACCAGCTTCATGAGCGGCAACACCCACAGCCGCAATGCTCGGAAGGCGGAAAACCTCGTCACTCAGGCGCAGCGCCTTGTGGCGGGGGTCGTAGTGGTCGGAAAGCATACCACTGGCCGTTTCAATGGTCACATTTCCAAGTCCGCCACGCTGAAGAATACGGCGGGCCGCCTCAGCGCCATTGATGCCGCTTTGGGTTCGCACCTGTGAATACTTGTTGAAAGCAGACTTCACCTTGAACTGCGCCCATAAGCCAAGCAGCATGGGGGGCAGGGCGAAAACAAAATACAAAGGATCAAGATACATGAGCGTAATTATCGTCTATCGTTGACATAAAGAGAGTGCGTATTCGAGCTGAACATGAACAATACAAAAAACAGACAAGTTCCATAAAGAGAGCAATTTGCAACAAGCTCGCCCTAAGGGTCAATTTAGAAAAAAAACGGGAAATAGTTATGAAAAGCCATGAGGTTCAGCCACCCTCAAGCGGGCAACTGAACCTCCGTAAGGATCAGGTTATGATGGCCTCTCGACTCTTACCCGATTTTCAACTTGCGAGTCGTTGCCTCGCACTCCAGTTGTGGAACCTGACTGTACTTTCCTTTTGCCAGGTCGGAGCGAACCTTGGTCAGTAAATCGGCACGGGAGAGGGAGTTTTTGCACGCCGTCATCTCTTTGCAATAATAGTAGGTAAATGCTCCGTGCCATCCACCGGAAATGTTGGCATCTGCACTTGTCTGGTCAGAACGGCATGCTGCCCAGAGGATGTTGTGAACAATACCTTTTTCAAGCAATCCATGACGAAGTCCGCGCGACCGCTTCTGATCCACCTGTTCGAATGCTTCCAGCGAGGGAGGCGGCAGGTAGCGGGGTGTGCGGTCGAGCAGCATGTCAATAGACTTCAGGCCGGTACCACTGTGGCAGGTATCAAGATAGACTTCCAAAAGCACATTAGCCGGCAGTTGCATAAATAGGTCGCGCAATTCGTCATCGAGGATGATGTGGTTTATATCCCACTTGTTGCCATCCTGAGCAAGATCATGGGGACAGAATGCTTCATCGGCACGGTCGGGCTCATCGCCGCTCAGGTCAGGCACCTGTGTGCCATGGCTCGACATACTGAAGACCAGATAAGAGTATTTCCCGGCCTTTGCGCCATCAACCATAGCTTTAAGATTACTGATGATGTTGGCTTTCGTGGCTTGAGCGTCAGTCAGCACGGTGATGTCACCACTTTGAAAACCAAGCTGATTCTGCAGCACTTTCGACATGTCATTGGCATCATTCACACAGCCCTGCAGTGCGGCGCCTGGATAGTTCTTGAAGATGTTGACTCCAACACACAAAGCTTTTTTGTTTGTAGCCATTATTGCACTCCTTTTTTAATGAACTTCGTAAACTTCTCTTTTGTGTAATTTGCCGTGCTTGCTCATCATCGGCAATTCACGATAAATTTACAGAAATTGCAGCACAAACAAGAAGAAAGAGCGTGCTGGAAAACAGTTTACAGAACGGAAGCGCTTTTCATCAGGCAGGAGCAATGAGTAAAAGGGGGGCGGCGGCAGTGCAACAACAAAAGCTCGTTGCTGAATAAAATTAATGGTAAATTTTGTCGCAAAAACCGTTGCCACAGCATCTCCGCCAGCCCTGCAAAATGAGGATTTTTTGCCCGGCATATCGGAGCAATCAAACAGAGAGCCAAAAGGTCAACCATGAAATTTCTGCATACTTCCGACTGGCACCTGGGCCGAACCCTCTACGGGAGGAATCGTTACAGCGAGTTTTCAGCTTTTCTTGATTGGCTTGCCGGGCTGATTGAAAAAGAGCATGTCGATACGCTTCTGGTTGCCGGAGATGTGTTCGATAGCTCTGTGCCATCCAGCCGTGCACAGGAACTTTACTACGGCTTCCTCAACAAGGTTGCCCGTTCAACCATTTGTCGCCATGTGGTGATTACCTCCGGAAACCACGATTCACCCTCCTTTCTCAATGCTCCAAAAGCGCTTCTTCGGGCGCTTGATGTGCACGTGGTCGGCTCGGCAAGTGATGAGCCTAAGGATGAGGTTGTAGGACTTCGCGACAGCCGGGGAGTCCTCGAAGCTGTTGTCTGTGCGGTGCCGCATCTGCGTGACCGCGACATCCGCACCGTTGAGGCTGGAGAGAGCGTCGAGGAGAAAAGCCGCAAACTGCTCGAAGGCATTGAGCGTCACTACCGGGAGGTCTGCCAGGCAGGAGATGCACTTCGTCTGAAGGAGGGTGGAGCGGTGCCAATGGTTGCAATGGGCCATCTTTTTACCGCCGGGGGCACAACTGTTGATGGCGACGGGGTACGCGAACTCTATGTCGGATCGCTTGCCCATGTAAGTCGATCAATCTTTCCGGCAGCGATAGACTACCTTGCCCTCGGTCACCTGCATGTTGCCCAAGGGGTTGGAGGCGAGGAGCATTTGCGCTACAGCGGTTCACCACTTCCGATGGGGTTCGGCGAGGCATGCCAGCAAAAAGAGGTGGTGCTGATCGACTTTTCTGAAGGGGAGCGGAGTGTCACTGAGTTGGCGGTGCCCCTCTTTCAGCCGCTTGAACGCATCAGCGGCACCGTAGAGGCCATTAGCTCACGCATCTTACAGCTCAAGGCCGAAGGAAGTACCGCCTGGCTTGAAATCGAGTACAATGGTGCTGAACTGCCCGGCGATTTGAGGGGGCTGCTTGAAGAGGTCGGAAGAGGTTCCATGCTCGAAATCCGCCGCATTAAAAACAACCGTCTGGCGACCCTTGTGCTGCAGCAACTTTCAGAGCATGAATCACTCGATGAACTTGGAGAGTTTGATGTTTTCGAGCTCTGCCTCAATGCAGCCAAAGTGCCCGATGTCCAGCGACCGAATCTTCTGCAGGCTTATCAGGAGATCGTGCTTTCGATTCACGAAGGTGATGAACCGCTGGATGCCAGCACTTCCCGGCAAATGCAATTGTTATGAAAATTCTCTCGTTACGCTTCAAAAACCTGAACTCGCTTTGCGGAGAGTGGTTTATCGATTTTACCGCTCCGGAGTACGCGCTGGACGGCATCTTCGCCATTACCGGGCCGACCGGCTCAGGAAAAAGCACTATTCTTGATGCCATTTCGCTTGCACTCTATGGCCAGACACCTCGTCTCGAAAAGATAAATAAGAGCAGCAATGAGATCATGTCGCGCCAGAGCGGGGAGTGCTTTTCCGAAGTACTCTTTGAAACGGTAAGCGGCCGATACCGTTGCCACTGGTCGCAGCACCGTTCCCGCAGGCAACCGGGCGGCGAGCTCCAGTCCCAGAAGCATGAGATTGCCGACGAAGCAACAGGCAGAATCATCGAATCGAAACTGCAGGATACTCTTGCCGCAGTGGAAAAACTGACAGGGATGGATTTTAAACAGTTCACCCGCTCCATGCTGCTTGCCCAGGGCGGATTTGCCGCCTTTCTCCAGGCATCTTCGGATGAGCGTGCTCCAGTGCTCGAACAGATCACCGGTACGGAGATTTACTCACTGATATCCATTCGTGTGCACGAGCGCAACCGCTCGGAGCAGCAGAAACTGGGAGCCCTCAGGGAGGAGTGCTCCACCATCCAGTTGCTCGATGATGCAGCGCTTGCCTTAGTGGGTGCGGAGTTGCAGGAAAAACAGAAGGAGGAGGCCGCCATTATCAGCAGGCAGAGCGAAGCTGAAGCCGCTCTGCGGTGGCTCAGTCAGATTGCAGCCATGAAAGCAGAGCTTGATGGCATGGAGGGCGATTTTCGTCAGCTTGTGGGCTATGAGGAGCGATTCCTTCCCGACCGCCAACGGATGGAGCTGGCTCGCCGGGCCGCCGGGTTTGAGTCGGCATACACAACACTCCACCAACTGCAGGAGCATCAACAGAGGGAAGTGCAGGAAAAAAACGCTCTGGAGAGTAAACTGGAGGATGCAAAAACAGCTCTTGCCGAGCGTAGCAAGGTATTCCGGGAAGCAGAAGAGCAACAGCAGCATCTGAAAGAGCAGGAGAAAACGCTCTCCGGGGTGTTGCGCGAGGTGAGGGCTCTCGACGTGCAGCTTTCGGCTAAGCAGGAGCTGTGCAGGGAGCAGGAAGAGGCTACAAGTCGCCTTCGTGACCAGATTTCAGCATCAGAAAAATTGATCGGCGGGATCGAGCTGGAGACGGAGCAAAAGAGGCAAACCGTTTCCCAGTCGGAGGCTTACCTTGCCGGACATCCAACCGACCAGCTCCTCCTCTCTTCCTTGAGCGGCATTGAAGCGGCTGTGCAGCAGTACGAGGAGGCGCAAAAGGGGGAATCTGAGGCCGCAAGCTTGCTCGAAGAGAGGCAAAGAGAGCGTAAAACTGCTGACACGCTTCTCGTCAAGATGCAACCGCAAACAGCCGAAGCCCGCGTTGCTCTTGACGCATCGCGTCTTCTGCTGCAGAATATGACGGAATGTTTTGCATCTCTGCTTGCAGGGGTGGATATCGGGCAACTGCGACGGGAGGTTGAGGGGCTGCACGAGCGGACAAGATTACTGGAGGCCTTTGCGGCAAGAGTTGCCGTGGCAAAAGAGATTGAAGGGCGTATCGCTGCGTCAGGGCAGGCTACGCTGGAAAGTGATGCCCTCCTGTCTCGTTTTGCAGGAGAGATTGAACGCCTTACACTGCTTCAGGAGAGAGAGGTGCAGATTGTCGAAACGCTTGAACGGCAGGCAGAACTGCAAAAGAAAATTCTCTTACTTGAAGAGGAGCGCAGGCTGCTGCATGATGGGTCGCCCTGCCCCCTCTGTGGATCGCTGCACCACCCCTGGGCTGATGAGAACCCCGAAATTGCCGGTGATGATGACGAATTGCGCCTTGCCAAAGCATCATTGCAGGAGAGCAGCAGCAAACTCAACGCCTTGCAGGTTGATACGGCCAAAGCGGTAAGCGATTGGGAACACCATGAACGCCAGATCAGCGATCAGCAGATGGCGCTGGCGGAGGAGCGTGCCCTCCTGCGCAATCTTGCAGCTCAGCTTGAAATTGCCAGAGAACCAGGCCATGAAGCTGCCGTTGACCTGCTCTCTCTTGCCCGGAACCAGGCTGCAGAGCGTGCAGAGGTGCTTGCCGGTGCGGAGCGACTGGAACAACAGCAGAAGCTTGCAGAAGCAAAGGAACAGCAACTTGCTCAGCAGCTTGCGGAAGCTGTCCGGCAGGAGGATGCCGCCCGGTATAGCCTGAAAAGCGCAGCAACTGAGGTCGAGAGGGGAGTGGAATTGCTCGGCAAGAGCCGTAAGCGGAAAGCAGCTCTCCAGGAAAGCCTCGACCGTGAAGTTGCCCGATACGGCATCCTCTCCGCAAAAGAGCCCGCTTATCGTGATGTGCTGTATGCGCTCCACTCCCGTTGCAAGCAGTGGCAAGGGGCATTCGACACCAAAGCTCTGGCGCTTCAGCAGATCACCATTCTGGAAGGCAATCTGAAATCTCAGCAGGAACTGCGCCTGGCAAAAACGCAGGAGCATGGTGAAAAAGAGCATGTATCTCTTGCCACAAAAGCGGCATCGTCACTGCTTCAGCAGCAGCGGCAGCAACTCTTCGGAGAAAAAAATCCGGATGAGGCGGAGCGCACACAGAAAGAGGAGGCAAAAAGAGCCGAAGAGGCGCTTGAATTGGCCCGAAGCAGTCGGGATGCTGCATCCCTGCAAATCAGCGACCTTTCGGCCCGGCTTGGTATGATTGCCGCATCATCAGAGGGAAGGGCACTGGAGATTGCGCAGAAAGAGACTCTGCTTGCCCGTGAGCTCACCGGTGTCGGGTTTGAGAGTCTTGAAAGCTTTCTTGCCGCACGGCTGGAGCGTGAAGCGCTGGAAAAGCTTGAAGATCACTCCAAAAAGCTTGCTGTACGCCGTCTCGAACTTGAAACCCTGCAGGGCGAACGCAAAGGCAAGCTGATGGAGGAAGAACAGAGGGTACTTACCCTGCACTCCCCCGAAGAGCTGCAAAAAGAGCTTGTCCTTCTCTCCGTCACTCTCGCCACCCTCCAATCCGATATTGCAGCACTCAAAATCCGTCTCTACGAGCACGAAAAAGCCGCCGCCCTTTTGCGTGAAAAAACAGCCGCCCTCGCCTCCCAGCAGATTGAGTGTGCGCGATGGACAACCCTGCAAGGCCTTATCGGATCATCCGACGGCAAAAAATACCGCAACTTCGCCCAGGGGCTCACCTTTGAGATCATGATCGGCCACGCAAACCGCCAACTGGTCAACATGAGCGACCGTTACCTCCTTGTTCGTTCCGGAGATCAACCGCTCGGCCTCAATGTGATCGACAACTATCAGGCCGGAGAGGTACGCTCCACACGCAACCTCTCGGGAGGAGAGAGCTTTATCGTCAGCCTTGCTCTCGCGCTCGGGCTCTCGCAGATGTCGAGCCGCAATGTTCGGGTCGACTCGCTCTTTCTTGACGAAGGATTCGGCACGCTCGACGAGGATGCCCTCGATACCGCCCTGCAGACCCTTGCCGCTCTCCAGCAAAAGGGCAAAATTATCGGCATCATTTCGCATGTACCGGCCATCAAGGAACGTATCAGCACACAAATCAGGGTACATCCCGGCTCAGGAGGGCGCAGTCGCCTCTCCGGCCCTGCGGTGAGCGGATAATTTCCGCCAACTCACAAAACGCCAGAAAGACTCATTCACTGCATGATTGTTATTGTTGCCATACTTTCGCGGTAATCGGTATATTTTGTTTTTGACAGAAGTTCCAAAAAGGAAGTATGGCCCTCAAGAAATCCGGACTCTATTCCTCTCTCTGGCAAAGCTGCGACGAACTGAGCGGCGGCATGGACGCCAGCCAGTATAAAGACTACGTCCTCGCTCTGCTCTTTGTTCAAATATGTCAGCGACAAATATGCAGGCATACGATATACACCCATCCCCATTCCTGAAGGCGCAAGCTTCAGCGACATGTTGCCCTCAAAGGCAAAACCGACATTGGCGACCAGATCAACAAGCGCATTCTCGGCCCGCTGGCGAGCGCCAACAAGCTCTCCGACATGCCGGACTTCAACGACGACACCAAGCTCGGTAGCGGAAAAGACAAGGTCGATACGCTCACCAACCTTATCACCATATTCGAGAATACCTCGCTTGATTTTTCCAGGAATCGGGCAGAGGGCGACGATATTCTCGGCGATGCCTACGAGTATCTGATGCGCCACTTTGCCACCGAGAGCGGCAAAAGCAAAGGGCAGTTCTACACCCCGTCAGAGGTGAGCCGCATCATGGCCAAAATCATCGGTATTCACGATGCCCCGACAACCAGTAACACCACCGTGTGTGACCCCACCTGCGGATCGGGGTCGCTCCTTTTGAAGGTTGGTGATGAAGCCACCGCCATGGTAACGCTCTATGGTCAGGAAAAGGATGCCGCCACCTCCGGCTTGGCTCGCATGAACATGATCCTGCACAACAACCCGACCGCCGAGATCAAGCAGGGTAATAAGCTGGCCAATCCCCTCTTTTTTGATGCCGATCAGGGCGATCTCAAGACCTTTGACTATGTGTATGTGGTCGCCAATCACCCCTTCAGCGACAAGAGCTGGAGCAAGGGGATCGATCCGCTGAACGATCCCTTTGGCCGGTTCAGGCACTTCGGCGTTCCGCCAGCCAAGCAGGGCGATTACGCCTACCTGCCCACATTGTCCGTTCACTCAAAAGCACCGGCAAGGGAGCCTGCATTCTGCCCCACGGCGTGCTCTTACGGGGCAATGCCGAGGGCGACATCCGCCGCAAACTCATCCGTATGGGCTACATCAAGGCCATCATCGTCCTTCCGGCAAACCTCTTTTACGGCACCGGTATTCCCGCCTGCATTATCGTCATCGACAAAATAGATGCTCATGCCCGCAAAGGCATCTTCATGATCGACGCAAGCGCAGGATACATGAAGGATGGCCCCAAGAACCGACTGCGCGACATGGATCTTCACAAGATTGTTGATGTCTTCACCCGGCAGCTTGAACTCCCGAAATACTCCCGCATGGTCGGTATCGAGGAGATTGATTCTATTTTGCAATCAAGATGATTATTAATGTATTTTCTGTTTGTGCCAATTATTTTTTATAATTTGACAACAAACAGGGGGATACCGAATATGGCTCGACCAGCAGTAATCACGGACGAAATGGAAAGCTTGGCCAAAAAGATGGTAAAAGCCTGAAAGTAGGATAAAGCGCACACATTAACGAAAAACATCACCGCGCAGGTACGATTTTCAAGCAAAATCGTACTTTTTTTTGCTTTTTAACGTGTACGTATGTATTATAAGGAAAACACGACAAAAAGGAGCAAACCCC
>CAIRXW010000026.1 GCA_903882665.1 uncultured Chlorobiaceae bacterium | reverse complement strand
TAATCATTAAACAACAGAAAGATACAGCTTCCTGTTAAAGGCGGACAAGGGTAAAGGCAATGATCTTGTTTAAAAAAGGTCAACAGACATTATCACTAATGCACAATTCTAATGAGCTATGCAAGCCCCTGCAACAATATAGCTTAAACACTCAAAAAAGCTGTTCAGTTCAATGTGTTATAGCTGAAAAATTTTTGACGATGGCTGGTGACAGTTCACCTCGCTGTCGGTGCTTGCCTGGTTACGCTCATTGCGCTTCACAGCGCTCATCATATAAACCATGATTCAAATATGCAGAACGGCATTTTGTAGTGAAAACAGAAAGCCATCTGATCCTAACAACGTTCATGTGTCTGGAGTTGATGGAGGCGCAACTATCAGGGAAGTACACTCAGTCAACAACGTCCCCATGATCAGGGGATGCAGATGAGCTGGAAATGTGTTATATTAGCGCGCTATTTGTATCCGGAAGAAAAATAAGATGGTGAGATTATGAAATTTCCTGTTTGTGAATATGCTGAATCAGAGGCTGGGTTTTACTCTCAGTGTGCCTCCTGCCCGATAGATTCATCTTCTTCGGGCTGTGCACTTGATGAGCTTGAAGATGGTACTTACCGGTTTGAGGGGGCAACTCCCAATGGCGGAATCAGAGCCCTCTTTTATTTCAGGGATAATGAGGGTCATCAAGTCAAAAAGAGGGAAGCCATCCATGTGGAGATCCATGAGCTGGACGAGCAGGGTCATCTGATGACGATCCTTTACGGCATGGTTGATCCTGAAGGCATGATCTATCTGAAAAGTTCGGGCCCTGAAAAAGCTCATAGTCAGCAAAATATTCAGTAATCCGGTACCCCCTTAGCCCATGACCCTGAACAAGCTCTATTTTGACGGTGGGGAGGAGATTCGTGACCTCACTATTATCGGCGGTGGTCCTACCGGAATTTTTGCTGCGTTCCAGTGTGGCATGAATAATATAAGCTGCCGGATTATTGAAAGTATGCCTCAGCTTGGCGGACAGCTCGCTGCACTCTATCCTGAAAAACATATCTATGATGTTGCCGGTTTTCCGGAAGTGCCAGCCGCCGGACTGGTGGACAGTTTATGGACGCAGACGGAGAGGTATAATCCGGAAGTTATTCTTGGCGAAACCGTTACCCGATATCGCAAACTTGAAGACGGAGCATTTGAAGTTACGGTCAGTTCCGGGAGAATTTTTCTGTCGAGAGCCCTTTTGATTGCCGCAGGTCTGGGTGCTTTTTCGCCACGCAAGCTGCCGCAGTTGAATAATATCGACCATCTTGAGGGTAAATCTGTTTTTTATGCAGTCAAGAATATCAGTGATTTTGCCGGTCATCGAGTCGTTATTGTCGGCGGAGGTGATTCTGCTCTTGATTGGACAGTGGGTCTTCTCAATGCTGCGGCCAAAGTGACACTGGTTCACCGGATGCACGAGTTTCAGGGCCATGGCAAGACCGCAAGGGAGGTTGCCGAGGCCAAAGAGAGCGGTCGGGTTGATGTGTTTTTAAATACTGAGGTTAAGTCGCTCGATATGGAAGGGGAGAGGCTGACGGCGGTTCATCTTCGCTCAAAAAATGGCAAGACGGTTCGGGTAGAAGCTGATCGTCTGCTTCTTCTTATCGGCTTCAAGTCCAATCTCGGCCCTCTTGCAGGGTGGGATCTTGAACTGGCCGACAATGCACTTGTTGTTGACAGCCACATGAAGACATCGGTTGACGGGCTTTATGCAGCCGGCGATATTGCCTATTATCCCGGGAAGCTCAAAATTATTCAGACCGGACTCAGTGATGCCGCAATGGCGGTTCGTCACAGTTTAGGCTATATCAAGCCGGGGGAAAAGATCCGCCATACGTTCAGCAGCCTGAAAGGGGCAAAGGAAAAGAGAAATGCGCCAGACAAAGGTTGAAGAGCCATTAATTACCTCACTACAGGCGTGGATGCTTGCGATTCGTCCAAAAACCCTGCCGGCAGGCGCGGTGCCGGTGGTTCTTGGTTCCGCCCTCGCTGCGGTTGATGGCCGTTTCCGCCTGCTTCCGGCCCTCGTTGCCCTGATCTGTGCGCTTGGCATACAGGTTGCTACCAATTTCATCAATGAGATCTATGATTTTCGCAAGGGAGCCGATACCGCCGAGCGGCTTGGCCCTACAAGAACGGTAGCCGCAGGCATTATCAGTGAAAAAACCATGATCAAGGTTTCGGCTTCACTGGCGGCAGGTGTCTTTTTCCTTGGACTTTATCTCGTCTATACAGCAGGCTGGCCGATTCTCCTTATTGGTCTCCTCTCCCTGCTCTTTGCATGGGGCTATACCGGAGGCCCTTATCCGATAGCCTATTCCGGCCTCGGCGACCTTTTTGTCTTTATCTTTTTCGGACTGGTAGCCGTCGGTGGTACCTACTACGTGCAGGCCCACGATCTTGTTCTGCCGGTACTGATTGCGGCTGTGGCTCCTGGAGCTTTTTCGGTCAACATTCTTCTGGTCAACAATATCCGTGATATTGCCACCGACCGAAGGGTTGGAAAAATGACCCTTCCTGCCCGTATCGGCGCCAAATGGGCTCGCAGGCTCTATGTTGCGTTGACTGTTGTGGCCTATCTTGTTCCCGCTCTTCTCTGGCAGAACCATTACTCGCCCTGGGCCATGCTTTCTCTGCTCTCTCTCCCTTTGGCATTCGTGATGATCAGGACTCTCTACGCAAGCGAGGGGAGGGAGTTGAACCATGTTCTGGCCGGTACGGGAAAGCTGATGACCATGCACGGCCTTCTTTTTGCCGCCGGTCTTCTTGTTCCCCTTTTTCAATAATCACACGCCCCCGGTCATGCATGCTGAAATGGTTCCGATAGCGCTCATTCAAACGTTCTGCACAAGTGATCCGGCTGAAAATATGGCCAAAGCGTGCAGTAAAATTCGGGAGGCTGCCGCCCAGGGTGCCCGCATTATCTGCTTGCAGGAGCTCTTTATTACTCGTTATTTCTGCCAGACGGAAGATTATGAATCGTTTAACCATGCGGAACCTGTGCCCGGCCCCTCAACACTGGTGATGCAGGAGCTTGCCCGTGAGCTTCAAGTTGTGCTCGTTGCTTCACTCTTTGAAACAAGAGCGAGGGGACTCTATCACAACACCGCCGTCGTTATTGATGCTGACGGGAGCTATCTTGGCAAGTACCGCAAAATGCACATTCCTGACGACCCCGGTTTTTACGAAAAGTTTTATTTTACACCGGGCGATCTTGGCTACAAGGTCTTTAAAACCCGCTATGCCACAATTGGTGTACTGATCTGCTGGGATCAATGGTACCCTGAAGCGGCAAGGCTGACAGCGCTCAAGGGGGCAGAAATTCTCTTTTATCCAACAGCAATCGGATGGGCAACCAGCGAGCTTTCAGCTGAAGTTCGTCGGGCGCAGCAGGAGGCATGGATAACCATACAAAAGAGCCACGCCATTGCCAACGGGGTTTTTGTGGCAGCAGTTAACAGGGTGGGGACGGAAGATGAGCTTGAGTTCTGGGGAAACAGCTTTGTCTGCGATCCCTTCGGCCAGATCATCGAGGAGGCTGCACATCAACATGAAACCACTCTTCATGCAACGTGTGACCGGAGTCGTATGGCCTTTTACCGCTCGCACTGGCCTTTTTTGCGAGATCGCCGGATTGAAACCTACTCTGAACTGCAGAAACGCTATCTTGATGAATAACGTTTGAAGAGCAGCCGTCTTGATTGACCTTTTTATCTAAAATAGATTCCTTTGCTTATGAACCTGTTCGGTGCGGTCGTTTTCTGGACGCTGATCATTACCTTTGTTGTAAAACTGGTGTCGGAGCTGCTCAATCTCAAAGCGGCTGATGCCGGGCTCCCTGATGAGTTTGTCGGACTCTTTGACGAGGCGGCTTACCGGAAGTCAGGCGACTATCTGCGCACCTCAACCCGTTTTTCATTGTTTGGCGCGACTGTTGATCTCTCTGTGCTTCTGCTCTTCTGGTTTACGGGGGGATTTAATCTGCTCGACCAGTTTCTGAGAGGATACGGTTTTAATCCGATTGTGTGCGGTGTGCTCTATATCGGAGTGTTGCTGCTGCTCCAGTCGCTGATCGATCTTCCTTTCAGCCTCTACAAAACCTTTGTCATTGAGGAGAAATTCGGCTTTAACAAAACCACCCCGGCGCTCTTTGCGGCTGATCTTTTCAAAACCCTTGCTCTCTCCCTTCTTCTTGGTGTTCCACTGCTCGCTGGAGTGCTCTGGTTTTTTGAGGTTGCCGGTTCGATGGCCTGGCTCTGGGCATGGGGCGGGATTACGATGGTCTCCCTTGCCCTCCAGTATATTGCCCCCACATGGATTATGCCGCTCTTCAACAAATTCGTTCCCCTTGAAGAGGGCGACCTGAAGAGCGCGATCATGCACTATGCCGCAACGGTAGCCTTTCCGCTCACCGGCATTTACGTTCTTGACGGATCAAAGCGCTCCGCAAAGGCCAATGCCTTTTTTACCGGCTTTGGAAAACGCAAGCGAATCGCCCTTTTCGACACCCTCATTTCCGCTCATCCGGTGCCTGAGCTGGTAGCGGTGCTTGCCCACGAAATAGGCCATTTCAAGAAAAAGCATATCATCATTACGATGGTGCTGAGTCTCTGCAACCTTGGGGCGCTTTTTTTTCTTCTCTCCCTCTTCATGAAGAACCGCACCCTTTTTGATGCATTTTTCATGCATGATCTCTCTGTCTACGGCAGCCTGATCTTTTTTTCGCTCCTCTATTCTCCTGTGCAGTGGATACTCTCTCTGTTCATGCAGCTCCTCTCACGCAAACATGAGTACGAAGCCGATGCTTATGCGGTATCGACTTATGACGGGGGCGCCACTCTGGCCGATGCCCTGAAAAAGTTGTCGCGCAACAATCTCTCGAATCTGACGCCGCACCCATTCTACGTTTTTCTCAACTACTCCCATCCGCCAGTGTTGCAACGTATTCTGCGCATCAGAGAGCTTGTTGCCAGCAGCAATGCAAAATCCTGAACTTATGACAGAGTCAACTTATTTTATGCCCCCGGAGTGGGCTTTTCATAAGGCTACCTGGCTATCATGGCCACACAGGCTTAAGACCTGGCCCGGCAAGTTTGAGCCGGTTCCCGCCATTTTTGTTACAATCGCCTCCTGGCTAAGCTCTTCCGAAGAGGTGCATATCAACGTGCATGATGAGGCGATGGAGCGCAACGTGCTTGCCCTTTTTCAGAACGCAGAGCACGAGCAACTGTGCAGGGATCAAATTTTTCTGCACCGGATACCAACCAATGATGCCTGGTGCCGCGATCACGGGCCGAACTATGTTTTCCGTCAGAGCGGGGGAAAGAGTGAGAAAATTATCATGAACTGGGAGTATAATGCCTGGGGCGAAAAATACAGCTCCTACCATGAAGACAATGCTGTGCCGGAACGTATTGCCGCCCTGCAGCAGTTGCCGCTTGTGTCGCCCGGAATGATTCTTGAAGGAGGATCAATTGACGTCAACGGAAAAGGTCTGGTGCTGACGAGTGAAGCGTGCTTGCTGAATCCCAATCGTAACCCCGCACTGAGTCGTGAGCAGATTGAGCAGAAACTTGGCCGATACCTCGGTATTGAAAAAGTTCTCTGGCTCGGCGATGGTATTGTCGGTGACGATACCGACGGTCACGTTGACGATATGGCCCGTTTTGTCAATGAGACGACCGTGGTGATTGCTGTTGAGGAAGAGCCGACTGACGTCAATTATGAAGCGTTACAGGAGAATTACAACAGACTCAAAACGTATACCGATCTCAACGGTCACCCACTGAACGTGGTAAAACTTCCCATGCCATCACCACTCTCTTTCGAAGGGTTCCGTCTGCCGGCAAGTTATGCAAATTTTTATATCGCCAATACGGTGGTGCTTGTTCCGACCTACAACTGCCAGCAGGATCAACAAGCCATGAAGATCTTGAAGGAGTTTTTCCCCGGCAGGAAGGTTGTCGGCATTGACTGTACCAATCTCGTCTGGGGTCTCGGCGCCATTCACTGCATCACGCATGAAGAGCCAGAGTTTCCCTTGTTATTTCAGTAACAAAAAAAGCGGATGCTGCCATCCGCTTTTTTTGTTTTCGTAATCTGTTTTTTATGATGCAAGCAGGGCCTCAAGGCTCTTGCAGTTTTCATCAACAAGAGCAGCGGATGCCTGGAGCGCTTCGAGTTCGGAAACCGAAAGGTTGATTTCAAAAATCTGCTCAACACCCTCTTTTCCCAGTTTGACCGGAACACCGCAATAAACATTGTCGATACCGTACTGACCCTCAACAAGGGTCGTGCAAGGGAGAACACGCTTGCGATCCTTGACGATAGCCTCAATCATCTCTACAGCAGAAGCCGCCGGTGCGTAGAACGCCGAGCCGGTTTTCAGATGGTTGACAATTTCAATACCACCATTTCTTGTCCGCTCAACAAGTGCGTCAATCGTCTCCTGCGGCAGCAGTTCGGTTAACGGTATACCGGCAATATTGGTATAATTGACGATCGGCACCATTGAGTCGCCGTGGCCACCAAGCACCAATGCACTGATATCCTGCATGGAGACGTCAAGCGCCTCAGCAATAAAGCTTTTGTACCGTGCCGTATCAAGCACGCCAGCCATACCGATAACTCTCTCTTTTGGCAGTCCGCTCGTCTTCCATGCAACAAAGGTCATGACATCAAGCGGATTAGAGACCATGACAATGATCGGGTTGGCCGAATACTTCACCACCTGGGTTGTGACATCCTTGATGATCGTAGCATTTTTGTTCAGGAGATCCTCTCTTGTCATACCGGGCTTTCTTGCCAGACCGGCAGTGATCAGAACAATATCCGAATCGGCTGAATCCTTGAAATCGTTGGATCCAGAAACATGCGTATCGAACAGGCCGACAGCTCCCGACTCATACATATCGAGAGCCTTGCCCTGGGGGATGCCTTCGACGATATCAATCAGAACAACCTCTTTTGCGAGTTGTTTTTCAGCAATGCGGAGAGCGGCAGTAGCACCTACATTTCCTGCGCCGACAACGGTGATTTTCATGATGCAATCAATAGTTAGTAGTGTGAAATAAAAAAAGCCGCCTTACACAGCAAGACGGCTTCCCTCAGTTTAAACTTCTTTTACCGACAACCCCAACTCAGCAAGGCATAATGTTGACCTGCTTTTTGTTGTTCCGTCCGTTGCGGAAGGTAACTACGCCGTCAACCAGAGCGAAAATGGTATGATCACGTCCCAACCCGGCATTGATGCCCGGCTTGATAACGGTACCTCTCTGACGAAGGATAATTGTACCTGCGGCTACGGTAGAACCGCCTGCAGCCTTGACTCCGAGATATTTCGGATTACTGTCGCGACCGTTTTTTGTCGATCCGCCACCTTTTTTATGAGCCATAACAAAAAATTAACGTTAAAAATCCTGGATTTTCTTAAAGCGAAATAACTTCGATCTGGGTCATCTGCTGACGGTGTCCGTTTCTGGACTGGTAGCGTTTTCTGCGTTTTTTCTTGAAAACGATAACCTTTGCATCCTTGACATGATCAAGAACTCTTGCCTGAATGCTGCCATCAGGATTCAGAACGGTATTTGCTCCGTCAATGTGGGCCATGGTTTTGATTTCCATGGTTTCGCCAATTGCGGTTTTCTGCTTGGGGACGAAGAGCGTATCTCCCTGTCTTACCAGATATTGTTTGTCGGAAATCTTGATCAGCGCCTGCATTACACAAATATTTTAGTGATAAAGGTCTCAAATATAATATTAATTCCCTGAAAATCAAATTACTGAAAGAAGTGTGTTCAATTGATAATAGAGAGTGGAGAGGTATTTGGAGGGGTTGTTTATTAAGTTGCGCTGCAGTAGCTTCTTTTTCATGAAGCGGTCGTCGCTTGCCGCTCTCTGACAGGTTTCATAATTGATTATTAACACAATGAGCAAAGCCGAGGTTTCCACGCAGAAAGAGCACTCTCCCATGATGCGGCAATATCTGGAGGTAAAGGAGCGATATCCTGATTTTCTGCTGCTCTTCAGGGTCGGAGATTTTTACGAAACCTTTTTTGACGATGCCGTTACGGTCTCGGCCGCCCTGAACATTGTGCTGACCAAACGCACCGTTGATATACCCATGGCCGGCTTTCCCCATCATGCAAGCGAAGGGTACATTGCCAAACTGGTCAAAAAAGGGTACAAAGTGGCGGTCTGCGACCAGGTAGAAGATCCCGCAGACGCCAAAGGGATTGTCCGGCGCGAAATTACCGATATCATCACTCCCGGTATCACCTACAGCGACAAGGTGCTCGACGACCGGCACAACAACTATCTCTGCGCCGTCGCCTTTATCAAAGAGGGGAGAGGGCTGCTTGCAGGTATCGCCTTTATTGATGTGACCACGGCTGAATTCAAGATCGCCTCGCTTCAGCCCGAAGAGTTGAAGGACTTCATTCTTTCACTCCACCCCTCGGAAGTGCTCCTCTCTTCCGCCGAGAGAGAGCGCTCGGAACTGCTGAAAAAGGTGCTCCCTGCGGAAACGCTTGTCACCGAAGTTGATTCATGGATGTTCAGCGAAGATCAGGCGCGGGAGGTGCTTGCCCGGCAGTTTAAAACCCACTCCCTCAAAGGCTTTGGCATTGAGGGCAACCGTGCGGGCAAGGTGGCCGCCGCCGTTATTCTCCAGTACATCGAAGAGAATCGCCAGAACCGTCTGCACTACATCACCCGGATAGGGGAGCTGCACAACACCGAGTACATGACCCTCGATTTGCAAACCAAGAGAAATCTTGAAATTATCTCTTCCATGCAGGATGGCACACTCAACGGCAGCCTCCTCCAGGTGATCGACCGCACCCGCAACCCCATGGGCGCAAGGCTTCTGCGCAGATGGTTGCAGAGGCCCCTCAAGCGGGTGGCGGAGATTCAACTGCGCCTTGACGCCGTCGGAGAACTCACCGGGAAGCAGGCAATGCGGGAGGGCCTTTGCGAACAGTTGTCGGCCATAAACGATCTTGAACGCTGCCTTGCGCGTATTGCAACCTTCCGCACCATCCCAAGGGAGGTTCGCCAGCTCGGCCTCTCGCTCTCGGCCGTTCCGCTCCTGCAGGAACTGTTGAGTGGTGCCCAATCGGCCCGCCTCAGCACCCTTGCGGCCACACTGAAACCGCTGCCGGAACTTGCTGCATCCATCCAGAACGCTATCGACCCGGAATCAGGCGCATCAATGCGCGATGGCGGCTACATCCGCACCGGCTACCACGCCGAACTCGATGAACTGCGTGCCATTGCCTCAACCGCCAAAGATCGCCTCTTGCAGATTCAGCAGGAGGAGCGGGCCGCCACTACCATCTCCTCGCTCAAAGTGAGCTTCAACAAGGTCTTTGGCTATTACATCGAAATCAGCCGGGCCAACAGCGACAAGGTCCCCCCCTATTACGAAAAAAAGCAGACCCTTGTCAACGCGGAGCGCTACACCATTCCCGCCCTGAAAGAGTATGAAGAGAAGATTCTCAACTCCGAAGAGAAAAGCTTTCAGCTCGAAGCGCAGCTCTTCCATGAACTCTGCCTGCTCATTGCCGGAAACGCCTACGAAATACAGGAAAATGCAGCACTCATCGGCGAAATCGACTCCCTTTGCTCCTTCGCCCTCTGTGCCACCCAGTACGGCTACTGCAAGCCGGAGATCATGACGCACGAAAGGCTGCTTATTGTTGGTGGCCGTCATCCAGTACTCGAACGGATGATGAGTGCCGAAGAGCCCTACGTGCCGAACGACTGCCTCTTTGACGACAAACAGAAGATGCTCATCATCACCGGCCCCAACATGGCTGGCAAAAGCTCCTTTCTGCTCCAGACCGGCCTCATTGTTCTGCTTGCACAGGCAGGGAGCTTTGTACCGGCTGAGCGGGCGGAAATCGGGCTGGTCGACCGGATTTTCACACGGGTCGGCGCTTCCGACAACCTTGCATCCGGCGAAAGCACCTTTCTGGTCGAAATGAACGAAGCCGCCAGCATCCTCAACAACGCCACCTCAAAAAGCCTGCTGCTGCTCGACGAAATCGGGCGGGGCACCAGCACCTTCGACGGCATGTCGATTGCCTGGTCGATGAGCGAATATATCTGCCGTTCAATCGGCGCCAAAACCCTCTTTGCAACCCACTACCACGAACTTGCCGAACTGGAGAGCCGACTGCCCGGCGTGGTCAACTACAACGCCACCGTCGTCGAAACTGCCGACACCGTCATCTTTCTGCGCAAAATTATCCGGGGCTCCACCGACAACAGCTACGGCATCGAAGTGGCCAAAATGGCCGGAATGCCTGCCGAGGTGATCACCCGCGCCAAAGAGATTCTTGCAGGGATGGAGAAGCGCGATATCGAAATTCCCCCCAACCGGCCACCCAACATCAAAAGTATGCAGATCAGCCTCTTTGAAGAGTCCGACAACCGGCTTCGGAGCGCCGTTGAAACGCTTGACCTCGACCGCCTGACCCCGCTCGACGCCCTCCTTGAGCTGAAAAAGCTTCAGGAGCTGGCACGCGGGGGGAGCTACTGATGACGACGGAAAGCCAAAAAAAGGTACTGCTCATTTTCATCCAGGCCGACAGCGGTGTAGACGGAGCCGCTTCGCTCGACAGCGCTTCAGCAAAACGAAGCCTCTTCACCTCCCTGAAAGACTCCGCCCTGAGCAACATCATCCGCCGGGCCCAATTCGCCATTCCGCCCCTCGCCCTGATGATTCTCAGCTCACAGCAAGTAACGGGCGTGAGCCAGACCATCTGCGACCTCCGCTTCGACAAGCTCTCCCTCGACCAGCACTGGGACATGGCCGGTATCAGCGTCCAGACCGGAGCGGTCAAACCCGCCTTTGAGCTTGCCCATGCGCTCCGCTCGAGAGGAATCAAGGTGGTGCTTGGCGGCCCCTACGTCACCATCTTCCCCGACCAGTGCCGCGACCACGCCGACGCCCTCGTCATCGGGGAGGCCGACGATATATGGCGCGAAGTACAGGAGGATCTGCTTGCCGGTGCCCTCAAGCCGGAGTACCGGGTTTCCACCTTCCCCGACCTCTCGATTGAACGCACCGTCAGCAAAAGCGCACTCGACATCAAGAGCTACTTCACCACCAACGTCATACAGACCACCCGGGGATGCCCCTACAGTTGCGACTTCTGCAACGTCCACGTCATGAACGGCCATAAGCTGCGCCATCGAAGCATCCCCGACGTTCTCAGGGAGGTTGAACGATCACTCAAAGAGGACAAGCGGATTTTTTTCTTCCTCGACGACACCATCAATGCCGACGAACAGTATGCCGAACAACTTTTCCGCCAGCTCGAATCCTTTAAGATCAAATGGGTAGGCCAGGCCACCACCGCTCTCGGCGAAAAGCCCCGACTGCTCGACGCCTTCGCCCGCTCAGGCTGCGGCGCTCTGTTGGTCGGTATCGAAAGCCTTGATGATGGCAGCAACCACGCCCACAAAAAGTTTCATAACCCCTCCAACCGCCAGGTGGAGTGCATCAAAAATATCCGTCGTGCCGGTATCTGCGTCTACGGCAGCTTCATCTACGGCCTCGACGAAGACACCCTTGAACTTCCCGCCAAACTCGAAGCCTTCATCGAAGAGACCGGCATCGACGTGCCCGGCATCAACCTCCTGCGCCCCATTCCCGGTACCGGCGTCTTTGATCGTCTTGCACTCGAAGGGCGATTGCTCCATTCGCCTGACGATCACGACGCCTTCAAATTCTCATGGGGCCAGGAGATGCTCTACAAACCCCTGCGCATTCCGCTGCAAGAGTTCATTCCAAGCTACACTGCGCTCACCAGCCGTGTCTTTACCGTGCAGAATGCTGTGAAGCGGGCCATGCGTGCGCCCCGACTACGATCGGCGGTGCTGATGTTCAATTTGCTGTACGTGCACATGTACGGCATGGCGCGGAAGGATTTGACGCGGCAGTTGGGTGAGTTGGGGTGACGGGGGTTGATTCGAATGCGTGGAGAAGTGCTACAGTAACCCTTTATCCTGGGCTATACGCATTCCAAGCAGGACGATATCCGCCCATGGAACTTCGCCTTTCCACGCTTTTTCGAGGCGAACTTTTTCTTTCTGGAATACAGGCAATACATCAAGAACTTCGTTCGGTGGCGCAACCCTCACTGCATCGGGACGAGTAGCAAGCCACGACATTACAGCTGGAATAATGGTATCTACAGTTCCATCATTTTGCTTTGGATCAAATCCAGCAAGGTCAGACAAATATCGCGCATACTCACTTTTCAGGGGTACCAGCAAAAGCCAGTCATGATTCTCTTTCCCTTCGGGGCCGAATCGTTGCGCCATACATACTCCCAATTCAAGAGGCATGTTGAACCGGGCCAAATTGGCATCGCCTTCGCCTTTGCAACGATATAAATCGTGAATGGAATACTTTGATGAAAGCAGGGCCGCAGTTATTCTGTCCATTCTGGGTACCGAAGTACAGCCTGATTCAATAGCAGATCTTGGAAGAAAGCCGCAACATACCGTCGCAAATAACACTCCGTCAAATATCGGGCGATAGTCATCATCATAGGGACAGTTGATAAAAACGGACATGGATCGAGCTGCACCAAGTTCACCAGCGCCGAAATGCACTCTTTCCCTGTCAGTGCTTGGCTTCATATCATCTCTTTTCCTTACAGAAAATCTGATGATCCACCAAATTCTGTCAAGACTTTCGACAGCTCCTGAAATCGCAATTCTACTTTTTTGCGACTTTCGTCACTGGCAAAAGTGATTTTTTCAATAGCCTGTTTTGATATGTCGGAGCTTTTGACTAATCGATCGCGAATAACTTGAGTTAATTTTTCAGTGTCCTGGCTTTGTATCGCTTTTTGATCGCTCAAAAAAGCAGGAAGCTCAGAATCGTCCAAAAGAATCGGGAATACACGAACGTTTGAGTCACTCCACTGGCGTTTTTTAAGATATCTCGCTCCTCAGTAACTATTCGAATTTCACGTTCCAGCTTGCGGATCTGTTCTTCTTCTGGATCTTTCAGATGCCCGCTGCCAGGAAACGGTGCCGCCTTATTTGCTGAATATTCCTTTTCCCACCGGCGTAGCAAATCAGCTCTGATTCCTAAGCTGGTGGCAGTCTCCATGATGGATTTATTACTTCGAATCATCAGTTCAACGGCATCAACCTTGAACTCTTTGCTGTACTTTCTGCGACCCTCGTTGCCTTTCTCTGTCAT
>CAIRXW010000025.1 GCA_903882665.1 uncultured Chlorobiaceae bacterium | reverse complement strand
TATCCAGTTTATGCCAAGTTCAACAGCACGCTCAATCGCATGTATGGCTTCACTGTCGTCCTGTGCGCCCCAACTATACGCCCAATTGCTACCCCCTATTGCCCAACTACCAAATCCGATCGGGGTAATATGCATATCTGAGTATTCCGGGGAAAGTGTGCCGGGTATTCCGGGCGAAAGTGTACCACCTATTCCGTGGCAAAGTGTGCCACTTATTTCAGGCCAGATTTGTTGTTAGAACTTAAACATTTTTTTCAAGTTTCTTCCTTCTTAATGAGTCACCTTTGAGCTCAAGCCGGTGAGCATTGCCGACCAACCGATCCATAATTCCATCGGCAATTGTCGGTTCCCCAATTACGTCATGCCACTGGGCAACAGGCAGCTGAGACGTGATCATTATCGCTTGTTTTCCATACCGATCTTCAAGGATCTGCAGCAGGGCAATACTTGTTGTTGCATCGAGGGGTTGCAATCCGAAATCGTCAAGAATAATCAGATGAGTTCGTTCAATTTGGTTAAGCACCCTGACAAAGGTTCCGTCGAGTTTTGTTTGGGCAATCCGTTCAAGAAATCGGTTCATACCAAAGTACAGGGTACGATAGCCGAGTGAACAAGCCTGCCGTCCCAATGCGCAGGCAAGGTAGCTCTTACCGCATCCTGTGGCCCCAGTAATAAGAATATTTTCCCCTCGCCGGATAAACCCGCAGTCGGACAGGCTGAGAAGTTGATCCCTGCTCAGGTTTCGGGCGGCGGTGCAGTGCACCTGTTCCAGTATGGCTGGATAACGGATTTTGCTTAGCTGAAGGTATCGTTTGGTACTCTGTTCTTTTCGAAAAAGCTGCTCGGCATCAACCAGCTTGCCAAGCAGCGTGTCCGCTGCTGGCTGTTCGTGAACTGGGAGCATGGTGGCTGCTTCATAGGCATTTGCCATACCATAAAGGTTCATGGAGCGAAGCTGGTCAATGGTAAGCTGTGTATTCATGGTCATGATGGTGGATGAGGTTAATTGTAGACTTCTTTACCGCGAATATTGTCATGAAACGGAAGCATGGGCGCATGATATTCTGCTGCTGCCGAGGCCTTATCTCGGTTGTTTTCGAGAATATTATGAACCAGTCGGTAGCTGACGCTGGGAACTTGCAATGCCATACCACAAGCTGCTTCAAGTCGGCTGGGTCCATACTTTTTCTGGAGCCGGATGATTCCCAGGCAAGCGTCAAAACTTTGCTGTACAAAGGCTTTTGAATGCAGAATCCTAAGAACGGCTTCCTCTGTACAGGGCCCGACAGCCGCAGCTTTGCAGGTAAAGTCATCCTCAGTCCACCCTTGTTGCTGATGGTACCGGCGATGAGATTCCGGCATGTGCTCCTCAACGGTTCTGTAGATGCCCCGCCGTCCTACAATACGCTGATGCAGGGCGATGCGCTGAAAATTAAGAAAGACCTCAACAACCGCTTCATCGTAGATCAACTTGACAATCTTGCCGATATGCTCATGAGGAACACTGTACTGGCAACGATCTTCGCCCAAAATGACATGGTAATTTTTCTTGACTGTGGCGCTCGTTTCACGCTTGTAGGCAAAATCGGTTATCGGCAGTGGCTGTAACAGCTCTTGCTCAAGCTCCATAAACCGCTCTCTTCGGCTTTTGCCATAATCGGTCATCAGCCGGTCATTGGCATTATCCAACAACTGCAGAACCCTATACTTCAAGGCATTGAGACTGGTAAATTCCTCATTGCGCAGGCGGGCGTAAATCTGCTGATAGGCATGGTGCACCGAGCCTTCAACAGATGGCTTATCTTTAGGCCTAATGATCCTTGTCGCCTGCATGTTGGTCTGGTAGTGCAAGGCCCACTGCTCCATAAGTTCATTGAAAAGTGGCTCATAGCGTGATGCTTTTGTTACCACCTGCTTCATGTTGTCGCTCAGGATGTTCTTTGGAACACCGCCAAGATAGGCAAGCGCCCTATTGAGTGCAGGGATCAGATGCTCCTGTCTGGCTGATGAAAGCGGTTCAACGTAAAAAAAGCTGCTGCAAGGCAGAGTGCAGACCAGAACGGGGCACTCGAGACGCTCTCTGGTGAGCGGTTCGATGATCCAGAGTGGATCACCGGCAAAGTCAATCTGGAGCCGATACCCTGGCTGGTGCTGTTGCGGCATGGTGGCATCACGCTGCTGCATGTATCGCTCGACGTGATAGCAAAACTGGGAATACTGATACCCGGTAGGGCGTTCCTGAAGATACTCCTCCCATAGCACCTGCTTGGTAACATGAGAGTTCTTCTTGCCAAGCTCTTCGGAAAGATGCTTCAGCTGGGTGCTGAGATCCGCATACCGCTCATCAGAGGTCTTGGTAGAACGGGGCGGATGAACCAGGAGCGACAACTCGTGATCAGAGAGCGCAAACAGCTCTGCAAAAGGCTTACCGCTGCTCTTGAACCGATGCAGATAGTTTTTGAGCGTGAGCCGGTGAATACCTGTACTGCGATGGATTTCCCGTTGGGAACACTCCTCCATCATGAGTTTGAGAATACGTCGAACTTGTAACATAGTCAAGGCTTTGTTTGCCATTGTATACCTCCGGATTTTTAGACCGAAGGTACTGTTTAGGATGTTACAAATCCGGCCTGACGGGGTGGCACACTTTACTCCGGTACGGGTGGCGCATAATGTTCCGGAATCACTGGCACACTATTCTCCGGTAGAGGTGGTACACTATACTCCGGTGTACTCACATATCTGTATTTCCAAGCTGACGCGTCTGCATAATGAAGGTTAGTTATAATATGTGAAAGAGATTATTTACCGCTAAAGATACATCAATTGGAACATTATTAATCTCACCACGTCAATTTACCATTCTAACGAACGGTAAGGTATTGGAAGAATGATTAGATTTCATACATATTTGTAGTTTTTCTTATTGACCATTAACTATAGTGTAATACTAAT
>CAIRXW010000024.1 GCA_903882665.1 uncultured Chlorobiaceae bacterium | reverse complement strand
TTTCCTGAGTTGTGCCACTTTTTTAAAATCTGCCGACCCGAAAAATTAAGTCATTTTTTTATTTGCGGTTAGCATTTTCTGATTTCCGAGTTTTCGCACTAATGGTATCTTGCGTCCATGCGCGGAGATTTGACAATCAGAACAGTTCGGACAGCATCTGGAGCAACTGCGGTCCAGGTAGTCCAGAACAAAGGGAAGCAACGTTCCTCCCTCAAGCATATCGGCAGTGCTCATTCTGAGCACGAGCTGGAACTGTTGATGGCCGAGGCCCGACAATACGCAGAAACCCATTGCAGGCAACCAAACCTCTTTGCCGAAACTTCGCCACCGCCTCCCCCCTCATCGTTTCAGGATGCTTTTACCCGCTCCAAACTTATCGGTGTCACTCATCAGTTTGCCCGCAAGGTACTGCTGGCCTGTGCCCGAAAATGCGGCCTTGGCGACCTACCCGAGTTGTATCTGGATCTGGCGCTCATGCGCATCATCGAGCCAGCCTCGAAACTGAGGACGCTGGAACTTCTGGAGTCGCATTTCAATGTCCAGTATGCCAGAAGGACGCTCCAGCGCATGCTACCGAAGCTTCTTGAGCATCAGGCGGCGATCGAGGGCGCCGCTATCCAGACCGCTCATGACGAACTGCAAGAGAAGTTCAGTCTGGTGCTGTACGATGTCACCACGCTGTACTTCGAGTCCTTCAAGGAATACGACTTCCAGAAACCGGGTTTCTCCAAGGACAACAAGCCCATGCAGCCGCAGATCGTCATCGGCCTGATCACCACCCGCTCAGGGTTTCCAGTAATGCACGAGGTGTTCGAAGGCAACACCTTCGAAGGCCATACCATGCTGGCCATCGTGCGCCGATTTCAGGAACGGGTAGGCGAAACCAAGCCGGTAATCGTGGCCGATGCCGCCATGCTCTCGAAAGCCAACATGCAGCAACTCGAGAAGGAAGGGTACTGTTACATCGTGGGGGCCAGGCTGGCGAGCACCGCAGCGGGATTCATCGATCAGATTGATCGAACGCTGCCCCGTACGGACAAGGCAATGCACCGATTCATCTATGTGGCTGTCGAGAATGCCACCATGATCTGCGAGTTCTCCGATGCCCGGTACAAGAAAGACAAACGGGAGTTCGACAAGCAGGTCAAGCGGGCGCTTGACCTGCTTGAGCGCAACGAACCCGGTCGGCGGGCCAAGTTCGTCAAGAAATCCAAAAAGAAGGACAAGTCGTTCATCTTCGACACGGTTCTTCAGGCAAAGACCGAAAAATTGCTCGGCGTCAAGGGCTATGTCACAAACATCCCAGAGAAAACGATGTCGAGCGCCGAGGTGGTCGCATACTACCATGACCTCTGGCATGTGGAACAGGCGTTCCGCATGAGCAAGTCTGACCTACAGGCCAGGCCGATCTTCCATCGCACCCAGGAAGCCATCAGGGCCCACATGCTCGTCTGCTTCATGGGCTTGATGATGGGCAAATACCTTGAGATCAATACGAAGCGATCATTACGGCAGATCCGGAAAGAGCTCTTGCAGGTGCATGAAGCTCATATTCGTAATGAACAAACCGGCGAGGTGCTCGTGATGCAGATGGATACCGGTGACTTTGCAGGCAGCGTGCTCAGTAGTCTCTTGAATTCAGAACTGTCGCACTAAATGGCACAACTCAGGTGGATGAGCGTACTATTTTTCGTCATGCTCCGCTCTCACTCCTTAGCAGACGGTAACGATTTCAGGCTGTTTGATTCTGCCTGCTTTTTCATGGCCAGCATCATCTGCGGACAATCACGGTTCTGCACATTTTTGACAGCAAACTGCGGTGCATAAAAGTCCGGTTTCACTTCAGCCTTGTAGGTAAGAAATGTTCCTGCCCCCTGCGGGTAATCGACCAAAGTCCACTCTCCCTGATAAACCTTGAAATCACCGGTAATCTGCTGAAAACAGAGTCGTGTCAGGTTATCACCCCATACTTTCATTTTTATATAAACCTCTTTCGAGAAGATAAACATCCTGCTTTTTCCTTTCTCGAACATCACTTTTTCCACTCCGTTGTCTGAAATGATACCGCTGTCGATAATATTCGGTACAAAGTTTTTATGATTGTTATAATCGGTGATAACGTCCCATACTTTTGTTGGAGGAGCCGCAATATAAATATGTCCCTCTACACCGGTAACCCCCTCCTGAAGGCTGGAGATAGCCACAATGACCTCTCCGGTCAGGAGTCTTGCCTGTTCTTCTGACAAGATATCCGTTTTGAGTGTCGTTATGGGCAGTGCCATGAGGGGATAGGAGAGCAAAGAAAACAGTAGAGCCATAAGAGGCAGTATGAAGCGGTGCAACGATTTGATGAATCTTTTCATGATGAATTCCTCTCTGTGGGATAGATGCAAGATCCGGCTTTTTTATGAGTTATTCCGCGACAATCCGGCGTGGTTGTTTGTTACTTTTTTTGCGGGGGCAGATGACCCCATTTGATCATATCATGCACGGTGTCAATCATGCTCTCCTTGACTGGCTTGAAAGAGATCCCGAGTTCCCGCCTTATTTTTGCGTTATCATAGCGCATGGTTCGTCCTATTGTTGTGCGGATATACATGCCAATATTTTTTGGCTGCGTGAAAGAGAGCGCCTTCATGAGCATGGTGCCTGCTTTTCCTGTCAGATTAATTTTTGGCAGTGCGTAGCCTTCAAAACCAGCGGATTTGAGGAGTGCCACCAGTTCTCTCATGTGCACTGCTTCGGCTGAACAAAGATAACGTCCGCTTGCTGTGTCGGTTTCAATGGCAAGAACGTGAGCTTTTGCTACATCCCGCACATCGACAAACCCCCAGTTCATATCCATAATCCCGGGGTAAACTCCTGTCATGATATCGCGGATGATCTCGTTGGAGGTATTGAGCGACGGGCCGAGTGAAGGGCCGATGACCATAAAGGGATTAATGGCAACCAGGTCAAAGGCTGGCCGTCGTTTCATGATGAAATCCCATGCCGCAAGTTCGGCAGCGGTTTTTGAAAAGTGGTAGGGGTTTCGATCAAGGGAGGACATGGTGTTCCAGTCTTTTTCGGTAAAGACTTTATTGCTGTCCGGTTCATCGGTAATGGCAGCAATTGAGGAGGTGAAAATCACCCGTTTAACGTTGCCTGATTTGATGCAGCTTTCAAGGACGGTTTCAGTTCCGTTAACCGCCGGGTCAACAAGATCAGTTTGCGGGTTTTTGACGTTAATCTCGTAAGGACTTGCCGTATGCATCACATAGTCGCATCCCTCAACAGCCAGGTCATAGGATCCGGCAGCAAGCAGATCGGCCTGTACCAGTTCCAGCCGTTCTGCTGCGCCTGGAAGGGCGAGAAGAAATGGGTAGCTCTCGGGGTTTTTTCGTACGGTTCCTCTGACACGGTATCCCCGTTCAAGGAGTTCTCTGACGATATGTGCGGCAATAAATCCGGAAGCTCCGGTAACGCATACTGGCTTATTGGTCTTCATGATTATAGTTATGAGTGTATGATGGCAGGAGATAATCCGGCTTTGAAAAAGATTTTTTCCCTGCCAGCGGTTTATATTTCCGCGTTGCACCAGATCACTGTTCCTGTTATATCTCCAGGATTGTCAGAACATACCACCTTGTCTTTGTAATGTACATCCAGTTCAGGAACTCTCCAACGCTCTCATAGCGAGTTCATGGTGAAACGGAAAAGAGTGATCGGATTTCGGGGCTGACATCGGTTGGCCTGCCGCTTTTCCGGTCAATGGGGCACCAGACAGTCCGGGCCAAGGCAAGTATCCTGCCATCGGAAGCACGGATCATTTCAGTATGGCGGTCGAATGCCAGTCGTGATGCAGTCCCTATCCAGGTTTGTACCGTAATGGTATCTCCGTCCATCGCAGGCTTTTTATAGTCAATCTCATGGCGGCGCACCACCCAGATCAGTTTTTCCTGTTCATGTTGTGGTGCGATAGTACTCCAGTGGGCAATAGCAGCTTCCTGCACCCAGTGCAAATAGACAATGTTGTTTACATGCCCCTGCACATCAATATCTTTCGGCTGCACTTCGACAGTTATTGAAAATCGTTCCGTCGACATTTTTATGAATTATTTTTACACCGCAAAAACCGTTTTGCCCAAGCCTTTTCTGTCATATTTGTTACCTTGTCTTTATTGCCAAAGCAGCCGCTTAATTTTAACGACAAGATAACCAAGCTTCAGAAACACTCAAAATTGTACAGGGTTTGGGGTTTTGTGCTTTCGAGAGGTTATTGCCTGTACTCTTTTTCTGCATCTTGCCACCAAAACAGATTATTACGCCGATGATAGCAACGTTTGAGGATCGCCTGTTGACTGTGCTGCGGGCCTTTAATCATCTTCTCCATGCTTTTCTTGCCATAGCGCTTGTTTTGGCAAGTCTTATGGTGCTATGGGAGTTTTCGGTAGCTGTTGTTCATGCCGTTGAGATAAATAATCTTGCCCATGGTTTTTTGCAGTCTTTGGGCACACTCTTTATCGTGTGGACCCTGTCGAGCCTGATTTCTGCTGAAATCAACTATGTGCAGACCGGAGTTTTTCATGTAGTCGTTTTTATTGAGGTGGCCATGATCACCCTGTTGCGGCAACTGATTGTTGAACCGGTACGAACAGCTACTGCCGGGCAGAATGTTGAGCAACTCTTTAATCCATGGCATTATGGCCTTCTGCTTGCGTCTCTGCTGGTCATCGGCATTTTGCACAAACTGGTGACCAGTTCTGAAAAAAAAGCACTTGATCAGGAGTGCTCAAGTCCCGGCTTGTGATGTTTTGTCAAGCAAAAAGTGGTTCAGCATGAATAATGACCCGTCCGGCGTTGGGCAGGGAGCGGTAGATTGCACCTTCCAGTTGGCTTGTGAGAAAGTGTACCTCTTCAAGGAGCACCTCATCGTTAAATGAGCAATGGAGGGTAATGAAGAGTTTCTCGTGTTCTGTTTTATGGATATGGATGTCGTGAACATCATGGATTTTATCAATGCCTTGTGATGCATTGATAATGGTGTCGTACACAAGCTTCTCTTCAGTTGCCTGAAGGGAACCGGTGGAGCGCACTTCATTGCGGAGCGGATCAAGATGGATGCAGATATCGAGCTCTCCGTCGAATTCCCGGCGCAACTCCTCTTCAAGTGCGTTAACGGTATCGTGAGCCTGCTTTATGGTGAGTTGCTGGTCGATTTCGACATCAAAGGTGATGTGTTTTTTCTGTTCTGTGAGGTTTGTCGAAATGTTATGGGCGTGAAGGTTGTGATTCAGGCCTATAACGTGGACTCGTTCAGCAATGGTTTCGCTGTTGAGTGCAATGGGGCGGGTGTTGATGGTGATATCGCCCACAGCAAACTCTGCACGCATTTTTTTTTCAATATCGGCGCAGATTACCTGCACTTTTTCAACCGAGAGGGTTCTGTTGACGCAGATGGCCATCTCAATGAACACCTGCGGCCCGGTCGGTTTTACGCGGATTTTGTCGATTGCGATGACTCCTCCGATCATCATGGTTGCCTCCTCAATACGGTCGGCAATGCCTTCCGGAGCTGCGTCGATAAGCACGTCAATGGTTTTTTTTCCAAGGCTGAATGCAGCCCATCCCACCAGCAGGGCGACAGCAATACCGGCAACAGCATCAGCCCAGGTGATGCCCATTGAGACAAAAAAGAGGCCCAGAAGGACGACCGCCGAGCTGAGAATATCTGAGCTGAAGTGGAGCGCATCGGCTTCGAGGGCCTGGCTGTTGGTCTCTTTGGCAACTCTCGACAGTGCTCTCGAACGGGAAAAATCAACGACGATCGAGATGACCATAACGGCTACGGCATACCAATACCAGGTGACATCAATCTCTGTTTTTCCGGCAATAAGCCTCTCCACTGCTGTGTAGATGATCCAGATGCTTGTTACGACGAGAAGACCGGTTTCAATAAGTGCAGAGATGCTTTCAACCTTTGCATGTCCGTAGTGGTGTTTGCTGTCGGCCGGTTTATCGCTCATTTTAACGGCGAAGAGGGTCAGGGATGCAGCACCAAAGTCAAGAGCAGAGTGGGCTGCTTCGGAAATAATGCCGATACTGCCGGTCATGATGCCGACAACGAGTTTCATGACGGTAAGAAGGAGGCTTGCCAGAACCGAGCTGAGGGCAACCTGTTGTTTTTTATGACTGTTTTCCATGTGTGTTTGTGTCTCTCTCTGTTGGTGTCGATATGACCGATTTCGAACGTTGTTCTTCATGAGATTGCGATTTTTCCGCATTCCGGTATTGGAGTGATAACTGCCATTGCCGGATATATATCGTCAATAATAGCATGAATTGTTTTCAGTTTATAATGCTGAGCCGTAAATCAGAATGGACTGGAACTTTTTTTCTGGTTTAATCACCGGACAATCGTGTGCTGTTATCATCTGCTGACTCCTGTTGTACGTGCCAACTTCCGGCTTTTTCGCGCCCATGTTCCGGCTTTTTTGTATGTTTGAATGGCTTACTGTTGAATTCTGTTGTGATGTTTTTATGGGAGTCGTTGTGTAAACTGTTTTATTATATAGTTTTATTATGAAAATCGGTATTTCGTGTCATCACACATACGGGGGGAGCGGGGCAATTGCTGCCGAACTGGGCAAGGCACTTGCAGCCAAGGGGCATATTGTTCATTTTTTCAGTCAGGCGGCTCCTTTTCGGCTTGGAGCTTTTTCGCGTAATATTTTTTGCCATGAGATTGAGGTGATGCACTATCCGCTCTTTGAGTGCCCTTTTTACTCTCTTGCCCTTGCCTCCAAAATTGCCGACATCGCCTATTATGAAAAGCTTGATATTGTTCATGCCCATTATGCAATTCCCCATGCTCTGAGCGCCATGCTTGCCCGACAGATGCTTGAGGACAAGTGTGCCGAATCGAAGTGTTTTAAGCTGGTAACCACGCTTCATGGCACCGATATCACAGTTGTGGGAGCTGACAGGGGGATGCAGGATGTGGTGAGGCTGGCCATTAACAAGTCTGACGGGGTAACTGCCGTGTCGGCCTGGCTGAAGGAAGAGACGGTCAGGATGTTCAGTCCGAAAAAGGAGATCACGGTGATTCCCAATTTTGTTGATACCTCACTCTTTTTTCGCTCTCCGAAACCGGAAATTCGCGAACAGCTTGGTCTTCGCCAGGAAAAGATTGCTATCCATATCTCCAATTTCAGGCCGGTAAAATGTATCGGCGACATTATCCGGATTTTTTATGCCTTGAGTCGCCGTATTGATGCAACGCTGTTGCTTGTGGGTGATGGTCCGGAACGCAGTGATGCAGAAATCCAGGTTCGTCAGTTGGGAATTGTTGATCGGGTACGCTTTCTCGGCAAGCTTGACGATATTGTGCCGCTGCTATCGATTGCCGATGTCATGTTGATGCCGAGCAATGTTGAATCATTCGGCCTTGCTGCGCTTGAAGCCATGGCATGTGGAGTGCCGATTGTAGCAACCATGGCTGGCGGGTTTCCCGAATTTATTGTTCCGGGGACTCATGGTTATCTGCTTGCTCCTGGAGATATCGAAGGTATGACCGAGAGGGCACTTCTCCTGCTTTCAGATGCCGCTCATTGGCTTGAGTGCTCCAACGCCTGTGTCCAACAGGCAAAGCGCTACGAAACAGCTTTGCTTGTTGAGCACTACGAGGCATATTATACGAGGCTGCTTGCCGAGGTGTAACGGCGCCTCCTTGTTGCTCTTTTCAGTAGCGTTTGGTCGTAAGGAGTACACTCCGGTATTTTTCGAGGTTTTCGAGCACCTCTCCTGTGCCTCTGGCGACTGCGGTAAGGGGATCTTCGCTGATATGCACGGCCAGCTTGGTCTCTTCGCTGATTCTCTTGTCGAGCCCTTTGATGAGTGAGCCGCCTCCGGCAAGGAAAAGACCACGATTAAAAATGTCGGCAGAAAGTTCCGGTTTTGTTACTTCAAGGCTTTTTTTGATCGACGTAATGATCTGGCTGATCGGCGTGGAAATGGCTTCCCTGATGGTTGCTGAATTGACCTCTCGCTCTTCGGGAAGGGCCGTTACAAGGTTTCTGCCCCTTACCATCATGGTAAGCTCTTTTTCGAGTTTATAGGCAGATGCAATTTTAATTTTTACATCTTCAGCCGTCCGCTCGCCGATGGCGAGGCTGTATGCTTTGCGGAAGTGACGGACAATCGCATTGGTGATATCGGTTCCGGCAACCCTGAGAGATTCGCCCGATGCAATTCCGCCAAGCGAAATAACGGCAATTTCGGTTGTTCCTCCTCCGATATCGACAATCATGTTGCCCATTGGCTCCTTCACATCAAGCCCTATGCCGATTGCTGCGGCCATCGGTTCTGTCACCAGGTAGACCTCTTTGGCACCGACATGCTCGGCAGAGTCGCGTACAGCCCTTTTTTCAACTTCGGTGATACCTGACGGGATACCGATAACCATTCGGCGGATGCCGAATGAAAACTGGGTTTTGGTTTTATTGATCAGTCCTTTGATCAGTTCCTCTGTTGCTTCATAATCAGCAATGACACCGTTGGCAAGTGGCCGGATTGTTAGAATGCCAGGGTGGGTCTTTTCATGCATGAGAAGAGCTTCATGTCCGATAGCCACAATTTTTCCCGTATTACGTTCACGTGCGACAATTGATGGTTCATTTAAAACCACGCCTTGACCCCGGATAAAAATCAACGTGTTCGCTGTCCCGAGATCAATGGCGATATCACGGAACAGATTGCTGAAAAAGCTCATAGTATCATGGTTCTATATGTCATGTCATAGTGGCTTGGAATGGTGCCGATTCAGGCTATATTCCAAGGGTTCAACTGAATCTCTTAAGGTAGATTAATGCAACTTTTTTTCAAATCAAAAAATTGTTTCATTGACTACTTTTTTTACCAGTATTCTCTGGTGTTTGGCTTATAGAGTGAGGTTTCGATAAACAGAGCTCTTGAGTTACATTGTCCTAAAAGAATTCTTGAGTTCAGATAACCAAAAAAGAGGCAAGCTGTGTTGAGCATATATCGTTTTGCTGAAGAACGTTCAGCATTGAAAGAACAACTGGATCGGAGCGTTGTGTTTGATGTTTCTGTTCAGACGACTGTTGAAGAAATTTTGCTGCAGGTACGCCAGCATGGAGATGGTGCGGTGCTCGATTATACGGAACGCTTTCAGGGAGTCCGGTTGACCGACATGCAGGTCTCCCCTGATGCAATACAGTATGCCTATCACCATGCAGATCCCGCTTTTCTTGCCGTGCTTGAGGAGGCGTATCGCAATATCGTCCGGTTTCATGAGCACGAAGTGGAAAAAAGTTTTTTTTATGAGGCTGATGGGGGAGTATTGCTTGGCCAGCGGGTAACCCCAATGGAAAAAGCACTGCTCTATGTTCCGGGTGGACAGGCATCGTATCCCTCTTCAGTGCTTATGAATGCGGCGCCAGCAACCGTCGCCGGGGTCAAGCATATTTTCATGACCACCCCCTGTGATGCTTCGGGAGAGGTAAGTCCCAATATTCTTGCTGCAGCCGCTGTTGCCGGTATTGGTTCCGTCTACAAGCTTGGTGGCGCACAGGCAATAGCTGCTTTTGCCTATGGCACCGAGACCATTGCAAAGGTCGACATCATCACCGGTCCGGGCAACAAATATGTGGCACTGGCCAAAAAGCAGGTCTTCGGCCACGTTGCTATTGACAGTATAGCGGGTCCTTCTGAAGTGGTTATTATTGCTGACGCATCGGCCAATCCTGAATTTATCGTCCTTGACATGTTTGCCCAGGCAGAGCATGACGCGGACGCATCGGCGGTGCTGATCACTCCCTCTGAATCGTTGGCCAGGGCTGTAAGGGAGTGTGCGGAAGCTCGTCTGCCTGCAATGCTTCGGCGTGGGATTATTGCCTCTTCGCTGGAGCAGAATGGTGCTATTGTGCTTGTCAGCTCACTTGAAGAGGCTTGTGCGGTTTCGGATATGATCGCGCCCGAGCATCTTGAGCTGCATGTTGAGCATCCGTGGGAAATATTGCCGGATATTCACCATGCCGGTGCAATTTTTATGGGCGGCTATTCCTGCGAAACGGTAGGTGACTATTTTGCCGGGCCGAATCATACGTTGCCGACTAACGGCACGGCACGATTTTTTTCACCGCTTTCGGTGCGTGACTTTGTCAAGCACACATCGATCATCTCCTATTCAAAAAAGCAGATGCTTCGCTGTGGAGAGAAAATTGCAGCTTTTGCTGATCTTGAGGGGCTTCAGGCTCACGGCGAGGCTGTCAGGGCAAGATTGCGAACGTTATGAGAGCTGGCGATTTTGATTATGAACTGGCGGAGGAGAGGATTGCCAAATACCCTCCTTTGGAGCGTGGTTCGACCCGTCTTCTTGTCCTTGACCGTAACTCCGGTGCAATTGAGCATGCCTCCTATGCCGGCCTGGATGCTTTTTTGCAGCAGGGAGACCTGCTTGTGCTGAACAATACCAGAGTGATCCGGGCGAGGCTCTTTGCCTGCAAGCCGACTGGCGCGAAGATTGAGCTGATGCTTCTTGAGAAGCACGGTGAGGAGCAAAATCTGGTGCTTTATCGCGGGAAGCTGAAAAAAGGCGATACACTCATGGCGCACGATCATGATCTGCTGGTGACAGAGCTTGTCGATCACGGAATTGCTCGTATTGCCCTTTGCGGGGAGCGATCGCTTCATGACCTTTTCGATTGTTTCGGGGGAGTGCCCATTCCACCCTATCTTAAACGGGAGGCAGAGGAGGTTGACCGTGAGCGTTACCAGACCGTATTTGCCGAATTGCCAGGCTCTGTAGCTGCGCCGACAGCTTCCCTGAACATGACATCCGAACTGCTTGAAAAACTTCGCAGCAAAGGCGTTGCTGTCGTTACCCTCACCCTGCATGTTGGCCTGGGGACCTTTCTTCCTGTCAGGGTTGATGCGCTTGAGGAACATGTCATGCATCGAGAATATTACTCAATACCGCCGGAGTGTGCTGAAAAAATTCGCAAGGTAAAAACTGTCGGCGGAAGGGTTGTTGCAGTCGGTACTACGGTTACCAGGGCACTTGAACATGCCGGTCAGCGCATTGAGAGGTTTGAAGGAGATGAACCGCTGACGGGCGAAGCCGATATTTTTATCTATCCCGGTTATCGATTCCGTATTGTTGATTGCCTTCTGACCAACTTTCATGCGCCTCGATCAACGGTACTGATGCTTACCGCGGCATTTGCAGGCCCTGATAACCTGCGCAATGCCTATTGCGAAGCGCTCGGCGAAGGGTACAGCTTTCTCAGTTATGGTGACAGCATGTTTATTGCTTAGAATTTTGTTTTACACAATCGCGTCGTTTCCCTCTCAGCCTTAAAGAGAGAGGCTGAAATAATCCCTGTCCTGAAAAAATTAGTTGTTTCCGCTGGTATCGAAAAGAGCTGTTCTTGTTTATAAAAGGGAGGTATGGTATTTTTAAAGTTGTCCGCTTGTTGCGTGACAGCAGAGAAGCCTTCCCGGCATTTTCTTGAAGTGCATTTATTTCAAACACACATAACACTGGGAGATTGACCTTATGAGTCTTGTAGACCAATATCGCGCGCATACCGAAGAGCGGGCCAAGCTCAGCATTCCACCGTTACCGTTGACTGTTGAACAGGCTCGTTTGCTTGTTGGCCTGCTCAAGCAGGATGTTGTTGAGGAAAAAGAGTATCTGCTTGAGTTATTTCGTGAGCATATCAGTCCGGGTGTTGATGAGGCCGCTTTTGAAAAAGCCGCTTTTCTTGATGCCATTCTCAAAGGTGAGGCATCCTGTACCGTGATCGATAAGGTAGAGGCGGTCAGAATTCTGGGTACCATGCTTGGCGGCTATAATGTCAAGCCACTTGTTGATGCGCTCAGCCATGATGACTCTTCAATATGCAGCGAAGCTGCTGCGATGCTGAAAAATACTCTTCTGGTTTATGACCTGTTTGATGCTGTGGTTGACCTCTCAACAACCAACCCTTATGCCAAAGAGGTGCTCAAATCGTGGGCAGAAGCCGAATGGTTTACCGCAAAGCCCACCCTGCCGGAAAAACTGACCCTTACGGTTTTCAAAGTGCCAGGAGAAACTAATACTGATGATCTCTCACCGGCGAGCGAGGCCTTTACCCGCAGTGATATCCCCCTTCATGCCCGCTGTATGCTTGGTACCAAAATAACCGATCCGATAGAAACCATTGCCGAACTGAAAACAAAAGGTCATCCGCTTGCTTATGTGGGCGATGTTGTCGGTACCGGATCAAGCCGGAAGTCGGGTATAAACTCGGTTCAATGGCACATTGGTAACGATATTGCGGCAGTACCGAATAAACGGACTGGCGGTGTGGTGATAGGAAGTATCATTGCTCCCATATTTTTTAATACGGCAGAGGATTCCGGGGCATTGCCCATTGAGGCTGATGTAACGGCAATGGAGATGGGTGATGTTATTGATCTCTATCTTTCGAACGGTACCATAGAGAAGAATGGGGAGGTCATTGCACGTTTCGAACTTTCACCGAATACGATTGCTGACGAGGTGCGTGCCGGAGGACGCATTCCACTGATTATTGGCAGAACCCTGACCAGAAAGGCAAGAAAAGCTCTGGGATTTGGTGAAGACAATATTTTCCTGCGTCCGGAACAGCCAGCAGACAGCGGTAAAGGGTATACGCTTGCCCAGAAAATGATTGGCAAGGCCTGTGGCATGCCGGGTGTGCGTCCGGGTATGTATGTTGAACCGGAGACACTGACGGTTGGTTCACAGGATACAACGGGTGCCATGACCCGTGATGAGGTCAAAGAGTTTGCGGCACTGAGTTTCAGCGCAGATCTTTTGATGCAAAGCTTTTGCCATACATCAGCCTATCCAAAGCCTTCTGATGTAAAGTTGCACAGAAGCCTCCCGTACTTTATTATGAGCAGGGGCGGCGTTTCGCTTAAACCCGGAGACGGAGTTATTCACACGTGGCTGAACCGTATGGTGCTGCCCGATACGCTCGGTACCGGTGCTGATTCCCATACCCGTTTTCCAATAGGTATTTCCTTCCCTGCAGGCTCCGGACTTGTCGCTTTTGCCGGTGTTACCGGAAGCATGCCACTGAATGTTCCTGAATCGGTGCTTGTGCGTTTTACCGGTGAGCTGCAGAAAGGGATTACGCTGCGCGATCTGGTTAACGCTATTCCCTATGTGGCCATCAAGCAAGGCTTGCTGACGGTCGAAAAGAAAGGCAAGAAAAATATTTTTGCTGGCCGTATTCTTGAAATCGAAGGGTTGCCGAAACTCAAGGTTGAACAGGCTTTTGAGCTCAGTGATGCTTCTGCTGAACGGAGCGCTGCCGCATGTACTGTCCAGCTCGATAAAGAGCCGGTAATCGAATATCTCAGCTCGAACGCCAAATTGCTCGAAGAAATGATTGAGCAGGGCTATGGCGATGCAGAGACCCTGCAACGTCGTATTGGCAAGATGAATGCCTGGCTTGAAAACCCCGTTCTTCTTGAGCCTGATGCTGACGCAGAATATGCCGCAGTGATCGAAATTGATATGAGCAAAGTCACCGAACCGATTCTTGCCTGTCCCAATGATCCTGACGATGTCAAAACGCTCAGTGAGGTGTTGCTTTCTGATACTATGCCGAAAGTCATTGATGAGGTCTTTGTCGGAAGCTGCATGACCAACATCGGTCATTTCCGCGCTCTTGGCGAAATTTTGCGCAATAAGGGTGTTGCACCCGTAAAGCTTTGGATTGTTCCGCCTACAAAGATGGACATGATAAAACTGGTTGAGGAGGGCTATTACTCGGTATTTGGTGCATCCGGCGCGCGTATTGAGCGTCCAGGATGTTCACTCTGCATGGGCAACCAGGCAAGGGTAGCTGATAACGCAGTAGTTTTTTCTACCAGCACCAGGAACTTCGATAATCGCATGGGTACTGGCGCTCAAGTCTATCTCGGTTCTGCAGAGCTTGCCGCAGTATGCGCGCTTCTTGGTCATTTGCCGAACAAAGATGAATATATGGAGATATTTAATCGGCATCTTTCAGGTGGAAAAGAAGAGAACATTTATCGATATCTTAACTTTCACAAGCTTGAAAAATCAGAATTAGAGTTGCTTGTTGAGTAAAAAAAACATTTATTAAAGCGGGATGTGAAATTTTTTTGCATATTCCGCCCTACAGTAGGCTTTTGAAAAGTCGCTGTTTTTTTTTATTATTCGAGAGCTGATGAAGCTGTCAATTATCAAACAACAAAAATAATAATAGCAATGAAAAAACTTTTCATTTTCCTCTTTCTTTTAAGCTCAGTTGCTGCCGTAAGCGGTTGCGCAAAAAAAACTGAAGCACCTGTAGAAGCACCTGTAGAAGCTCCAGCAGCAGCACCTGCCGCACCAGCAGCACCTGCCGCACCAGCAGCAGAAGCACCTGCCGCACCAGCAGCACCTGCAGCAGAGGCACCAGCAGCACCAGCAGCAAAATAAGTTTCCGGTTATCCGGTCTCTTATGACAAAGAGACAGAACGAGAGTTCTGTCTCTTTTTTTTGTGCGTCCAACAAGCCCGGTTGCAACTCTTGCAACCATTTTGTTTGATTCTGCATTCTCCGAATCAAGCTGCTGCAGGTATACCAGACGGTTAGCAATAGTCCGCCTTATGGGCTTTTGCCCGCTTTCACGCCACTTATTATTTCAACTACTCGCCCGGTGCGGAACTGCATGCCTTGTTAGTGTGGGCAGGCCAGGTTATTTTCTCGCCGATCTTGTCCCGATTATGCTTGAAAGGGATTGATATCTTTTGGTGGCGACGCCTGATTGGGCTGAAGTGCGCATCCGCAGACGGAAGGTGGCTGGCTTGAAAAAAGGGAAATGGAGTAAACGGGATCAACTGAATTTCAGACAAAAAAAAAGACAGAACGCTTGTTCTGACTTTTTTTTGCTGAGGAGGCAGGACTCGAACCTGCAAATTGCCTGATCCAGAATCAGGAGCCTTACCAATTTGGCCACTCCTCAATGGTGAGCTGAATATATAAAAAAATAATTTATTTCAATTTCCTTTTTTCTTTTTTTAGAGAATAGTGAGAAGAAGCGGGACGAGAAGCATTGAGGCGATCATGCATGAAGTTGCAAATGTTGCAGCATATTCAAGGTCAAGTTTTTCCTTGGAGGCAAGACGCATGATATCGAACCCTGCCGGAGCGGAAGCCGAAAGCACGGCAATGGCCCGGTCAAGCCCCTCAAGATGAAACAAGTTGGCCAGCCACACTCCGAGAGCGAGTCCGAGCAACATGCGCAAGGTGATGGCGGCAGCAAGATGGAATGGGTTGACTTTCGAAATCCTGAACGATGCACCGAGTCCGAGAAGTATGAGAGGTATGGTCAGTCCGCCTATAGAGTGCAGTACTGCGACTGCAATGGGTGCGGGATGCAGGCCGAAAGCATTCATCAGGAGAGCAGCGATCAGGGTCAGAAGGGGAGGAGAGACCATGAGTTTTTTATTCAGCTCTTTTTTACAAGCGCCACCCTCTTTTCCGGCAAAAGTGTATGCGATCGCACAGGCCGACAAGCCATTCGGAATACCAAAGAGAAAGAGTCGGGCAAGACCGTCGTCACCGTAAAATGACTGGATAAAGGGCATGACAAAGCCAAGATTCATGATGGATGATCCACTCACAAGCACGGCCCAACTCTTATTATTCATCCCGGAAGCTTTTGCGGCGAGCGTTGCGGCAGCAATTGTTGCAAGGATAAGGATGATCGAGATGAGAGGAAGTAAATACATTGTGCGGCTGATGGCCACATAGGGAAGAACAGAAAGCAGGAGTGCGGGAAGCGTCAACTGGTGAACAAGTCGAAAAAGAACATCTGCTGCATAATCATCAAAAACTGATGTTTTACGCAACAGCATTCCAAGAAAAAATATCGTATAGGCTGGTGCAAGAAGAAACGCAAGGTCAAACATTGCCAGAGAAAGAGAAAAGCTGTTAAGCCTTAAAGAGGTGAGAGTTGTGCACCCGAGAGGAGTCGAACCTCTAACCTTCTGATTCGTAGTCAGATGCTCTATCCAATTGAGCTACGGGTGCATGGTAATGGTAGCGTGTACGGGATTCGAACCCGTGATCTTCGCCTTGAGAGGGCGATGTCCTGGGCCACTAGACGAACACGCCAGGTAATATCTTTTTCAGTCATTCACAATTCGGTGGGCCCTGTAGGACTTGAACCTACGACCCAGCGATTATGAGTCGCTTGCTCTGACCAACTGAGCTAAGGGCCCTCAATGCTTGGCTTTAGAGGCAGTTAATATAATGCTTCACCAATAATATCCAAACAAATAATTATCTTTTTTCATGATTTTTAAAATTCGCTATACTTTTCCCGGCTGATATCGGCTCCAAGGCTGTTCAGTTTTATTTCGATCCTCTCATATCCCCGGTCGAGGTGGTAGACTCTGAGGACTTCTGTCGTGCCTTCAGCGACAAGTCCCGCAAGAACAAGGCTTGCTGATGCTCTAAGATCGGTCGACATGACTTTGGTGCCTGAAAGAAGTTGGGGCCCGTGAACAAGAGCCTGATTTTTGTGAATTTCAATATGGGCACCGAGCCGGTTCAGTTCCGGAATATGGTTGAACCGTTCATGATAGACCTTGTCGGTAATATGACTTATTCCTTCTGCCTGGGTCATCAGAGCAATCCATTGTGCCTGCATGTCGGTTGGAAAGGATGGGTAAGGTTTTGCTGTGACATCAGTCGGAACAAGCTTTTCCGGGCTTTTCAGGGTTATACTGTTTTCAGTAGTCTCTATGGAGCAACCCGCATGGACAAATTTTTTCAACACCGCTTTCATCTGCTCGGGTTCAACACCGTTGATGGTAATCTCACCTCCGGTTATGGCCGCAGCAGCAAGCAGGGTTCCCGTTTCGATGCGATCAAAAACATTATGAAATTCAATTGCTTTGAGCGTGTTCGTACCCTCAATTTCAAGTTCGGTTGTTCCTGTTCCTCTGATCGTTGCACCCATGGCGACAAGAAAATTGCAGAGGGTCTCAATTTCCGGTTCCGCAGCAGCATTGCTGATGGTTGTGGTGCCCTCGGCAAGTACGGCAGCCATAAGAGCATTTCCGGTCGCTCCGACAGAAGAGATCGGGAACTCGATGTGAGAGCCCCTCAGTTTTCCGCCCGGAACTGTGGCGTCAATAAATCCGGTTTCAATGGTAATCGTTGCACCGAGTTTTTCCATTGCCATTAAATGAAGATCGATGGGGCGAGGCCCGAAAGCACACCCTCCTGGAAGAGATACCCTTGCATGGCCAAATCGTGCAAGCATCGGTCCGAGCACATAGATTGATGCCCTCATTTTTTTTACCAGCTCGTATGGTGCCTGAACATTTTCCACGTTGCGGGACGAGACTTTCAGGGTGTTTCCCTCAAAAGTTGTTTCTGCGCCCAGGTGGTGCAGGAGCTGGGTAAAAGTTTTTATATCAACCAGATCAGGAATCTGATGAAGGGTAAAGGTTCCGTTCCCGGTAAGCAGAGTTGCGGCAATGATCGGCAGGGAGGTATTTTTTGATCCCGAAGCGGTTATGGTTCCAGAAATCCGGCGACCACCTCTTATGACAAGCTTGTCCATGTGTATTGATAACGCTGATGAAAAACGGATAGTTACCATTATTTAAGCTCAGGAAAAACAAATTTTTTTTCTCTGTCCGTTTGCGAAGAAAAGATTTTATCCTTTACCTTGAGCTGATGTTCTTGTCGTGTTTTGCAATGGCTTCTTGTTACTGTTTTCTTGTAAAAGAGTTGAATTTTAATGCTCCGGGATTTTTTATGATCTTTATTGCCTCACCAGCTCTTTTTTCAAGGATGTTGCGGATCGCAGCACTCCTGTTTTTGCTTTTGACGGGTATGTCGCCCTCAGCAGTAGTGGCTTTACCGAAAAACAGCGAGATATCGAGGATTACAAAAGAGCGTGCATTGGTCGAGCAGAACCTTGCGAGCCTGAAACTGCAACTTCAGCAGTACCAGTCAAAACTGCGCATAACAACCCGCAAGGAGACGCGCTCCTTCAGTGTGCTCGAAAATATCCGCACCCAGATTCTGGTGCTTGAAAAGATGATCGGCGAAAATCAGAACTATCTTAAAAAGCTTGACAGGGATATTGACCACTTGCACAATGAATTTCAGGGAAATCGACGCCTGTATGGTCGGGTTTCCGATGATTTTCGCAGGATAGCGGTTTCAGCTTACAAATACGATAAAAACAGGGAGGTAGAGCATTTTTTTGCTGCGGGTTCGGTTTCCAAAGCCTTGGTAAGTGCTCAATACATCGGCTTTTTTAGCAGGGCAGTCGGTCGTCATATTGATAATCTGCAGCAGGTCGCCCTCAAGCTTGAGAACAGCAAGCTGGCGCTTGAGCATAGCTATCAGCAAAAAGCTGAAATAGTCAGGGAGCAGGAACGGCAGTTGAAAAGCTGGTCGGAGAGTCAAAAAGAAAAAGAGGTGGCGCTTGAACGGTTAAGGAAAAACAAGCAGGAATACCTCTTGCAGCTCGACTCTGTCCAGAAAAAGCGTAGCCAACTGCAATCAAGGATAGAATCGCTGATTCTTGCCGAGCAGCGTGCGCTGGAGGCAGAGCGTGAGCGTCAGAAAAAAATTTTTGAAGCAAAACGCCTGGAGGCAAAGCGTCTTCAGGCAAAGCGCCTTGAGTTACAACGCCTTGAAGCAAATCGTCTTAAAGCACAACGTCTTGAAGCTGCTCGTCTTGAAGCTGAACAGTCGCGTCTGAACAAGAAAAAATCTTTCCGGCAGAAACAGGAGCCGCTTATCGCTAAAAAAGAGGTTGAAGAGACGCAAAAACCCGCTGTGCAGAGCCAGGAAAAAGAGGTTATCGCTCCGCCTTCCAGTATGGATTCTGCTGAACTGGAAAGGGTTTCTGCCGATTTTGAAAGCGCTTCAGGCTCCCTGCCGTGGCCTGTGCGGAATGGCGTTGTCTCTCACCGGTTTGGATCGGTTGAAGACAAGGATCTTAAAATAGTTACGACCAATAACGGGATCGATATTTCTGTTCCTGCCAGCACCCAGGTAAGGGCGGTTTCCGGCGGTAAAGTGGTCCAGATCGCTTTTCTTCCAACCTTCGGAAATATTGTCATTATCCGCCATCCAAAATCCTACCTTACCGTCTATGCCAATCTTGCCCAATTGCGTGTTGTCAAGGACGAACTTGTAAAATCACAGCAACTGTTGGGCGTGTCAGGCAAAATGGCAGAAGGCGGCTCAGTCGTCCATTTTGAGATATGGAAGGGGCGTATCAAGCAGAATCCGGCAAAATGGTTGCGATAGGGGAGTAATCTGCAAAAAGGGAAGTTCGGGTGATCAGCCCGGCTATTTTGATATTTCAACGTTTATGTGGCTCCGTTATGAAGGTTCATGATCTCCACCTCGATTACCCTATGGTCGAGGATATTCTCAAGGCATTTATTTTCAATGAGATTCGCAAATTCAAATTTCGTTCCGTTGTTCTTGGCCTTTCAGGAGGCATTGATTCAGCGGTTGTCTGTGAACTTGCCGTCCGTGCACTTGGCCGGGAGAATGTGCTGGGGCTCATGATGCCCTATGCTTCAAGCAGCCCGGAAAGTCTGGGACATGCTGAGCTCATGATCCGCAAACTTGGTATAAAGGCTGAAGAGATGCCGATTACGCCGGTTGTTGACGCTTTTTTTTCCTCTGTGCCCGAAGGGCAGTTGTTGAGACGGGGTAATATCATGGCTCGAACCAGGATGATTTTTCTCTATGATGTTTCTGCAAGAGATGGTCGTCTCGTGACGGGAACGAGCAACAAAACAGAGCTGCTTCTTGGTTATGGTACCATGTTTGGCGATATGGCTTCAGCCATCAACCCGGTCGGTGATCTCTATAAAACCCAGTTAAGGGGTCTTGCCCGTCACCTCCAAATTCCGGAGCCCCTTATTCTCAAAGCACCTTCGGCGGATCTCTGGGAAGGACAAAGCGATGAGGAGGAGCTCGGCTTCAGTTATGAATCGGTTGATCTACTCCTCTACATGATGCTTGAAAAGCGGATGGATAAAACCGCCATTCTTGGCGAAGGGGTTCCGGAACCATTTTATGACCGTGTGCGGACGATGGTTGTGCGGAACCAGTACAAAAGAATGATGCCCGTCATCGCCAAAATATCCGCACGGACACCCGGTATCGATTTTCGCTATGCGAGGGATTGGCAGGAGGTAAAGTAGGGGCACGCCAGGGCGTGCCCTAATAATTATCCGTGTCCTGGCAACACGGTTGTTAAAACGATCTCAGTACCGTGTCGATCAAAAAATGGGCATCATCTCTGCCTGGATAATCGGTTGTATAATGCAGTCCTCTCGATTCGCGGCGTTTGATGGCGCATTCGATGATAAGGCTGGCCACCTTGATGATATTTCTCAGCTCAAGGATCTGTGTTGTGATCTTGGTTTTTTTGTAATAGGACTCGGTCTCCTCCTTGAGAAAATCAATTCGTCGGTTTGCTCGCTGCAGGCGAAGGTCGCTGCGCACAATACCAACATAATCGTTCATAACCTGCTGTGCCTCCCTTTTGTTGTGGGATACCAAAATCCACTCCTCTGAATTGACGGTACCCGTATCATCCCAGTCCGGAAAATCGATGCTGTTGTCACGCTTGTGCAACTCTTCGCTGATATCAAGATATGACCTCCATGCGAAGACAAGAGCTTCGAGCAGAGAGTTGCTTGCAAGGCGATTTGCTCCGTGAACACCGGTACAACTTGTCTCTCCGCAGGCATAGAGCCTTGCGATGGTGCTTCGTCCCCGCTTATCGGTACGTACACCGCCGCATGAATAGTGTGCCGCAGGAACCACGGGGATCATCTCCCTCGTCATATCAATGCCAAAGCGGAGACAGGTTTCGTAGATATTGGGAAAATGCGCCCTTGTTTTTTCAGGATCAATATGTGTCACATCAAGGAAGACGCACTCTTCACCGCTTTTTTTAATCTCCGAGTCGATGGCGCGGGCCACAATATCGCGAGGTGCCAGGTTCAGTCGTTTATCATACTTGTGCATGAACTCCTGACCGTTTTTCAGTCTCAGGACTCCTCCGAATCCCCGGACAGCTTCAGAAATCAAAAATGATTTTGCCTTTGGGTGGTAAAGAGCGGTCGGATGAAACTGGATAAACTCCATATTGGCAATTTCAGCTCCTGCCCGGTATGCCATTGCCACACCGTCTCCGGTAGCAATCTCCGGATTGGTCGTATAGGGATAGATATGACCGAGTCCGCCGGAGGCGAGCATGGTGATTTTTGCAAGAATCTTTTTTGGCTGCCGCTGCCTTGAATCAAGTACGTAGGCTCCGTAACAGTTGATATCGTTTGTCTTGATGCCAAGATGATGCTCTGTCAGCAACTCGATGGCAAAATGGTGCTCAAGGAGGGTGATATTGGGATGGCTGTTGATACGATTGAGAAGAGCCGTTTCAATCTCCCGCCCGGTCAGATCCTGTGCATGGACAATGCGGCTTCTGGAATGACCGCCCTCCTTGCCAAGATGGAGGTGCTCGTTGTCGGAGGTTGTAAAGTTGACACCAAGCTCCATAAGACGCTCTATATGCCGGGGGCCCTCCTCCACCATGAGTGAGACCATTTCGAGGTTGCATAGCCCGGCACCGGCATCAAGGGTGTCGGCAATATGCAACTCGGCACTGTCATTGCTGTCTATGGTGGCGGCAATACCACCCTGAGCCCAGTTGGTATTGGAGGTGGAACTCTCCTTTTTTGTGATAATCGTTACCTTGGCATGATCGGCCATGTGAATGGCAAAATAGAGTCCGCCTATGCCGCTGCCGATCACCAGAACATCAGTTTTGATCGATTCAGTCATAACAGTTGAATGCACAGTTTGTTAAACGATATTGTGCTGGAAAATACCATAGCAGGGATAAATATCCGTCAGTGTTTGCGCGTAAAATGATATAAATCTTCAGTTATTGGCTCTTTTCTGCTGTTTCAGGCTTTTCAGGGCGCTGGCTACGATAAGGATTATCCCCGTAAGGATGATGGTGTGCAGATATTGAACAATATCAGGAAAGAGCCGCGCAATAAAATAGCCGATCAGCGTAAAACAGAGAACCCAGATGAAAGAGCCGCAGAGGCTGAAAAACAAAAATACCTTGAAAGGCATGGCCGTTACACCAGCGAGGGTTGCTGTAAAGCTTCGTACAATTGGTACAAAGCGCGCAAGAAAAACGGTTTTTGATCCATGTTTTTTATAAAAAGCCTCTGCTTTCTGCAAGTGTTCGCGATGAAAGAATCGGGAATCCTTTTTTGCAAAGATTGAGTTTTTAAGTTTTTTGCCAATAAAATAGCCAGTGGCGTCACCCAGAACCGCTCCAGAAACAAGGATTGCAAGAACGAGAAAAATGTTGAGGCTTCCTGAAGCCGCAATGAGCCCGGCGGTAATGAGCAGAGAGTCGCCCGGAAGAAAAAAACCGGCAAACAGGCCTGTTTCAGCAAAAATAATGACGAAAAGCAGCAGGTACCCACCCCAGAGAATCAACTCCTCAAGTGAACGGATATTCTGGAAGGATGTAAGAAAAATCATGAGTGGTCACTGAAATAATGGGTTGTGCCTGGAGTGTTTGCAAAAAGAAACGGGGAGCAGGCAATACGATGCGCTACTCCCCGTCTGGCAACATTTTTCAAACAGGAGATACTTTTTGGGGCGAAAAATTGATCGCGCTCATTTTCCCCGAATCGGATCAATCGCCACTACGGCAGCAGAACGGCACACGAAATGACCGTTGTCCACAGGCCATTGTCACCCTCTGCGGTTTCAGTGATGTTGTATGAATTGATGATTTTTCCACTCATTTTGTAAATACCCTCACGCTCATCCCAGTCCTTGTTGGGATCAAACTCAATGCCAAGGGTGGTCGCAAGCATTGTTGCCGCCAGGTCTTCAGCATATTCACCAGACTGTTCGGCCGACTCCCCGAACGGATGATGTTCCGACAGATAACCGTACTGGGTATCGTCAGCAGGAATGGCGACTCCTACCGAAGCGGCAATCAGGCGGTTGAATTCATTTGTTGAATTGCGTGCCATGACCGCAAAGGTTATCTGTCCCGGAGACAGGAGTTTTATACCTTCTTCTACGCTGATGCGCTCACAATGAGGAGGAAAAATACTTGATACCGTGACCAGATTGCATTTTTCGATTTTAGCCTCTCTCAGGGCAAGCTCGAACGAGGAGAGATATTCCTTGTGTCTTCCCACACCTTTGGTGAAAAATACTTTTGATGGGACAAATGACAATGCCGTACCTCCGGATTGATATTGTTGTTTGAAGCAGTTATACTACCGAAATTGACGAATTATAGGAAAAAGCAGTCGCATTCAAAATGATTTTCTTGTGGCCACTTTAAAAAACCTTCTTTTTCCAGCCTTGATGATTTTCGGTTCAAAGCCCAGCTCAATGCACTCGGCAATGTCCACAATCTTTCTTTCATCAACGAGAACCGATTTCTGCTGGATCATCCGTCGTGCCTCACTTTTTGAAGCGGCAGCACCAAGGGTCATCAAAAGGTCGATGATCGGCATCGAAGGGCCGTCAAATTCAAAAAGTTCAATATGCTCAGGCGCTTTTTTGTGAATAAAGAGCTGATCAAATTGAAGTTCAGCCTCTTCGGCCTTTTCGGGGGAGTGGTATTGAGCAACAATTCCTTTTGCAAGAGCTCTTTTCGTCTCTCTTGGACTATTCTTGATGAATTCGTCGAGCGCGTTATCCGTTGACGTGGTCGTCATCTCTATGTGATTCCCGGGAGTGGGAGAGGGATTGATATTCCCAAGGATATCCGGCTTTTTCTTTTCTATGACAAGAAAATTGAAATAATCTTTAATGAGTGTGTCGGGAATGGAGAGCACCTTGCCGTACATATCGGCAGGAGTGTCATTGAAACAGATGGCATTACCGAGCGATTTCGACATCTTCTCCTTGCCTTCGGTACCAGCAAGGATGGGCATGGTTATGCAGACCTGCGGAGCAATTCCGTATTCCCGTTGCAGATCCCGGCCGACAAGAAGGTTGAATTTCTGGTCAGTACCCCCAAGTTCGACATCGTTTTTCAGGTGAACGGAATCCATTCCCTGGGCAAGGGGATAGAGAAACTCGTGAACCGAAATCGGTTCCTGTCCACGATAGCGGCGCTCAAAGTCGTCACGCTCAAGCATCCGTGCTACCGTATAGTGGCTTGAAAGTTTGATGACATCAGCAAAACTCATCTTCCCAAGCCAGTCGGAGTTATAACAGATGGTGGTTTTTTCAGCATCAAGAATTTTTGCAGCCTGCTCAAAGTAGCTTAAACCGTTCTCCTTGGCCTCTTCTGCCGAGAGTTGTGGCCTTGTCTTGCTTTTTCCGGAAGGATCGCCGATCATGGCGGTAAAGTCGCCGATGATCAGAATGGCTTCATGGCCGAGATCCTGAAACTCCCTGAGTTTGCGCAGCACGACCGAGTGACCGAGATGGAGGTCAGGCCTTGACGGGTCGGCTCCAAACTTTATTTTGAGTGGCTTGCCTGACTGAAAGCTAAACGTCAGTTTTTTTTCAAGCTCCTCTTTATTGCTGAGTATTTCGACGGTATTACGCTCAATAATATCAAGCTGTTCCTGTACACCTGGAAAAAGCATCTGGATTTTCTCTTTGATTTTTTTGTTTAGTATTGCTTTTTGATTTGCTCCATCTGTCGCTGGTTTTCCCGCGCTTTTATCGTTTCTCGCTTGTCGTAGAGCTTTTTGCCTTTGGCTATGGCAAGCTCAATTTTCAATAGCCCTTTCGAGTTGAAAAACGCCTTCAGCGGTACCAGCGTGAGCCCCTTTTCACTGATTTTTGTCTGGATTTTGCGGATCTCCGCTTTATGCAGCAGCAATTTCCGGCTCCGTTTCGCCTCTGGCTGATCCGTATGGCAGTGCTCGTAAGGGGTGATCTGCATGTTTTCAAGCCAAACCTCATTACGAAGAATGATGGCAAAACTCTCGCTCAGGCTCGCTTTTCCAAGCCGCACCGATTTGACTTCGCTGCCGAAAAGCTGGATACCGACAACGATGGTATCGAGAATTTCAAATTCGTAACGGGCCTTTCTGTTCTGAATGGCCTGGACATACTGCTGAATGTTTTGCTTTTTTGCCACCGTGACCTGGGTTCAATGGGTTTCAGTTTCCAAATATGCGGCAGGGATAAGATTTCCCCTGTTGAGCAGCAGAAAAGGATCCAGGTATTTTTTTACCCGAGCCATCTCCCTTATGCCGCATTCATGATACATCCCGACAAGATACTCTGCCTTGAGCTTGCCAATCCCATGCTCTGCTGAAAGCGTTCCCCCCAACTCAAGAGCCTTGTCAACAAACTTGCGGTAGAGGGCCTTTGCCTCTATAAACTCTTCGCGGTTGCGCGGCAGGATGTTCAGGTGCAGATGCGCATCTCCTATATGACCAAAAATAATATAGACAAAGCCCCGCTGTTCGCAAGAACTGCAATAAAAATCAAACAGTTCGCGGAATGCACTCTCCGGTACGGCCATGTCTGTGCTGATTTTGCTTTCATGCTGCCGGCTGAGCCAGTCGTTGACGATAAGCGGCAATGCGTGTCGAAACTCCCGCAACCGCTCCTGTTCATCACGGTCAAGCGCCATCCACGACTCATCGCTCATGGCATTGCATGACTCCATCAACCCGAAGAGTGTGTCAAGGTCGTTTTCCTCCCTCTCAGGAGTTGTTTCCAGCTCCAAAAAAATGGCTCCCTCGCTCTTGTCGGGCACTTCGGGATACCTTGCAGCAAGAAACTCAAGCGAATGGCCATCAAAAAACTCTATCGCCCTTGGCGAGATGCCGTTTGCCGGTTCTTTAAGCAAGCTGACAAAGCTGAACAACTCATCAATCTTTCTGAAGTAAACCAGGCAGGAGATGATGGTTGGCGGAAGGGGAGTGAGCAGAAGATCGGCTTCCGCAATAACCGCAAGCGTTCCTTCAGATCCGATGAAGAGGTCAACAAGATCCATTCCCTCCTCTGAAAAGTAGCCCGCATTGTGTTTTGAGGTTTCAGGCATCCGGTACCCTGGTCTCTTGAAGATCATCTCCCTGCCAGAAGGCAGGCTGAAGCGGAAGAGGCCATCCTTGTCAGCCCGGCACACCCCGCGCGAAAGGTTGAGTCGCTCGCCCTGGGCCAGGATGAGAAGGATTCTTGCAACATGGTTTCGTGTCGCTCCGTATTTGAAGCTTCGTGCACCTGAAGAGTTGTTCGCGATGGTGCTGCCGATAAAACAGAGCTTTTCAGTCGGATCTGGTGGATAAAACCAGCCGGACTGCTCCACTTTTTTCTGGATCGTTTCGAGGAGTACTCCCGCCTGCACAGTTATAGACGCCCTGTCGGGGGAAAGCGCTACCGGTTCGCCGATCCGGTCAAGCTTTTGCATCGAAATGACATACTCTCCCTGGGGAATTCTTCCGCCGGTTGTTCCGGTTCCATTTCCGGCAATGGTGAAGCGGCGGTGCTCCTCAATTGCACTTTTGAGGAGTCCGGAAAGTTCATCCACGCTCTCCGGGAAAAAAACCCCCGGCGTATGACCGCTCTTCAGGTTACTCGTATCCTCGAGAAACCCCCTTATGGAATCAGGATCATCCTTGTATATCATTCTGCTGTTTTTCCGGTATTGTTCCCGTTATTACTCTTCATGAGAGGCTCGGAGGGAGTGCTGTTTTTTGTACTGTCTGGCTGCGGTAAGGCTGTCGCCGAAGGTTTTATCCCTTTTTGGGGCGCTACAACAGCCGGCTTCTCTCCCTTGACATAATAACGGATCAGTTCACGGGCAATCGGAGCCGAAATGGCTCCACCGAAACCAGCATTTTCAACAAGGACAGCCATGGCGATTTTTGGGTTCTCAACGGGCGCATAAGCAATAAACCACGCATGATCTTTTCCATGAGGATTTTGTGCGGTACCGGTTTTTCCTGCAACGGTTACACCCTCTACTTTTGCCAGTGTCCCCGTACCTCTCTCTACCACGCCCACCATCCCATCATGGATAAGGTTAAATGTTGCTTTTGAAACAGGAAGTTGCTGCTTGTCATATTCGTACGAGAAATATTCACCGGTCGCCGTATCGCGGTAACCGGTGACGATATGGGGCTGAAAGAGAGTACCATTGTTTGCAAGAGCCGCAGCATAGGCCGCAAGCTGCAAAGGAGTCGTGCCAAGTTCTCCCTGACCAATCGCTAGGCTGACCAGATATCCCTTTGTCCACTTGTTCTCGCCATACCTTTTATTGTAGTACTCGGTTGATGGCAGGAGTCCATTTCGCTCGCCAGGCAGATCAATGCCGGTTTTTTCTCCAAAACCGAACATCGCCCCATACTTTGTCCAATCTTCAAAGCCGACATTAAAAATCAGGTTATAAAAATAGACATTTGAGGAGACCGTAATAGCCTCTCTCATATCCACCCATCCGTGTCCTTTGCCTTCGTTACTGAGAAAGCGTCTATGCCCGAAGACAAATGCGCCGTTGTCCAGTATTTTTTTTGCTGGATCCATTTTTCCCTCCTCCAGCGCCGCCATGGCAAGAATCATCTTGTAGACGGAACCGGGCGGATAGACTGCCTGAACAGCGCGGTTAAAAAGTGGTTTCTGGGGAGAGGTAACAATATCGTTCCATCCTTTCCGATCGGTTGAGCCATTGAAGATATCAAGATTGTAGTCGGGAGCACTGGCAAGGGCAAGAACACCGCCAGTGGCAGGGTCGATGGCTACGACAGCTCCGGATTTTCCGGTTTTCCTCAAAAGTTTTTCTGCAAGTTCCTGCAGGCCCGCATCAATAGAAAGATAGAGATCACTCCCTTTTACGGAGGGAATATCGTTTTTTCCATTATCATATCGTCCAGCGTATTTGCCGAGAGGAGTAACCATTTCAAACCGCATTCCTTTCTGCCCTTTCAGCTCCTCCTCATAAAATTTTTCCAGTCCGCTGAACCCGATTTTATCATCCTGGGTGTAACCCTGATCAGCCAGTTCCTCAAGTTTTTCCCTGGGGATGGAGCGTAAATAGCCGAAGAGATGGGATCCGCAAAGAGAATCCGGATAGAGCCTCTTGTTGTCAGTCTCTATAAGGACGCCAGGAAGCTGCCAGAGATTTTCGCTCACTCTCGCTATCGCAACAGCATCAAGGTTACGGCTTATAATGGCGGCTGAATAGCGGTTGAACGCCGATCCTTTCCTGATGATCTCCCTCAACTCCTCTTCCGGCTTCTGCATCAGCCATGCAAGAAAAGCGGTACGTTCTTTTTTGAATTCAGAAGGAACAATCTTCACCGTATAGAGTGGCTGATTATCGACAATATAAACGCCATTTCGGTCAATCATGCGTCCTCTCGGAGGCTTAACAAAGATCCTGCGAATGCTGTTCGTGGCCGAAATTGAGCCAAGCTGTTGATAATTAAGTACCTGCATATAGAAAAGCCGGCCAAACAGCAGAGCAAAAAGAGCTGTCACAAAATACGATACGAGCAACGTGCTTCGCAGAATTTTATCCATCGTTCAGTTTGCAAGTGATTGTCTCAAAAACAGCCAGTTCACGATAATGGCAAGGATGAGGTTGAAGAACGATTCAAGAAGGCCGAAAACCACTATGCGGTAGGCTGGCGAAAAGCCGAGAGGATTCCCTGTAGCAGAGAGGATGGCATTGGCACAGAGCCCGGCTACGATAACTGCTCCATAAAAACGCTTGCTGTTCTGTTTGATTGTTGTATGGCTCTCTTTCGGGGTATGAAAATAACCAGCAATAAAACTCCCGACTGTTCTTGCCAGCATGTGCAAGCCCATATTTCCCGTCAAGAGGCCTTCAAGCACTCCGGCAGCAAATCCAAAACTTGTGTTGGTGTTCTGTTCGGTTGTTACGGCAATATACGCAAGGAAAATGGTGACCGCATCCGCCGAGACATTGAACAACGTTATGCGTGACATGCCGAACACCTGCAACAGGGAGATGATGCAGAGGAAAATGATAGAGATATAAATTTTTTTTGTCACAAGGCAGGTGTCTGAAAATTATGGGCTCTTTTTTTTATTGTTGTGGTATCATTGCTCATGATTCTGATTTTTTCCGGTTCAATTTTCAGCGGTGCGACAAGTACCTGTGTCAAGGTTGAAAAGTCAACGGCAAGCCTGACATCAACATCATAAAAAAGGTTGTCGGGTTTTATTCGTACCACCCGCCCGACAGGAATGCCTCGTATTGAGAATGTACTGAAATCTGAGGTGACTAACCGTTCATTCAGTTTAAGATGGCTGCTGATGGGAATATGTTCAACCTGGGCGATGAACTCCTTGCCCCCACTCCAGGAAAGAATACCCATACTGCTGCATGAGTCTGCTACCACAATCACCTTGAAATCAGGGTGGATAACAGGCATAACCCTTGCATAGTTCTCGGAGACCGAGGTCACTCTTCCCACCAGCCCTTCCGGGACAAGAACAGTCATCTCTTTTTTGATTCCTTTTCTCCATCCCGCATCAATCACCAGCATGTTTTCCCGATCGCTGAATTTTCGGTCAACAACTCTTGCCATAATAAAACCTGAAGCGTTACGTGTCGTATCGGCAAGTATTTTATTCTGATTTCGCTCATCAACAGTGGCGGTTTCAAGGTTGAGCACCCTCGAAAGCAGATCAGTATTGACCCGCATCAGCCGCTCGTTTTCATTTTTCAGGGTAAACAGGGAGTTAAATTTCATTAACTGTTCGTTAACTGCTGCGCTGAACTCAATACCTTCGTTGTGCAGCGAGGCCTGTACATCATTCTGCTGAAGTCGTATAAAAAGAAAAGCTATGCTGCAGTACAGCACAAAAAGCAGCCATGTATTGTATTCCACAAAAAGAGTAAAAAACTTCCTCACGGTTCATATTCCGGTTTTTTTATTACATTTTCCTCATCAAGCGCAAGGGTGACGAAGTCAATAGGTCAAGAGCAAAAACATGACTCAGAACGTGAATATAACAGATAAATTTATTGTTGTCGGTGACAGAGTATTAATCAAACCAAAATCTCTTGGCGAAAGAACAAAATCAGGTATATATCTTCCTCCAGGCGTTCAGGAAAAGGAGAAAATTCAGACAGGCTATATTATAAAAACCGGGCCGGGTTATCCCGTGGGCCCACCGCCTGAGTCCGACGAACCATGGAAAGAGCGGGTTTCAGCCGCACAGTACATTCCGCTTCAGGCGAAAGTGGGTGATATGGCTATTTTTATCCAGAGCAGCTCCTATGAAATTGAGTATGAAGATGAACGATATATTATTGTACCAAATTCGGCCATTCTCCTGCTCATCAGGGAAGATGACGATCTTGACTACTATCTCAAATAAGAGCCCCACCTCAACGACTTGTTTGCAATCACAGTGAAAATAAGACCATGACCAGAGATTATGCTTCAACCAGCGTTGCTGCTGCCGCCCTTTCGCATGAAGAGCTTTTCAGGCGGATCAATGCGCTGAAAAAAGAGATGAACGCCCTTGTCCTTGCCCACTACTATACGGTTCCTGAGATACAGCAGATCGCCGATATTGTTGGTGACAGCCTTGCCCTTGCACGGGCAGCCGAAAAAACCGATGCTGACGTGATCGTCTTTGCAGGAGTCTATTTCATGGCCGAAACAGCCAAAATCCTCAATCCCGGAAAACTGGTGCTGATGCCGGATGCTCGCGCAGGATGCCCGCTTGCCGACAGTTGCCCGGCAGATGAGTTCAAAAAATTCAAGTCAGAGCACCCCGGCGCCCTCGTTATTACCTATATCAACTCGACGGCTGAAATCAAGGCGCTCTCCGATATCACCTGTACCTCCTCCAATGCCGAAGAGATCATTCGCCAGATTCCCCAAAGTCAGCAGATTATTTTCGGCCCTGACAGAAACCTTGGCGGCTACCTGGCAAAAAAACTGGGTCGGGAGTTGATTCTCTGGCAGGGCTACTGCTATGTACACGAAGAGTTTTCCGAATCAAGTGTACTCAACGCCTGCAGGGAGAATCCAGATGCGGAACTCATAGCCCATCCCGAATGCCGCGAAGAGGTGCTTCGCCATGCAGCATTTATCGGTTCAACGAAGGCTCTGCTTGAGTATACCGTCAACAGTTCCGCCCAAATATTTGTTGTTGCGACCGAGCCCGGAATTATCTATGAAATGCAGCGACGCTCCCCATTGAAAACCTTCATTCCAGCTCCCAAGGAGCCCGGCAATCCCCGAACTCTCTGCACGCAGATGAAGCAGAATACCCTTGAAAAGCTCTACCAATGCATGTTTACCCGTAAGCCGGAGATTCTGGTTGACGAAGCGCTTCGTACAGCCTCACTTGGTTCCATACAGAGAATGCTCGAAATGTCCCCAGCCTGAGGAGCGGGCACTCAGAGGGCTGCAAGGTTATCGGCTGAAATGCATCTCTCTTTTGCCTGGAATTTAGCCGTCATCAGGCGTACTTATGATAAAACAAAAACAACGAGGCTCTCATGCGTATCCTGTCACGAAGCATTGCTGCCCTATCAACAGCTCTCTCCCTTACGGTCTCTTCATTGCCTGCGTTAGCCTGGCACGACAAGACCCACCTTTCGGTTGCCGAGGCCGCTGCCTTTGACCTCTGGTACAGCGCGGCCGCACCCGATGTCGCAAAATCGAAGAGCGAATTCAGGGCAGCAGAAGAAAAAAATCATTACTTCAACAACAACGCAGGCAAAGAGGTGGACGCCGCACTGGTCATGAGTCAGATTGAACGCTATAATAAACCGGACGACGTGGAAGGGCACCTCTATGGCGCAATCATCGGTGCGGTAAGGGCCTACAAGGCAGAGAAAGATACCGGTAAATATGCCGAATATCCGCTTGTCTTCTGTGCGCACTATATTGCCGATCTCTCCATGCCGCTGCACAACACCCCCTATGATGACTTCAACAAAAGCCGCCACAGCATCAATGACGGCATCATCGAAAGCAGCGTCAGAAACAACATCGGTTATATTCAGCGCAACATTGAGGATATTACCATCCTGAACGAAGCTGACCTTGCCCGTGAAATCGCAAAAGTCGCCAACAGCGCCCGCGATCTTGGGATTAAAATACGGGAAGAGAAGAGGGATATGACCCAGAACGAGGTCTATACCCAGGTCATCCGGAGCGCGTCACTGTTGAAAGCTGTGCTGAAGTATGCCGCCAAAACCCCCGGCTGAGCTCTCTAATATTATTATAAAAATGGCTGACACTGAACACTTGAAACGCCTCAAAGAGGGCGTCAGCACCTGGAACCTCTGGCGCCAGGAACATCCGGAGAGCCGACCGGATCTGCACGAGGCCTTGCTTGCCACACTTGATTTGCGGGGTGCAAACCTCTCGGAAGCTGATCTTGGCGGCGCAAACCTCGCGAAAGCCAATCTTGTCGGGGCAAATCTCGCAGAAGCGGATCTTCGTGGTGCCGATCTTCGGGGAGCTGACTTAAGCAGAAGCAACCTCACCGGAGTTAATTTCAGTAAAAGCACCATCGACATTTACACCATCTATCGCGACATTGAGGGGTGTGATATTGGCGTCAATGGCCTCTACTCGCCCATCACCGACTCGGCTGCCCTGCTCAGAATCGACCCGCCAGGCAACTCCATGCAGGGGGCAAACGCCGATGCCGTCATCGAAAGCCTCCGCCATGCCCGCAAGCTCCACACCTTCTCTCTCCTGCTTGCAGGGATAGCCATGCTCTTTATCGTCATTAAACCAAAAACCATTACGCTGCCCTACCTTTCCGGATCGTTCAAGTTCGACGACATCAGCTACGCCTTTCTGGCCATGATCCTCTCCACCTTTCTATTGAGTCAGGTATCCTCGTTTATCGACTCTGCACTCCAGGGGGCACACTATCTCAACGATCGCAGATCCGCCATGCTTGTCGGCCACTTTCCATGGCTTCTCTCAAAGTACGAAAGTGAAGCGGCCAACCGGCGGCAGTCGAAAGTCATGCGCTTTTTTCTGGTTTTTCATCCAGTCATCTATCTCTATTTTTTTCTGAAATGGGATCTGCTTTTCATCGGCGACTGGGAAGGCATCATGCTGCACTATCAGGAGATGACCGTTATTTTCGCAGAGTATCTGCTTCCGGTATTCTATGTTATCCTCATCATGCTCTGCCGCCACATTTTCCGGCTTTCTGAAGGGTTTCAGAAACCGATTCTTTTTGATACCGAAACTGAACGCGGACGCCAAACCGACATGGAGCGCCTCGCTGAAGCCGTAGAAAAACAGGCGTCTCGAACAGCCGAGCTCGTTGAACTCATGCGCAAAAGGGAAGGGTGATGATGGATCGTGCCGGGCAAAAGCAACAGGCGGCTGAACTCCATACGTTGAACCGTGCACTTCAGGCAATCAATAAATGCAGTCAGGCACTTCTTCATGCCAATGATGAGATGGAATTATTGCATGAAACGTCCTTCATTCATAAAAAAACACCCTGCTCCAGACAGTACAGGGTGCTTTTTTAAAGCAGTAATCAAAATCCTGATTTACTTTTTCGGAGCAATAGCGGCTGAGACACTCTGCAATGTCTGATTTAATGCGTTTGTTGCATTTCCAGCCAGGTCAATTGCTGACTTACCCAGAGGCTCGATCGCCTGCGAGGTGCTTTTCAGTCCACTGTTCAACAGTTCGATGGACTGCTGAAGCAGCGTGCCGCCAGTATTCAGCAAGTTGGTCAAAGCGCCCGCGAGATCATTTGTTTCGTTTGCCATGATGTTTATTATTGAAAGGTTATTGAAAAATAATCGTCAAAACCTGATGCAGTTATCAAAACTGCTCTTTGTTTAATTTAGAGTATTTTTATCAATTATGCCAAGACAATTTCATATTTCCACTCAAGTTCCCTCTTGTCAATTTGTCCAAAAATCACCCAAAAAAAAGCGTGCCGAGGCCATTTTTCTGGTGATTTCAAAGTAAGCCAGTTATTCCCGAAATTGCATCTCTTGCAATTGAATTACCAGAACATCACAGTGATCCCCAGGACAGAATCATCATTGCATCTGCCCTTGCGCATGACGCAAGTTTAATGTCCTCCGATCGAAAATTCACAGGTTATAAAAAACTGGACAACCGGCTGTTATAACAACCCCCTTACCTCGGCTATCGCCCCCGGTGGACCAGAATAAAAAGTCAAACCAAGGCTCGATTGTCCAAAGAATCCTGTGTTCGCTACATGATTTAGGTCATAACAGTTACAAAATAAATATCAACGAAGATCAGGAGTTGTAATACGTTTGCCCGGAAAAAATAAGTTGGAGCAGGGCTGAAAAAAGGGGGAGGAAGAGAGATACAATGCATATTTGTGACCTGCAATATCGAAACCGACCGGCGCAAGACGAAAATCGATAAAATTTTTGAAGACTATGGTTTTTCGGTGCAGTACAGCCTGAGGATGGGGTTGGCTGAAATGGTTGAACTTATGGTACATTCCTTATTGTACCTCTTTGTTTGCATGGTCGCAGGGAATTATCAGTAACGCTGTATGGACGTCAATTTGCCCCTTAAAATTATCGGCCTTGGCCGATATCTTCCGCCTCGCATTGTTCAAAACTCCGAGCTTGAGCGTATCTACGCCCTGTCTGCCGGATGGGTGGAGCGGCGCAACGGTGTGCGTGAACGGCGGTGGGTTACTACCGAAACGGCCTCATTTATGGCTGCGGAGGCTGCGCGTGAGGCGCTTGATGAGGCGGGGCTCAGGCCCGACCAGCTCAGCCTTATTATTAATGCTTCGGGTACGGCTGAACAGGCGATTCCTGATACCGGTGCATTGATTCAGCGTCAGCTTGGTCTTGGTCGATCGGGAATTCCTGCCATGAGCGTGCACACTACCTGCCTCAGTTTTCTCACTGCTCTTGATGTGGCTGCAAATTTTCTCAGTACCGGGCGCTACACCACGATTCTCATTGTCAGTTCCGATATCTCTTCATGTGGTATCAACCCGAAAGAGCCTGAATCGGCTACGTTGGTGGGTGATGCTGCGGCTGCGGTGGTTGTCTCCCGTTCTGGCATGGAGGATGCCTCGGCCATTCACCACGCCCACTTCAAAACTTATGGGGATGGAGCCTCTTTTACCGCCATCAGGGGAGGGGGGTCGGCACACCATCCTGCAAAACCTGACCACAATTCTGATGACGATCTCTTCCGGATGGATGGTCCTGCAGTGCTTCGTATGGTGCGGAGCTTTGATGAAGCCTTTCTTGAGGAGCTTTATGCGGGCCTTTCAACAAGCCTGCGAGATATTGATCTTGTTGTTCCGCACCAGTCGAGCAAGGTGGGTTTGCTCCTTCTCCAGCGCTACGGGTGGCCGGAGGCGAAAATTATACACACTCTCGAATGGCTCGGTAACTGCGTGGCCGCCTCCATTCCCGCCACTCTCTACCAAGCTGTGCGCAGCACTACCCTCCAGCGAGGGCAGAAGTTCCTGCTCGTCGGCACCGGTGCCGGGCTCTCGATTGGCGGGCTGGTTATGACCTATTGATTTGCCCCTGACATCAAGAGCGTTTACCAATTCATGACGAAACGATATTTCTTTACTATGAACAACGATATTTCGCAGCTCTCCCCCCGTGAGGTATGGCGCAATTTTTATCTTTTGACACAGATTCCCCGCCCCTCCGGAAATGAGGAGAGGATCAGGGAGTTTCTTGCTGATTTTGGGAAAAAGCTTGGGCTGGAGAGCATGGTGGATGAGGTTGGCAATGTGATTATCCGCAAGCCTGCTTCGCCGGGTATGGAAGAACGGCAAGGGGTGATTTTGCAGAGCCATCTTGATATGGTGCCGCAAAAGAATCTCGACAAGCTCCACGATTTTGCCACCGATCCGATCGAAACCGTTCTGGATGGCGACTGGGTGCGGGCCAATGGAACAACCCTTGGTGCCGATAACGGTATGGGTGTTGCTGCGGCGATGGCGGTGCTTGAATCGCGGGAGTTGCAGCACGGCCCTCTCGAAGCGCTCTTCACCAGTAATGAGGAGAGCGGCATGACGGGCGCCTTCGGGCTCAAGCCAGGCTTGCTCAGGGGAGAGATTCTTTTGAACCTCGATTCGGAAGATGAGGGGGAGCTTTGTATTGGATGTGCCGGTGGCAGCAACGGGAGGGTGAGCTTCGCCTGTCGCGAAGAGGCGCTGCAGGGCGACTGGAAGGCTTTCATGGTCAGGGTGACCGGTTTGAGGGGTGGCCATAGTGGTCTGGATATTCAGTTGGGCCGTGGCAATGCCAACAAGATCATGAACCGTATCCTCTATCATGGATATGCTTACCATGGATTGCGTCTCGCTTCCATTGATGGAGGGAGCCTCCGCAACGCCATTCCTCGTGAATCGGTTGCCCTTGTGGCTCTTCCGGGCCCAATGGTGCAGCCTTTTCTCATGAGCCTCTTCACTATTACTGCCACCATCAAAGAGGAGCTTTCGGCAGTTGAGCCGACCTTGACCATCGAGGCTATTGCAGCCACTCTCCCCGGCTCTGTCATTGAAGAGTCTGTTTTTGTGCGGCTCATGTGTGCGCTCTACGGCTGTCCGAATGGGGTAGTGCGCATGAGCAGTGAGATGGCGGGACTGGTTGAAACCTCCAATAATCTTGCCATGGTGCAATCCTGTCATGGCAAGATCACCATTGAGATGCTCCTCCGAAGTTCGGTTGATTCTGCCAAAGAGGATCTTGAGGTGATGATTAAAAGCATCTTTGACCTGGCCGGGGCTGATTCGCTTTTTGAGGGTCGCTATCCCGGCTGGAAGCCCGATCCCGCATCGTCAATTCTGAAGATCATGCAGGATGTTTATCACCGAAAATTTCACAAAATTGCCGAGACAAGTGCGGTTCATGCCGGTCTTGAGTGCGGAATTCTTGGTCGCGCCTATCCCGATTGGGAGATGATCTCTTTTGGCCCGACCATTCGTTTTCCCCACTCTCCGGACGAAAAGGTCAACATCCCCTCCGTCCGGAAATTCTGGGAGTTCCTTGTTGAAACGCTCAGGAACATCCCCGTCGTTGATGATTTTAACCTGCGAGGTGAATCAGGCGGATAATAACCGTTTTTCTGCAACTCTTTTTGATTGTGCTGATATTGCGTAACTTTTACCATGCACTTTTTATCGCGCGGCCGTGCAATTTCTAAACAAGATATATCATGATGCAGACCAGTGAAAAGGGGTTTGATCTTATCCGCAAGTATGAGGGGTTGCAGCTTGCGGCCTATGTTTGCCCGGGGGGAAAGCTTACAATCGGGTATGGCCATACCGGGCCTGATGTAACAAAAGGCCGGAAAATTGACGCTGAAGAGGCAAATGCACTCCTCGAGCATGATGTCCAGCGTTTTGAGCGTGCGGTCAATGAGCTGGTGACGGTGCCGATGACACAGGGAATGTTTGATGCCCTGATCAGCTTTTCCTTTAATCTCGGGGCTGGCTCACTGAAGAACTCGACCTTGCTGAAAAAGCTTAATTCTGATGACCGGGAGGCGGCAGCGAATGAGTTTTTGAGGTGGAACAAGGCAATGGGGAAGGTGCTTGCGGGGCTGACTGCACGTCGTGAGAGTGAGCGTGAACTCTTTTTGGCGTGAGCTGCCAGCGCCTTGGGATATGGTCGATAAAATCCCTTCTCTGAAGCAAAAAAATTGTCATTTATCCATTGCCGGATACCTTCGTGAGGTTATATTGTCGCCTATGTCAATGATTAATTGACCATCAAATTTACTGCCTTTTGAAGGGGTAACTCTATAATAAAAAAAGAGTTGCCCTTTCGTTTCCATATTTGATTCAGGAGAGCTCTCATGAAAATTTCCCGCTTGTTCACCAGCCCCGGTGAAAATGTTTATGACCGTTTCGAATACACCTTCAGGAGCTCTGTTTTGAGGAATCCTGATGGCTCGAAGGTCTTTGAAATGAACAATATCGAGGTGCCGAAGCAGTGGTCGCAGGTGGCGGCCGATATTCTGGCCCAGAAGTATTTTCGCAAAACAGGCATTCCCCTTTATGATGCAGAGGGAGCTGCCGTGACCGACAGCGAGGGCAATCCGGTAACCGGCAGTGAGCATTCGATCCGCCAGGTTGTGCATCGCATGGCGGGTTGCTGGAGGGATTGGGGAGAGAAGAATCGTTATTTTGATACGCCGGATGATGCTGCTGCCTTTTATGATGAAGTGGCTTTCATGATCCTCAAGCAGATGGCCGCTCCCAACTCGCCGCAGTGGTTCAATACGGGGCTTAATTTTGCCTACGGTACGACTGGCCCGGCCCAGGGCCATTTTTATGTTGATCCCGAGAGCGGTGAGGTAAAAGAGTCGGAGGATGCCTACGGTCGTCCCCAGGCCCATGCCTGTTTTATTCAGTCGGTCAGTGACGATCTGGTCAATGAAGGGGGGATTTTTGATCTGGCGATTCGTGAGGCGAGGGTCTTCAAGTTTGGCAGTGGCTCGGGCACCAACTACTCCAACCTCCGTTCGGGCGGGGAGAAGCTGAGCGGCGGTGGAAGTTCGTCGGGCCTGATGAGTTTTCTGAAAATTTTTGATTCGGCAGCGGGTGCCATCAAGTCGGGTGGAACAACACGTCGTGCCGCCAAGATGGTGATTGTCGATATCGATCATCCCGATGTTGAAAAATTTATTGAGTGGAAGGCGAAGGAGGAGGACAAGGTGGCCTCGCTGGTGGCCGGTTCGAGAATCTGCTCCCGTTTTCTCCAGGCAATTGTTGAAGAGGCCCTCGCCAATGGCGCTGACCGCAAGACGAACCCTCGTCTGCACCGCCTGATCCAGAATGCGCTCAGCCGTGCCGTGCCGATGAGCTATATCGTTCGTGTGCTGGCACTTGTTGAACAGGGCTATACTTCGCTTGATTTTGAAGAGTACAACTCCAACTACGAGTCGGAAGCCTATCAGACCGTTGGCGGGCAGAATTCGAACAATACCGTCCGGATGACCAACGAGTTTATGAAGGCGGTTGAAAATGACGATATATGGGAACTCCGTGAGCGTACAACCGGCAAGATTGCAAGGGCGGTCAAGGCGCGCGATTTGTGGGAGAAAATTTTGCTCAGTGCCTGGAAGTGCGCCGATCCCGGTTTGCAGTTCGATACCACCATCAACGAATGGCACACCTGCCCGAAGAGCGGACGCATCAACGCGAGCAACCCCTGTTCTGAATACATGTTCCTCGACGATACCGCATGCAATCTGGCCAGCCTCAACCTGATCCATTTTATCGATGAGGCTTCGGGCAAGATGAAGGTCAGTGAGTTGCAGCACGCTTCGAGCCTTTGGACTATTGTGCTTGAAATTTCAGTCCTGATGGCTCATTTCCCTTCAAAGGAGATTGCGCGGCTCAGTTATGAGTTCAGAACCCTCGGCCTCGGCTTTGCCAATCTCGGCACGGTGTTGATGGTCTTTGGCATTCCCTACGATTCGCCCAGGGCGCTTGCTTTGGCGGGAGCAATCTCGGCCGTGATGACCGGTCAGGCTTATGTAACCTCGGCGGAGATGGCCCGCGATCTCGGCACCTTCACCGGCCATGAGGCAAACCGTGAGGAGATGCTCCGTGTTATCCGCAACCATCGCCGGGCAGCGAGGAATATGTCGGAAGAGGAGTACGAGGGGTTGTCGGTCAAGCCGCGTGGTATTGATTCGGAGTATTGCCCCGGTGAGCTCTTTGAGGCGGCTGGCAAGGTGTGGGATGAGGCGCTGGAGAAGGGCATTCAGTACGGATTCCGCAATGCCCAGGTAAGCGTTATTGCTCCTACCGGCACCATTGGCTTGGTGATGGATTGCGATACCACCGGTATTGAGCCGGAGTTTGCCATTGTCAAGTTCAAGAAACTGGCGGGTGGAGGTTATTTCAAGATTGTCAACCAGTCGGTGCATAAAGCGCTTGAGCGGCTCGGTTACAGCGCTGCGCAGATTGACGATATCGAGCACTATTGCAAAGGCCACGGCACCCTTGCCGGTTCACCCTCAATCAACCGCTCGTGGCTCAAGAGCCGTGGGTTTCCGGACGACAAGATTGAAATTGTTGAGTCGCAGTTGGAAACGGTCTTTGATATCCGATTTGTCTTTAACAAGTGGATTCTGGGCGAGGATTTCTGTGCTGCGCTCGGCTTCACCGAAGAGCAGCTCAGCGACCCCGATTTTGACATGCTGCAGGCGCTTGGAGCAACGGCGCAGGATGCCGAGCTGGCCAATGACTATGTCTGCGGTACCATGACCATCGAGGGGGCTCCCCACCTGAAGCATGAGCATCTGCCGGTCTTCGATTGCGCCAGCCGCTGCGGTCGCAAAGGGCTTCGCTACATCAAGCACATGGCCCATGTTCGCATGATGTCCTCCGTGCAGCCCTTTATTTCAGGTGCGATATCCAAAACGGTCAACATGCCGGGTTCTGCTACCACCGTTGAAATCGGTGAAGTTTTTCAGGCGGCATGGCTGCAAATGGTCAAGGCGATCACCATCTACCGTGACGGCTCAAAGCTTTCCCAGCCGCTCAATAGTTCGAGCTTTCAGGATCTCGATGAGATCATCATGCTTGGAACAGAGGAGAACCTTGATGAAACCAGGGGGCCACGCGAGGTTCAGGAGCGCATAGTTGAGCGGGTCTACCACCGCTCCGAGCGCAGGATGCTGCCTAAACGGCGGAAGGGTTATATCCGCGAAGCTCATGTAGGCGGCCACAAGGTTTTTCTTCGAACAGGGGAGTACGACGATGGCTCTCTTGGCGAAGTCTTTATCGACATGTACAAGGAGGGCGCCTCATTCAAGGGGCTGCTGAACTGTTTTGCCGTGCTCGCCTCCAAGGCGCTGCAATATGGTATGCCGCTCGAAGAGCTGGTCGACAGCTTCACCTTTACCCGCTTTGAGCCTGCGGGCGCGGTTCAGGGGCACAATGTCATCAAGAATTCCACCTCCATTCTTGACTATGTTTTCCGCTCAATCGGTTACGACTATCTGGGCCGGAAGGATTTTGTGCATGTCAAGGCCGTTGACGAAGTGCTGGAAAGCAATGGCGAGAACGGTCACGCACAGGTTGCCGAGCCATCACTCTCCCTGCACGTCGAGCCGGAGCGCTCCGCAACTCGCAAAAGCCAGGTCTATCAGGCCAAGGTACAGGGTTATACCGGCGAGCAGTGCGAAAATTGCGGCTCCATGCGTGTCAAGCAAAACGGAACCTGCAAGGTGTGCGACGATTGCGGTATGACCACGGGGTGTTCGTAAAAGCCCGAGAACAATCACGAAAAAAAGACCCGGACATTCTTCTGAAGCCCGGGTCTTTTCGTTTTACACTGCTTTTCTTCTTGCTGCCGCTACACGTGAGAAACGTATTGCCCGTCGCTGAACGGAACAAGGTTGATGGCTGTGCCATCCGGTTGTTTGTTGTTGAGCCACTTCAGGCAACTGCTGTCTAACCAATTTTGGCGTGTACCTGCAAATCCTGAATTGTCAGGATAGATGTTGATAAAGCGCTTGAAAAGCTCTGCGGTGAAGTCGGTCTCTTTGCCGACTGGCTTGTATTTATCAACACCCGGACAGCGTTTGCATGACGCGCTGCTGTCGGCCGTAGAGCAGAGTTCACTTTGCGCAGTCAGGTATCCGCAATGGCTGCCTTTTTCAACATTTGCGACAGTTGCCCACGAACCACTCCCCGCTGGAGCCATCTCTTTGTACTCGGAGTCATCCGAAGTTTTGGGGGACCATGCCGGTGGTTGCGATGTATCAAGGCAGGCACAATCGCACTGCCCGATAATCATCAGGTTCGGTATCGGTATGGTCGCCAGTTTTTCACGGTATAATTTCATGCCGCCAAAAATCGGATTGTTCATATCGACGGGCGAGAGCTGGACAAGGCCGACGGGTTTGGCCTGGTTCTCCTCTCCCCATTTCGAGAGCTTGTCGGTCACTCTTGGAAAGGCAACCCTGTCGTACACAATGGGGTCAAACCTCTGTTTTGAATCTTCTCCGATATCATGGAGGTTGTCAAATCCGGTTGCAGCTACCTGTGCATGTGCTCCCCCGACAGAATGGCCCGCAAAAATGACATTGTTGGAGTTCATGAACCGAAACTGGTTTGATCGGCTTGCATTGTAGAAGGTGCTGGTGGCACCGAAACAGATAAGATAGGAGGCCGCCAGGTACGCCTCCTGTCCAACCCTTGGGTTCCCGCCAAAATCAGTCGTTGGAGTGAATTCGTTTTGCTTGTGCGTCGAGGTTACGAAAGCCATTGCCCAGTTGTTGTCTACAATGGCAGAGGTATAGTTGTAGAAATAGGAGGGATAGTTGCCAAACAGCGGAGGCTGCTCGTTGCTGAAAAGGCCTGAAAGCAGTCGTTTTGGAAGATAGAGGAGATCGGGACCGATCATGAACCCATGATTGAACATAACCAGACCATTTGCTTTTCGATCTTTTGGATAATAGACATCCATGGCTATTTCCGTGAAAATCAGATCTTGAGGCGTATACTGCATCCAGAAGTAGACCCTTTTGAAACAGTACTCATTAATGATGATAGGTTCCATGATGAGTGGATTATGTGTTGATAAAAGCTCTTAAGTTTGGAACAACAACAAGTTTTTGTATTATGCGGCGCATACGCTGAATATACACATCGCAATGGATAACTCAACAAAACATCAGGATGCCTTTGCGGATTTTCCGGCAGCGAGTTTGTGACCGAGTTTATGCGCCTTATGGATTGTTCCTTTGCTCAGTTCCTGATGCTGTTGTTGCGCTGCAAGCCCGATAAAGAGCGTCCCGACCGTTTCTGCGCCAAGCATCGTTGCGGCAGATTTAAGTCGCTTGGTCACATCTCCGGTTACCCTTGCAAGAATGCCTGGTGCAGCGGAAGAGGCCACGAGTACCGCTCGTTTTGATTTCCCCGGGCGACGGGCTTTTGGAGCAGGGGATCCCCAGGGCCAATAGGCCGTGCAGACAAGACGTTCAATAAAGGTTTTCATGATAGCCGTGACTGTTCCGGCATTCATCGGCGACGCGAGAACAAGGGCATCAGCCACTTCAATCTCCTGGAGGAGAGCAGCCATATCATCATCAAGGATACAGACTCCGTAGTTCTCCCCGGCAACCTGGGTGCAACTGCGGCAGTTGGTGCAGAATGCAAGACGCTTGTCGAGCAGGGTGATCTTCCGGGTTACAGCACCCCTCTCTCTTGCAGAGGCAAGAATTTCATCGACCGCCCGTTCAATAATGCCCTCTTTGCGGTAGCTGCCGACAATCGCAAGGATGTTCACAGGAGTATTCATTGTCGTGTTGTGGAGTGGTTTTTGACTTGCTTTTTTTTAGTTTCGGGTAAAAAGTCATCGTGCCATCACGTTGAAGATACATTTTTTTGCACTCTCCACGAAAATGGAGCAAGTTTACTCCCTTTTGTTTCTCGTTCCTTGTAAATCAATGGTATTATTCGTACAAATAACAAGGAGTGTTCGCCTGTGAGTTTCAATAACGTTATCTGCGGTGCAGGGGTGGGCGTAAAAGAGCTTCCATTCCTGCGAATCTAATCGGGAGAAGCGCTATGCCTGTTTTCTATGATTCCCATTGCCACATGATGAACCTGAGTCATCCCAATCTTACGGCGATGATCAAGAGGGTATTCAAGGAGGCAATGCCAATAAAGCTTGTTCACTCTTTCGCGCTGGTGAACGCATGGCCTCCGGTTCTAAAAATCTTTTTGTGGCTTTTGCTGTTTCTGCCCCTGTTGGTTATTCTGACGCTGGTTGTCCTGATTGGATTGATCGTGGTACTGCTCCTGATCATTCCGTTTACCAGCAGCTCTCTTTCAGGGAAGTTTAAGGAAAAAATTGCCAATGTGATGAACCTCCTGGCCTTTATGGAGACGGACATCGGCGATTGCTTGATCCAACTGGAGGAGGAGCTGAGAAAAAAGTATGAAACGGAGGGTGGACTGACCCTCTATGGCGACAGTGGGAAGCAAGTCTATGACAAAATCGTGATGACTCCCCTTATCATGGATTTCGGCCTCAAAAATTACCAGAACTCGAACTCCCCCTACAAAGTCCGCTGGAAGCCGGTTGTTGCACAGGTCGAGGATCTGTGCCTTGGAATAAGGGACTATTACCTCCACAGGGAAGCCTACATCAATTATGCAGGCAGTCCGATTCCACCCCTTTTTGAGATTCATCCTTTCCTCGGTATCAATACCCGGAATTACAAGTTGAAATCTGATGGTCTTTCGAGCTCCCTCCAAGAGCTTCTCGAAAAGAATTTCCGTGAATTTGAACATGACGCGACCCCCGAAATGCGGCACAGCAAGCTCTTTGAGCAGGATTGGAGTACATTCAACGGCAATATCGAATCGATCGGTTCTCATGCCTTTGCTGGCATCAAAGTTTATCCTCCGCTGGGCTTCAATCCCTGGCCCGAGGATACAGATGGGTATACGGACGACGAGGAAATGGAAAGAGAGTTGGAGAAGGTTCACTACCTGTATGCTTTTTGTATACGGCATAACATTCCCCTTACAGCGCATTGCAACGCCGGCGGATTCCTTGTTGATAAAAAATACAAGGAATTTGCCAGTCCGGCTAAATGGGCGAAGGTTTTGGCACAAAAAGAGAACAAGCAACTGCGACTCAATCTCGCTCATTTCGGCGGTGCAGAGAGGGATGACTGGCGAGACCAGATTGCCGATCTCGTGCTGCAATACGAGAATGTTTACACGGATATTTCGTACCAGGGTGTTGACAAGAAAATTTATGCCAAGCTGAAGCTCTTTCTCGATAGTAAAGGTGCCGACAGGCAGCGGTTACTGGAGAAGATCATTTTCGGCTCCGATTTTATGATCAATCTTCAGGATATTGCAACCTATGGTACATACCTGCAATATTTTGCTGAAACAAGTGCGCTCACGCTGGAGGAGAAAGAGATGTTGTGCCACGGGAATGCGATGAGGTACCTTTTTCTGGCGTGATTTTCCCGATAAAATCCAAACCTGTGAAGCAGTGCATACATCTGCTCAAGCAATTTCTCGATTTCGTAGACTATATTGATACGAGCTTGGCTATTGTTGACCATCTTTATGATCTTGAAGATATTATTAAATGACCAGGAAAAAATCTGAATCCGTTCCAGTCGCTTTAGAACCTGCATACGCGGCAATTGTCAATCTGACAGAGAGTATTTGCCAACAGCACCTGAACGACGAATATGCCGCGCTTGCCCGTCAGTTGGCGGCAACGCTTGCGCGCAAGCGTCCATCCCCCTCATGCGGGGAAAACCGGAAATCTGGGCATGTGGTATTCTCTATGCGCTTGGTACCGTCAATTTCCTGTTCGACAAAACACAATCTCCACACCTGCGGGTGGATGAGCTGTGCGCAGCATGTGGCGTCAGTAAAAGTACGGGGGAAAACAAGGCCAAACTTATTCGTGACCTGCTGAAAATGTATCCACTTGACCCGAACTGGTGCTTGCCATGCCATGTCGATAACAATCCAATGATCTGGATGTTGCAAGTCGATGGTATGATTGTCGATATTCGCCAGATGTCGCGTGAATTTCAGGTTATTGCCTATGAAAAAGGATTGATTCCCTATATCCCCGCAGACCGTTGAAAGAACATGAGCTTCAGACGTACATGTATTGCGTCAACGTAAGCCAACGGAGATTGTATGAGCAGAGTTGAATACGATGAAATTCGAGAACAACGCATTGATTATGAAATCATTTTTGATGCTTATAGCCCGGAAGAACTGGCGATGGGATGGTACTCCGTCGTTGAGGCGGATGAAGCGACCCGGGAAGCGGTTGAAGATTGGTATTATTGGGCAAATCGGGGCTGCGGGTTTTGAAGGAGCAGGACTCAATGCAAAGGCGCCTGTTTAAAACGGAGGAAGTGATTTCGTTGTTGTTTGTTCTGCGCAGATCTGTTTTGATGGCCTGAAATTGTTTGTTATACTCCTAAAAGCAGTTATTTCGACACAGCAAGTACTGTTTAGAAGAGTTTGGTAAAATTCTAAAGAAAGCTGATGTGGACAACCACTTTAAAGGTGCCAAAAATTTTAAAAAATTGAGGGTAATATGACTCAAGTGGAGCTATTGGAACAACATATTGCAGAATTGGATGACGATTCTTTTTCAAAACTCCGTGAATGGTTTATCGAATTCGAGCAGGCACGTTGGGATAAACAACTGGAAGCTGATTCCAATGCGGGAAAGCTCGATTTCCTTATCAACGCGGCGCTTGCTGAACATGAAGCAGGACTGACGAGAGACCTTTGAAACACAAAACGGCTTCCAGCTTCTGGACATGCTATGAACGCCTTCCTGTGGAGATTCGTAGTCTCGCCAAGAAGAACTTTCAAATGATAAAAGAAGATCACTCCCACCCTTCTTTGCAATTCAAGAAAGTGGGCAAAGTCTGGTCTGCTCGTGTCGGCTCTCATTATCGCGCAGTCGCCACGTCGATTGATGGGGGTTTTCTTTGGGTCTGGATTGGCACTCATGCTGACTATGACAGGTTGCTTGCTTAAAAGACTACAGGAGGTAGCTTTGCCGACAATATCGACGTTTTACGGAATTATCATTCGGATGTAACTTTGCTCCAGGTGAACATCCTCCGCCGCATTTTCATGTCTATCATGCAGAATATTCAGGTAAGGTAGATATCGGCACTTGTGAGATGATCGAAGGGAATTTGCCGAGGAAGCAAATAAAACTTGTTTTGGCGTGGGCTGAATTACATCAGGAAGAACTTTTGAGTGACTGGAATCTGGTTATGAATGGTGAGGAGCCATTTAAAATCCAACCATTACAATAGGAGAAAATACCATTTATCCATCAGTAATAGATGTTGTTCCACGAGATAATTTTATGCTTGATATCATCTTTAGTAATGGCGAGAGTGGAGTGTTGGATATGAAGCCATATCTTTGTTTCGGAGTTTTTAATCTGCTTAAAGATTGCAACTCTTTTAAAAAAGTTGCCGTTGCTTTTGACACCATAGAATGGGAGTCTGGAGTCGATCTTGATCCTGAGTTTGTTTACGATAAATGCATAAAAAAATCGGTCAAACAAAATTATTAAATTCACTTGAACTGGATAGCAAAATGAATTTCACTATAGAGCAGGAACAAGAATCTGATGGGTGTTGGTTGGCGGAAGTCCCCGAGTTACCGGGAGTTCTCGCTTACGGTGCGTCATCGCTGGAAGCAATGTCCAAGGCGGAGGTTCTCGCCCTTCGCGTTATTGTTGAACGGCTTGAGCATAGCGAAAGTCGCCCGATTCCCATACTCCGCAAAGAGCCCGGAATGTTAAATTAAACGTCCTATTTCCTCTGGAGAAAGCTATGTATCAAAACAACTATACGGCCATAATCAAACAAGATAATGGCTGCTGGATAGGCTGGATAGAAGAAGTGCCTGGAGTCAATTGTCAGGAGTACACCAAAGAAGATTTGTTAATAAGCCTTAAAATTACATTGGGAGAACTTCTTGAATTGAACAGGGAAGATGCTATTGGCTTTGCCGGTCAAAATTATCAAGAGGAACTTGTCTGTGTATGAAGCGACAAGAATTTCTCAAATACCTGCGGTCACAAGGGTGTGAATTTTCCAGAGAAGGCGGATGTCATTCGTGGTGGATAAATCCTGCATTAAATAAAACGCTCATCTATTCCGAGACATAATGAGATAAACGATTTATTGATCAAGAAAATTTGTAAAGATCTTGGAGTTCCACCTGTATTCAAGACATAATCGCTTGATTCGGCCCGGATTGCAGTCGATTTGCGTGAGCGATTCGTTGAGCCGCGTGATGCGCTCTCTGATAGTCTCCCGTTCGCGGGCCAGTTGCGACTGAATATTGGCCACCTCCCGGATGGTGTTTTCGTTGAGCAGCTCCTTGAACCGATCCTCAAAGCGCGGCAGGTCGTCGGACTGGACTATGAAGCGTTTGAAAAGCTTCGGAACCTTGAAGAATTTACGAAGGTTCGCAATGGCGGATACTTTATCGAATGGGAGTGTGGCGCTGATTTGTCCGCACACTATTGCTGTGCGATAGGAGGTTCCCGCTTGTTACCGTTGAGATAAAAATTTGTCGTAATTGGCATGTTAGCCAATCCAAAACCAGACGACTCCATTTTCATCAAGTTTACCAACTGCACGACAGCCTTTGCCAATTCGAACAGAGTAAATCGGAAGGCTGTTGTGAATTCGCTTGAAGCGCAAACCTGGATGCCATGGATACAGCATAAATTGTCGGTATACCTCCTTCGCTTGTTGTTGGACACTTTGCAGCAACTCGTCAAATTACTTGCGGAATTTTGAAGTAATACGTGATTTCAAAGTTTATCGGGATCAAGTACTTCACACTTGCCTGCACAAATCTCTTCATCAGCCTCTTTGGAAAGCATTGCCAAGGTGTCCTGGCTGGATGCAAAACTTTTATCCCAACGGAAATCATCATTAATTTCTTCAAGAATCAATGCCGCAATGGCATTTTGCTCATTATCGGACAATGTCTTGACTCGATTGACTGCTTGTTCAAGGAGTGTTGTCATAATGGTTTCTTCATTGTTAATGCACGTAATGCAACCCCGCCCAAACTGAGGTGATGTTGCCTGAAATGTATAGCTTTTTTAGAAAATTGTATAATATGCTTTTCAGGATTCACTGGAAAACTATTGTCCAACCGGGCAATTTAGTCAGCAGCTTGCTGAGCAAATTGAGTAGTTGAATGGAGGAACGCGGTACAGGGATTATGCGTATGCGCGGGTGCCATGCTGAACCACGGACTTGATGAACCGCTGATCACGATAGCCGATAACGAGGTTGTGGTGGTATTGAGAGGTCCGGGGGAAGATATGAATCGAATAAGGATTCCGGAAAACATAACTGCTGGTCTCAGTCTTTCGGTTGCTGCAAAGTTGAATGAACGACAAAAGGCGGTACTTGCCGAAATTGTTAAAAACGGCACTGTTTCCACCGGATGGATCACGAAAACCCTTGGTATTGTGAAAGATACCGCTGCTAGGGATATCAAGGAGCTTGTGCTATGGATCTGCATAAATTGACGGTAACCCATTCTTTCGATAGCAGGTAGCCTTTTTACTCCTTTGTGCCACTCCTATGGTCATGTTGTGATCGGTCTTTACTGCACGAGCATAGGAGTGGCATTTCAATTCATTTTGTGTACATGGGGACTTCTTTCATGACTTGAATTTGTGAATCCTGTTGTTATTGTGTAACATGTATTGCATTGTATAACATGTACTGAAGACTATGATGGAAAAAGAGAAAGCAGATCAGATGATCGGTATCCGTATTCCGAGGAGCATTGGGCAACGGCTTGAAAGCCTTGCTTTTAGAACCGGACGCAGCAAGACGTATTATATTCGCGAAGCCATAGTTGAGCATCTTGATGATCTTGAAGATGTTTATCTGGCTGAGCAGGTGTTGGAACGCGTAAGACGAGGCGAGGAGTCTGTTTCCAGTTTAGAAGATGTGGAGCAGCGCCTTGGTCTGGAAAATTGAAATAACGGGTGAGGCTGAAAAAGAGTTGGCCCGGATCGACAAGCCTGCCGCAAAGAGGATTATCAGGTATTTGTGGGAACGAGTCTCCGTTGATCCTCGCAGTTCGGGTAAGTCGTTGCGTGGAGAACTCTCCGGACTCTGGAGGTACCGGGTCGGAGATTACCGCGTGATTTGTGAACTGTACGATGAGAAGGTTTCCGTTCTTGTGGTTCGTATCGCTCACCGGAAGGATGTGTACCGATAGTAAAAGTTGATGGTGTGAATTTGGTGAAATTTAAGTTATGCTCTCTTCGCGCTCGTGGGAAGAATTCGCTCTTGATTTATGTCCGGATAATGTCCGGATAGGTAAATTCCGCAACCACCCATAGTATTCTTGCTGCTTTGTAACTATCATATTTGCATACTATTAGCTGTATTTATGCAAGTTGTACCCAGCAATTAATCGGCGCAGGAATATGGCCGGATAATGTCCGTATCAGATTTCCACCTCGGTTCTACGATAGGAAGTTGCAGGGCTTGATGATACACCAATTCATGTAGTTTGCTCACCGAAGGGGGATTATCAGGCAGTCATCACTGCGTATATTCCTAACCTTGACGAGTGGGAGTACGATTACAAACGAAGGAGGAGACGATGAACTGCATGTATTGTAGCGGGAATATGGAACGGGGGATTGCGCCTTTTCATACCGACAGGAAAGGCTATCACATTACGTTAGACAGAATTCCTGCCTGGGTATGCGCCCAGTGTGGCGAAGTCTATTTTGATGAACCCGAAGTTGAAGCCATTCAAGAAGTCTTGTTCACTCTGGATCAGAGGGCTGAAAAGTTGGCGAAATCCGCTTGACATTCACTCATGATCTCCGGGAATAAAACCTCGCTTTGTTTTGTGGGATATGTTAACTTGATAAAGGTTTTGGATAGTAGACGCGATGTTCTTGCCTTACTATATTGGCCGAATTTTACGTTACAGGAGGTGCTGTGCTATGAAAGCTTACAAGACATACGCTGAAGTTGATTCGTCAGGCCGATTGGTGCTTGACCGGTTACCTTTTCAGAAAGGTGTACTCCTTGAAGTTTTGATTGTTGATCAAAGCATGCTGAGTGATGAGAAAGTATCATCCTGGCAGGCACTCATGCGTCATGTTCAAAACTTGCCTCAATCAGCGACTATTACTGACGAAGATATTGCTGCTGAAATTAATGATGTCAGGAATACCCGATGAAGGTGGTTATTGATACCAATATTGTTGTGTCTGCTGTTATCCGTGATCGGTTACCCGAGCGTGTATTGCTGTGGTGTATAGGGGCGGTGGATGTAGATTGGTATGTTACCCGGTCTGTACTTGATGAATATCTTGAAGTTATCCGTCGTCCAAAATTTGCGTTATCCGCTGCAACAATTACATGCTGGACAGAGCTTCTTATAGCAGACACACAAATGGTCCACACTGATATTCATATTGAGTTTCCTCGTGACAGGAAGGATGCTCCATTTCTCGAATGTGCTGAGTCAGTCGGCGCTGATTACTTTATCACTGGCGACAGTGATTTTTCTGAAGCGCAATCGTTGGTTACGACCAGAATCATTTCGGCCAGTCAATTTGAGAAAGAAATCATGCCGATCTGAGTTTCCTCATTCTCACAAAACTTCGGTCAGGTAAAGCTCGCTCACGATCCAGGAATCCCAATATCTCTCAGGGTTTGGTCTTTCTTGGTCGCATGGAGGAACGCGGTACAGGGATTATGCGTATGCGCGGGTACCATGCTGAACCACGGACTTGATGAACCGCTGATCACGATAGCCGATAACGAGGTTGTGGTGGTATTGAGAGGCCCGGGGGAAGATATGAATCGAATACGGTTTCCGGAAAACATTACTGCTGGTCTCAGTCCTTCAGTTGCTGCAAAGTTAAATGAACGACAAAAGGTGATACTTGCCGAAATTGTTAAAAATGGTGCTGTTTCTACCGGATGGATCACGAAAACCCTTGGTATTGTGAAAGATACCGCTGCCAGGGATATCAAGGAGCTTGTTGTCTATGGCTTGATTGTACCCAAGGGTCAAGGGCGAGGACGGCATTATATCCTCAAAACATAATGTTTGATAATCGTCCGTTAATCGTCCGATAAATGTTCGATAATCGTCCGAAAATTGCCCATCCGGGTGCCATGGATCCTGCTTTACTTGTTGGTAAACCATTCTTTCGATTGCAGGTAGCTTTTTTACTCTTTTGATCCATAGAGTGGCATGTAAAAAACTTCAGCGTGTTTATGGACCGCAGCAGCCAATTGCGGGATTTCCTGTACAGGTTGTCGATGCGATTTTTGAAGGGGGTAAAACTCAAAGCAAAGAGACTTGCCTGAAGCGGAGTGAGTGAGGTTATTGATGTGTGTTTTGATGATATGATATGAAATGCTCCTGCTCCGTAAAAAGATCTTTTGCCGCACAAGATGAGGTGTTTTATTCGTTTATTTCACTAAATTCGGCAGACAGTTGTGAATTTTTTACAAAGTTGTTATGAGCCTTCCGTTAGCGGATTCTATTGTTGCAACATACGAGAAGCAAAAGTCTGAGGCCCGAATACAGGCGGTTGAACAGTATTTGACCGATAATGTCTTGGGTGATGATTTTATCTGTTCACACTATAATTCGTGCAAATCATCGCACGCTGATACATTTTACGAGGGGCAACTTCACCACGTAGGGAAATATTACGGCGTTTCATTCGATGGGAGGCCATTACGTGTCGTTGTCGTTGGGCAAGAATATGGGCATCCTCCAGCCCGTGTTGATTGTCAGGCGCGATCTCAAATGTTCAAGTTTTCTGCTCTTGACTGCCGGTTTGCTGCTGGACAAGGTTATAAGGGCCGGAATCCTCACATGAAAGGCACAACAAGCGTTCTTCGGTTGATTTTCGGCATTCCACTCGGTACCGATCACCATTCTGAATTTCTGTCGATTGAAGGCAAGCGCGTTCATATTTTCGATGCATTTGCTCTTGTCAACTATTTGCTCTGTTCAGCCGTTCCTGACGGGACATGTAACGGAAAGGCTACACCGACGATGATGAGTAACTGTGGTGGGCATTTTCGTAAGGTTATGAATATTCTTGAACCGTCGGTGATAATTGTTCAGGGAAAAGGTTTTTGGAAGAAATCAATCAGAAAATCGTTTGACTCGGTAAGTCAAGTGTCAGATTTCGTGTATAAGGCAAAACTTGGTTCCCATGAGTCATTTATAGCTGCTTTTTCACACCCAAGTGCTCATTTCCCTTACAATTGGGGTGGAAATGAACCAACAGAATATTTGCAAAATACGGTTGTTCCCTCAATTAAAATCATTCACGAGCATTTAGGAATTTGCAGGTAAACATTAGTAGTGGGACTCGTGAGAACATAGCATATAGTCACAATGTATCGGTTTTAAATTTACCATAGCTTATGATTACAAAATGGAAATTGGCTAATTTCAAGTCTGTCAAGGATGAAACTACACTGGACTTTGCTCCCCTGACTATTTTTGCTGGTACAAACAGTAGCGGTAAAAGTACGCTTCTGCAGTCTATCCTGCTTATTTCACAGACTCTTTCCGATAAGGATCCTTCCCGCCAGGTCGTATTGAATGGTCAGTTTATACAATTGGGTGAATTCAGCGATATAAAAAGTACCGATGGTGTTTCAGATCAAATCGTCATTGGTTGGGAGCTGAAACCACCAAAAGAAAAAATACTTGATGAACGAGCTGATGTTGAGCAGATATCGTTAATATCCTGCGAAATAGTATTTGGGATGGATGATTCAAAAACAAGCGCTAATCTATCGACTTTTTCTTCAAGCCCAACTTTATCTTCGATAGCGCTTACAGTGCAAAAAAATATTACTGATAATAATGCGTATGAATGTTCGTTGGTGGCAGTTCGAGCAACAGAGGAGGCTAAGTGTTCTAAACAAAAGGTAATAGATAATCCATATAGTGAAGCGGTTCTGAGTACATTGGATTATGATGTGAAACTTGAACGGGCTAGTTATCTGGGTAGTGGTGATTCTGGGAATATAAATGATAGGGAAACATTATATAGCTCAGAACTTGTCGGCAATTGGATAACAAATTATTCTTATAATCACAAATCGAATCATGGAGATGATTATGAATTCTCTTATGGTCAAATACATGAAAAAGATGTGTTGTATAGATCAAAGACGATCGGGTGTTCTTTCTGGCACTTTTTGCCCGATTTAATAACATCTTTAGTTGAGACTGAAGTTGAAAAAATTGAAGCAATTAGAAACGTTTTCTGTTTATATAAGGGAGTATGCCCCTTTGATTTCCTTTCTGATGCCCCCATTTTTCTTCAATCAAAGATAAGGTTATGTATCAAAGAGATTGTAAGTAATATGGATCAAGATGATTATGATACTTATGAAAAACTTGTAAAAAAAGATCGTGAAAGTTCGGATGAAAAGGGAAAAACATTAATTCTTGCCTCATTGGACGATCTTGTTGATGAACTCATGAAATTACTTGATGATGAAAGTGAGGACTTTAATGATTTATTTGATTTTTTAACGGAAGGAGATTTTACATCCTCATTTTGTTTTAGGGATGTGGTTGTGATAAAGCTTAATAAAAGTCAGAAATTTCAGGCACTTCTTGATGAGATGATACAGGAGATAAGACGGAATGGAGAAGTAAAACGAGAACTCGTGAGACGTCATATCAGCGAAGATGCAGGCTACTTTAAGTCTTTCTTTACCAATTCTGTTCGCTATATAGGTCCATTAAGGATTGATCCTGAACCGTCATATCCGATTTCCTCAACATCTTATCTTGAAGATGTTGGATTGGAGGGGGAAAACACAGCCGCTGTTTTTGAAAGTCAAAAAATACATGACATTCAATATTTACCGACCTCTGAGTTTAACAACTCGGCAAATATTCCCGTTCCGGTTACGTGTTCACTCCAGGATGCTGTTGTTGACTGGTTGAACTACCTTGGCGTGGCTCAAAATATTGAGAGCAAAGATTCTGCTCAGTTTGGCCATGAGCTTCAGGTTTGCATGAGCAACAGGAATAAAAATCATGACCTGACTCAAGTGGGTGTGGGTGTCAGTCAGGTTCTTCCTATTATTGTGGCTGGTTTGCTTGCAAAATCTGATACAACGTTAATTATTGAGCAACCGGAATTGCATCTTCATCCAAAAGTTCAGTCTCGTTTGGCTGATTTTTTCCTTTCTCTGACGCAGCTCGGCAAGCAGTGCCTGATTGAGACGCACAGTGAGCACATTATTAATCGTATACGTCTTCGAATTGCTGAAGGTTCTAAAAGCTCACCTTGGCCAGAGGCCACAAAAGTATATTTCGTAGAAAAAAAAGAGAGTTGTTCATCATTCAGGGAAGTGAGCATAAATGAATATGGAGCTATTCCGGATTGGCCTGAGGGATTTTTTGAAGAAGGTCTTTTGGAAACTGAAAAAAGAATACGGGCGATGGCTCTAAAACAACATGTTAAGGGGCGATTTAATTGACACCGTAAGCTGCTACAGTAACGGCGTTTCTCAAACGTGATATCTTTACTCATTGATCAATCAGCATCTCGGGTGTTGTAAAACCAGAATAGATATGATTACAAAATGGAAGTTAGCTAATTTTAGGTCTATACGTGATTACACAGAGCTTGATTTTTTCCCTTTGACTCTTTTCGCAGGAGCAAATAGTAGCGGGAAGAGTACCATTCTAAAGTCTATACTGCTTATTGTTCAGACACTTTCACATAAGGATCCTTCTCGTCCATTAGTATTGAACGGTGATCTCATTAAGCTGGGAAATTTCAATGACAACATAAGTGATAACAGTACATCAAAGACCTTGGTAATCGGCTGGGAGTGTTTAACTTTAAGCGACACCTTGCTTCCGTTCGATGAGATTTTAAAGAAGAAAATATATTGCGAGATAGCCGTTGCACCAAGTGATTCAGAATTGTATTTGCCAACAGGGGATAACAGTGACATAGATTTATGTCGTTCTCATTTTGGTCTGGGGAACCAATACTCTTTGAATGTAAAGCGCCCTGACATTCTTACAATTGGCTGGAAAGAGAAATGGATACAAAACACTTCGGACAAGGATATTCGTAATGCTTTAAGCTATAATATCGAAGATCGTGAATCCCATGTTTTTCACAAAGACGATTTTTCTAAGCTTCCTTGTAACACAGTTGAGGAAGAGTATAAATGCTCTGCAATCGGTTGTATATTTCAAAATTTCTTACCTGCACAGTTGTTAATTGGTGATGAATGGACAGATAAGGGCAAAAATAACTATTTTAACATGTGGAGGGGGTCACTACCGCCACAAGCTAAAGAGGCTACGCAATATATCAAGGAATACTTTTCAAAGTCATTACACTATCTCGGACCTTTGCGAGCCTCCTCCAAGTCTTTATATGCCCGATTTTCTAACTTAAATGAAAACACTATCGGTCTGAAAGGCGAAAACACTCCGGAGGTTTTTGAAACGCATAAGCGCAAAATCATTCGATACATTCCTTCTTTATCTTTCGATAAATCAGGAAATATTCCAGAGCCTATTGAATGTTTACTCGAAAATGCTATTGATGACTGGCTTGGGTATCTTGGTATAGCTGAAAAAATTGAAGTGACTGACAAGGGCAAGTACGGCCTTGAACTTGGGGTTAAGATAGGTAATGGCAATCAAATTAATGATATAACTCAAGTAGGCGTAGGTGTTAGTCAGGTTTTACCTATTCTTGTTTCTGGCTTACTTGCGGAGCCGGACACAACATTGATATTTGAGCAGCCGGAATTGCATCTTCATCCGAAAGTTCAGTCTCGATTGGCTGACTTTTTCCTTTCTCTGACGCAGCTCGGCAAGCAGTGCCTTGTTGAAACGCATAGTGAACACATTATTAACCGCATTCGTCTTCGGATTGCTGAGGGCTTCGAGGGTTCTCCCTGGCATGATGCTGCAAAAGTGTATTTCGTCGAAAACAAAAATGATAGCTCTACATTTCGCGAAATCAAGATTGACGAATGTGGCAGCATTCTGGATTGGCCTGAAGGCTTTTTTGATGAAAATGAATCCGCCGTCGAAAAAATCACTAAAGCCGCCATCAAGAAGCGGAAAAGCAATCCGAAAAATAATTAATTAAATCTTTCTAATCTTTCGAATTATGCTCCCTTTACGCGTCATTCTTGACCCCAGTGTATTGGCTATTTCGAGTATCGGGGACAAGAAAGAAAAGGCTTTACAATATATAGATGCATTGATTTCATTGGATTTCTTCAGGTCAGAGCCCCTTTTGAGTCTGATAATGAGTCGCGGTTCCCTGAATGCACTATTTATAGACAGCGAATATCTTGATCCAAAAAAACTTTCACTAAAACTTAAACAATGCAATGTTTATGAACATAGCGCCAACGATCTAATTCCGTATTTCTATAAACTTACGTCCCTCCATTCTTATCTTGAAGATGAGAATTTGCAGATTACCGACAAGGAAGTCAAAATAGATTCAGTTACTCCCGCTATCCCAGAAAACGCCATAGGTACTAATTTACAGTCGCTTTTTATTAAGACATTGCAGTGCTTAATTTTAGAGGCTGACCAGCCAAACGAACGTCAATCTATTCTTGCACAACACATTATCAATAGTACAGTAATTGACACAACAGCCAGCCTCAACTCCCGTGACTTGAATCCTCAGATATCTCACAATCGTTTTCTTTTGGCAATGGATTACCAAGATATCCTCAAACATCTGGATATCGGACAACTCTTTCATTCCTTGCTTAGTGAAGAAACCCTAAAAATTGCCATCCAATTCGTTTTTGATCTTCATAATAAATCCACGACTCCTTCTGATGAGATCCCCCTTTATAAGATTGGTAGCAAATTCATCAGCAGGCTCAAAGAACTCAAATTACAGCAATCTATTCTGCGACAGACAATAATGACAATGCTTGACTCGTTACTCAATCTAAACAAAGCTGCAGAACACCGATTTAGAACAGGAATTGGCGGAGGAAACCCGGCCCTAAAGAGAAAACTTGATGGGGCAATAGGTATGAGAAGGGATGTCATTGGAGAATATCACCTGCATTATTGGAGAGGAGATAATAATTTTATCGAATTCTCCTGGGTTTCTTTTCCTCATGATAATTACGACATACCAGAAGACTAATTGATGATTTATCTGAATGAATATCACGGGTCGATGTTTATCAGCAGCAAAAAATCGGTTTGGTTTGTTCACTTCAAGATATAATACATAGTATTGATTTGTTGTTCTTAACAAACATCTATGATGTACCGATCATTATTCTGAATTAATTTCATTTGAAGTAATTTGTGTTCATATTTCGATGTATTTGCTCTTTTCAAGCGGACCAGAATCTTTTTCAATATTTCTTGTGTTTCGGTTTTTATTGCATTACAAGCACAACTCCATTATGATGACCACCCTGACATTAAAAGCTCAATGCGAGCAAATTAATTGGCCACTTCACACCATGCATGCATTGAAAATAGGCGCAGGGAAATGGAAGGAAGGGCAGGTTTCAGACCTAAAACCTGAACAAGTCGTTGTTACTCGATTAGCTGCCGAAAACAGAGAATCATGTTGGTGTGAGGGTATGGGAATAAGTATTCTAATGAAGGCAGCGGCTTTGGATGTTTTGACAAAACGAAATATTTTTAACGACAGAGAAGATGCAATCCGTCGTTTTTTTGAAGCCCAGTGTACGATACTCAAGGCTTACCAACCAGAAATACTGACTTGTATCCAAAACATTAGCCCCGAGCAATTACAAGAACACATCATTGAGATCTGTACTGATCCCTTAACTCAATATTTTTACCAAAAAGAATATTCTCACCAAGGAATTCTTCAAAATTTTTTAAGCTCCCTTGCCTATTTAGTTGATTCCAATTTGATTGCTAAAATTGCTGCATTATTTATGACAAATCCCTATGATTATCGATCCGGTTGGCCTGATTTAACCGTTATAGATAAAAATGGGGTGTCATTTATTGAAGTCAAGACAACCGATCGTCTTCATGAATCGCAGTTGAGATTTGCAAAAGAAATCGCAAAGCCGCTCGGGCTTGTATGTTGTGTAGTTCAACTACTTCCACAAAAACATTAACCAACTAATGAAATAATCAATTATAACAGCTTGTTTGTGGGGTCGTAAATGAAGTTTTTGATGGCTGTACCACAATCATCTGAAACACAATTCATTGCGTGAACGCAGCCATAATATTTTCTTGTGATTTCTTTTATTTTAGCAAACGTCAACGGCTGGCTTAATATCTTGAAATTGTTCAAGTTTCTGTAATATTCATTACCGTCCTCATACTGATCGTCGTTTCGACATTTTTTTATCATCACTTCTCCTTTACCAACTTCACCTAATGCCACAATTCCGACCTTAGATTCGTATAAGAAAACAACGTCATCTTCCTCTAAATTATACATTAAAAATTTTTGGTAATGTGTGGCGGCCTTGTTCTCGGACAACATTTCTTGTTGAGCCTTTTGGTTGTGACGCCTATTGGTGTTGACATTGAAATAACGCATTGTCATACATTTGATGTCTAAGGAATAAAAACACAATTATACTGCGTGGTACTTCATTTAGATGATAAGTAGAAATCGCGGAATAAAACTGTATTATTTTTTTGTCGTATGAGTTGTTCTTTGCAAACAATAATCCTCGCTCAAACTCTCCCCAGCGCCTCAACCAGCCACTCAAACCCGATCTTCTCCTGCTCCAGCCGTATCTGATGTCCCAGCTCATTCCGGCGCAACTGATCGTAAAGCGGGTTCTCTTCAGCGGTCAGTCGAGTGAGTGTACCGGTTTCGGGAGATGGTTCAACGCCCCAAAGCGCTTGATGCTCCATCAGTGTCTCACTATCCATCAAAAGGGAAGCCGCATGGGGAAAGAATCCGCGCAACTGGTTGAGAATGGCGAAGCCGTGGGTGTCGATGTCGCCCCAGTAATGAATAACGCGGTTACGCATCCACTCGACTGACGCCAGATTCTCAAACCCATACCCGGCTCCAAAAATCACCATTGCCTCGGGAACATCGGGGAAGGCGAGAAAGTTGATTTCGTTTTCGGTGATGAAGACTCTGGTAACAGGCAGCTCCAGTTGGGCAAAGATTGCCTGCGTCACCGTGATATCGTGATCACTCTCCGTCATGAACAGCGCCAGTGTCGGGTCAAGGATGCGGAAGCGTACTCGCAGGGGTTTGTCCTGAAAGCCGTAACGGCGGCAGAATCCTCCAACGCCAACCGCCGTTGCGTCAATCTTTTCCGGTGGAAGGACGATATCAAAGAGTTCGCCAAGCACTCCACGATGCCCTTCTATGAACTTGCTGTGCACTCCAGGCAGGTCAATCTGGCGCAGGTAGATACCGGGCCGGGGATGGTTTTGCAGCCAGGCGACGATGTCGAGGATGCGGGACCACTCTTCGGCCAGTTCGAGGGCGTGCAGGGGGCGTTTGGCCAGCCACGGCAGCAGTTCAGGCTGACGGCTGCGGGTCAGAGCAACCAGGGCGGCAAACCGCTCAGCATCACGCCGCTTGCCAATCAACCCGAGAGCGTCGTTGAGTGAATCAATCCAGATTTCATCCGGAATCTCATTGTTCCCCACAATGCGGTGGTTGACACTGCGCCACACAATGCGATACTGCTTTGCTGCGTCGTCGAGTCGCTTTATCCAGTCACGCACTTCCCCAAAAGAGTCGCTCAATTGCCGGGAGTCAGGCCCTTTCAGAGTCAGGCGACGGGGAAAAACCGATTCGCCGCCAATCAGGGAGGAGAGGATGAGGCCCCGATCCCAGAGCTTCTGCACCTGGGCCTTGAGTTCGGCGGGGGTTGTCCAGCTCATTCCACCGACCTCTCTTTTTCGGTGCGATACTCTTCGATGGTGAGGTTGCGCAGCTCCGAGCAGCGTCCCTCCTTGTTGTGGACAAAGCCGACACTGGAGACGAAGGGCTCGATGATGTGGATTTTCTGCAAGGGGGTGACGATGAGCAGTTGCAGGTTGAGCTGGGCAAAGAGTTGCAGGCCGTACTGGGCCGATTCATCGGAGCCGCGTCCGAAGGCTTCGTCGATGACCACGAAGCGGAAGGAGCGGGAGCGCACGACCCCCATTCAAGGCCGAACTGGTAGGCAAGGCTGGCGGCAAGCACCGTGTAGGCAAGCTTCTCCTTTTGCCCGCCGGATTTGCCGCCTGAGTCGGCGTAGTGTTCGTGTTCGCTGTTGTCTTCGCGCCACCGTTCGCTGGCGGCAAAAACAAACCAGTTGCGCACGTCGGTCACTTTGGCGGTCCAGCGCCGGTCGAGGTCGGAGTATGCTTCACGGCCACGGAAGCGGTCGATGATGCGGCGCACCTGGAGGAATTTGGCTTCGGAGTATTGCGCGTCATCCGAGCCGGTGAGCGTTCCCTCGGTGCAGGCTCGCAGCTCCGACTGAAAGTCACGGATGTCGGCGTCGGGGCTGATCTGTACTTCAAGGGTGATGTATCGGCCCGGATTGTAGTCGATTTGCGTGAGCGATTCGTTGAGCTTCGTAATGCGCTCCCTGATGCTCTCCCGTTCGCGGGCCAGTTGCGACTGAAAATTGGCCACCTCCCGGATGGTGTTTTCGTTGAGCAGCTCCTTGAACCGATCCTCAAAGCGCGGCAGGTCGTCGGCCTGGAGTTGGGCGAACATTGAGCGATACTCGTAGCCAGCGGCGATGTTGACATCCACCTCACGGGTCTCCAGTTTCCACTCCTCCTTGTATTCGGTCATCGCCCGGATGATCTTTTCGCCCAATCGGGAGAGCTTCCGGTCTTCACTGTCGATTTTTGCCTGAAGCCAGTCGCGCATCTCCCGTTCGCGGTTGTCGCACGATTCTACCGTCAGCGACTGGTCGCCGAAAGCCTCCTGACGCATGAGCTGGAGGGTGGGGAAGCGGCTGGCAGCGTCGGGTACTGCTTCATTGAGTATCGCATGTGCCTGTTGCTGCTGCTCATTGTTGACGCTGATTTTCTGCTCTATTTTTGAGCGTTTATCCTTTTTGTCGTCAAGTTGCCGCTCCGTCTCCTGCAGTTCGATTTCGAGCGCGGCCAGTTGGTCGGTAAGGGTTTTCAGGAGATCCGAGGCAGCTTCAAGGTCACGCTTTTCTGTTTCGAGCCGGGCGATGGCAAAGGCTATCGGCTGCCAGTCGAGGTCGCGGAAATCAGGATATTCATCAAGCTTGGAGAGGATGGTCAGCCGCTCCTTGAGCGATTTTTGCTCCTGTTGCAGTGAGCTGATGCGGCCAGCGAGTTCGGTCAGCTCCTGTTGCTGCCCTTTAGCCTTCTTTTCAAGGGCGGCGATTTTGGCGGCATTGCTCCACCCGAGCACATAGCGGCTGCGGTCGTCAAGGCGGTGGCGGTCATCCTTTTCGTGCCGTTCACCGGGTGACTTGATCTGGCCCGCCTGGGTGATCGCTTTTTTCTCTCTCCGGAACTCCTCTTGGCTTTTGCAGCAGACCAGATCAAAACGATGGGCCACCTCCCGTTCGAGCCAGTCAAAACAGGGGGAGTCGGCCTTGATGGCGAGCTTGCGGGCCAGTGAATCGGGGTTATCGGGCAACGCTTCGCTGCGAGTTTGCGGGCGCAGACGGAAATAGACCAGCCGCCCTTTCAGATTGGTGCGCTCCACCCATTCGGCCACCTTGGGGTAGTGATGGTCGGGCACCAGCAGCGAGAGGCCGAAGTTGCGGAGCACCCGCTCAATGGCTCCCTCCCACACTTTTTCCTCTTCACGCACCTGAAGCAGTTCACCGGCAAAGGGCATCTCCGTTTCGGCGATACCGAGCGCATGGCAGAGTGAGCGGCGCATGGCAATCTGTTTTTCGTCGATATTGCTCATGCGGGCCTTGAGGCTCTTGATCTCGGCGCTCAGTTGCTCATGCTCGTGACGCCCCTGGGTAAAGAGGACGCCCGCCTCATTGAGATCGTTCTGAACCCTCGCTTCAGCGTTGGCGGTTGTTTCGTGCATGGTTGAGTGGCCAGCACGCTGGAGATGAAACTCCTCGGCGGTCGCGGCAGGATGCTCTCCCAGTTGGCGTGCAAGTTTTCCATATCGGGCCGATTTCTGGTTGCGCCGCTGGAGCTCCTCCTCTTGCTGGCGAATCTCTGCTGCGATACTCTCAATCCGGTCGCCCCCGTTTTCGGCGATGGTTCGGTGTAGTTCCCGTTCACGATCCCGCTGGGTGCGACGCCCAGCCTCAAGGCGTTCGATGGCGATCTGGTAACGGCTCAGCTCCTCACTCAGAGAGGCGTGGCGTTTGTCGAGCAGTTCGAGTTTGAGTGAGGCGAACCAGGGGCGCAGGGTGTCGCGGGAGCCGCGAAGCTCTTCGGCTCGCTCGGCCAAGGTGTGGTGCGTGTCGCAATCAGCCACCAGAGGGCCAAGCATCTCGATTTGCCGTTTCGCCTTGAGAACCGCTTCGTGCGCCCGGTTGAGATCTTCGAAATGCTGGATAAGGGCGGCAATGCGTGGCTCAACCGTGAAGGGTTCAAGCATGTGGAGACGCACAAAATCGGTCAGGTTGCCTACCGACTTGAGCGAGACGGTTTGATGAAAGAGGTCGAGCGCCTGCTCATTTTCGATGCCGAAGCGCCGCCGGAACCAGGCACCGTAGGGAGGAAAGGTTTCGAAAAGCTCAACTCCCGCTCCGCGCAGACGCTTGCGCAGTGCCCCGATTTCGGCACCAAAGCCTGAAAAATCGACAGCAATCGACAAGTCACCCTCATAAGCGGCATAGAGGCGGGCGGGCTGTGTGGCATCCTTCATCCAGAAAATCTGTGCGAGGGTAACGGTCTTGTCGTAGCCTTCGTTTTGAAAGACGCCGAGAATGACCGAATAGCCATTGAGTTCGCGCAGGGCAACCGGCTTGGCGCCTCCTCCGAGGCTCTCATGCCGCTCCGACTTGAAGTAGCCGAGCACGTAGGAGCGCAAGGTGCGTTCACGGTTGTCGGCACCTGCCGCCTTGTTGTAGGCAATGCGCTGGCTTGGCACCAGAAGGGTGGTCACAGCATCGACCAGCGTCGATTTTCCGGAACCGATATCTCCAGTGAGCAGGCCGTTTTTCCCTCCCAGTTTGAGTGTCCAGACCCGTCCGTCGAAGGTGCCCCAGTTGAATATCTCAAGCCGTTGCAGGCGAAAACCGGCCAGACGGTCATCGGCAACAAATCCCATTTCAAGCGACTCACTCATCATCTTTCTCCATTCCTTTTACCGGTCGCTGCAGGTATTCGTCAAGTCGTTTATCAAAATCGGCCAGCCACTGGGCGTCCCGACAGAACTGATATGATGGTCTTTTTTGTGGCTCTTTTTTGTATCTATTGCCGTAGATCGTCAATACTTTTTGGCTTGTGTTACTTTGCAAATGATAATTCCCTATTACTCATTTAAGTATTATGCTTTAACTGAAAATGCCGAAGCTTTTTTATAGTAAATCGATCAAGTTAGGTTTTAGCCTATCTTCATTCATCAATATCCTTTAGTTCCTACTTCATATTTTTTCTATCTTCAGGTAAACCCACAAAGATAACTAATAACTATTGGTTCGTACAAACAGGTCAATAGTATTTGTCTTATTGCAATCAAAAAATAAGTACAATAAGAAGCCAAACTAAAAAAATTAACTTTACTAAAGTTAATAAAGCGGATTCATTCGCTTTACGTTTTCCTTTTTGTCTTTTCATCTGTTCCAAACGAAAGACAACGCCTCTTGTTCCAGATATATATCGTCCATTCTTCCAGCTCATATTGCAAAAATTTAATGAAATTTGATCATGTCAATTCATAAATTATTTTATAAGGTATTAAAATCCGTTTTCTGAAGCGACCTCAAATAATAGTCAACATAAAAAATTATGTTTTAGATTTGCAAAGTGTAGAGTGATACTTTTTAATTTCCGTTATAGTTTCTTTGTATAAATCTTCTGTATCTAAGTTATTGTTTATTGCATTTTTTTGTCCCTCCATACCTTGTAATGATTCGATTATGATCTCTCGACGCTTATATTCAGTTCGATAATATTCGTTTAATATAGTTAAAGCATTCAACCGAGCATAATCTGTCTGTTTCTCTTGGGTTTTTCTGGATAATTGTAGTTCATTGAATTGAATGTGAACAGTATAGATGACACCAATAAAAGAACAAAAGCTTAAGATGGCTGTAAAAGCATAAATACATGCAATCCATTGTTGTAGTTCGTCATTCTTTAATTGTGAAATATAATTATGAAAAGGTAATAGTAGTATAATCATTATTACTATCAGCAGTACAGGAATCAAAAAAATAATTTTGGACATGTTATTTTATTCAAATTTAAGACAAAATGAGTTCTTTTGTCCAGCTTCCCGGCGACGTAATCCCGAGAATCCGCATTTTTATTTACGTCACCCTGCTAAGTCCCTAATAGAACTCAATAAACGATTTTGTATATCCAAATTCAGTGTAGATTATAAAAGTTCCTAAATAGCGCTGACGAATTTTAGCACCAAATGAATTTTCAGCATCTACATAAGAATTTTTTTGATACACTCGAACATTATCTTCTTTTTTTAGTTTTCGAGCTTCCTTTATGACTTTATGTAAATAAGGGCTCATATCAGAAAGCTTTACTCCTTTCGTTGTTACTTCTTTTGGTAAATCATCCCAAGGAAAATCAGCACCACTTGGAGCTTTCAGTCGTTCCTTAACTTCAATCAGAAGTGCTGTATTTGCATCGGCCGAATAGTCTTTGTAAGCAGGACTCTCTTTAAGCTGAGCTTTAGCAAGTTCCGTTGCTTTAGGTTGTTCAACGAAGTATTTGTAACCTGAAGAATCCAATTGAACGTGCTGATTATCTGGCATTTCTTTTGGAGTGTGAACATTTTTTGTGTTAAAAAAAACCAAATAAAAAAGTACTAACCATGAGATAGAAATAACCCTTGCTGTTATTGAATAACCTTTACGTAGAGTAAACCATGAAAATATTATTGGAAATAAAAAAATTCCAGTGCCAAGCCAAAAAAATCTTACATATCGCTTTCTTTGCATAACATTTGCGTTCTGTTTGCCACAGTTTGGACATGACTGTGCGACTTGTGACATTTCTTTACCGCATTCAGGGCACGCAATTAAAGGCATAATTAATATTCCTATTCGGCTAACAATTTTGGTAAAGCTTCAATCTAATTTATTATATATTTAATTCTTTCGTAAAAGTGAGGCGTTTCTCGGTCACTAGACAAAACGTGACTGAGTTTGAGTTGTAAACCTGACATGTTCGTGCAGTGAAAAAACGCTTTTACTTCAAATTGTCGATATAAGCTTTAAGTTTACGCATTAAATAAAGAAAAAATGCGCTTTATTGGTGATATTTCCACAAATACGTACACTGGCAGACCCGCCCGTCGAAGGTGCCCCAGTTGAATATCTCAAGCCGTTGCAGGCGAAATCCGGCCAGACGGTCATCGGCAATAAATCCCATTTCAAGCGCCTCACTCATCACTTTTCTCCAACGGTTGCGAAAGTTGCTGCCGGTATTCGGCCATTCGTTGATCAAAATCGGACAGCCACTGGGCGTCGATAAAGGCTTTGATAATCCGGCGCACTTCAATCATCTGCCGCTCTCCCCGCAACCGGCGGATAAAACCAAGATCGGCGATTTTATTCAGCGTGGCATCAACCTGGTCGATCAGCTTCACCTCATTGCTGGTGGGGGGGAGAAAAATGCGGATCAGCTCCACCACCTCATCCCGTGAAAGAATCAGGCGTGTGTCGCCAGCACCCGCATCAAATTCGGCCAGCTTTTTGCGCAGCAGTGCCAGCAGCAGGCTGACCGGGTAGGAGAGCTGGCGGCGTGCCATCAGGCGGAGTGTGCTGTTCGTCCCCTCCGTTTCGCCCTCACTGCGTGAACGCAAAAAGGCATATCCTTCCGACTCATCAAGGATCAACTCCAGCCCAAGCACCGCCACGTAATCGCGCACGGCGGCCATCAGGTTGAGCAAAGAGCCCCACAAGGCCGGGCTCTGCTCCTGATAGATCACCCCTTTCAACAGGGGAATCACGAGAGAGGAGAGCTCCTGGGCCGGAGAGTTTAAACGGCCGGTTTCAATCTCGGTATGGTTCATCATCAGTTTCTCATAATAATAATACGCTGCAAGGTTGCGCGGCGGGTGACACCCGTTTCGCTCTCCCATTGCACCTCTTCTTCAGTTGTTTCATCCACCGTCGTCTTGAACTTTTCCCCGGCAAGTTGCAGATAGGCCACCAGCTCGGCCAGACCGTTCCGCAGCGGGTGACGCGCAATCACCTCCCCAAGGGTGACCTGGATGCGCATCTGAAGTTCCAGACGGATATTTCGCAGCAGCTCCGCCTGGTCAACCACGATCTGGGCGTAGAGCGCGGCGGTATCAATCTCCGCATCCCCCTCATCAAGGGCGATACCGGCAATCAAGGGCTTGAAGGGAGCGCGATACAAGCCTCTTTCGAAAGGGAGCTCGATGGCCGCCGCAGAGCCGTCAAGAGAGAGAAAGACGCCAGAAGGGGAGCCTTCGCGCAACTCAAGGGCCTGGCTTTCAATTCCGTGCAGAATATCCATGATGCGCCGATTCTCAAGCCACGCCTTGTCATCAAGAAAGCGGCGCAACTGTTCTGAGAGGCGTGCCACCGTGCGCTGGGTATGCTCTCCAGCCTCCAGCCAGTCGTAGTGAACGCGCCGCAGGCGGCTGTCGGGGCGCATCGAGACTATCGGCGGCAAGGCGAGAACCTCTTCGAGCAGCAGGCTCAGCTCCTCCTGGCGTGACTGCGACATGAGAAAATCCCAGAATGCCCGGAAGCTTTTTCCCTGATCCGAATCCGCAATGGCATCACGCTCACCCATGATCTGCTCCAGCAGCGCCCCCTTGGCCCCCTCCCAGAGGGCAATGCGCTCACGCACGCGGCGGTCTAGGGTGCGAAAGTTGTGCTCCACCTCACGGAAATCGGTCAGCAACTCACGGGCCAATTGCAGAAATTGCTGAAAGCGATCTTTCAGTCCGGTATCGTCAAGCAGCGATATCTCTCCGTCGCGGATTCGGGCAATTTCGGCATCAATATCGTCACGCCGCTTTTGCAGCTCCGCAATCCGTACTTCAGGATCGGCCTGACTTCCCATGCTCATCTGACGCAACAGTTCAAAGAGGGTGAGCAGTCGCGACTCCGTGCCCACAAAAGCACGCTCGGCCAACCCCTCCAGCCAGGCCAGCGCCTTTTCAGTGGAGGCCGTCAGATCAAAGTGAGGTTCATCCGTCCCGTCCGGATAGAATTTGCGCAGCCACCCCTTGTCGTTGTCGGCCCAATCGTTCAGGTAGCTTTGCGCCGTACCGGGAAACTGGTCGGCACCGAGCTGCTGGCGCAGGGAAAAAAGCTCATCCTCCAGCGACTCAACCAGATCGGCCTGCGAGAGAATCCGCACATTGGGCACAATAAAGACCCGGTGCAGAAACCCGGCCACCAGCGGCGCGTACTGGGCGCACAAGAGTCGCCACGCAGGATGGTTCTGACGGAGCAGGTTCAGGGTGGTGTAGTCGAGAGCCAAAAGTGCACGATTGATTTTAAAGGAAAAAGCGCCGCCGGAAGCGGGCCTGTTTTGGGCGTGAAGTTACAGCTTTTTCAGCGGTTTTCTCTCTGTTGCCTTTTTTTGTCATCCCGTCCCGGCCTGTAAAGCTCCTGTCTTTCCGGGAAGGAAGAAATATCAAAAGTTTTCCTTCCTGTGAGGAAGTTTTTTAGTTGGAGGGGAAGAGTGATCGACGAACCAAATGATTGATGCCGGGTTAGAGCGTGTTGTCATCTGTTTTGATGGCCTGAAATTGTTTATTATACTTCGAAAAGCTGTTTTTTTACAAAGCGAACCCTGTTCAAGAGGTCAACGGTAACGTTGTTCAAACAGTCGAGAGAGGGTAATCTGTGGTATTATTGCTGGTTTTAAATGAAAAGAGAAAAGGAGAAACGTGCCGGAACTGAGCAGATTTCTTGGAATAATCATCACTATGCTATACAATGATCACAGCCCGCCTCATTTTCACGCCCAATATGGCGACTACAAAGTTATCGTTGAAATTCTTTCAGGAATAGTTGATGGCCGTTTTCCAAAGCGTGCCCTTCACTCGTTGATGGAATGGTATGAGATTTACAAAGACAATCTTCTTGAAGACTGGAATCTGGCAGAAAGGCATGAACCTTTAAATAAAATCCCGCCATTGGAGTAAATGATTATGTTAGAAGTTACCAAGGCTGAATACATCGAAGAGTATCGGATAGATATTACCTTTAACAATGGTGCAAGCGGGGTGGTCGACCTGAAGGAGGCTCTTTGGGGCGCTATGTTTGAAAAACTGAAAGATTACAACACCTTCAGGAAATTTGAAGTATCTGACGTTGTCCATACCATCAGGTGGGAAAATGACGCAGACCTCGCTCCAGAGTACCTGTATGAAAAAATGGTTGAACAAGGCGCTGAAAAGGTCACGGCTGAACAGGCATAAACCACATTAAGCTGGCCCGAAGGTGAACACCTTACTTCTGACTGGTTGGAATGATACGTATACCAATAAACGCGGCTTATTTTTGCAACAGCCATCGGTAGAGCGGCATGACCGTAACGGCTATTCCATGATGCTCAAACTCTTCCGATCCGTTGAGTGTGATAATCAGGCCACTGAGTAAACCGAACTTGTTGCAGCACTCCGTCAGGCCGCGAAGCTCCCGGTGACGCGTTTTTGCATCGCTGAGAGTGGCCGAAACCTGAACGGCCTCCGTTACATCGAAACCCGTTTTGACATTGATAAAATTGTATTTCGCATTTTCAAATCTGAAATTGCTGGTGATTATGCCGGTTCGTTCAGTCTGGAGAGTGGCGACTTATGCGCTGGCCAGATGCCGACAGCACAACTGCGCAAAATAAAAAACTTTATTTTGAGTAATTAAGAGGATTTAATGATAAAGTGGAATGAACTCACTGCTTGAAACACCATGGGTGCAGGTTGTAGAAGTGTTGCCACTTTCAGGCCTGAGATTGAAAGTCAGACTTACGAATGGTCAGGAGCTAACCCTGAATCTCGAAGCGTTGATACAAAGTCGCGATGCCTATTGGCGCTTGCGTCAGGAGAGGTATTTTCGTCAAGTCAGTATCGACCCGATTGGCGGTATATGCTGGCCAGAAGGAGAAGACCTTGCTCCTGACGGGTTGGAACGTTACCTATAACCGCTCAACCGCCCCAGGTGTCAAGCCAGTAATGCTACCGTTGGCCTGAACCCTGTAGCCGAGTGCTCCATGGTGCTCTCCACCAGGTTCAAATCCTTGATCTGCAACGTTCTGGCAGGGGAGTGGCGCACCAGTTCGTAGTCGTGGGTGCCGATGATGACGGTGATCCCTTTTTGGTGAATTCGTTTCAGGTAGTCGAGAATTTCGAGCGAGGTGTCGGGGTCGAGGTTGCCGGTTGGTTCGTCGGCAAGGATGACGATGGGTTCGCGCACCAGTGCTCGGGCGATGGAGATTCTCTGCTGCTCTCCTCCTGACACGCAGAGGGGCATCAGTTTCGCAGCATGTTCAAGGCCGACGCTTTCGAGCGCGTGCATTACCTTTGCCGGGATGAGTGCGTCTTTTGTGCCGGTAACCTTCAGTACAAAAGCGAGATTATCGTAGACGTTGCGGTCTTCGAGCAGTCGGAAATCCTGGAAGACAATCCCGAGCTTGCGGCGCAGGTAGGGGATCTGCCGCTTTTTGATGGTGCGTGAGCTGTATCCGGCAATACGTATCTCCCCCTTTTTCGGGCGCACATCCATGTAGAGCGACTTGAGCAGTGTTGATTTACCGCTACCGCTTTTGCCGACAATATAGAGCAGCTCTCCGGGCTCGATGGTCAGGTTGAGGTTTTTGAAAACCGGTTTTTTATCGAGTTCAAGGTCAACGTTGATGAAGGAGATCATAGCTCTGGTTCTATTTTTTTTCTGTTCCGGGCGATGGTTATGGCAAGCAGGGTTGCTTCATAACAACTTCTTTCGGAGGCGACTCCTTTTCCGGCAATGGCAAAGCCGGTGCCGTGGTCGGGTGATGTTCGCACAATCGGCAGGCCAAGGGTGACGTTTACTCCGGTGTCGAAGGCGAGCACCTTGAAGGGGAGCAGCCCCTGGTCGTGATACATTGCCACAACAATATCATAGTTACGGTACATTTTTGAGCCGAAAAAGCCGTCGGCCGGGAAGGGCCCTTCTACGTTGAGCCTTTCTGAAAGCCTTTCGATGCAGGGGCGGATAATCTCCTGCTCTTCGGAGCCCATCACCCCGCCGTCGGAGGCGTGAGGGTTGAGGCCGAGCAGGGCAATGCGGGGCTCTGCTATGGCGAAATCGCTTTTCAGTGAGAGGGCCAGTGCCGAGAGAAATGCGTCAAGATCCATTGTTCGGATAAGGTCGGGAACCTCGGCAAGTGGCTCATGAATTGTGGCAAGGGCGACTTTGAGCTCCGTGACCGGGTCATAGAACATCATGGTGGGGGAGGGAACCGCGAACATCCGTCCGAGAAATCCCGTATGCCCTTTTTCGCTGGAGCCTGCCAGTGTAATCGACTCCTTGTTGATCGGAGCGGTGATGAGTGCGTCGCAAACTCCTTCGCGGCAGAGTTCAGCCGCCGCACGGAGCGACTCCAGGGCGATTCTTCCTGCCTCAGCCGAGAGGGTACCGGGTATGATGCTCTCCGGTTCCGCAATGCTTAGCACAGGCAGAACGCCTTGCCGTGACGGAGTCGTCTTGCTTTCGACCAGTTCCAGTATTACCGGAAGATCGAGCGCATTCCGGTAATACTCCATCACGCGGTATGATCCGGCGACAAGAAAGGAGTGGGCGGAGCCCTCAAGCTTCAGAAAGCTTTTCAGTATAATTTCCGGCCCGATGCCGTGAGGGTCACCGATTGACCAGACAATGCGCATCGTTCAGAGCCGTTTGTATGCGTTGGCAATCTTGTCATCCTTTTTAACCCCTTTCAGCGCCATCCAGAGGAGTACCGGCTCCGGCAGAAGGATGAATAAACCTGCTTCAGGTTTGTGGGTGAACGCAATGCAGGTGCACAAATACTGGTTCAGGAAATGTGCAGCGGCAAGGCCCGAAAGCAGGTCGCCAAGGAAGAAAAGCATACCAAGCAGAATAAGTTTCTGCTGAAGTTCTCTTTTTTTATAGAGAAAGATGGCTGCAATTGCGACGATAGCGGTGAGGGGAGAGAAGATAGCTGCAGCATAGTTGCTGGTGACTTGCAAGATTCCTGCATCGGGGAAGGAAGAGAAATCGGTGATGAAATATAGTTTTGTGGTACTGAAACTCCAGAAAGGGAACATCATGCTCAATGCAGCAAGCAGAGCGACAAGAAAAAGGTAAAGCGTCTGAATTCTGGCGATCATGGCTGTTACAGGGTTAAAGGTCATGAAAACATATAGCACCAATATACATAATCATGACAAAAGAGTCATTCATCTCCTCCTCTTTGCTGCGGCCAAATTTTATGGTAATTTTGTGAAATTTCTGTTGCAGCACATCGCCAAAATCAATACCCATAACTTGCTGGAGAAAAATATGAAGCGCATCTTTTACTTTCTTGTGACCAACCTTGCCATTATGCTGGTGCTCTCGGTCACTATGAGCCTCCTTGGAGTACAGCCCTATCTGAATGCCTCTGGCCTTGATCTCGGCAACTTGCTGGCTTTTTCCTTAATCATCGGTTTTGGCGGCGCGTTTATCTCACTGGCTCTTTCAAAATGGTCAGCCAAGCGCATGTCGGGTGCTATTGTGATTAAAACCCCCGCCACGGCAACGGAGCAATGGCTTATTAATACCGTGAGAAATCAGGCTCAGAGGGTTGGCATCACCATGCCGGAAGTTGCCATATTCAACTCGCCGGAAGTCAACGCCTTTGCTACCGGGATGACAAAAAACCGTTCGCTGGTGGCGGTCTCTTCTGGTTTGCTTAATGCCATGACCCGGGATGAGGCCGAAGGGGTGCTGGCGCATGAGATGTCGCACATCACTAACGGCGACATGGTGACGCTGACCTTGATTCAAGGCGTCCTGAACACCTTCGTTGTCTTTCTCTCACGTGTTATCGGTTATGCGGTCGACAAATTTTTCTTCGACACCAGACGGGGTACCGGTCCGGCATTTTTTGTCATCCGCATCGTTGCAGAGATCTTGCTTGGCATAGGGGCCTCTGTTGTGGTGATGTGGTTCTCACGCCAGCGGGAGTTCCGTGCTGATGCCGGAGCTGCGGTGCTGGCTGGCAGAGAGAAGATGATTGCCGCTCTTGAAAAGTTACAGGCGCAGCAGCTTCCCTCCGCTCTGCCCAAGCAGATTGCCGCCTTTGGAATTTCAGGCAGACAGAGCCGGGGGCTCAGGAGGTTATTTTCCACCCATCCAACTCTGGATGAGCGTATTGCAAGGTTGCGCGGGCAGCAGTCATGAAAGTATGAGCAAAAAAGTTCTCCTCTTTTTAGGGCATACAGAATACCGCATTTGCGGGATTTCCTGAGAGTAAACGCTGTTGGATATTGTTGTCTGGAAAAAGCAGACACCATGATCTTAAACAAGAGAGGCTACCGTTAAAGAGCTTTTTTGCTTCGGCAGATGGCTTCGTTTTCAATAGATCGTTATGCAGGGATTTGGAGAATAACCGGTTTATGGTACGCAATATGCCGCTTAAACGGGATTTACAAAGTGCTTGTTATTGTCGATTTTAAACACATAAAGTCATATCAATTAATATTTCCTTGATATAACCATTAAAGAATAACCGTTGTCATGAAATCACCTGGTATGTCACATCTCACTTTTTGTTGTTGTTGTCGGCAAGTGCATACAGTTAGAAAAGTTTTTGGCACCATGTAGTGCCTGGTTATAAAAAAAATGTAATCAAAAAGCCGATTCTTGCTGTCCGAGAATCGGCTTTTTTCTTTGAGGGTTCAAATCACATTGTAAATGCGGGTATAAAAATAATGAGTGGTATCGCACAAGGTTATTTGGCGAACGATAACCGTCCGGTAAAGCTGTCTATCAAGAATATTGTTGTGGGTTACCTTGACAAGCAGAGTGGCCATACCCTGGTAGCGGTCGATAGGGTGAGTCTTGACATTCGGGAAGGGGAATTTGTGACTATTGTGGGGCTGTCGGGTTGCGGCAAGTCCACCTTTCTCAATGCCATTGCCGGTCTGGTCAAACACCAGCATGGTGAAATCAGGGTCAATGACCGAATTGTAAACGGACCGGGAACGGATCGGGCTGTTGTGTTTCAGAAGGCTTCACTCCTGCCTTGGCGCAAGGTGGGGCGAAATATCACCTATGGGCTGGAACTGAGCGGCATGAAGCTGGCAGAGGCAAGAGAAAAGGCCAGCTATTATGTGAATTTGATCCGACTCAACGGATTTGAAAACCATTACCCTCACCAGTTGTCGGGCGGAATGCAGCAGCGAGTGAACCTCGCACGCGCACTGGCCTGCGACCCGGAGGTGCTGCTGCTGGATGAGCCGTTTGCTGCGCTGGACGCCATCACCCGTGAACTGATGCAGAACGAGCTTCTTGAGCTGTGCGAAAAGGTGGGCAAAACCGTCGTGATGGTCACGCATCAGATTGATGAAGCGGTGTTGCTTTCCGATCGCGTCATTATTTTTTCTGCTCGTCCGGCTTATGTACTCGATGATATTCCAATCCCCATTCCGCGCCCTCGCAAGGGTCATATCAAGGATTCGGAAGAGTTCCGGGAGCTGGTAAGCACAATATGGAGAGTCATTGAAGGTAACGCAAATATTGGGGGTGGTATATGAGGCATCTGACGGTATTTCCAAAATCAACGGTGGCAAAAAGGGAGAAGGTTCTCAACCTTCTGTTGGGGTCAAGTGTCATCGTTCTTTTTCTTGTTGGCTGGGAACTTCTTTTTCAGTTAAAAATAGTCAATCCGCTCTTTATCAGCGCACCTTCCCGGGTAGTTCTTGCTGAAATAGCAATGATCAAGGATGGCTCTCTGCTCAAAAATTTGACCGTGAGTGCCAAAGAGTTTCTTCTTGGATATGGTGCAGCCGTTCTTATCGGCTTTCCCTTTGGCATTATTCTGGGATGGTTCAAGCTGGTCAGGGGCTCTTTCGGGCCATTCATTGCGGCCCTTCAGGCGACCCCCCGTGTGGCGCTGATGCCACTCTTCATCATCTGGTTTGGACTTGGTATTACCTCCAAGATTGTGGTCGTCTTGATGAGCGCCATTTTTCCGCTGATTGTCAATCTTCGGGTTGCCATGACGACGATTGATGCTGACCTTGTCCATGTTGCCCGTGCCTACGGAGCTTCCCGCTGGCAAATATTCCACAGTATCGCTTTCCCGACCTCCTTGCCGTTTTTGATGACGGGTTTGCGACTGGCCGCAGGGCGGGGACTTTTGGGGGTCATTGTGGCAGAGGTGTTCGGGGGAGCTGAAGGTATCGGCTACATGATTCAGTATGCCGGTTCCACCTTCCAGACCGACAAGGTCTTCGCCGGTGTGCTGGTTGTGGCGGTAAGCGGGATAACGCTTGATTTTTCGCTTGACCGGCTTGGGCGCCATTTCGACCGGTGGCGCGGCGAAGTTCCTGTGCATTGAAATCATAACCAAAACTATTAAATGGACTTACTATCATGCAGATACTGAACAGAATAAAAATACTTTCCCTGTTTTTGCTTCCCTGGCTGGTGACCGGTTGCGCCAGTAACGCTGAAACAGCAGCCGTGCAAGGCGAAAAGCCCAAAACCCTCATCAGGTTTGCTACAACGGCGGGCAATCTTCCCCTGAACTTCGGCATAAAGAAGGGTTACTTCGCAGAGGAGGGGATTGATCTGAAGATTGTAACGATAGCCGGTGGCCCTGCCAGTGTTACGGCGGCGGCATCCGGTGAAGCTGACTTTGGCGGCATGGGGTCGCCCATTCTTGTTGGAATTGCTGCTGGAGTGCCGATCACGATTGTCGCCTCGCCACCACATTCAGGAGAGAATTTTGTCTTGATAGCAAAACCGCAATACAAGAGCTTTGCGGAGTTGAAGGGGAAAACGGTCAGTCCCGGCAATGTCGGGGGTGGTTCCAGCGATGCATTTGTCATGATCGCCAAAGCCAAGGGGTTCAAAAGTTCAGATTTTCAGTTGATGAATGCCGGCCCCAGTGCGAACTCTCTGGCTGCCCTGCAGGCGGGCAGGGTTGAGGCAATCATTGCCGGGGAGGTTGTCGGGGTGAAAGCAGAGTTGGAGGGATTCGGCAAGATACTGGAACGGGCTGTCGATTATTTTGGTCATTATCAGCACTCGTTCATCTTTGCGACGAACAGTTTTATCAAGGAAAAACCGGAAGCAGTCAGAGGATTTCTTGCAGCCTACCGCAAAACACTCGAGTATATCAAGGCTCATCCTGATGAAGCTATCCAATTTGCGGTAAAAGAGTTGCAACAGGATGAGAAGCCCTATACAAAGGTCTACCAAAAAGAGATTCCTCAGTGGGATACGACGGGCCGGATTGATTTTGTTGGAACCGATAATGCCATTAAAATCCTCAAAGAGCTGGGTGATATCAATCCCGACGTTCAGATTACTGCCCGCCAGATTGTTGATGAGCAGTTCCTCACGAAGTCAGCCATAAAAAAGTAACCTCATGACAGGATTACTGATTGTTGGTTCCTATATCAGGCGGAACTGGATCGTCTATGCAACCGGTATCAGTCTGGTTGCTGCCGGCAGCCTCTTTGCAGCACAGATTCCGCGTTTGCTTGGGCGAGTTACCGACAGCTTGCGGAATGGTACGCTCGGTACGTCGGAGATTGCCGGTTATGTCGGGTTGATTATTGTGATCGGGGTGGTACGGGTTTCCGCAGCCTGGTGCGGGCGCATTCTTGTTCATCGCAAGGGGCGTCAACTGACCTGGCAACTGCGCAAAGAGTTGTTTGAAAAATGGAGCACGCTTTCTCCCTCCTACTATCATAGCCACAGTGTGGGTGACATGATCTCCCACGCCTTGAGTGACGTGGAGGTTGTGCGTGAACTGGTTTCCCAGGGGATTAATCAGGGAGCCAGCGGGTTTGCCATGCTGATTGGAGCAACATGGCTTATGGCCGTGCATGTGGATTGGCGACTGACGCTCGCCGGTCTCGGCCCTCTTTTGTTTATTCCGCTGCTGGTAAAAGTGCTTGGCCCCCGCATCAGGGTACAGTCACAGCGTTCACAGGAGGCTCTTGGAGCCATGGCCCAGACGACCGAAGAGGTTATTGGAGGTATCAGGGCGGTCAAGGCGTTTGGTACGGAGCATGTGGTGATCAGTCGTTTTGAGCAGAGGGTGGATGCCATCGTCGAAGAGAAGATGCGTCTCGTTCGTCTCTCCGCGCTGTTTGGTTCTCTGGTGCCGTTGATGGTCAATCTTGGTTTTATCTCTGTTCTTGGTTATGGAGGGTATCTGGTGACCCTGAAGGTGATCTCCCTTGGAGATTTTGTTGCCTTTACCCTTTACGTGGCCATGTTGCGCCAGCCACTGGAACAGATGGGTAATGTGCTCAACGTTGTTCAGCGTTCAACTGCTTCCCTGAACAGGATTGACAAGTTGCTTCATGTTGTGCCCGAAGTGCTCGACAGGCAAGGGCCACTGTTTGATCGTCCGCTTCAGGGGGCTCTTCGGGTAAAGGGGGTTTCATTCCGTTATCCCGGAAGTGATCGGGAGGTACTGCACGATATCACCTTCTCGGTCGAGCCGGGCCAAACCATTGGTATCATTGGAGCCATGGGAAGCGGCAAGTCCACTTTGGCAGATCTGCTTCTGAGGATGTACGAACCTCCCGAAGGGACGGTCTTCATTGATGGAGAGGATATCCTGCACTATCCGCTTGCACGCCTCAGGGAGGGGATTGCCTATGTGCCACAGGATGGCTTTCTGTTTTCAACAACGGTGCTGGAGAATATCGGCTTTTCCGACGAATATCCTGATCGACAGCGGGCTGAGCGTTGTGCACTCATTACTGCTGTTCATAATAATATCCTCGCGTTTCCCGAGCAGTATGATACCGAGATTGGCGAAAGGGGAGTGCGGCTCTCTGGCGGCCAGAAACAGCGCATTGCCATTGCGCGAATGATTTACAAAGATGCTCCTTTCCAGATTATGGATGACTCCCTGAGCGCAGTTGATACCACTACCGAGCGCCTGATTCTGCACAATCTGCGCGAATTGTCAAAGTCGCGTTCCGGCTTGCAGGAAGAAGCGCTCAAGGCGACCATCATCATCTCCCACCGGTTGAGTGCGGTTCAGTATGCCGATGAAATCGTGGTGCTTGAAGAGGGTCGCATTGTTGAACGAGGCAATCATGCATCATTGATCTCCCGGGGCGGGATATATGCCCAACAGTGGTTCATGCAGGCTGGAGAGCCAGAGGAGCGTGACCCGGATGGTGCTGATACGGAAAGAGAGAGAGATGCCTCTCCTCTTGACCTTGATGTTGAGATGGAGGCTTTGGAAGCAGGCCGTCTGGAGGAGGCATCATGAACCGACAATCATCAACTCGGGGAACGTTTGCCGCGATTTCCCCCTATATACGATCGCATCGAACCAGGCTGGCACTTGTTTTTGCCCTGGTGGTTACCGTTGTGGTTATTGATCTGATACAGCCATTGCTGGTCAAGGAGGCTATTGACCGCTATGTGACGGTCTCAAATCCTGATTCCGGAGCGGTGGTGCGAATGGCTTTTGCCTATATGGGGCTCGTGCTGCTTGCTTTTGGTCTGACCTATTATCAGGATATTTTGTTGCAGCGGATAGGGTTGTCGATCGTCCGCTCTATCCGCATTGACCTCTTCCGCCACATTCAGCGGCTGGCGTTGCGTTACTTCGACCAAAACAGTGCCGGTCGTATTATCACCAATGTGGTCAGCGATACCGAAGCGCTCAACAATTTCTTTACCCAGTTTTTGGCCACGACGCTCAGAGGTGCCTTCACGCTGCTGCTGATCATGTTCTTTATGCTTCGCTTGAACGTAACCATTGCACTCAACTGCTTTCTGCTGGTGCCATTGGTCGTCGTGCTGGCACTCTTTTTTCAGAGAAAAATCCGGTCGGTCAACACCGAAGTACGGCATCGGCTGGGCGTCCTTATCGGCTTTTTGGCCGAGAATCTCAGTGGAATGCCCATTGTGCAGATTTTTCATCAGGAAGCAAAACAACAGAGGCGTCTTGATGAACGGAACAAGGCTCTGCTGCAATCGACCATTCTGGAAAATCAGTTGTTTCTGCTCTTTTTCAATATCACCGAACTGTTGGGAGACCTTGCCATTGCGGCTCTCGTCTGGTATGGTGGAAGAGGAGTGCTTGGGGGAACCATCTCTTTTGGCGTTTTGTATGCATTTGTGGGCTATATCCGGCGCTTTTTCCAGCCAATCAATACCCTTTCGCAGCAGATGAATACGTTACAGTCCTCTATCGTTGCGACGGAGCGTATCACTCGAACCTTGCAGGAAATCCCCGATATCAAAGAGCTTGCCGGTGCACAAGCGCCTGCTGTTGCCGGCAAAATTGAGCTGGACAGGGTCTCTCTGGCTTATCGTTCGGGACACCCTGTCCTGCAAAACATTTCCCTGACTATTAAGCCCGGAGAGCGTGTCGGGTTTGTCGGGGCCACTGGAGCTGGCAAAAGCTCCATCATGAATCTGGTGACAAGGTTCTACGATGTCACGTCAGGCGCGGTGGTCATTGACGGTAAAGATGTTCGGGAGTGGCCACTGGATGTGCTGCGTCGAACCATTGGTATTGTTCAGCAGGACGTCACCCTTTTTTCCGGAACGATTGTTGACAACATCCGTTTTTTCCAGTCCGGGATTTCAGAGGAGCGGGTCAGGGAGGCTTGCAGGCTGGTGGGGGCAGAGCCCTTTATTTTGCGCCAACCCAAGGGATACGAAACCATCCTCTCCGAGCGCGGCAGCACGCTCTCGGCGGGTGAACGACAACTGCTCTCTTTTGCCCGTGTCCTGATTTTTAACCCGAAGATACTGATCCTTGATGAGGCGACGGCCTGCCTCGATTCCCGGACTGAAGAGGTTCTTCAGCAAGCCATTCATCGGGTATCGGCAGGTCGAACCCTGCTGGTCATTGCCCATCGCTTGTCGACCGTACAGCAGATGGATACGATATGTGTGCTCGAACAGGGGCGGATTGTTGAGAGTGGCACACATGGCGATTTGCTCAGGCTGCAGGGCTATTACTGGCGGTTGCATCAGGCCGGGATACTGGAAGAGGAAACCGCTGCATTGAGAGTCGGAAGTGAGCTGTGCTCATAAACGAAACATTGCAAGGAGAGAGGTTACTCTTCAGCATAATTTGCCTTCAGGATGGAGTATGCTCAAGGCCGAAATGAATAAAGCTCAACAAGAGTGGAAGCTGGCCTGAAAAAAGACAAAAAATGGAGTTATCATCATGGAATGTACATGCAAGCATAAGGAGTTTATGGAGGTGGAATGGTCAGTCCCTGCCATCGAATCAAAAGAGTGTGCCGAAAAAGTGGGTATGGCAATTGAAGAAATTGCAGAGGTTCGCGGTGTACGGGTGAATTTGCTGCTGAAAACCGTGACGGTATGCTTTGATGATGGCCGTATCGGTCTGCAACAACTCAAGGAGGCAATGGGTAACGCAGGGTTTGCCGCAGTTCTGGTTTAGCAATGTTAATCTTTTGATCACTATGAAGATGACTCGATGTCGGCATAAAAACAAGTTGACCGGAAAAGATGCGGAAGAGCCCGTCATCGCCTATCAAATCCGTAACGCTCTTTACCTGAACATCACCAATCGATGTTCCAACATCTGCGTTTTCTGCCCAAAGTTTGGTCAGTACAAACTGTATGGCAATAATTTGCTGCTCGAAGTGGAGCCCTCATTCGAAGAGGTTATGGCTGCTGTTGGCGATCCAACGGAATTTGAGGAGATCGTTTTTTGCGGGTTTGGGGAATCGCTGATCAGGCTCGATCTGGTTGTGCGCATTGCACAGGAACTCAAGCAACACTATAACGGCAGCATTCGCATCAATACCGATGGTCAGGCTAACCTCGTTCATGGCCGCAATATCATTCCGGAACTGGCCGGGTTGGTGGATTGCATTTCCGTAAGCTTGAATGCGCCTGATGCCGACACCTACATGCGCTTATGCAATACCCCTTTCGGTGCAGAGGGATTCCGCGCGGTTTGCGATTTTATGCGTTTGGCAACAAAACAGATCCCCGATGTGATTGCGAGTGTTGTCAATGTTTCGGGTCTCGATCTGGATGCCTGCCGTGAACTTGCCCATTCACTTGGCGCATCGTTCAGGGTGCGGGAATTATCTTGAGTGCAACAAATGGTGGCGGTTATGATAGAACGCTGAACCTGCAGCTTGATGTGCTCAAATATGCTGGCTGCAAAAAGCAGCATATCTTTACCGACCAGATAAGCGGCTCTAAAGCTGAATGGCCAGGACTTACCGAATGCCTGAAAGAGCTGAAAATTGCGATACCCTCATCATCTGGCGTCTTGATCGGATCGGCCGCTCACTAAGGAACCTGAACGATATTGTCGAACAGTTGCTAAACGTACTTTAAATTCCCTTTTCTGAGGCGGCCCCTTGCAGACTTAATTTAGCCATTTTTTGGTTATGAAAGACTATCGTCATGAATGAAAACATTAGCAAAAACACCAAAAGAATTAAAAATATTACTAAAAATACAAATATATTAACCGCCCCTGGCTCTCCCGTATGAACTTTGACCCCATAAAAAGAACCAATGTAAGCTAAAAAAATACATATTAATTCATGATGAAAATATACCACGAAAAACAACACACCTACAACTAACACCCCTAAAAAACCCATAAAATTTATCGCCTCAAGAGTCAAGCCATCCTTTTTCAGTATAAAATCAATGAATTTCATCATTTCTTTAAAGATTCCCTCAGCAGCTTCTTTTTGCTCATTAAATACCGGGATTTTTTTTAAAGGAACCCTGTCACGTATTAAATAAATACTAACCAACATAAAAAACAATGAAAGAATAGACAATAGTTGGTTCACGTCTATATCAAAAGTAAACTTTTCCATAGCATGCAAATATGTTATTTATTATCAATTACTTTTATTATTTCTTCAAGAGATGTTTGGTTCTTTAAAAAGTCCGGAAGATTATGTTCATATGATCCCTTATTTCGCTCATAAAGTCCTTTAAATTCCTTAAAACCAACCGAAGCCATCTTATAAAATGATGCAGAAAATATTATCCCCATCAAAGGAAGAAGAGGAATTATAAAACCTATTTCCGTAACAAAAGAAAACGGCATCATCACCCAAGAAATAATATACATATATTTAGCAAATCTTTTCATGGTCTTGTATTTTGCAGAGCCATCAGCATAAATAATATTATTATGAAAATAATTATTAATAACATTCACACTGCGATTGTCATAATATTTAGCATCCACATTTATCTGATTTGCCTGATCACAAAAACAATTGATATCTATGTACACATCTCCCATTGTATATACGTTTTTTTCAAACATTTTCTGAACATTGCCATCATCAATATACCGAATCTTATTCTTGTCAATGATTGATGAAGGCACAGCCCTTTTTATAGCGTTACTAATCATACTATAGTCAAATCCAACAGATTCATCTAATCGCTTTACATATTTTGATTGTTCAATATCTGTCAATATAACACCAAACCACAAAGCAATATCTCTAAGCACATGCATCGTATTTTCATTTAGCGAATATGGCCTTCTCCCATGAACATCTAATACGCCAGATATTTCATTCCCAATTCTAAAAGGAATATTAATCTCACTATTATTTCTTTTTCTAATAAATGCGCGAGCATCCTTTTCATCACTTACCTTATCTACATTGTACTTATCCGGATAAAGTCTCATATTTGGTATAAATTTCGCGCTCCTTTCCTCATATACACTTACTGTCACCCAATCAGTACTCTCAGTCAATAAATATTCCTTGTTATTTAGCGACTCAACCAACTTCTTATTATCATCATTTATACCAACTGACAAAGGGTTAATTCTTGCATACCAATACTTACACTTATACTCATGATCGTTTTTAGTAGAAAATACTTGCTTAATCTGTACAATATCACTTTCCGGACAAACCTCGAAAACTATTTCAAATAAGTAATTTATAAGTTCTTTTATATCATATTTATCCTTTTTCATTTTTTTAATAAGCTCATCACTTTTTTCAATGAGTTTCTTCTGTTGCGAGATAGATTCCTGATTATTTACAATTGCCACAATTGTTTTTGATATTAATTCAATATTAGTATAAAGCAAATTCAAATCTTCAGGCGTCAAGAGACTTTCGCCTTTATCAGCCGCTATATATCCAAAAAAATTTCTTTTCTGATCGTTCTCCCAAATTGAAACAACAGCTATATTACGTACCTTATAATATTCATGAAATTCTTGCACGGGCAACGGTATAGTATCTGTCCTAAGCTTTGTTAGATCAATAGAAAAGACATCATCATATTTAAACCTAGCTATAAAATCTTTATAATCTGTCAAATCCGGATCATACCCGAGGCCTATATTATGAAGCTTATAAAGATGTAATCCTTCTATTCTATACAAACCACGATATACATTCAAAGAAGATGTATCAACGCTTCCCTTATCAATATCCACCGCACAACGCAATATAGATATATGCTGCTGCCGATCTATAATATACAACCTTAATCTATTAAAATTAATTGAGCGCAGCACCAAATAAAGCAACTTGGCCAGCGTTGCCTGATATTCCATGTTGGAATCCATATTTATCAGTATTTATAGTTTATTATTATGCAAATATAAGAACACCGTTATTTATCCTCAAATAACGTATCCATTAAAAAGATGGCTCTTCGGTGATTTTAATGAAAATAGGGTAATAAGAGCTTAGCTTAGCGTAATCTCAATTCATAGAATGTGTCAGGACATAAACCTATGATGAAGGTGAAGACCATGCCGAAAAGCCATAGAGACAACATCTTCAACTATGCAAGCACAAAACAACCAAGGCAGCAGGAGTATGCCTATACAGCTAAATCTACCTTCGCAACACCTCTGCGAAGTATTCAAGAACTACCAAACCGAAATAATCTTTTACCTTAAAAACTGATCCGTCTTACCGTATGATGACGTATTAACGTTTCACTTCAACCCATTAAATTCCGCGAATGCCCAAAAAGATATGATTTAGCATCATGAGATAAAGGGAATATTTCGTGCTTTAAAGGAAATAATCTCATTTCGCCCTTTATCATGAATAACATCAATCCTTTATGCATGCTTGACTGGCATTTTCTGCTTGAAAAGATAACATATAACCCAAGATACTCTCGTCAAACTTGAAGCTCATAAATGTTCAACAACCAGTTCAATTTTGTCCTTTCGTGTCACCTGCTGGTTTGTTATCGGATGATGCTGTCCGATGATTCGGTACTGGATGTTTGTTTTTGAGCGTGCCACAAACCAGACCTTGCGCTGGAGGGTGAACAGCCACTTGAAATCGATGCAGGCCCGGTCAAAGGAAATGATGCTGTCCGGCAACAGGTGAAAATCAAGTTTCTTTTCGCTTCTTGAAACCCGGACATCATGGTGTTTAGCATCTGTCATGACCATGAATGCAGGTCGCGAGCCTCGATGATCTTAGAGGTAGTGCAATTTGATGGCTCCCTTGCGTTGACGGAATTCTGCCCAAAGAAAACCACTTAGCGCGCTCGCAAAAATAACATGAACAATGATTTATCCAATTCTCTCAGGCACTCGGCAAGTACCGGCCTTTTAGCTTTCGATCCGCTGATCTGGTCGGTAAAGATATGCTGTTTTTTGCCGCCTCAGTATGGTGGATGAGTGCCGGAAGATAAAAATTCATTAAGACAGGCTGTGCTATGCATCATTTTTATAATACGTCATTTTATAATGATTTCCTACTATTTTTTGAAGCGGTAGTTTCTTTTTTCTACGCTTGCCCCTTCCTTCCGTCGGTTGTTGTTGATAGAAAATGCTGGTACGGTGTTCGAGCCGATAGCTCTTGTCGGTCAGTTTAATCTCTCAGGGTTCAATTACCCACCGCTTGAGGTGAAGTATGTTAAGCTTTTTCTAAATCCAGATACCCCGCTGCTTGCGGCGGGGAGTCTTCATTTGTAGAGCAGCCGATCAACCTCGTCGCCAAACATCTCTGCCCACTCTATCTGGCTTTTATTGGGGCCGCCTCAGAAAAGGGAATTTAAAGTGGGGTCACCTCAGAATTCGGAAAAAAGTGTGTGCTAAGTAATCGTTAGAGAAATACTGTAACAAAATTCTTCAAAAATACGAACATTGAATTATCTTTATCATAAGACAAGATATTTTAAAAAAATGAGTTCCATGACAAATTGAACCAAAAAATAGAGCGGAATTACAAATCAATTGTTACAGTTATTTGTTAACAAGCGCTAACGATAAAACGATCCTATTATACCGCTATAAAGTGCTTGCCGTGCTATTTTGTCCGGTTCGTGAGCAGATACATATCTCAAGCAAGCTACAATTGTGACGACAGTGTCCGCATGGTCTGCAGATAGCTTTGGTAGAATCGAGTATGTTTTACTTCAGCTCAGTACCGCAATACCCTTTCGATCGATCACGTCCAATAAACGCTTGGCAGCTCCACCAGGCTTTTTGACCCCTTGCTCCCACTGCTGAACGGTCGTTTTTCCAATCCCGAGCATCAAAGCAAAAACAGGCTGGCTGAGATGGTTTGTTGTCCGAATGCGACGGATGTCCTCCGGCAGAAAAACCTTTTTTTCCGGCAAACAAAGCGATTCGACTGTACGCATCGTTACTTCGTCCATTGCTCCGACCTCAAAAAGGTCTTTGGCCATTTCATGGGCTATATCAAGAATCTTGCTCATGAGCTGTTATCTCCCTGTATTTCATTGTCGATAAAAGTGCCTGTAACTGTTTGTTTGTTGCACTTAAAAAATCTTTTGCTGTAAGTTGAAGCGCGGTTTTCTCTTTGTTTGAAATGTTAGCTTTGTCGTTTTTAGCAAAAGCATAGAGGAAAACCACCCTGCTCCCATCACTCTTTCTGTATCCGACAATAATGCGGTAACCGGAACGTTTGCCTCCGCCTTCCCGAGGGATTCGTTTCTTGAACAAGCACCCTCCCAAGGAACCTTCAACATTCCCGGCTACGACATCCTTGGCCGTTGCCCACAAAACAGAGTCAGAAAACTCTTCATCGTCAGCCCAGCGGGAAAACCATTTATTTGTAAAAACTCTCATCGCAACAAAGATATCACTAAGTGCTATACTTTGCAACAAAATTTATTACACCAGTAACCACTCTTAAAGCCAACATTCATGGCAACCCTGATAGTAAATCCAGTAGAATAGATACGTCAATCCTTCATCAACTGATCCCGCAGGGAACGAGCACCTTCTTCCACGAAAATGAAAGCCTCATAAATCAAGACGGGTGATCCGAATCAACTGCAATTTTCACGCCAAGGGCACGAAGGACGGCATTGATCGTTTAATTACAGGTAGCTTATTTACGGTATATAATATGCCGTATCAACGGGATTTTTATCTGCTTCTTTATTTGTTTTATTGATCAACAGGAATTGTATTAAGCTGTTTGTTGATCGAAATTCAGGATTAAAACAATAATTCTGTTTCAATATCGGTAATAAATTCAAGAGTTGCACTTTTATGAAATTAACTATTCTGTTGCATACGCTATGTTGTTGTTGCTTGCCCTATAGCATCCTGATATAGAATTATTTGCCGCAACGTAGTGCCTGGTTATATAACCTGGTTTATGAAAAAAGCCGATTCTTGTTATCAGAGAGTCGGCTTTTTCTCTTTCCGGATAGTATCGTGATCAATTTTGAATAATTAAAAAGTTGGAGTAAAAGATGTCGTTAAAAAGGAATTTTTTTGCAGGTGTTGATGTGGGTTCACTGGCAGCAAAATCGGTTATTCTGGAAGATGGAGAGATCTTTGCAACTGGTCTTGTGCCAAGCGGGGTTGATTCTGTGGAGAGTGGCTTGAAAGCATTGAACCTTGCTCTGGAGACCGGTGGACTGAAGCAGGAGGATCTGACCTATATCGTTGGAACGGGTTACGGTCGTGTCTCTGCGCCTTATGCCAATAAGGCTGTTACCGAAATTACCTGCCATGCCAAGGGTGCCAATTACCTGCACCCTTCGGTTCGGACCATCATTGATATGGGCGGTCAGGATTGTAAAGCTATTCGCATCGATCAGGATGGAGCGGTAGTCGATTTTGCCATGAATGATAAGTGCGCTGCAGGCACTGGACGTTTTTTGGAAGTAATGGCCGGTGTATTCAAGGTGCAGCTTGAAGAGCTTGGTGCCCTGTCGCTTTCAGCGACGGAACTTGTCCCCATGAGCAGTACCTGCACAGTCTTTGCAGAGTCGGAAACCATCTCGCTTGTAGCAAGGGGTGAGAAGCCTGAAAACATTCTGAACGGGATTCACCATGCTATCGCAAATCGTATTTCCGGACTTTTTGCAAGAGTCGGTATAACGAGTGATGTCTTTTTTTCCGGCGGAGTGGCCAAGAACAGCGGCATGAAACATGCTATTGAACAGGCTTTGAAAGTCTCTATTGTCAAGCCTGAAATTGACCCTCAGCTTATTGGCGCTCTCGGTGCAGCGGTGCTTGCTCGTAGCTTTTCAAAAAAAGAGGGACTTTGGAGCTGACGTTACAGGAAAGAAGGGAGGAATTACTCCGATGAAATGGTGTCATTAAAAACATTGAAAGAGAGCAGCATGGCAAAGAGAGAGCAATACGAGTACCCTTCCGAGTTGCGGGAGGAGTTTGAAGCAACAGATGATATTCATTTTAGAGATGGTTCTCGAGCAACAGCAGCGGATATCTGGCATTTTATGACCGAAGTTGCGCCGAAAAAATATCCTTTTGCCTACACACAAAAGAAGTATGCCGGGGGGCGTTTATCGCGTGATATTCATCTTCCGAGCGCGATCAAGCACAACTACCTCTTGCTGACGATGAATGATCGTATCAACAAGAGTCGAGAGAACGGTGCACCGGTCATCTTTGTCCAGGGCGGACAAAGTGTTGATCCCTATTATGCTGCGGGCGGTATTGCTCTGCGTCCTGCCAGTGTTGGAATATGGGCAAGAGGGCGGCATGAGGGACTTGGATTGAATGAGGAGGTTGTCAGAAGCCACAAGCAAAAAGAGAAGGCCAATCATGCCATCAGTTTTGAGGTATGCCAGTCTGCTGGATACGAGCATATCCAGGAAGGTGACCTTCCTGTTGATATGGTGGCTCCATATACCTGCCTGCGCTGCTCCGACATCTCATACGGCGTTGAAGCGCATCGGCATGGGCCAAATAAAGCCGTAAAGCTGATGAATATTGATTACCCCATGCGTCATCAGGCTGACAAGCCGTGGGCTGTTACATACTTTGCGCAAAATCTTCGCCGATTGACCAGTGAGATCGCCAAAAGGGCTGGGCGTGAAGTAACTGATGAGGATCTCTCGAAAGAGATAAAGTTGCACAATGAAGGTCGCCGTCTCGCTATCGACACTGCTGAACTCTGGTGGTCGGCAGATGTTCCGCCGACAAATAGTGTTGATCGCCGGGCACTTTATCAGATGGGGGGAATGGAGGTTCATGGAGACCCGAGCGCCAGCTTGACGGTGCTGAGAGAGTCGAACGCCTATATACGGGATCGGGTAAAGAGGGGTATCAAGGCTGATGGGGTGATTGATAAACCGATTCGCCTGTTTGTCTGCGGCTCATGTGTCTCTCCGAACGCTTTTCGTATTGAGGAGGCAGGCGCAATTATTGTCGGCCAGGATAATCACTGGAGCGACATTAGTACGCTTGTGAAGGAAGAGGGAGATCCCTATCAGAACCTGGCTCATGCCATACTCTCCTATCCCTACGAACAATCCGTTGAGGGAAGGGCTGCATGGACCGTTGAACAACTCAAAAAATCTCGTGCCGACGGTGTCTTGTTTTTATACAAGTGGGGATGCAATACACAATCTGCGATTGCCCGGATGTTGTGCGACACGGTCAAAAGAGAGATAGCAATACCAACCATGATTATCGAGGATCATGAAGGTGGTAGCGAACAGAGTGAGCAAATGCTGAATCGTGTCAATGCGTTTATTGAAATGCTCGGATAAAGATCAAACGACTGGAATCTTCTTTGTTCAATTTAAAATAACCTCAAATCTGGAGTATAGGATGTCGATAAAAAGGAATTTTTTTGCAGGTGTTGATGTGGGTTCACTGGCAGCAAAATCGGTGATTCTGGAAGATGGAGAAATCTTTGCTACCGGCCTTGTTCCGAGCGGAGTTGATTCTGTGGAGAGTGGATTGAAAGCATTGAACCTGGCTCTGGAGACGGGAGGACTGATACAGGAGGATCTTACCTATATCGTTGGAACCGGTTACGGTCGCGTCTCTGCCCCTTATGCCAATAAAGCGGTTACTGAAATTACCTGTCACGCCAAGGGGGCCAATTACCTCCACCCTTCGGTTCGAACCATTATTGATATGGGTGGTCAGGATTGTAAGGCTATACGGATTGATCAGGATGGAGCGGTAGTCGATTTTGCCATGAATGATAAATGCGCGGCAGGCACTGGTCGTTTTCTTGAGGTGATGGCTGGCGTTTTTAAGGTAAAGCTTGAGGATCTTGGAGCTTTGGCCCTTTCGGCAACGGAGCTTGTGCCCATGAGCAGCACCTGCACCGTCTTTGCAGAGTCGGAAACTATCTCGCTCGTCGCAAGGGGTGAAAAGCCTGCAAATATCCTGAACGGGATCCATCATGCTATCGCCAATCGTATTTCAGGACTTTTTGCAAGAGTGGGCATTGCAAGCGATGTCTTTTTCTCGGGAGGAGTAGCCAAAAATACCGGTATGAAAACGGCCATCGAAGAGGCGTTGAAAGTCACCATTGTCAAACCTGAAATTGATCCTCAGCTTATCGGTGCTCTCGGCGCAGCGGTGCTTGCCCGCAGCTTTTCAAAAAAAGAGGGGCTATGGGCCTGAGTGTCCCACGGGAAAGCAAAAAGAAGTTTCTGTGAATTTGTGAAAAAATAACATGGAGAAAAATCAGCATGGCAAAGACGGCTCTATACGAGTATCCGGCAGAGTTGCGTGAAGAGTTTGAAGCAACTGAAGATATTCATTTTCGTGACGGATCGCGGGCGACAGCGGCGGACGTATGGCATTTTATGACAGAAATCGGGCCGAAGAGATACCCTTTTGCCTATACGCAGAAGAAGTATGCAGGCAGTCGTTTGTCAAGAGATATCCATCTTCCAAGCGCTATAAAGAACCACTACCTTCTTCTCACGATGAACGACCGTATCAACAAAAGTCGAGAGAATGGTGCTCCGGTCATCTTCGTGCAGGGTGGGCAAAGTGTCGATCCCTACTACGCCGCAGGCGGAATTGCATTGCGTCCTGCCAGTGTGGGTCTATGGGCCAGAGGACGACATGAAGGACTTGGATTGAATGAAGAGGCGATAAGAAGTCGCAATCAGAGAGAAAAGGCTAATCATGCTATCAGTTTTGAAGCTTGCCAGACCGCCGGATATGCCAACATTCAGGAGGATGATCTTCCGGTTGACATGGTTGCTCCGTTTACCTGCTTGCGTTGCTCCGATATCTCCTATGGGGTTGAAGCGCACCGGCACGGCCCAAATAAAGCGGTAAAGCTGATGAACATCGATTATCCCATGCGTCATCAGGCAGACAAGCCCTGGGCCGTTGAATACTTTGCCCGGAATCTGCGTCGATTGACCAGTGAGATTGGCAAAAGGGCAGGGAGAGAAGTAACTGACGATGATTTGACGAAAGAGATAAAGCTGCATAACGAAGGTCGCCGACTGGCAATTGACACTGCTGAACTCTGGTGGTCGGCAGATCTGCCTCCAACCAACGGGGTAGATCGTCGGGCCCTTTATCAGATGGGAGGCATGGAGATTCATGGAGATCCAAGCGCCAGTTTGACGGTGCTTCGAGAATCGAACGCTTATATCCGTGAGCGGGTAAAGAGGGGCATCAAGGCGGAAGGGGTCGTCGATAAACCGATTCGTCTCTTTGTCTGCGGCTCGTGCGTTTTTCCAAACGATTTTCGAATTGAGGAGGCGGGGGCCATCATTGTTGGTCAGGATAATCACTGGAGCGACATCAGCACTCTCGTCGCGGAAGAGGGAGATCCCTACCAGAACCTGGCTCATGCCATTCTCTCCTATCCTTATGAACAATCCATTGAGAAACGGGCGGAGTGGACAATAGAACAACTCAAAAAATCGCGTGCTGACGGTGTCCTCTTTTTATACCAGTGGGGATGCAACACGCAGTCGGCCATTGCCAGGATGTTGTGCGACACCATCAAGCGGGATTCAGGTATACCAACCATGATTATAGAGCAGCATGAGGGCGGAAGCGAACAGAGCGAACAGTTGCTCAATCGAGTCAATGCTTTTATCGAAATGCTTTAAGTATAAAAATTTATAAGACTAACCATAGAAAAAGGGAATTGAATCATGACGGTTAAAACACTGGAAGTAATCAGAAAACGGCTCGATGAGCGGCCTGATGAATTGAGAAAAGCTCGTGCAAATGGTCAAAAAGTAGTTGGCTGGACGGGATATAATGTTCCTGAAGAGATTATCCATGCATTAGGGTTTATTCCAATCAGGATTGCCATTGGTGGAGATGATCGGCTGGTAGAGGTGGGAGGTCGATATGCCTCCAGCAAAAACTGTGTGTTTATTCGTGAAATTGTCGGAGCCTTTGCCGAAAATGAGGATCCATACATCCAGCAAACGGATGTGCTTGCCTTTGATGCCACCTGTTTGCAGAACTTCCGTGCTGCCGAAGTCATCGAGTACTACTTTAAACGGGATGTCGTTGTGCTGGGTGTGCCCCGCAACTTCTATTGGGAAGAGGGTCAGGAGTACTTTGTCAACGAGGCTAATGAGTTTACCCGTCTGCTTGAAGAGCGGGCCGGGGCCAAGCTCGATACCGTGAAACTGGCTGCATCGGTAGCCTTGTATAACGACATTCGCAAGACACTCAAAAGCATCTACTTCTTTCAGGCAGCCAAAGATAATGTGATCTCCTGGGAAGAGGTCTTTGACTTGATACAGGCTGGTGATCTGCTTGACAAAAAAGAGTACCTCATACTGCTGCAAGAGACGCTGATAGAGTTGCAGGAGCTTCAGCCTGATCCGGTGATCGAAGCCGATGGCGCTGATGGCCGAATCTTTATTTCAGGCAGCCTTATACCCCGGGGAGACCGGAAACTGATCGGTATCATCAATGCTGTTGGAGGTCGTATTGTTGGTGATGATCTCTGGACAGGTATTCTGCCTCATCTTGACCTTGATATCAAAGAGATTTCACCAGCAGGAGTTGCCCTTGGTTACCTGAACCGGACTCCTCACGCAGCGCTTCCATACCTTGATCTTGAGAGCGACCGGCGCCTGAAAAAGCTCCATGAGCTTATCGACGAGAGCAAAGCCCAGGGGGTCATTTACCACACGCTGCGTTACTGTGACCCATTCACCTTCAAAGCCAAGGAGACCAAGGATGTTCTGGCTAAGTCGGGTATTCCGCTACTGGAGATTCATACCGAGTATGCCGGTTCCGATTACGAGGCAATGAGAACAAGAGTCGAGGCATTCGTAGAGATGATCAAGATCAAGGCGGAATCAGCAGCAGAGGTTGCAGTATAAACAGAGGGATACGGGCATACCGACCATGGTTATCGAGCAGAATGAGTCTGGCTCAGAACAGAGTGAGCAGTTGCTGAACCGTATCAATGCATTTATTGAAATGCTTGGTTAGTATATCGGTATGGTTTATTGCGGTAACTCATATATGGTAGAGAATATGCCGGTTAAACGGGATTTACAATCTGCACAATATTCTTTTTCTTGATGCTTCGAAATTGTGTTTGATTGCATCTGTAATAATTAAGGAGATGGTATGGTTTTGACGGTCGTTTTCAAGAGAATAAAGCGATGTTGTTGCTTTTTTGTGGATTATGGTGATATAAAAGTATTCGCTGTTTCTGATATTTGATTATATGTAATTAAATATTATAAAGCAGGCCGATTCTTGTTGTCAGATTCGGCCTTTTTTTATAGAAAAATAACCATCAAAAAAGGAAAAATATAGAATGAGTAAATTAAAGTTTACACTACTTTTTCTCGGTAGTCTGATGATAGGTAATGCGTCTCTTCAAGCTGCCGAGAATTCAAATACTGAGACCCAGGTAACAAAAGGAGAAGAGGTTAGTACAGAAAATGCATCGTCGGCAGGAGTTACTGAACCACAACAACCTATAACCCGTGAAGATTTTGAAGGTGTCAGGAATGAAATAGCGGTTCTTAAAGATGCCTATGATCGTACTCTTGCGAATAATATAGCCAACAGTCAACGGTCGCTGAAGATATCCGGTACCTTATCGAGCAGTTATTCAATACCGACATCGTCGAATGCATCGCCGGATCCAATTCCGACTTTTTCCGGAGGATCAGCAACCCTTTCATTTAAAGGAAACCTTAAAAAAGACTACGCAGAAGGACGTAATCTGGATTACGTTTTAAGCCTGGCAACAACGACATCTGGCACTGTTACCAATTATGTGCAACCTACAGATGCTTATCTGCAGTACTCGATTTTTCCCTCGCTTGACAATGAAAAGCCTCTTTTTTATGTCCAGTTTGGTCAACAGAAAAAGCCATTTGGTCTTGAGGCAACAACAAATGATGATAAAAAACCAACGATCAATAGCGCTACATTCGTTTCCAAGCTCAATGTATCAAAACGCGATATTGGTATTCTGCTGCGTGGTGATATTTCTCCGACGCTCGATCTGGGGTTCAACTACCGTATTCCGCTTATTGAGTATTCTATCGGTATTTTTAATGGTTCCGGTCCGAATGCACTTGATACAAACAAGCAAAAGGATATTGGCGGAAGGATTATTATCAATGCACCGGTAGATTATAATTCGAGTTACCGGGGCCTCTCTCTTGGAGGTTCTTTTTATAGAGGGAAGGATGATATTTCCAAGACAATAGGCACCTCAACCATTAAAGATATCGGCTCAAGAAACCTGTACGGAGTCGATCTGGCTTATGTCGCCACTCCAATAGGGTTTACTGCGGAATATGCTTCCCAGGAGAGCCAGTATCTTTCAGGTACAACAAAAGCAAACATAGTAAAGCCAACAAGAAAAAGTGATGGCTACACGCTTACGGTTTTCTATAATTTTGGAGATCAGTTCCTGAAAAATGCCCGGGTTGAGTCTCGTCAAGATGATTACTGGCCAACGACATATCAGCCATTTGTGCGCTTTGATCATTATGACCCTGATAAAGCGGTTTCAGGAGATGATACCTCAATAGTTACCTATGGTTTTAATGTGTTTTTTGCTGAGACAACAAAACTGCAGTTCAACTATAATGTTCGTCATGAAAGAAGCAACAGCGATTTACACCAGAATGATTTTGTTGCCCAATTCCAGTATGGATTTTAACTGATATAAAAAACTAAAGGAGAAAATAATGAAAAAGTGGATAAGATTTTTAACTATTGCAGGCCTGGTTTCAATGACGGTTGCTGCACAGGCAGCAAACAAACCCGCAGTAATCCGTGTCGGTGCAGTCGGAAGTAGTGGCAAGCCATTTGCAGGAGGAATTAATGGTATTGTGCAGGATCAGGGCCTTTTGCAGCAGGAGTTCAAGAATGATGGTATTCAGATCCAGCTCACGTTGTATAAAGGTGCTGGCCCGGCGGTGAACGAGGCGTTAGCTGCAGGAAAGCTCGATATCGCCAGTATTGGTGACCTTCCCTGCGTTATTGGCCGAGCAGGAGGATTGAAAACCAGGTACATTTTAGGGCGGGATAATGGAGTGAATTCTTACATCATTGCAGCTCCTCAAGCAAATATTCACTCACTCAGGGATCTGAAAGGAAAGCGTATTTCGGTGAGTAAAGGAACCAAGACACATCTTACTCTTAACAGATTGCTGGCTCAGGTTGGATTGACTGAACGTGATGTCAAGCTTGTTAATCTCTCGGGAGCTGATGCCTCGGCTGCCCTTGCGACAGGAAGTGTTGACGCTATTATCGGTGGAGCTGATCGTCCCTTGGTACAACAGGGCCTTGCTGTAGACGTCTATGATACAAGAAAAGATCCTATTCAGAACAAGGGGAGAGGTGCGCTGCTTGTTACGGAAGAGTTTGCAAAAAAATATCCTGACATCGTAAAACGGGTCGTAAAGGCACATATACGAGCTGCCTACTGGGCATCACAGGAGAAGAACAAGGAGGCCTTGTATGCAGTCGAAACAAAAACCGGTAGTTCACGTCAATCGCTTGTTGTAGATCTTGCCGGTCAGAATTTAAAAGAAAAATACAATCCAACACTCAATGCCAGTTCGGTAGCCTCTTTCAAGGATATCGTTGACTTTGCATTCAGAAGCAAACTGATCAGGCAGAAATTTGATGTTGACCAATGGTTTGACAAGAGCTACTCAGAAGTAGCATTGAAAGAGCTCGGCCTCGAAAATTATTGGAAGTAAGAAGAGTCTACGTGTGGTTTATAACCTGAAAAAAGGGCGAAATACCTTATTTCGCCCTTTTTCAATAATCCAAAAAGGCTATGAGTAAAAGTTTTATTAAACACTTTCAATGGAAAGACAAGCTTCTGGCTTTGATTGTGCCTTTGCTTTTGTTGATACTCTGGCAGAGTGCCGGGCCTTTGCAATTGGTTTCAGAGCTTATACTGACTCCTCCTCTGACCTTATTTCATACGCTTGCAGATCTTGTCGGTTCTGGTGAACTGACTGATAACATTATAGTCAGTCTGCAACGGGTAGTTATTGGATTTCTTGTCGGCGCTTCATCGGGATTTATTCTGGGAATTGTAATGGGATTGTCACCATTTTTAAAGAGAACATTACTTCCTCTTGTAAAATCTGTTCAGCAGGTGCCGGAGTATGCATGGATGCCATTACTGATCATATTGTTCAGCGTTGGTGAACTTCCCAAAATAATATTTATAGCGATAGGAGCTTTTTATCCTATGGTTTTCAATACCTTTCAGGGAATTAGTGGTGTGCCAAAAAATTATCATGAACTGGCCAACGTCTATAATTATAAAAATTATCGGTATCTCACAAAAGTCATAATTCCTGGAGCATTGCCATCTATCTTTACAGGCATCAGATTGAGTCTTGGTTTGTCATGGATGTTTGTTGTCGGGGCAGAACTTTTTGGATGTGACTCAGGTATCGGGTATATGATGATCTGGGGTCGCCAGATGTTTCAGATTGATCTTGTTATGTCGGGACTTGTCGTAATTGGAGCAATAGGGTTTGTTTTGAACTTTATCCTGGAAATAATTGAAAAGCGTCTTTTTTCATGGCGCAGATCTTTTGAAGGGGGGATTGCATAAGCATGATACAGATTAGTGAGAATATAAAAAACAGATTGAGTACTCTTGTAATTCCGATAGTGCTCCTTCTTGTTTGGCAGATAGTTACTTCCGGAGGGTATGTCTCCTCACATTTTCTGCCTTCTCCAGGCACCCTTTTTCATTACACTGTAAAGCTTTTTGTTGAACAGGGATTTCTGCTTCATATTCTCGTCAGTTTAAAGCGGGTATTATTTGGATTTCTGATTGGCAGTGTGACGGGTTTTTTGTTTGGATTGCTTATGGGCTTGTCAAAAACTGCGGAGAAAATTTTGGCACCAACGTTTCATGTTATACGGCAAGTTCCGATTATTGGATGGATACCTTTAATTGTCATGTGGTGCGGAATGACAGAGTTGCCCCGTATTATTATTATTTCCATTGCTGCGTTCTATCCGATAACGCTTAATACTTTTTCCGGGGTGCGAAGTGTTTCAAAGGAATACATTGAACTTGGTGCTGTTTATGGGTATAAACGATTAAAGTTTATCAGAAAAATAGTTTTGCCTGCTGCTTTTCCTTCGATTCTGACCGGTATATCACTCAGTGTTGGAATGTCATGGGCAATGTTGATGGCCGCTGAACTATTTATAGAAACATTCGACGGGATCGGAACAAGAATTCAGCTTGGCCGTGAAAAATTTAATATGCCATTGGTTATTACCGGAATCATAACCGTCGGTTTTCTTGGGCTTGCCATGACATTGACCGCCGAAAAAATTGCAAAAGTATTGGATCGTGGAAGAGCCATCCGTAAAGAATCGTAACATAAAAAGAGATACCATGTCAATTGAAAAAGGTACACTTGAAATCAAAGCGCTGAGTAAAAGCTTTATTGTTGATGGTAATCCATTACAGATTTTAAACAATATCAATATTGTCTTTCCTGCGGGTGCTTTTATATCAATTGTTGGTTCCAGCGGATGTGGAAAGACAACCCTGCTGCGAATTATGTTGGGTCTGGAAACCCAATACGAAGGTGATGCATTAATAGATGGTGAAAAAATTGTTGGCCCTGGATTAAACCGGGGAATAGTTTTTCAGGATCACCGCCTTCTTCCCTGGCTTACTGTTGGTGAAAACGTTGCGTTTGGACTTGAAAAGCTTAAACGCAAAGAGAAAAAGCTGATCGTTGATGAACATTTGAAACTGGTCGGCCTCAGTGGGTTTGTGAGTGCCTATCCCTCCCAGCTTTCCGGGGGAATGGCTCAGCGGGTTGCTATTGCCAGAGCATTGGCGAGCAAACCTGAGATACTCCTTATGGATGAACCTCTTGGAGCTCTTGATGCACTGACAAGAATGTATATGCAAAAAGAGCTTGAAAGAATATGGCTCTTTGAAAAAATCTCAATGATTATGGTGACGCATGATGTAGAAGAGGCGATATACCTGAGCGATAAGGTGGTTATTATGTCTTCCCGTCCTGGCATTATTAAAAAAATCATTGATGTCCCTCTTCCAAGGCCACGCGACAGAGCGTCTTCAGCATTTATGCAGATCAAGGCCGAGATACTCAAAGAGTTCCATCTTGAAACAGAATATCCTTTTGCCTATGCTATCTGATACATTCAAACAGAAACCGCTGCAATCAAGTTCACGCAGCACGCTCGCAGGGGGGAGTCACTGATATGCGAAACATTTTCAGGCTCAGTTCTTTTGTAAGACCCTATCGAAAAGAGGCGTTTGCCTCTCTTTTATTGCTGACCACAGTTGTGGGGATGGATCTGAGTATTCCGCGATTGATACAGAAAATCATCGATCAGGGTATTCATCAGCACAACCAGCAGATGGTCATCAATACCGGCCTGCTCATGCTTGCCATCACCTTGTTGAGCGTTATTTTTGCCGTCAGTTCACACATTTTGTCGGTGAGGGTTGGTGAAAGTGTTGCCCGTGATATTCGGGAGGCGTTGTTTTTGAAAATCCACTCCTTTTCATTCGGCAATATCGATCGGCTCAATACCGGGCAGCTCATGGTTCGTCTTTCCAGCGATACCTCTGCGGTGCAGCGTGTTGCCCAGGTTTCGTTGCGCATCGGAACGCGATCGACCCTGCTGATGATCGGCAGCCTCATTTTGATGATCAAAACCAGCAGCGCTCTTGCACTGACCATTCTGCCGTTACTCCTCATAACCTCCGTCATCATCATCTTCTTTGTGGTGAAAATGGAGCCCTTGTGGAGCTCGGTTCAGCGTCAGCTCGACCGTCTGAGTACCGTTTTGCAAGAAAATATTGCAGGTATCCGCCTCATCAAGGCATTTGTCAGAGGTGAATTTGAGTTTGCCCGGTTTAACAAGGCAAATCAGGCGTTTGCCAGCGACTCCATAAGCGTTATGAAGTTTATGGCAAGTATGCCGCCCCTGCTGACACTCTGCATCAACGCAGGCATGGTTCTGGTTATCTGGGTAGGCGGGCTTGATGCCATAGCCGGAAAGCTGACGATTGGTCAGGTTGTTGCATTTACCAATTATCTGTTGACAACCATGGCTCCGCTGATCTTTATGGCCAACCTGACCAACGTCTGGGCGGGCGGTATGGCTTCATCAAAGCGTATTGCCGAAGTGCTCGACATTCAACCCGACATTCAGGATCAAGGAGCCGCAAAGCCAATGACGGCATACAAACCGGGACGGATTGTTTTCGAGAATGTCTCCTTCCGTTATAACAGAGAGTCCGATCTCCTGCTGCTTGATGCGGTCAGTTTTGTGGCTGAGCCCGGGAAGACTCTTGCCATTCTCGGTGCAACCGGTGCAGGAAAATCGACGCTGGTGAACCTCATTCCACGATTCTACGATGTCTCTTCAGGCAGAATCCTGATTGACGGTCTTGATATCCGTGAGGTGACCCAGGACTCACTTCTGAAACGGCTTGCCATCGTTCCCCAGGAAACCATTCTCTTTTCGGGTACCATTCGCGACAACATCCGATACGGAGTCCCCGGTTCAAGTCAGCAGCGCGTCATTGAGGCCGCCCGCTCCGCCCAGGCTCATGATTTTATTCTCGGATTGCCGCAGGGATACGATACCCGCGTTGAAGAGCGCGGCGTTAACCTTTCAGGCGGGCAGAAACAGCGAATTGCCATTGCACGGGCGCTGCTTGCATCTCCTGAAATCCTCATTCTTGACGATAGCACCAGTGCCGTTGATATCGACACGGAGAGCAGAATACAGGATGAACTGGCGATAAAAAACGCAAACTGCACGCTGCTTGTGGTTGCCCAGCGGGTCAGTTCTGTTCTTAATGCCGACAAAATCATTGTGCTCGATAAAGGTCGCATCGTCGGCCAAGGCAACCATGCTTCGCTTATGCAAAGTTGCACCGTCTACCGCGAAATCTACGATTCACAGTTGGGTGGCTCAGAGGCTGAGGCCAACGCCAACGCATTGGTGGAGAGGGAGGCATGGTCATGAGTAGTTACCAGACCAATGGACGAGACAATCGCAAACATATCGGTATCGGTAATGCGGCGGTTCAACCCGGAAGAATTGAAAAACCCCGGAACTCGGCGGCAGCCGTTCAGCGACTGCTTCGATATCTCTCTCCCTTCCGCTTGAAGTTAGTGGTCGTTGCCATTCTGGTTGTGCTCTACTCTTTACTCGGACTGAGCGGGCCTTACCTTATCGGTCGTGCCATAGATGGCTTCATATTGAAAAAAGATGCTATCGGGCTGGAGAAAATTGCCCTGTTGATGATTGCGGTCTATCTCTTCTACAACCTCTTTCAACTGATTGCAGGATGGATTATGGCCAAAGTCTCCCAAACCGCCCTGAGGCAGTTGAGCGGCGATCTCTTTACCCACATACAAACCCTGCCGGTCAGTTATTTCGATCATAATTCATCAGGTGGTTTGATGAGCCGGCTGACCAACGATATCGATGCGATCAATCAGGCGGTCTCCCAGAACGTTACCTCTCTGGTGGCCAGCGTCCTCTCTTTGATTGGTATCATGATAGCCATGTTCCTGCTTGATGTATGGCTTGCCCTGACCGCACTGCTTGTTATTCCTATCATGTTCTGGTTCACGCAGTTTGTTGCCCGCAACACCCGCAAAGGCTTCAGGGAGCTGCAAAAACAGCTTGGAGAGATGTATGGCATTATGGAAGAGTCCATCAGCGGGCTCAAAGTGATCAAGGCATTCCGGCGAAACGCCGAAGTGATTGAGCGGTTTCAGAGTCAGAACGAAAAAGTTTTTGAGGCGGCCGTCTATGCCAACAGCTACGCCATGATGCTCATGCCGCTGACCAACGTTCTTGGAAACCTCTTTGTCATTGTCATTGCAGCCGTTGGCGGGTGGATTGCCCTGAAAGGGCTGGTTACGGTCGGTGTTATTGCCACCTTCATCATCTATGGACAAAACTTTATCCAGCCCCTTCGCCAGCTTGCGAATATGTACAACACCATTCAATCAGCTCTTGCAGGGAGTGAGAGGATATTTGAAATTCTTGATATTCCTTCGGAGGTTGATGATGCGCATGAAACGGTACCATCGACCATTGCAGGTACCATCAGCTTCGACCGGGTAACTTTTGCATACGACAAGGGAGCTGTGGTAGTACGGGATATGACTTTTGTTGCGGAGCCGGGCAAAACCATCGCTCTGGTTGGTCCCACAGGGGCAGGAAAGACCACGATTATAAATCTCCTGACCCGATTTTATGAGATCAACAGCGGAGCCATTACCATTGATGGCATAAATATCCGCGATTTTGGCAAGGCAGCCCTGCGGAGCAGGCTTGGTCTGGTGCTTCAGGATACCTTTCTCTTTTCCGGCACCGTGATGGAAAATATCCGCTTCGGTCGGCTCGACGCCACCGACAACGCCTGTATCCATGCCGCAGAGCTTGCCGAAGCCGACGAGTTTATCCGTCAGTTACCACAGGGGTATGAGACGGTGCTCTCAGAGCGTGCAGGCAACCTGAGCCAGGGGCAGCGCCAGTTGCTGGCCATTACCCGCGTTATTCTGGCAAATCCCGACATCCTGATTCTTGATGAAGCAACCAGCAGCGTCGATACCCGCACCGAGCTCCGTATCCAGAAAGCCCTGCTGACCCTCATGAAAGGACGTACAAGCTTTGTTATCGCCCACAGGCTCAGCACCATTCGCGATGCCGACCAGGTACTGGTGATCGACAAGGGCACTATTGTCGAAAAAGGGACGCACCATGAGCTGCTTGCCGGTCAGGGGATTTACAGCAACCTCTACCTGAGCCAGTTCAAGGGTGTGGCAATTTAGATCAGTGTTTCGGTGCCGATTTATGAAGGAGGAACAGGAAAAGCGCGTGTATCGAGGGCGATGGCGGTGGTGAGCGAGCATAATGCTGAAAACAATCTTGTCAGTGCAAAAAAAGAGTTTCTCAATGCCGGGGCAGATCTCTTGATTGCCGAGGCTCAATGGATTCATGCAAAAGGAGGCGGAGTTGAAGGTCAAGAGAAGTAAGATTTTTATCACTATTGTTGTTGCTGTCATTGCTGTTGGAGCAGCAGGCTTTCTTTTCCTCAAGGGAGGCCGGAGCACAGAGAGTCGTTTTGATGAGATCCATCCAACAAGAGGCGCCATAAGTTCATCCGTATCGACAACCGGTGCAGTCGAGCCGCAGAACCGGGTTAAAATCCAGTCTTCGGTCGGAGGAAGAGTGGAGGAGATTCTTGTCGAAGAGGGGCAGTTGGTCAAAAAAGGGACGGTGCTTGCCATGCTCAGTTCGACCGAACGGGCAGCACTGCTTGATGCGGCCAAGTTGCAGGGAACAAGCGAGCTGAGTTACTGGAACAATGTCTATAAAAAAACCGCAGTCATAGCTCCAATGGATGGCCAGGTTATTGTTCGCAGCGTCGATCCCGGTCGGACCGTTACGATGAGCGACTCCCTCTTTGTCCTCTCCGACCATCTTATTGTCAAAGCCTATGTTGATGAAACCGATATCGGGCGGGTAAAGGAAGGCCAGAAGGCGGTGATTGGTCTTGACGCCTATCCCGGAATTCAGGTCAATGGAGTTGTCGGCCATATCTACTACGAGTCCCGTTTGCAGAACAATGTGAGTATATACAACGTCGATATTTTGCCTGAGCGCATACCCGATGTTTTCCGTTCCGGTATGAGCGCCAACATTCGCATCATTGTTCAGCAAAAAAGCGCGGCTTTGCTTTTGCCGCTAAAGGCGGTTCAGAGCAGGCACGGAAGAACGGGTGTTCTGCAGAAAAGAGAAGAGGGAGGCAAGAGGCCTCGTTTCCATCCGGTCAAGACCGGGCTGCAGGATGAGGGGAACATTGAAATTCTTGAAGGCCTTAACGATAGTTCTGTTGTTCTTCTGCCGGATTCCTCCTTTGTGCTGCCGAAAGAGAACGGAGGATCAAATCCCTTCGCCCCTCAGCGTAACCGAAGGAGATCATGACAAAACCGCTGCTTGAACTTATTGATGTTCACCGTACCTACCAGATCGGGGAGAGTACTGTTCAGGCGCTGCGAGGCGTTTCGGTGTCGATAGAACAGGGCGATTTTGTTGCCATCATGGGGCCGTCCGGATCAGGCAAATCCTCCCTGATGCAGATACTCGGTCTGCTTGATACTCCCGACAAGGGTGACTATCTGCTGCATGGCAAGAACGTCAATACCCTCAGTGAAGATGAGCTTGCAGGAGTACGCAACAATGTTGCCGGATTTGTTTTTCAGCAGTTTCACCTGCTCAAGCGCATGAGCATTGTTGAAAACGTGCGGTTGCCGCATATCTACAGCGGGCTCAAAGGTGATTTTCGTCAGGAAGCGATAGAGAGGCTTATACAGGTAGGCCTTGAGCAAAGAATGGATCATACTCCCAACCAGCTCTCCGGCGGTGAGCAGCAACGTGTGGCCATAGCGAGGGCTCTGCTGCGCGATCCGCTGATCATCTTTGCTGACGAGCCGACCGGAAATCTTGATACGAAAAACTCGTCCGAGATCATGAAAATTTTCAAGGGGCTGCATGAAGCAGGAAAAACAATTGTTATGGTGACTCATGAACATGAGATTGCCGACTATGCAAAGCGGGTTATAACCATGAGAGATGGTGTTATTCTCTCCGATGAACGCCGTAGCCCGCAGCTTCCCGTTGTGGTAGATCCCGGAGATCGGGGATTTGATCCCCATGGAGTAAAACCGGTATCATTATGGCAGGACGGACGCTTTATCGGCTTTATGGCGCAGGCCTTTCAGGCCATACTGGCCAACAAGATGCGTTCGTTTCTCTCGGTGCTTGGTATCATGGTCGGAGTCGCCTCGGTGATCGCCATGATGGCGCTTGGTGAGGGCGCCAAAGCATCCATGCAGGAACAGCTCAAATCCATGGGCTCCAACATGCTCTCTATCAGGGGCGGATCGGCCAGAATCAGGGGTGCCACCCAGGGAGCCGGTGCGGTTGCGCGATTCACCTTTAGCGATGCGGATAAAATTTCAGCACTCAAACCGCTGGTGAAAAGTGCTGCCGGAGTGGTAAACGGCAGCGGCAGGATTGTTTACGGCAACAAGAACTGGAGTACAAATCTTTCCGGAGTCGGCTATGAGTACGGTACCATGCGGGCGACAATTCCAGCGATAGGGCGGTGGTTTAACGAAGAGGAGATCCGCAAACGCGACAAGGTGGCCATCATCGGTGTAACGGTCGTCAAAGAGCTGTTCGGAGAGAGTAATCCGGTTGGCAGAACCATCAAGATCAACCGGATAAACTTCACCGTAATTGGCATTGCCCCGGCAAAAGGCTTTTCCGGTCCGCAGGATGAGGATGATTTGGTGCTTATACCGGTAACGACCGCCATGTTCCGGGTACTTGGCAAAGACTACCTCAGCGGCATATTCGTGGAGGTTTCGCAGCCCACCTGGATTGAACAGACCAAGAGCGCGATCAACGAACTGATTATCAAACGGCACCGTTTGAAGGCTGAAGATGACTCCTTCAATATCCGTGATATGACCGAGATCCAGAAGATGCTGAGCAGCACCACACAGACCATGAGCCTGCTGTTGGGCTCCATTGCTGCTATATCGCTCGTTGTCGGAGGTATCGGTATTATGAACATCATGCTGGTATCAGTAACCGAACGGACACGTGAAATCGGCCTCCGGAAAGCTATAGGCGCCAGAAAAGGGGATATCATGCTGCAATTTCTGGTCGAGTCGGTTGGACTCACCATCAGCGGGGGTCTTATCGGGATCATTGCCGGTGTCGGCATCTCTCTTCTGTTGGCTATTTTTGCGGGCTGGGCCGTAAAAAGCTCAATGGTATCAATTGCCGTTGCAACGGTATTCTCTGCCCTCATCGGCATATTTTTTGGACTCTGGCCTGCCCGCAAAGCTGCTGAACTCAAACCGCTCGAAGCGCTCAGGTACGAGTAGGTGAACTGCAAAAAACAGATAAACCAGGAGAAAAAAATGTGGTGGACTTATGCGTTACTCTCAGCCTTATTTGCCTCGTGCACAGCCATACTGGCCAAAGTTGGCGTAAAGGGGATTAACTCCGATCTGGCAACAGCAATACGTACCATATTTATTCTGCTGATTGCCTGGGGCATTGTCTTTGCCCGCAAAGAAACCAGCGGCATTGCCCTGATATCCAGCAACAACTGGCTTTTTCTCGGCCTCTCGGGAGTTGCCACCGGCCTGTCGTGGATTTTTTACTTCAAGGCGCTGCAGTTGGGCAATGTCTCACAGGTCGCTCCGGTCGACAAACTGAGCGTCGCGCTAACTATTTTTCTCTCCGTGGTGCTCCTGCATGAAGTTGTTTCGCTGAAAGTGATTCTTGGAGCGCTTTTCATTGTTGGCGGCTCAATTCTCATTATTCTCTGATTATTTTCGGCGGGCAGGTTGCAGAAAAGAGTTGTTTCGTTACGATGTAATTCTGCTGTTTTCGGACGTATGCTTTTTGGTTAAGCTGAACTTATTTTGTTATACTGCAACAGGAAAGAAGAACCCCTGTTGCCCGCTTTTTCCACAAAGAGGCCGAATCCCTCTCATCAACGTAGCCCAACAGAGCAACCTGATTTGAGAACCCATGCACTGGACCGCCCCCTGTCGACAACCTTTATGAGAGGCGGACATTCAGTTTTTCAATCGAATCCAGAGGGCCCTTTAGCATCGCCCATGACATCTTGCGAAGCTTAACGGATAAAGCTGTTGCGAATCAATATTCCGCCGATATGAGCAGGCTATAAAATTCCGAGAGATTCCATCATGAACATTGACGCGTGATGGAAGTCAGTTAGTCTCGCCGCCTGAAAGACCTGGAAGATGAAAACCTGTGTCTGAAAAAACTGGTAACCAATCAGGCTTTTGATATTCAGATGTTCAAGGAGATCACCACAAAAAAGTGGTAATACCCAAGGCAAAATGTATGATACTCAAACATTTACAGGAACATTTTTGGCTGAGCTGGCGGAGAATTTGTCAATTCATTTAAGCTATCGATATCAAATTACGCATGTCATCCCGCTGTACTTATAATCGCGTTATTTCTTTTTCTTGCAATTCTTGTAACTCAATGTGTTTCTTGTACTTGATGTGATTACTTTGTAGATACAGTTTGACGATGGAATGAAGAAATCAAAAAAGCCGCCAGGAAGATACAGATGATAAAAAAGGCAAAGAAGGTCGTTGTGGCTGGTGGCGGCAGCGCCACTGCCACTGCCGGAGGTATCAACTTCCAGGCGGCAGTCACAGCTATAGTCGAGATATAGCAAGTTCAGTTTTCAAGGTAACGCTCAATGAAGAAATCCTGAAAGGCGCAGCTTTGCTCGATGGGTGTTATGTGATCAAAACTGATGTGAAGAAAGAGCTCCTTTCGACCAAAGAAGTTCATGACCGGTACAAAGATCTGGCAAAAGTGGAACATGCTTTCCGGACATTAAAACAAAGTCATCTTGAAATCAGACCGGTTCATGTACGAACCGAAGCAAGTACCAGTGGTCATGTCTTTGCCGTCATGCTTGCCTATAAAATTGAGAGGCTGCTATCAGAGCTCTGGAAAAAATGTGAATGCACGGTGCCGGAAGGAATTGATGAACTTGGGGCCATACGCAGTACGATTGTCACCCTCAAAGAGTCAAGCTGTCAGAAAATTCCTCAGTCAAAAGGACTTGCCGGGGAGTTGCTGGCCGCTGCCGGAATTACACTTCCTTCAATCATTGATGCCAAAAATGTCGATGTAGTCACAAGGAAAAAACTGGCTCTGAAGCGTAAATAAAATTGAAATAAACTGTTATGGGGATTTTTCGTTCGTTTCCTTCTGGAACTTCCGATCTAATATTCAACAGTGAGAGAGCCAGCAAAAGCAGGAAGAGCTCAATGCCAAATGTCCAATCAGTGAAATAGGTGAATTCTGATCTATCTGCTGCAAAAGAAAATGGTTTATTCACGAATGGAGCTAACCAAAAAAATT
>CAIRXW010000023.1 GCA_903882665.1 uncultured Chlorobiaceae bacterium | reverse complement strand
TCTGATTGTCAAATCTCCGCGCATGGACGCAAGATACCATTAGTGCGAAAACTCGGAAATCAGAAAATGCTAACCGCAAATAAAAAAATGACTTAATTTTTCGGGTCGGCAGATTTTAAAAAAGTGGCACAACTCAGGAAATATAAAGAGTTTTTCTCACTTATTGCGTTCCAATAACCATCTCATAATTGTCGTAGATAGAGAAGGTGGTCAGTACTATCTTTCTATCACTCAAGCGGTCAATACCTCGTTAAGTTCATCAATAATTGCCCCCGTCCTCTCCCCGAAAAGCTGCCACATTTTGCCCCGGCCTCCATGCGCGTCGAAGGGTGTAAGGTCGAGATCGTCAGGCTCAATATGAATGCTGGCGGCAATATGCTCTTTGATCATACGCAGCCACTGCATCTGCTCTTCAGTGAACTTTTCGCCTGCGCCGGAGTGCTTGTTGAAGATCCATTTTTTGAAGTTGGCATCAACAGTTTTGTCGTAGAGGGTCAGGAGCGGATCGATTCCGGTGACTCGGCGGATGAGCGAAACGAGGGCGATAAGCTCGTTTTTCGGGCTGGTGCCGTTGACCTGTTCGAGTTGCTCGTAAGCGTGCCAGATGCGCATGGGGGCAAGGGCCGGTTTGTCGGCTTTGAGGCGGTCGAGCAGTTCGCGGATCATCCGGTAGGTGACGGTGCGGCGCTGAAAGGGCTGGTTGTAGAAGATGGTGAGCGCGGTAATTTCATCTTTGTGCGCTTCAAGATATGCCTTGAACTCTCCGATCAGCTCTGTTGCCTTGTCGGCGCTTTCGGTGGCCCATTCGCTTTTTGTGACCAGGTCGAGGTTGATGGTGTCAATAATCTGTTCATGCACGCGGCGGACAGTGTCGATATACTCGTTCAGAGCTCCGTTGAAGGTGGAGCGTGCTTCGTGCAGGAGCGCCCGCCGTGCCTCTTCGCGCAACAGATGTGTTTCGGCTGACGGGTTATCGCTCTCCTCTTTCAAAAGCGCTCCCTGTAACGATTGTGCTTTCCGGCTGATGGCGTCGGGGTTCCACGATTCAAGCAGCTCGCGCACAACCTGGTTGATGCTTTTTCCGCCGGATTTTTCGATAAAGGTTGACCGTTCCTGTTCGGTGATCTGCTTGTCGAGTCGGGCAAGGCGGCTGGCAAGGGAGATGAAGAGATCTTCCTCCTCGGCGCCGAAGGTTACGGCTTCAAGCAGCTCCTTCAGGGAAACTGTTGGCTTGCGCTCAAGGGGGCGGCTGTCGGTTTTCAGCGATCTGGTGACGCCGATAGCATCGACAATGACGAAGTGGGTTTTGGCGGAGGTAACCGAGGGGGTCACTTTTTTGAGGTCGTCAAAACAGAGGGTGCGTGTGCCTCGCCCTTTCATCTGTTCGAAATAGTTGCTGCTTTTGACGTCGCGCATGAAGAGCAGGCATTCGAGCGGCTTGACGTCGGTGCCGGTGGCGATCATGTCAACCGTGACGGCTATTCTCGGGTTGTACTCGTTTCGGAAGCGGGCAAGCAGCGATTTTGGATCTTCGTCTGACTTGCAGGTGATCTTTTTGCAGAATGCGTTTCCTTCGCCGAACTCTTCGCGGATAATCCTGATGATATCTTCGGCATGGCTGTCGGTTTTGGCGAAAACAAGTGTTTTTGGCACCTCCGTTCGTCCGGGGAAGAGCAGTGGCACTATCTCGCGAAAGGTGCGGATGATGTTGCGGATCTGGCTTGGATTGACGACGTCACGGTCGAGCTGTGTGGACGTATAGGTGACATCTTCGTCGAGCTGCTCCCATCGTTTGCGGCGGGAGAGCTTTTCTCGTTTGTCAATAAACTCCCTCGCCTTGATTTCGGCACCGTTCTTTGTTATCTCCGTTTCGATGAGATAGACGCTGTAACCCACATTGACGCCATCGGCTACGGCTCGTTCGTGACTGTATTCGCTGACAATATTTTCATTGAAAAAGCCGAAGGTGCGCTTGTCGGGTGTTGCGGTCAGGCCGATGAGAAAGGCGTCGAAGTAGTCGAGTACCTGTTGCCAGAGGTTGTAGATGGAGCGATGGCACTCGTCGATGACGATGAAGTCGAAAAATTCTACTGGAACCTTTGCGTTATAGGCTACCGGTACCGGCTCTTTGTGTTGCCAGTTTTTTTCCGCCGGGTTTTCCTCTTCAAGCGATGCGTCAAGCTCCTCGCCTTTCAGGATGGAGTAGAGGCGCTGAATGGTGGTGATGCAGACCTGGCTGTCGCTGGCGATGGTGCTCGACTGGAGGCGCTGGACGTTGTAGAGTTCGGTAAACTTGCGGTTGTCGTCATTGGGCGTGTAGGCCCGGAACTCCTGTTCTGTTTGTTCGCCGAGGTTGCGGGTATCGACCAGAAAGAGCACCCGTTTGGCATCGGTATGTTTGAGCAGGCGGTAGATAGAGGTGATGGCGGCAAAGGTTTTGCCAGAACCGGTGGCCATCTGGATGAGTGCTTTCGGGCGTGCGTCACGGAAGGAGCCTTCGAGGTTGTTGATGGCAATGCTCTGGCACTCGCGCAGACCACGTTGGTTCAGCTCAGGAATGGAGTGCATGCGTGCTCTGAGGCTCTGCTCTTTGCCAAGCCACTCGCGGAATGTTTCCGGGCGGTGAAAGGTGAACACCGGCCTTGAGCGGGGTTTGGGGTCCCGGTAGTCGGTAAAGTGGGTCAACACACCGGTGCTTTCGTAGACAAAGGGAAGCGGGGCGTTCTGGAGATGCTTCAGTCTGCTTGTTGCATATCCTGAAGATTGATCTTCTACGGAGGTAAGATGCTGCCCATCCTCTTCCCGTTTTGCCTCAATGATCCCGACAGGCTTGCGATCAACAAAGAGCACGTAGTCGGACTCTGAGCCATCCTGCATGGGGTAATGGCGCACCGCAATGCCCGCCGAAACATGCCAGTTGATCTGGCTCTTCTCTTGAACAGCCCACCCCGCCGCCGTGAGCTGGCGGTCGATGGCGTCACGAGCTTTCTGCTCCGGCGTCTGGTTCAGAGAGTTTTTATCCGGCATAAGGTGAAAAGAGAGGGTCGCAACACGAATAAAATGCTTTCCGTAATGTAGAGAACTTTCAAAGAACTACGGCAAAAAGAGAGCGGGGTGAAGCGGAGGCTTGATAAAAGTGATGCTTGTACAGCGCTCTTCAACCGGTAGTTTTGGCGGTTTCCTGTCTATTATTTCTTATCTTGATTGTCGGTCTGCGGGCCGTTCCTGCTGTTGTTCTGGCTGACGGCAGTTGCTCGCAGTATGACGCAAAAAAAAGTTATCAGTTGGAGTCTGCTCCCGGGCGGCGATCGGCATGGTTTTTGGAAGCCGATGCTTGTTGCTGTTTGGTATTAAAGAGGTTACGAGAGGGGGCACTCCCCGGGGTTCTTGCCATTATAAAAGAGTGAACGAATGAAGAAGAGTTCGAATAAACAGTTGCTGATGAACAAGACCGGCGACGAGATACAGGTCGCCCTTGTGGAGGAGGGTCGGCTGGTTGAGTTGATTATTGAGCGTCCCGAGAGCCGCAGAAGTATCGGTGATATCTATCTTGGCCGGGTGCACAAGGTTGTTGAGGGGCTGAAGGCCGCTTTTGTTGATATCGGGCAGAAGTCTGACGGGTTCCTGCATTTTTCTGATGTTGGCACCACGAATGAGGATTATCGTGCGCTGATTGAGGATGATGATGATGATGAAAATGGTGGTGTGGACGATGGCGATGCGGATGATGCGCCGCAGGCGTCCCGGAGTGGTGATGAACCGGCGGCTGCTGCAAATGTGAAGCAGGCTGCCCGCAGTGGCAGCAAGAAACCTTCGGCTGATGAGCAGGAGCGGGCTGAAAAGAGGCAGTCGTATACCCAGTTGATTGCTGCCAAGCTCAAGCCGAACGATTCGATTCTGGTGCAGGTCATCAAGGAGCCGATCAGCAGCAAGGGTTCCCGCCTTACCTCCGATATTACCATTGCCGGGCGTTTCATGGTGCTGCTGCCTTTTGGTGGCGGTCAGGTTGCCGTTTCGCGGAGGGTCATTGCGCGCAAGGAGCGCTCAAGGCTGAAAAAGCTGGTGCGCTCCATCTTGCCGGAAGGTTTTGGTGCTATTATTCGCACCGTAGCCGAGGATCAGGAGGAGACGCTGTTGAAGCAGGATCTTGAGAAGTTGCTGGCCAAATGGACGCAGATTGAGGAAAAGTTGCAGGATGCTGCTCCTCCCCAGTTGATTTTCAAGGAGGATACGATTATATCGAGTGTGCTGCGCGATTCGCTTACCTCTGATGTCACTGAAATTGTTGCAAATTCAGCGTTGATCCACAAGGAGACGCTGAACTATATCCAGTGGGCTGCGCCTGAGATGGTGAAAAATGTCACCTTCTATCAGGGAAAGCTTCCCTTGTTTGAGGGATACGGGATTGCCAAGGATGTTGAGTCGATCTTTTCGCGCAAGGTGTGGCTCAAGTCGGGCGGTTATATCATTATTGAGCATACCGAGGCGATGGTGGTTGTTGATGTCAACAGCGGCCGGTATGCGGCCAAGCGGGAGCAGGAGGAGAATTCGCTGAAAACCAACCTTGAGGCGGCGCGTGAAGTTGTGCGGCAGTTGCGGTTGCGTGATATTGGCGGCATTATTGTGGTCGATTTTATTGACATGCTTGACCAGAAAAATGCCAAGAAGGTCTACGACTCCATGAAAACCGAGTTGCGCAACGATCGGGCAAAATCGAATATTCTGCCGATGTCTGATTTCGGGATCATGCAGATTACCCGTGAGCGGATACGTCCAAGCCTGATGCAGCGGATGGGCGATCAGTGCCCTGCCTGCGGCGGGAGCGGCGTGGTGCAGGCCCGGTTTACCACCATCAACCAGATTGAGCGGTGGCTGAGGAAGTATGCCCTGCAGCATCCGATGAAGTTTCAGCAGCTTGACCTCTATGTCAGCCCGACGGTTGTTGAGCCGTTGCAGAACAGTGACATGAAGACCGAGCTGAAGTGGTTTCTCCAGCACATGCTTTTTGTGCAGGTGAAGCCGGATGAGAGTCTCAGAAGTGACGATTTCCGCTTTTACAGCAGAAAAAACAATAAGGATATTACCGCCGAATATGGCGATATTTAACAGTAAAACAGTTGAGCGTGCTTTATGGGACAGTATGATGCATTGAAAGAGGCGATTCTGGGTTTTTCATCGCTTGGCCCGGCGGCGCTCCAGGAAATTCCTGAAGCGCGCACCGTTTTTAACCAGTTCAAGCAGTTGCTCAACGAGGGACTGGTGAGGGCGGCGGAAAAATCGGGCGGTGAGTGGCAGGTAAACTTCTGGGTAAAGGAGGGTATTCTGCTTGGTATGCGTCTCGGCAGATTGCAGGAGAGCTATGTGGCGCTTGATGACCACGAGACGGGCTTTGCCTTTATCGATAAGGATACGTATCCACTTAAAAAAATTACGCTTTCCAATAATGTCCGCATTGTTCCCGGAGGTTCGGCGGTGCGGGATGGTTCATATCTTGCTCCTTCCGTGGTGATGATGCCGCCGGCCTATGTCAATGTCGGGGCTTACGTTGATGAGGGAACCATGATTGATTCCCATGCCCTTGTGGGAAGCTGCGCCCAGGTTGGCAAAAAGGTGCATCTTTCGGCGGGCGTCCAGATTGGTGGTGTGCTTGAGCCAGTCGGAGCCATGCCGGTCATTGTTGAGGATGAGGTGATGGTTGGTGGTAATTGCGGAATTTATGAGGGTACCATCGTCAGGGAACGGGCGGTTATCGGTACCGGAGTTATCCTGAACGGTTCAACGCCGGTTTACGATTTGGCGCGTAATGCCATTTATCGCAAAAGCGCTGAAGCTCCTCTTGTCATTCCTGCCGGGGCGGTTGTTGTTGCCGGGTCACGAAGGATCAAGGGTGATTTTGCCGCTGAACATGGACTTTCGATCTATACGCCGGTGATTATAAAATATCGTGATGAACGCACTGACAGTGCAACAGCTCTTGAAGAAGCGTTAAGGTGAATGATGCAGAGGAACAGCGAGAGTAGCGGAGGCTCGTTTCGGAGGGCTTCTTTGCGGCAGGGTGTGCTGGCCATTGTGGTTGCCCTTCTCTGCTTCTGCGGAGTGCCATCCCTGACGTTCTCTGCGGTATCCGAGCCATCTGTCCACTCAGTTCCCTCCGTTTCATCTCTCCCCGCAGACTCGACAGACAAAGAGTATTTCGAGATTATCAAAAGTATCGATCTTTTGGGAGAGGTTTATCGCGAAGTCTCAAAAAGCTATGTTGACAAGCTCAATGTCAGTGGACTGATGTATGCGGGTATTGATGGTATGCTTCGCACCCTTGACCCGTACACGGTTTTTCTTGATGAAAATGATTCCGATGAGCTCGATGAGATGACCAGCGGGCAGTATGTCGGTATCGGTATCTCTATCGCCTCCCTTGATGATGAGGTTTTTGTTTCCTCTGTAGTTGATGGTTATGCCGCTGCAAAAGCGGGCATCCGGGTGGGCGACAGCATTGTCTCCATCAACAATGAGCGTGTGAGGAAAATGTCGCTGGACAAGGTCAAGGCACTGATCAAGGGTGTAGCAGGAACTCCACTGCATTTCCAGCTTGAGCGTCAGGGCCTCCCCCCATTTTCTGCAAGACTGACGCGGGAGGAGGTTCGGCTGAGTACGGTGAGTTATTCGGGGATTTTTGGCGCTGTCGGTTACATCGAGATGAAGAGCTTTGGTGCCCGTTCGACGGCTGATTTGCGTGAAGCCTTGCAGGGGCTTGTACGCCAGGCCGCAGAGCAGCATCTTCAACTGAAAGGGATCATCCTCGATCTCAGAAACAATCCAGGCGGACTGCTCACGGTTGCCGTTGATGTTTCTTCGCTCTTTGTTCCCAGCGGAAGTGCGGTGGTCTCCATTCGCGGGCGCTCTGCGAAACTGGACAAATCCTTTGTAACAGAAACTCCTCCGCTTGATGCCCAGCTTCCCCTTGCTGTTCTGATCAACACGCAGAGCGCTTCAGCGGCGGAAATTGTTGCCGGTGCAATGCAGGATCTTGACCGGGGGATTGTCATCGGTGAGCGCTCTTACGGCAAAGGGCTGGTGCAGTCGGTTGTACGGCTCTCCTACAATACCGCTGTGAAGGTGACAACATCCAAATACTATACTCCTTCGGGCCGTTTGATCCAGAAAGAGAGCAATAATGCGGTTAGTGAATTGCGCAAGGTGCTTTCGACCTCTCACGAAGGCAAGGCCTCGGAGGTGTTTTATACCAAAGGGAAGAGAAAAGTCTATGGCGGTGGTGGCATTATGCCTGATATTCAGCTCTCTGAACAGGCGACCTCCCCCTACCTCTCTGAGCTCAGGAAGAGAGGTCTTCTCTTTCTGTTCTCCTCAGCCTATCGCTCCACTCACCCCCTCATTCCCTCGCAGCCGATCGACCGCCCTGCACTTATGGCGTTATTCGCTGATTTTCTGAGGGGTAAAAAATTTGTTTATACTTCCGAATCTGAAAGGCGTTTTAATGAGCTGAAAGAGAGCATGAAGAAAGTCCAGCCTGAAAATACCGAGCGCAGTCAGAGCCTCACTCTCCTTCTGCAGGAGATTGAGCAGTTCAAGAAGCAGGAAATTCAGAAAGAGTCGGCGAGCGTTGCGCAGGAACTTGAAGTGGAGGTTCTTCGCCATTATGACGAGCGCATGGCCAGAAAGGCAGAACTTGACCATGACCTGGTGGTAAAAAAAGCCGTTGAACTGCTCTCTGATTCACTGAAATATGCACAAATTCTTCATCCCTGAGCGCCTTTTGGCTGCTCTCGTTCATACTCCCTGATTTTGCGGTGAGCCCCGATGGCGATCATCAGATTGCTGACACTCAGCAGGCTTTCGGCGGCCCCGTGCAGCATGTCGTCATGTGAGAGCGTAGGATAACCCCGCACTTCGGTGGCGAGGTACATGCAGAAGATGGTGACCGAGATGAAGATCAGCACAAACCAGAAGCCAGCAACCGTAAGCGAGGAAAATATTGTCCGGTCGCGACGGTAAACTATCAGCAGCAGGACAAGAAAGGTAATATAGACAACGCTTGAGAGTTGCAGAATGGCGTCAAAGATATCTGCCCCGAGCCAGGATTGTGGCTTTCCGGTAATCATGATGGCGGCAAGAGCGGCAGAATATCCTGCTGCGGGAGCTTTTTTCGTCGATTTCAGCAGGTTCAGGGTTGCAAGGAGGAGCGACGTGCTGCCGAAGAGGTTGATGAGTTCCGACATGTCGAGCAGCAGCGGAATGGAATCGCCGGAGATATGATACCCAAGCACAAAAAAACTGCCACTCCAGTGCGGCAGCATGGCAAGTCCAAAAAGGCGGATATCGCGTCGTCCGGTTATTTTGCCGTAATGGAAGAGGAGCGCAGCCGCAACTCCCCACTCAATCGCTGATGAGAGATGGATGATCCAGTTGGGGAAGGAGAGCAACATTTAACAGCCCTTGATCAGATGGTAGATGTTTTTGGAAAAGATTTTCATTTGGGTTGAAAAGGGAGCTGGCACCATTTTTTTATAGAGATAGGAGTCGAAAGTTATTCGCTGCACATCATCGTCAGCGCATATCGCCACAAAACTCTCCCTGAGCCGGTCGTTGCGGTAGTATACTGACTGCAAAACCTCAAGGCCCAAAAAGATCGGGGCGTAGAGCTTGCGGAACTCTTTTTCATAGTTGTGCAGTGGAGCCTTGTTTCTTATATGCTCAATCATGGCCTGTGCACCAAGCTTGCCGGAGCGCATGGCGAAGAAAATGCCCTCCCCGTTTGCCGGTGTTACCAGTCCTGCAGCGTCTCCGACAAGAATGGCCTTTGTTTGGGTAAATGATCTCCGGGGTTTCATCGGGATTTTTGCAGCTTCGTCAAGATAGGGGCGGTCGGTGATCCCTATCTTTTCAACAAAGCGTTTCTGGAGCGCTTTGAGGTTGTGGTTATTGTCTTCTGTGCCGGTACCGATGGCCAGATGGTCGGCCTTGGGAAAAATCCAGCCGTAAAAGTCGGGCGAGACCTCGCCATCAAACCAGATTTCTACGATATCGCTGAATTTCTGTATGGCTGGAGTGTATTTGAATCGCTGCTGCATGGCGATAACCTTCAACTCGTTGGGCGGAAAGTGCAGCTCATTGGCCGTTATTGAGTTTGCGCCGTCTGCCCCGATAATTTTTCGGACACGCAGTGGTGCAACCTTGTCGTTGAGCGTATTGATGACAAAGCCTTCGCCAGAGTGTGAGATTGATTTAACCAGTCCTTCGACAATAACCACTCCTGCCCGCTCGGCTTCAGAACGCAGATAGTGGTCAAATTTTTCGCGTCGCACCATGCCGACGTAGCCGTTCGGCATGTTCATATCAATGTACCTCCCTTTTGGAGAGCGGGCTCTCATGCGCGACAGCTTTTTTTCGATCAGTTCGTCAGGAATGTTAAACTCTTCGATAAGGCCGAGGGGAATTGCGCCTCCACAAGGTTTGACATTCTTAAGGTTTCGTTCAATGAGAATGGTTGATATTCCCGCTTTTGCCAGTAAGGCTGCGGCAACGGCTCCTGATGGGCCGCCACCGATCACTGCGACATCATAACGCATGGCTTAAAGCGTGGTTAGTTTTGATGCGAGAAAATCCCGTACCCTTGAAATATCGATCCTCTCTTGTGTTGCCGTGTCGCGGTAGCGCACCGTCACGCTGTTTTCTTCCAGCGTCTGGTGGTCAACCGTGATACAGAAGGGTGTGCCGATTTCGTCCTGGCGACGGTAGCGTTTGCCGATAGAGCCAGCATCATCATACTGGACAAGGTATTCCGCTGAAAGTTCGTCTCGCAGCGCTGCGGCTCGTTCACCCATTCCACCCTTTTTCATCAGAGGCAGTATTGCTGCTTTTACCGGCGCAACTTTTGGCGACAGCTTCAGGAGCACACGTTCATCTCCGTCTACGGTATCTTCCGTGTAGGCATCTGCAAGCAGTGCAAGGAAGAGGCGGTCGCATCCGGCGGAGGTTTCAACCACGCAGGGAATGTAGCGCTCATTGGTGAGCTGGTCGATATACTCCATGTTCTTGCCGGAAAACTCCTGATGTTGTTTCAGGTCAAAATCGGTTCTGGAGTGAATTCCTTCGATTTCCTCAATTCCAAAGGGGAACTCGAACTTGATGTCGTAGGCAAGGTCGGCGTAGTGAGCCAGCTTGTCATGTTTGTACCAGTGGAGTTTCTTTTTGCTGATGCCAAGTGCCGTGGAGTACCAGGCGTAGCGCTCCTCCCGCCATGCCTCGAATGCCTCGGCCTGGGTGCCGGGTTTGACGAAGTACTGCATCTCCATCTGTTCAAACTCTACCATGCGGAAGATGAAGTTTCCCTTCACAATCTCGTTGCGGAAGGCCTTCCCGATCTGCGCAATACCGAACGGTACTTTCATGCGCGACGACTCACGAACGTTGTGGAAATTCACAAAAATCCCCTGCGCGGTTTCAGGTCGCAGGTAGACAATACTTGACTTGTCGGCCACGGCACCCATATTGCACTGGAACATCAGGTTGAACTGGCGCACCTCTGTCCAGTCACCCGAGCCCGTATCCTGCGCCTTGATTCCCTCTGCAATGATGATATCGTACAGTGCGCGGTTAGAATCCTCTGCACCCGAAACAGCTTCGTAAGCACCCTTTACCCTCTGGAGATCCTCTTCCTTGTTGTCGCGGCGCAGTTTTTCGATATGGTTCTCAATCAGGTGGTCAGCGCGGTAGCGTCTTTTGGTGGTACGGTCGTCAATCATCGGATCGTTGAAGCTTGCCACATGGCCCGATGCTTCCCATACACGGGGGTTCATCATGATCGATGCATCAAGGCCCACAATATTCTGGTGGCGGCGGGTCATTGAGTTCCACCAGAGTTCCTTGATATTGCGCTTCATCTCACTGCCGAGTGGCCCGTAATCAAAGCAGGAGGAGAGCCCCTCATAAATTTCCGACGAAGGGAAAATAAATCCGCGACGTTTGGCCAGCGAAACCAGTTTATGCATCACTTTATCAGGTGGCAGATTCGCACTCAGCACCCGTGCTTGATCGGAATTACTCATCGTTTGTTCAAAATATGGTGGCAAAATCTTCGGATACTTCCGTTCAACAGGATAAAACATTCAAAAGAAGAAAGCAAGCAAGATCATCACCGTATGAGGGCGGGCTTGGGCTTTTGGTCGGGAATGAGTAAGTTTAACTAGTACGCTGACGGGTTATTGGCTGAATTGCCGAATAGAATTGAAAACAGGAAAGAAGAGTTCGTTATGGTGTTACTTAAAAAAGTCACATTGCAATATATTGAGATTGAGGACCGGATTCGCATGTCGGCCGATTTGGATGGTGAAAATTCTGCGGTCTTTTGGTTGACCCAGCGTCTTTGTCGGCGTTTGGTACCGAGACTGGTTGGTCATCTTGAGCATTCGGCACAGAAATCGAGTCTGGTTGACAAGGGGTTGATGCTCTCTGTTCAGCAGCACGATGCAGAGTGGCAGCAAAGGCGTTCAGAGCCAGTAAGGATTTGCGAACTTGCGCGTTCGGTGTTGCCGGAACAGGTAAATTTGTATTGTCCTGCCGAGGGAGCAGCCATCATTTTTCCGCTTGATGCCGGGGGAGATCGGGCACGGTTACAGATGAATATGGTCGAACTGCGGCAGTGGATAGGGGTTGTGTACCGGCTGTATCGAGTTGCTGGATGGCCGATGGAGGTTTGGCCCCGGTGGCTCGCTCTCTCCGAACCTGGCAAGAATTAAAATTACTTGCAGTGACCGATAGCAGAGCTTGTCGATGTTTTGTATAAGGAGAATATATTATCCGGTTTGGATTTCGGTTTTAAGAGCGATTTCTTCGAGAATGGAGCTTACCTTGAGGCACTGGAAAATCGGGCCGGTATACACAATGCTGCGACCACGGGTGTGCACTTCCCAGGTATGCTTTTCAGCTTTCTGACGACTGCAGCGTACCGCTTTGATGATCTGCACAATCACTTCGTCGAAGCTGTGTTCCTCGTCATTGAACAGGACGACACGGCATGCGTCATCCAGATCAGGCCCGGTGCTTTGTTCACTCTGTTTCGTGACAGGGGTTGGTATGGATGCCCTCCACCTGTATGCAAGTGTTGCGTTCATAAGGTATCAATGTGATAGGTTATCAGAGCCGGAACAGGTTGTGTAACCTGAATATTATACAGGGGTTGCTTCTCATGCAATGACCGGATTGAGGGCTCCGAATGAAAAATTGCCTGTCGGTGAGATCGTCATTTTGCAGCGGGCCCCGATCGGAATGGTCATCAGGTTCCTGATATGGCCGTAGGAGAGCCCTCTCATGACCGGTCCGTTATGGGTCTCTTCACTGTAATAGTTAAAAATATGCTGCTGCCGGAAATTTTCCGCGTTTGTATTCTCTGCTTCATTGCCGAACTGGCCGAAAAGAACCCCTTTGCACTGTGCCAGCAGACCTGCATTGTTGAGGTGTGAAAGCATTCGGTCGATGCGGTATGCCGGTTCGTTGATGTCTTCCAGAAAAAGCAGAGAATCGTTCAATGCTGGAAGGTAGGGCGTTCCAATCATCGAAGAGAGTACGGATAGGTTGCCGCCGACAACTACCCCTTCAGCGCTCCCCGGTCTGATGCAGGTTATGGGGTGGTCAGGGTGGTTCTGAAGTGAACGCGCATAAGCGGGAGAGGTCAACATTCCCCAGAAATGCTCTTCTGTATAGGGTGTTGGTTTGTACAGTTCTGTCGCAAGCATCGGGCCGGAAAAGCTGATCAGTCCGGTTTTTGCAAACAGGGCAAGCGAGAGCGCGGTAATGTCTGAATAACCGACAACAATTTTCGGATTGGCGGCTATGAGGTCGTAATTTATTTTTTTTAATAATCGTGAAGCACCAGCTCCTCCCCTCAGGCAGATAATTGCCTTTATTGCGGGATCAAGGAACATCTCATGAAGATCGTGCAGTTTCTGTTGATCAGCAATTGCCGGGTTGGTATCAATACAGTTGAGGTGGCGGGAGGGCTTGACCCGGTAGCCGTTATTTTCGAGATAGCCTATTGCCTGCCCGATTTTATCAGGATAGGCGCAATGTGAAGAGGGGGAGATGAGGCCGATCGTATCTCCCTTGCGCAGGGCTTTTGGAGTAAGGGTTTTCATAACACAAAAAACATCAGCATCTTCACGGATGCTGATGCTCTGTATTCATTGGCCTGAAATCAGGAAATGGTTTCGGTCAGCAGAATTGCCTTGTTGCCGCTGACTTCAAAAAAACCGTCAAGGATAGAAAACGTTTGCTCACTGCGATCCGCCAAGGCAAGCTTGACCTTGCCTTTTGTCAGCGAGGAGAGCAGTGGAGCATGGTTTTTCAGGATCTGAAACTGCCCCAGATCACCCGGAGCAGTGATACTGACGACCTCCCCGGAAAAATGGAGTTTCTGGGGAGTGACGATCTCTATCTGAAAGCCTTTATCGGAATTCGCCATGATGATTGCTTCTGTTTAGAGCGTTTTTGCTTTTTCGACGGCTTCCTCAATGGTTCCTACAAGGTAAAATGCGCTTTCCGGCAGACTGTCATGCTTTCCTGCGATGATCTCCTTGAAGCCCTTGATGGTCTCCTCAAGTTTGACATATTTACCGGCAAGACCGGTAAAGGCCTCGGCCACAAAGAAAGGCTGCGAGAGGAAACGCTGTACTTTTCTTGCTCTTGAAACAACAAGCTTGTCCTCGTCGCTCAGTTCATCCATACCGAGAATGGCGATGATATCCTGAAGATCCTTGTAACGCTGCAAAAGCTGTTTGACGGCCTGGGCAGTATCGTAATGATCGTCGCCGACAATGTTCGGGTCAAGGATACGTGATGTTGAGTCAAGAGGGTCAACTGCCGGGTAGATACCAAGCTCTGCAATTGAGCGTGACAGCACGGTTGTTGCATCAAGGTGAGCAAATGCAGTGGCAGGAGCCGGATCGGTAAGATCATCCGCAGGCACATAGATGGCCTGTACTGAAGTGACCGAACCCTTGTTGGTTGAAACAATTCTGTCCTGAAGTTCACCCATCTCTGTTGCAAGAGTTGGCTGATAGCCTACGGCGCTCGGCATACGCCCGAGCAGTGCTGACACTTCAGATCCTGCCTGGGTAAAGCGGAAGATATTGTCAATAAAGAGCAACACGTCGCGTCCTTCTTCATCGCGGAAATACTCGGCAATGCTGAGTCCGGTAAGTGCAACCCTCTGACGGGCTCCGGGAGGCTCGTTCATCTGGCCAAAGACAAGAGCGGTCTTGTCGATAACGCCCGACTCCATCATTTCGTGCCAAAGATCGTTTCCTTCACGCGTACGCTCACCGACTCCGGCAAAGACGCTGAAGCCAGACTGCTGTTTGGCGATATTGTTGATCAGCTCCATAATCAGAACCGTCTTGCCTACACCGGCGCCTCCGAAGAGACCGGTTTTTCCGCCGCGAGAGTAAGGTTCAAGAAGATCGATAACCTTGATGCCGGTTTCAAACATCTCTGCTTTCGTAGAGATTTCGTCAAATCTTGGCGCAAGGCGATGGATTGAATAGCTTTTTTTTGTATTGACCGGGCCGCGTCCGTCAATCGGATCTCCGACAACGTTCAACATTCTGCCGAGAACTTCAAGGCCGACAGGCACCTGTATTGGCTTGCCTGTGTTTGCGACGCTGAGGCCTCTTACCAGACCGTCGGTGCTCTCCATTGCAACGGTACGTACGCGCTCTTCTCCAAGATGCTGCTGTGTTTCCAGAACGAGCTTGGTGCCGTCGGCTCTTGTAATGGTCAGCGCATCCAGAATTGACGGAAGCCGCCCTTCAGGAAAATCAACATCAACTACAGGGCCGATGATTTGGGAAATCTTACCTTCTTGCATAGTGACAGTTTGGATAGGATTTTATGGTGTAATCAAACGTTCGAGCTTCCGGGCTTTTGTGCCTTTTTTACCAGAAATGATGCTTTACCTATTATTTTTTCGCCATTCTGACCGTTCCGGGCATGAGCCACCTGAGGGAGTCGAACCCACGACCTACTATTTACGAAACAGTTGCTCTACCAACTGAGCTAAGGTGGCTTAAGCAGGGCGAAATACTCAAGTTTAAATATAATTTTTTTGACAGAGAATCACAAAGACTAAATAACGCATGATTTATAGCAGTCAAAAAAAAGAAGAATTGTATATTCCGAAAAAGGTGGGTTCAAATTTCATTTTAACTGGATCGGTATGAAAAGGATGTTCAGTCACGGGGGGAAGGTTTGGATACTCTGTGTTCTTTTGTTCTGCGGTTTTGCGAGAGTGCTTTTTGCGGCTTCGCCAGCAGAAGCTTTGCCGTTGGCCCCCTCTTTTGCTGCGCGCTCCCTTGACGGAAAAGTCCTGGCATCAACTCAACTTGCAGGAAAAGTCTATATCGTGAATTTTTTTGCATCATGGTGCCCTCCCTGCCGTGCCGAGATTCCTGATATGGTCTCCCTCCAGAAAAAATACGAACGCAAGGGCTTTACCTTTATTGGTGTAGCCGTCAATGAAAAGGTGCCTGCCATACGTGCTTTTATCGCCAAAAATCATATAAGCTATCCGGTTATCATGGCTGACGACAAAATCGTCTCTGCCTTCAGCCAATATGTTTCGGGTGGTCTTACGGGCATTCCGACCTCTTTTGTCGTTAACTCTTCAGGCCGTATTACTTTGATTATTACGGGGAGCAGAAGCAAGACGGACTTTGAAAAAATAATTGTTGAGACTCTCAGAAAACCGGGAACCCCTCAATAAAGTCTTCATCCCATGATCGATGGTTTTCAGATCCGGTGGCCACTGAATCCGGGCAATCAATTTCTTTTCTCGACACGTTCGCAGTCAGTGATGATTGCGGACGTTTTTTTTTATAACCATTAGCTATATGAGAATGACCATGACTGTCATGCAGATCAATCCTCCAGACTATGTGAAAAACACAAGGCTGATCCAGTGGGTACAGGAAACGGCTGACCTTTGTCGCCCGAGTGCGGTGCACTGGTGTGATGGATCCCAGGAAGAGTACGACACCCTCGCCCAACAGATGGTAGGGAGCGGTACCTTTATTAAATTGTCGGAAGAGAAGCGCCCGAACAGCTATCTCTGCCGTTCTGACCCGAGCGATGTTGCGAGGGTTGAAGACAGGACATACATCTGCAGTATCCGACGCCAGGATGCAGGCCCGACCAACAACTGGGTTGCTCCCAGGGAGATGAAAGAGACTCTGAAAAGGCTTTTCAGGGATTGTATGACTGGTCGTACCATGTACGTCATTCCGTTCAGCATGGGGCCGCTTGGATCACCTATTGCCCACATCGGTGTCGAAATTTCAGATTCGCCCTATGTTGTAACAAACATGCGTATCATGACGAGGATGGGAGTCAAGGTTATGGAGCTGCTTGGCGAAACCAGCGAATTTGTTCCTTGTCTTCACTCTGTCGGTGCGCCTCTTCAGCCCGGAGAGCTTGATGTTGCCTGGCCGTGCAATGACACGAAATACATTGTTCATTATCCTGAAGAGCGCTCAATTGTCTCTTTTGGAAGCGGTTATGGCGGCAACGCCCTGCTTGGCAAAAAATGCTTTGCCTTGCGTATCGCCTCTTCAATGGCACGGGATGAAGGGTGGCTGGCCGAGCACATGCTCATTCTTGGCGTTGAGTCTCCGGATGGAAAAAAAACCTACATTGGCGGAGCATTCCCGAGTGCCTGCGGTAAGACCAATTTTGCCATGCTCATTCCGCCTCAATCTTTTGATGGCTGGAAGATTACCACCATTGGTGATGATATCGCCTGGATCAAGCCCGGTGAAGATGGTCGTCTTCGTGCAATCAACCCGGAATATGGCTTTTTCGGTGTAGCTCCCGGTACGTCGGAAAAATCAAATCCGAATGCCATGGCAACCCTTGCCAGAAACTGTATTTTTACCAACGTCGCCATGACGCCTGACGGTGATGTCTGGTGGGAAGGGATGACGGACGTTGCTCCCGATCAACTGATCGACTGGCAGGGTCACTCCTGGACGCCTGATTGCGGCAGACTCTCTTCACATCCCAATGCCCGTTTTACCTCTCCGGCAAGTCAGTGCCCTTCGCTTGATGCCGACTGGGAAGATCCGAAAGGTGTGCCGATCAGCGCGTTTATTTTTGGTGGTCGCCGTGGCGATACGGTTCCGCTGGTCTACCAGTCAGCAAACTGGAATTCCGGAGTTTACCTTGCAGCCACAATGGGTTCTGAAAAGACCGCTGCGGCAGCAGGTAAGGTCGGAGAAGTTCGCCGCGATCCTTTTGCCATGATTCCGTTCTGCGGTTATCACATGGGCGATTATTTCAACCATTGGCTCCATGTCGGCCGTACACTACCTGAATTGCCAAGAATTTTTGGTGTCAACTGGTTCCGCAAGGACGAGAACGGCAAGTTCCTCTGGCCAGGTTTTGGCGAAAACATGAGGGTGCTGAAGTGGATTGTTGATCGTGTTCAGGGCAATGCCGGTGCTGTTGAAAGTCCGCTTGGCTGGATGCCGAAGTATGATATGATCGACTGGACAGGTCTGGAGGAGATGACGGAAGAGAAGTTCATCAAACTGATGTCGGTCGATCGTGAAGCGTGGAAAAAAGAGCTGCTTTCACATGAGGCGCTTTTTGAGATGATTTACGACAGGCTTCCCAAAGAGTTTCCCCATATCCGTGAGCTCATGCTCTCAACGCTCTGGATGTCTCCGGCACACTGGTCACTGGCACCGGAAAATTACTCTTCCGAGGGCTGATGATTTTTTTTTAAGAAGAAAAAGGCGCCTGCGAGGGCGCCTTTTTTTTGCTCACCAGTCAGTTTTAATCAGTTTTCGTCGAGGGTAAAGCCGATTTTAACGGTTACCTGCCAGTAGGCAACTTTCTGCTCCTCAACATGGCAACGGGTTTCAAGAATCTCAACCCAGCGAATGTTTCTGATCGATTCAGCCGCTTTGGCAACGGCATTATTGACGGCCTCCTCAATGCTTGTTGCTGAAGTTCCTACCAGTTCGATTTTCTTATAGATATGAGCGCTCATGGCATGTAAGAGTTTTAGTACGTGAAAAAAAGTCATAAGACCTTCATTTATAATAGCAAATCAGTCGGAATCTGCAAAAAACCTCCATTCAGTCACTGTTTTTTGATGCGTTTTTTTCTTGTTCGGCGGTTTGTATGTCGATCATTTTTTCAGCGAACAGAGAGGCACGGGCATAAGTGGTCTCCATAATACTTATGAAGTTTTTGGAGGAGCGCCAGTAAGGAATTGCGCCAAGCCGTTTTGCCATTGAGGCGTGTACTACAGGTGAGGTATGAGTAAATAGCGGATCGGGTAAGGGTTTATATCCCCAGAACGTACCATGGTCGGAAGGGAGTGGTTCCGGAAGTGCCTGGGGTTCATCACCTCCTGCGGCCTGGCGTTTGTAGCCGATTTTCTTGAGAAACTCCTCCTTGTCGATTCCGCGCAGGGTGAAGAGGAGAAAAGGATCCTGGTCAAAGGCCTCTGCCATCAGATAAAAGACGGCGGCAATGTGTTTGCAGGGGTTCGAGTAGTCAGGGCACGAACAGGTGGTGGTCAAATCGTTGTATTTTTCGGGAAAGAGGGAGAACCCTGCGGTTTTGAATACGCGGTCAAGATTTTCAGGCATCTCTCCACTGAGGAGTTGTGCGATGTAGATGTGTTTAGAGGTAAGCTTTTGTGTCAAAAACTCAGTCGCTCTTTTTGAGTAGGGCGTCAGAGTGATGGAGACCTTATAGGGGCGGACTCTTGAACCCTGCACTTTTGCCAAGACTCCCTTTTTGGCCGTGATGACAAGGTCAGTCACCTGCCCCTTTCGGGCGTACGATTTTCCGCGAGTAATCCTTTCGCCGATATTAAAGTGCTCAAGTGTTGTAATCCACTGTTTCCCCCACCAGGTTTGGCCAAATGCTCTCTTTTTGTTCTGGGCCTTTATGCCACCGGTCACTGCTTTTGGGGCTGACAATGTGGGCCTTTTATACCAATAGTATGCCATTAACCGTTACTCTCCTATTGCGTCCTGACTGAGCATAATCAGGTTGCGCAGATCATTGTTCGACAGTTCGGTCAGCCACTGCTCTCCCGTTCCGAGAACCTGCCCGGCGACCGTTGTTTTTTTCTCAATCATCTCATCAATGCGCTCTTCGAGGGTGCCTGTTGTAATAAATTTATGGACTTCCACATTTTTGTGCTGCCCGATACGGAAGGCGCGATCGGTCGCCTGATTCTCCACCGCCGGGTTCCACCACCGGTCGAAGTGAACGACGTGGTTGGCGCCTGTCAGGTTCAGGCCTGTTCCTCCCGCTTTCAGTGAGAGGATAAAGATTGCAGGCCCATTGTTCCCCTCCTGCTGAAAGCTCTCCACCATCTCATCCCGCCTTTTTTTTGTTACTCCACCGTGCAGAAAGAGTACCTCTTCGCCGTAGAGATCCTGAAGATAGTGCTGGAGCATTGTGCCCATTTGGGTAAACTGGGTAAAGAGCAATGTTTTCTCGCCCGCTTCGCGGATGTCGCAAAGCAGCTCTGTCAGCCGTTTTATTTTGCCTGAGCGATGTTCAATGGCAGAATTGTCGCCGAGAAAATGTGCCGGGTGGTTGCAGACTTGCTTGAGTTTCACCAGCAGCGCCAGCACCAAACCCCGCCGATCAATGCCTTCGGCGCCCTCGATTTTCTCCTGCAGTTCATCAACAACAGCCTTGTAGAGCGAGGCCTGCTCTTTGGTCAGCGTGCAATACTCCTTCATTTCAATCTTGTCGGGCAGATCGGAGATAATCGTCTTGTCTGTCTTCATACGGCGCAAAATAAAGGGCCCGGTGAGTGATTTCAGCCGTGTCGATGCCTCGCTGTCGCCATACCACTGTATCGGGAGATAGAAGTTCTGCCTGAAAAAATGCTGGGTGCCGAGAAAGCCGGGATTGAGAAAATCCATCAGCGCCCAGAGGTCACCGACATGATTTTCAACCGGCGTACCGGTCAGGGCAATGCGGTAATCGGCCTTGATGGTTCTGGCGGCTTTCGACTGTTTTGTCTCGGGATTTTTGATGTTCTGCGCTTCATCCAGAATAATGCCCGCCCAGGGAACCTTCGACAGAAATTCGAGGTCGCGTTGCAAGAGTCCGTAACTCGAAATAACAAGAGCTGACGCATTGGCTGCTTTGCGAAAATCTGCGGTTTTCATCCGGTCGCCACCGTGATGTATCAGCACGGCCAAATCCGGAGTGAAGCGTTCAGCCTCCTTTCGCCAGTTGTTGACGACCGAGGTGGGGCAAATCAGGAGCACCGCCCGTTTTTCTCCCAGCTCACGCTCGCGTTGCAGCAGTGCAAGTGTCTGGATGGTTTTGCCAAGGCCCATGTCGTCCGCAAGGCAGGCGCCAAGCCCCCACTTGCGGAGAAATGAGAGCCATGAAAACCCCCGCTCCTGATAGGCGCGAAGCGTTCCCTGAAAATGCCCTGGTGGTGGAAGCAGTTCAAACTGGCCCTGGTTCGAGAGCTTTTCAAGCAGCTCCTGAAGCCACCCTTCGATTTCAACCGACCTGATAAAGTGAGCATCCTCCTTTTTCTCTGCTCCAAGCGCTGTTCCGAGAAGTTCTCTGGCAGAAAGCTCACCCGTTGGATTTTTTTCAAGAAAATGCAGGGCATTGAGAAGCGCCTTATGGTCAATCTGTGTCCACTGCCCGCGCACTTTCACCAGTGGAGCTTTCAATTCGGCCAGCGTTTTCAGTTCCTGTAAGTCAAGTTCTTCATTGCCGATTGCTGCGGCATAATCGCAGGCAACCATGCTTTCCAGCGTGAGACCCGATCCGCTTCCCTTCATGGCAGGAAGTTTCACTTTCGTTTTGATTCCGATACGGTTGAGCGCCCTGCGACTGCTCCACCACGAGGGAAGCATGACCACAAATCCGGCGCTTCGCAGCAGCTCGGCATATTCCAGCAAAAATTGGTATGCGCCCTCTGTAGCAAGATCGAAACCGCCCGGATTTTTCTTTTTCAGGCTTTGGGTGACTGCGGCCGGAGGCTTGCCCCAGTGCCGTGAGCATGAATTCGGTATAATCGGAGGAGCAGGAAGAAGCGTGCTGTGATGCAGCGCTCTCGGGGTTCCAGAGATCCCCGGCGTTGAGAATCAGGCTTGGGTCAGCTTTCAATTGCAGTTGATAGCCGACATGCCAGCGATCCTGTTTTTTCCCTTTCAGCGCGGGCTCGGTCAATTGAAAGCAGAACCTGAAGGGTGAGCGTTCATGGATCTCAATTGGACGGCGCCATGCGTTGAGTTGACAGGCAAACTGTTCAAGCTCCTGCTCATTTTTCCAGTTCAACCGTGCATCACTGCTCGACAGCGCATGAAGCCATGCATCATGGACGCTCTCGAATTCGGTGATTTTTGGTGTACCCGCTTTCTCCAGAGGACGTACCAGCACATTGACGATGAAAGAGAGAAGCCGCCGGAGCGCCAACCGTTTTGGCTCTTCCGGTGGTTGCGTGTTGGTACGGCTGAGCGAACGGCATACCGCAGGCATGGTCTCCGCAAGTTTTTCCAGCGCAAGGGATGTCGTGCTGTCGGGGAACGGCTGCCACAGGGCCTCCTGGAATGTATCTTTTCTGACCATCGAAGGCAGCAGCGACTGGCTTCTGATGATATTCAGTGCAATTTTTCGAACTTGCCGTATCCAGAGGAGAGAGCTTCCGAAGATGACGCCACTTCCGGGAATGTTGCCCTTTTCGGAGAGCAGGGAAAGCTCATGCAGAGACGTGGCATTCAGCCGAAGCGCAGTAATCGGAAACGCTTTGAGGCTCTCTTCGCCCATCATTTCGGGCCCTGTGCCGACAAGCGGAGAAGATGGAACAGGTTTTTCTTCCCTGCAGGGCAGCCAGACACAAAACTCTTTTGTGGTGTTGCTGCGCAGGGAAATCATGCGAATGCCATCCATTGCCAGTCGCAACTCTTTCAGCATACCGATCTTCTTTCCCTCGCTCCAAAGGAACGGGAAGCCGTCAAATATGGAGATATGCAGTGCAATCATTGGCTAACCTGTTCGGGCAATGTCTTTTTTTTCAGCGGATCAGTTTTTTTTGCCTCGTTGAAATACGAGAACGAACGTCAAAATAAGCAATTGACGTGTAAGGAGTAAAAAGATAATCAGAGCAGAGTTTATGGAGCTGAAACGTGGGGTGGTTATCGGTGCGGCCCGAAACAGCCGTAAAACTGATGGCTGTTTCGGGCAAGATGGGCAAGAAGGGTTACACGCCCAGGGCTTTGAAGAGCAGTGGAATGGCGCAAAGGCCGATAGCAACATTCGTTGCGCCACAGATCTTTGTAATGACAGTGTTCTGTTTGTACCACGTAAACGGCAGCAGGATGGTCAGCAGGTTGATGAGGAGCAGCACCGTGGCTAAAGGCCAGATTTTACCAAGAAGAATGGCCTTGTAGCTGAAAACCGCCGTGATGAAAAAAATGCCGAGAAACATGTGGGCATAGATTTTTTTGTCGCCGGGGTTGTAGAAATGCATGGCGACAATAACCCAGAAAAGCCCGTATGTAGCAAAGATGGTGCCGAGGTAAATCCTGATGTCAGCAGGCAACCCCATGTCGAACAGATACATGCAGGCAGCCGTGAAAAGCTGAGCAACACCGCCGAACCAGAGGGCGATATGGGCAAGATTGCGTCCCAGTTTTGCGTGATCTGTCTCTTTGTCAAGCCCGAATCCCAACTGTTCAAGTCCGAACACCCAGACGGTGATCATCAGCCCGAACAACCCGATAGCTTCCGGATTAACAACATTCATTGGAAAAACTCCTTTTTTTATTGTTGTTGATAAAAATTAACACAATGACCATCACCATTGTCATCGGTAATGGCTGCGTTAATGTACGGCTATTTCTTTTGAAAGAGGAAGAGAATTGCATCTCTTATGATCAATCAGCCGATGGCTCTTCGCTTTCAGCCGTAACCTGTTTTCTCTGGTATCGGTGCTAAATCAGCAAGAGATTTCGCTTTCTTTTGATACCTTTGAACGCTGAAGAATGAGTATAACTGAAGATGTTTTGATGCGATGATTTTACCTGCTGAACCGGCCACCCCAACCAATCCTGAAATGACGGAGCCTCGAAGGCGTCGAGGCCTTTCCGGCCAACTGCTTTCAGCGTTTCCCGCCTTTGAGAGTCAGAATTTCCGGCGCTATTTTCCGGGGCAGGTGATCTCTATGGTTGGCACCTGGATACAGATGGTGGCGCAGGGGTGGCTGGTGCTCGAAATAACCGGTTCAGCCTTTGACGTGGGGCTTGCCGCTGCGGCCTCCACACTGCCAACCCTCTTTCTCTCTCTCTTTGGAGGCGTTGTTGTTGACCGTTATCCAAGGCGCACCATTCTGCTCTGGACGCAGTCTGCGGCCATGCTGCTTGCGTTTATCCTTGGCATTTTTGCTGTGACTGGTACGGTGACTATCTGGATTATTCTTGTGCTTTCATTTCTTCTTGGCTGTGTGAATGCCCTCAACGTGCCCGCACTCCAGGCTTTTCTCAGCGAAATTGTGGAGCGGGAACATCTCCCCTCAGCCATTGCCATGAATTCAGCGATCTATAACGTTTCACGGGTTATCGGGCCCGCCATTGCCGGTTTTTTGATATCGGCTACCGGTACGGGCAGCGCCTTTCTGGTCAACGGGGTCAGTTTTTTTGCCGTTCTCCTCTCCCTGCTCTCCATGAAGAACACGCAAAAAGAGCCGGTCGCAAAAAACACACAGAATCCCCTGCAGGCAATCAGGGAGGGGCTGCACTATTCCTGGAATCATCCACTGATCAGAACAAGTATCTTGTTTATTGCGGTCATCTCAATTTTTGCATGGTCTTACGTTACCATGCTGCCTGTTATTGCCAAGCGTACCTTCGGCATGGATGCGTCAGGCATGGGCTACCTCTACGGCGTGTCGGGTCTCGGCTCGGTTGTTGGCACCGTGCTCGTCTCCATCTACTCCCGAAAGATTGACCGCCTTGTCTTTATTGCCGGCGGAACAATCCTCTTCGCTCTCGCCCTTATCGGCTTTACCTATACTACCGCACTTCCTGTGGCGCTTGCCTTTCTCTTTGTCAGCGGATTCGGGCTTGTTTCAGCCGTATCAACCATCAGCGCCACCATCCAGAGCACTGTTGACGACCGTTTCCGTGGCAGGGTGATGAGCCTCTACATGATGATTTTCATGGGCTTCATGCCAATTGGCAACCTTGAAATAGGCTATCTCTCCGAACACTTCGGCACCGGGTTTGCCATCCGCCTCGGCTGTCTCGTAACAATTCTGGCGGCGGTGACACTCATTTTTACCAGCCGTGGGGTACGCAAGGCCTATAGCAGCTACCAGGCGTCGTAATGCTTAAACGGCTTTCAAGTCAAACCCGTACTTGAGGTAGCTGATCATCTGGCTCTTTGCGTGAACATTTTCAATCCATGCTTTTTCTTCATGGCTGATCCTGATAATTTCTCTGGTACTGATACGGGAAAAAGTTTCGGCTACTATTGTTAACGTATGCAGCTCTTCCGCTGAAAACATTTTGGCATTGAATGTACGACCATTTCCAGGAAAAAATTGTTCACCTGTTCCGCCATTGTGAAATTCCTTTTCTTCAACAGTGACATCACCCTGTTTTTCAATCCACTCAAATATGCTGTTAAAATTATCCGGTACCGGGCCCATGGAAATTGCACAATAACGGGTGCCACTGATCGAATATCCGGTTGTTTTAAAGTGCAGGAAATCAGCATAGAAGAGCAGTTTGTTCAGCTTGGTCTTCCATGGTTTAAGTTGTTCCGCAAAAAAGAGAACCATTTCGCAGAGTTTTCCGAGGCAGGGTCTTCTGTAACCGGAATATTCATCGGGCAGTTTTGAACCAAGAAAATACTCTTCAAGATCAACACAACTTGTTTTTTTACGACTTTCTATCAGGTGTTCAATCCTCGCAGTCAGTTTTTCCTGTTGTTTTCCCTGCAAAGCGCCACTCAGGTGTACAATTTTCTTAAACTCCTCCGGCTCTTGAGCAACCTGTATCAGTCGGGCATTCGATTCACTGGGAACCTCACCCTGCTCATAGTTTCGGTAGGTGTTTGTTCCTAACCCGAGTATTTCCGCAATTTTGGCTGCTGACAATTCGTAGGACGCCCTTATTGCGCTTATCTCTTCCGGAAAAGGGAGGTTATGCTCATCCCGGTACTGATTGTACACCTGAATCAGGTTAATCTCATCAAGCTCAGTGCTGGTGAACTGCTGCTTACTATCGTTGCAGTAGTAATAGTGGTATTGAACCGGATAGTTATTTTTACGGAATCCCATGATCCGCTGTTCCCGTTTCAGGGTCATTTCCCTGCCTGTTATCGGGCTTCTCATCGTTTTAACTTTTAAATGGATACGAGATTTTATGTTCAGCAATATGAAATGAAATACAGATGACACTTGTGCCGGGAGCACCCATAGTGATTTTGATATAGATCTCCACTACTGTCCGGCTATAAGTTGAATAAATCTAACTGGTTAGAGGTATAGGTATTCTCAATCGTGCCAGCAGAATTTGTAACTAATTGATTTATATCGACTTTCTCAAAAACACTGACACTCAAAATTTGTAGAAACGTGTAGAGAGATATATCTAAATTCATGCGTTTTTTTATTAATGCAATAAGCACATATACTGAGATTGCTGTCCAAATTTGTGTTTTAACAGCGTTTTCTGAAGTACCATAAAATGCCTTGATTCGCAAATGTTGTTTAATCCATTTAAAGAAAAGCTCAATCTTCCACCTGCTTTTATAAAGTTGTGCAATGGCCTGAGCAGGAAGAGTAAAATTATTTGTTAAAAACACATACAGTTTACCAGTTTCGGGATCAGCATACTTGATTCTTCTCATCTTATCCGGATATTCTTTTGCTGATTTAACACTTGTAAGCTTTATGGTTTGGTCACATCGAACATTGGTAGATTCATCGATGGGGTGAGAGTACTGTCGTCTAAAACATAAATTTGATTTACCTCTTGTGACAAAGAATCCTTGAGATTGATTAATATGAAATAATCGCTCAAAGTCAATATAACCACGATCCATAATGTAGAAAGAACCCGGTTCAATAATTAGCATATCGAGAATATTTACATCGTGAACCTTACCATCAGTAATAGCTATAAAAGAAGGAATACTGCCTCGTAAGTCTAATAATGTGTGCATTTTAACAGCTCCTTTGTGTGTCCGAAACTTTGCCCAAGGAAACAAGGAAAGACACAAATCAATCGTTGTCGAATCTAAAGCATAAACAGTTTCTTCAAGTGTCACTCCGAATGAATCTTTACAATATAGTTCTCTTGCATGATGAATTAGGATTTGAGCAAAATCCTGGTAAATTCTCCAATCTCGTTTTTCATTTGCATCTGCTAATGTACTTCGAGCTATTGTACCTCGTATGCCCATATGATAGAGTTTGTTTTGCATACCAAGTAAACAGGTTGTAATATCTCGAAGACTTTCTCGATAGGTTAATTGAGCAAAAAATAAACAGAGATATTGATCCAGGCAGGTAAACGATTGTACCTTATGATTACCTCCGTAACGTTTGACACAAACTCTAAATTGATGAATAGGCAAATGTTCCTGGAGTTGAGCAAAAATGGTTTTTCCTGTATACATTTATCATCCCTTTTCTAAAAATTATGGAATGATAAAAATAACAAGTTTTTTTCAAGTCGGTGACGACCAAAAACGTATCATAACTTGTTTTATTATTAGGCGATAAACAGTGTTAATTTTTTCAACAACCGGACACCAGTGTATAATTATCTGTAAAATTCATAAGAGCTAAAATCTTCATTAAACACTATCATTAATGACTTGTTTTTGAATAACTTACAGATACCCCTGACAAAATCATCTTTACAGAGCCCATCCAGTCGTATAGGCCCGACTGTCATCAAATATATTTTGCAAAAAATTGTGCTGTGCTTGCTGATATACACCTAAAGTAGCAAACACCGGCGCGGCCAGCACTGACACTTGTACATAACTTTATCCATTGGATGCCGAATCAATATGCTTCGTATTGTTAGGGCGACCTGAACTGAAATCCCATAGCGCTTCTGGAAGATGACAATGCATGCATGGCCCCGCTTTCACGTCTAGACCACATACGGGGCAAATAGTTTCTTTAGAAGTTTCACTCAATTTTGTACGCATGTCGATAACGTTTGCTTCTCTCAAGATCGTCACTGCGGTGACGACCAATGCGCGAGCGATTTCACCATCAATCTTGCCCTTCTCCCGAAGAGTCTTTATTAGTTTCAGTATACTTGGAGCCACTGATTTCAGTGCTTGTCCGGCCAATATCTTCGCTATGAAAAAGGCACTCAATATACCCAATGCAATTCCGATCAGTTCGGCGGATAAATTTTGAAGATACGGACCCCACCAACCCGCGCAACCTATTTGATAGCTAAGGCATCCCGTGCCGATGCCAATTATTATTAGAAGTGCCACTCCAATGACTATTGTGAGTATCATCGTGTTCCTTCAGTTCGATTGTTTTATTCTTTTCAGCCCTAACATTTTCAAGACCGATCCGCCGAATTCTGAAAAAGCTGACATCTCTTTTCTGTGTAATAACGCAGATATCTGATGGCTGAAACTCTGCTTCACCCTTCAACAAGTCGGACAAGAAGCTCCAGTTTGTATCCTTGTCAAGATATTACTGAAACAGGACAAAAAGAAAGGTTCTGCAAAAGAATTACCGGTTTTTTTGTTCAAAATGGCGGATAGTGTACGTCGAAGAAGTGGTCGGCGAGGTCGGAGGCACTGGGTTCGGTCGACTGAGTTGGCTCGTTTTTCGAGGATGGTGGATACGGTGACGTTGGGCAGGCTGGCAGCTATGGTTTGCCATTTTTCGCAGGCTCCGAGGTCGGGGTAGAGTTTTACGTGGCGGTGGTGGAGTGGTTTGAGTTTTTGTTGGTTGAGGGGGAACTTTAGGGTGGGGGCAGTTAATTGGATGCTTAAAGGGTGATTCAAAATTGATATATTACTATACGTTGTAAACTGATTTAAATTTTAGTCGATCAGTTACGTTTTCCATGTTTGATGAGAATCAATTTCCATTGTTTTGCAACAGATTTGTAACAAAAAGTTCTGAAGTACCAGTGAAATAAGGGGTGCGTATGAACTTACGTAAATTAAATTTCGCTTGGGGTTGGGGCATGGCACACACTATTCCCGCCGCTGCGCAGCAAGGGTTTCACTCTCAATAACAGAAAGACAATATCTGCTTTTTATGGGTTTTTTTGACAAATTCAAAATATCAAGGCTGAAGGAAGGGCTCGAAAAAACCCGCGACACGCTTCGGGAAAAACTTGCCATCATCACAAAAGGGAAAACGGAGATAGACGAAGAGTTCCTTGAAGAGCTCGAAACCATTCTGGTTGCCGCCGATGTTGGTGTGGAGACCACGCTCGGGATTGTTGATGCGATCACCGAACGGGCAAAAAGTGAGACCTACCACTCGGAAGATGAGCTGAACAAAATGCTGATGGAGGAGATTCAGCTCATGCTTGAGGTAACCGGAGAGGAGCATCCGCTTGATTTTGATGCACCTCTTCCGGCAAAACCTTACGTCATCTTAATTGTCGGGGTAAATGGTGCCGGCAAAACCACCAGTGTTGCCAAGCTGGCCCATAATTACGATAAAGCGGGCAAAAAAGTGATTATAGCGGCGGCAGATACCTTCAGGGCAGCAGCGTATGAACAGCTCCAGATATGGGCAGACAGGGCAGGCGTTCCCATGATCGGTCAGGCACAGGGCTCCGATCCTGCTTCGGTGGTCTACGATGCCGTCAGTGCGGCGGTATCAAGAAATGCTGACGTTGTGCTCGTTGATACCGCAGGGCGGTTGCATAACAAAAGCCACCTGATGGAAGAGCTGGCCAAAATCATGCGTGTGGCAAAAAAGAGGATTCCCGAAGCACCGCATGAGGTGTTGCTGGTTCTTGACGGCACCACCGGGCAGAATGCCGTGCAACAGGCAAGGGAATTTACGAAGTTTGTCCACGTTACCGGTCTGGTGGTTACCAAACTTGACGGTACCTCCAAAGGCGGTATTGTGCTCTCCATTTCACGTGAACTGAAGCTGCCGGTCAAATATATCGGTGTCGGAGAGAAAATTGACGACCTTCAGCTTTTCGACCGTGCCGAGTTCGTCCAGGCACTTCTTGGACGGGAGCAGAAGTCTTGAAATAATCTCGATTGAGCAAAAATATCCTGACGGCATGAATTGTACTGATCGCACTGGACATCTGAAGCTGTATATCGCAATGCTAAAATAAAAAACAAATATGGAACCAACTCTTGAAAAAGAACTTCAAAATGCAACAGCTAACCTGGTTTTTCAGTTGAAACGAAATTCCGGATATCTGGCTCGTACTGAGATTGAGAGAATTCTGGAACCATTGCGAAGCCGGCCAAATCGCCTTGAACAATATGGCTTCAAGGTTTACAGTCAAAACGATGAAGATGGAATATTATGCGAGATATTTCGGCGTCTTGGAATGGTCAATGGATCTTTTTGTGAAATAGGTGTTGAGAACGGTCTGGAGTGTAACACGCTCTACTTGATTCATAATGGGTGGCGTGGTGGCTGGATTGAGGGAAATGAGCGCCAAAAGAGTCTGATAGAAAATAAATTTGCCTCTCTTTTCCAGGCAAAACAGAGACGCCTTGTATTGGGAATAGGTTTTGTTACGAAAGAGAATATTAATGACGCATTGAAACAGACTTTGCAGCCACTGGGTATAGAGAGCGATAATCTGGATTTCCTCTCCATAGATATTGACGGTAACGATATCTATTTGCTGGAGTCGCTGGAAATTTCACCGAAAGTAATTTGTATTGAATACAATGCAAAATTCCCGCCCCCGTTGTCAAAAAAACCTGTTTACAATCCGACAAATATATGGCGTGGTGGTGACTACATGGGATCAAGCCTGGTTGCAATCAATGATGTTGCCGTAAGTAAAGGTTATGTGCTTGTTGCCACAAATATAACGGGATCCAATGCTTTTTTTGTTCGCAGAGATTTGGCTCAAAATAAATTTGAAGAAAATTCATCCCCTGAGCATCTCTACAATCCCCCAAGATATTGGTTGTTTTTTGATCATTTCATGAATGGAATTGGTCACAGGGCAGATTTTGGAGCGTATACTGATTTGGAATAATGGTCATTGGTAACAGGAACCTCTTTCTCGCCATACTCGATACCACTCAGAGGTTGCCGGAGCAGTTCCAGAAGGGATCTCCATGGCCGACTGCAGCCGGGGAAGCTTGAACGATGGATCAGGAGGAAAGGGGAGCTTGCGTGGTATTTATTGCCAAAAATGGTAAACTGCCAGCAGGAGATTGTTTTTTGTTGTTTTTGATGCAATATTAGCCATTCCCCGGGCGGGCAAAGAGAGCCCGCAGGGCTGAATGGCAAGAGGGGCTCAAAGGGTTTTCTTTTGGTGTCATGGAAGAGGCAGAAAAAATTAACACTCTCCGGCGCAGGGAGATGGTTGAAACGCTGGAACGTTATGGTATCACCAACCGTCGGGTGCTTGATGCTTTTCTTGAGGTTCCGCGCCACCTCTTTTTTGAGGGTGAAGCCATGGATTGTGCCTATAACGACGGAGCTTATCCCATAGGGTTCGGCCAGACCATCTCCCAGCCCTATACCGTTGCTCTTATGACAACCCTGCTCGTTGAGCGTTGCTCTTCGGGAAAGGTGCTCGAAATCGGTACAGGATCAGGCTATCAGGCGGCAATTCTTGCTGCACTCGGCTATTCGGTTTTTAGTGTGGAACGGATTTTTGCATTGCATGAGAAAGCCAAAAAACTATTGACGAGGCTTGGTTTTGGTGTAGCCTGCCGTTTTGGAGACGGAACGCTTGGATGGATGGATGATGCCCCTTTTGACGGGATTTTGGTTACGGCAGGAGCTCCGAGGGAGCCGGAGTCACTGTTACGGCAGCTTGCTGAAAATGGCGCTATGGTTATTCCCATTGGCGGGAGTTCTGCACAGCAGATGACGGTTATCCAGAGAGAAGGAAAGGATTTCAAACGAGAGCTTTTTGAACATTTTACCTTTGTGCCGCTGGTCGGCAGGGAAGGTTGGGATGAAACGGTTTTTTAACAACATAATGAAGGGATGATTTATGGCTGTAATGTCCAGCTTGCGAGATAAGACGCATATTATACTCTACACGCTCCTTGCAGCGTTTCTTGCGCTGATCGTCTTTGAATGGGGGATGCAGTTTACCGGATCCAGCGGTAAAAAAGAGAATCAGGTGGGTAAGGTCAACGGAAAGGTTATCTCTTCAAGCCAGTATGATGAGATGTGCAAGGCGATGACTGAAGATTTCCGAAGGAGGAGTCCGGGAGCCGAAGTGACGCCGGAAGTTGAACTCGGGATTCAGGATCAGGCGTGGGCTACCCTGGTCAAGCAGAGCATGCTCGATCAGCAGTTTGAGAAATTCGGTATTACCCTCCAGGATCAGGAGGTGGTTGAGGCACTCAACAGTCAGACTCCGCCAAGGGTGATTCAGCAATATTTTACAAATCCGGCAACCGGAGCCATAGACCGCACCAAACTGGAGAACCTTCGTCGTGATCCTCGCGAAAAAGAGGTATGGTTGCAGCTTGAAAAGTATGTTCGCCTCGAACTCAAGGAGAGCAAACTGCTCAGGGCATTGTTGACCCTCAATCATGTAACAGACCGGGATCTTGGCGATCTGGTTTCGAGGGTGTTCACCCGTTTTTCCGCCTCGTTTATTCCCTTTCCCTTAAGTTTTGCCGGCACTGACAGCAACTTTCCGGTAAAGGAAGAGGAGATCAAAACCTATTATGATGAGCATAAAGAGCTCCTTAAACAGGACAAGCCGTCAAGAAAAGCTGATTTTGTTTTCTTTCCCCTGATTCCCTCATCAAAAGACAGTCTTGGTGCCCGAACCGAACTTGAAGCGATGCGTGCAGAGTTTTCAACGACGGCGAGTGACAGCGAGTTTGTTAAAGTACAGAGCGATCGTCCGACCGCGATCAACAAAGCCTACACGCGTGCCGATTTTTCTGTGGCCGCAGGTGATGCTTTTTTCGCACCATCGAATGTAACACCAGGCAAAATAGTCGGTCCGATAGCCGATCAGGGTGAATACCGTCTCATCAAAATCAAGCAGGTGAGTGCCTCCGCCGGGCCTGTAGCCAGAGTATCGCATATTCTCTTGCGTGTCAATCCTGCAAGCAGGGAAGATGTCCAGAGAGTGCGTGAACTCGCCGTGTATATTTTCAAACAGCTTCAGGCAGGCGTGCCGTTTGAACTGCTTGCAAAAAAATATTCCGCTGATTCCGGCAGTGCCGCAAATGGCGGCGATATCGGCTGGTTCACCAAAGAGCGCGTGGTGCCTGAATTTGCCGCAGCGGTTTTCACTGCACGTCCGGGATCGATTGTCGGGCCAATTCAGACCCGGTTTGGCCTTCACATTATCAAAGTGACCGGCTCCGACAATCGTGCGGTAGTAGGCTCCGAGATTGTCCGGAACATCAGACCTTCTACGGAAACGGTTGACAGCGGACGGCGACTTGCCATGGCATTTCAGATAAGCGCCAAAGAGAGTGGTTTCAACAAAAGCGCTGCCGCCTCTAAGCTGCCGATTATCCCTACCGGAGAGTTTGTCAAACGTATGCCGATACCGCTGATTGGCTACAGTGAGAAGGTGGCGGCATTTGCATTCAAGGCGGCAGAGGGTGACCTGTCGGATGTTCTTGAAACCGAAAAAGGCTTTTTTGTGATGCGTCTGACCGGCAAGAATGACAGCGGGTACCGTCCTCTTGACCAGGAGCTGAAAGCCCGGATCCGAGCTGAACTGGTGCAGGAGAAAAAAGGCGCGGCTGTGGAGAAAAAACTCGCAACCATGGCAAAGAGGCCCGGAGTGACCCTTGAACAGATCGCGGCATCCAATGCGGGGCTCAAGGTTGTGGTTGCCGACAGTATCCGGTGGAGTGACGGCCTTATTCCCGGCTACGGCGTTGACCAGCCTCTTGTGGAAGCCATCTCTGGTCTTGCTCCTGCAAAACTTTCTGCTCCGGTAAAAACCAACGACGGCTACGCTCTGGTGCTTTTGGCGAAAAAAATTCTTCCCGCAGGGTTTGACTTGCAGGCCGAAAAAACAAAGGCGGCCCCGCAACTGATCCGGGCAGCACAGCAGCAGCAGCAACTCTTCATTGGCGAATACCTTGATGCTGTACGCAAAAACTCCAAGATTGAGGACTTTCGGCCCTGAAAAAATCCTCCCGCGAAGATCAATGTGCTGCCTGGAACGCTTCCAGGCAGGCCTTGACGGCCGTTGAGGTACCGAGCGAAATGCACTCCTGTGCAAGCGCTTCGGTTTCAGCGATTGAGTAGCGCGATACCAGCGACTTGAGTTTCGCGATATCCGAGACGACAACACTGAACATCCTCAGTCCGCACCCCAGCAGAAACGGCAGTGCAAGAGGATCGGAACCCATATCGCCGCAGATCATCGCCTTGCACCGGTTTTTATTGGCGGCTGTTATCACCCGGTGCAGTTGGCGGATTATTGCCGGATGAAATTTATCAAAAAGATCCTGCACCATAGCGTTGTTGCGGTCTACAGCAAGCGAGTACTGCGTAAGATCATTGGTACCGATGCTGATAAAATCAACACACCTGGTGATCTCATCAATGAGTTCGACCGCCGCAGGCACCTCTACCATGGCTCCGACTCCCGGTTTTTCAACCTGCGAACCAGCCTCGGCAGCCAGCTCCTCATAGTGCTTGTCAATCATTGCCCTGACCAGGCGGATCTCATCGACCGAAATGATCATGGGAATCAGGATGTCAATATTGCCATGAACATTTGCCCGTATGGCAGCTCTGAGCTGGGCATCAAGAATTTCCGGCAGATCAATCAAGATCCTGATACCCCTCCACCCAAGGTTTGGATTGGGTTCCTTGACGGGAGAGTAGATCAGCTTGTCACCACCAATATCAAAGAGGCGTATATCGAGAGGCATCGGCGATATTGTTTCAGCCATCTCCCGGTAACAGGTATACTGCTCCGACTCGCCGGGCACTTTTGTCACTTCAGTAAAGAGATTTTCGCTCCTGAACAGCCCCACTCCCTCTGCACCGGAAGCGACCAGAGCCTGCAACTCCTCCTTGAAGTCAATATTTGCATAAAAGGTGATCCTGACACCGCACTTTGTCGATGCAGGAAGCGCAGCCGTCAGTGAACGGTCATCGTCATTCAGTTTTGCCTCCTTCTGTTTTTCAAGGTAGAGCGCAAGAGTCTTCTCTTCAGGGCTTGTAATGACGGTTCCGGTAGTGCCGTCAATAATCATCTGCATACCGGTCGATACCCTCTGTGAAATATTGCCAAGGCCGACGACGATCGGAATATTGAGTGAACGGCATATCAGGGAAACATGCGAGGTTTTTCCCCCTGAATCGGTGACAAATCCCTTGACATTGTTGCGGCTTAAAAGAATGACATCGGCCGGAGAGAGGTTGTCGGAGGCGACAATCACTCCTTCAGGAATCCAGGAGTGCAGTTTGCGCACATGAAGGTTTCTGATAATCCGGTTCTTGATATCGTGCAGATCATCAGCCCGCTCCTGGAAAATCAGGTCGGACGAATTCCTGAAATGTTCAAGATAGTGGTCGAACTCCTCCTCAATAACAAGGTGCGCCGGCCTGTGTTCCGATTGTATCCGTCCGGCAATGGCATTAATCAGTACCGGGTCATGCAGCATCATGATCTGTGCCTCAAAGAGATTGGAGTACCCCTTCCCCAGTTTTCTCATGGTGACCTGCTCAATTTTCTTCAGCTCATTTTCCGATCGCTGCAAGGCGAAAAGAAAGCGTTCAATCTCTTCACTGATATTATTCTCGTTCAGCTCACTGATTTCATGATGACACTCCTCTTTGACGAAACTGTAGCACTCTCCGACAGTAATTCCTTTCGATGCTCCGATTCCTGAATAAACGGCCTCACTACCCTTGAGGGAGGGCTCTTTTTTTGTTGTTTCGCTGCCGGTGTTCAGTGATTCGTTTAATTCTGGCATAATGTGGCTTTAAAAGGGTGCTTCGTCATGAGTGATAAACTGGGCAATAGTTGATTTTCCCGGCTCCGGTGATGCGGGCAGATAATGATCCTGATTTCCGGAATTTCCTCCTTCATCTCCACCCGTAACATAGCTGTTGGCTGTTGACTGAAAGCGTCCATAATTTTTCAGGAAGAGCAACCGTATATCCCCGATCGGGCCATTTCGCTGCTTGCCGATGACTATTTCAACAACATCTTTCGTTGATGAGCCATCTTCGAAGGTTTGTTTGCCATACATCTCAGGCCTCGAAAGAAACATCACAACATCGGCATCCTGTTCAATCGAGCCCGACTCTCTCAAATCGCTGAGCTGGGGTCTGCGGTCGCCTGATCGCTGCTCAACAGAGCGGTTAAGCTGCGCAAGGGCGATAATGGGAATATTCAGTTCCTTGGCAAGAGCCTTCAGCGACCGTGATATCTGCGCAATCTCCTGTTCACGATTTGTTCTGCCATCCCTGACCGGAGTCACCAACTGCAGGTAATCGACCACAACCATACCGATATTGTGCTCCTGCTTCATCCGGCGGGTTTTGGCCGCAAGCTCCATAATGGAGATACCGGCCGTATCATCAATAAAAAGCTTGGCCTCATTGAGTTTGTCCATGCTGTTGATGATCCGGCCCATCATCTCAGGCGTTATCCGGCCAGTTCTCACAAGTTGTGATTCAACGTAGGCTTCAGCGCACATAAGCCTGATGGCCAACTGCACCTCCGCCATCTCAAGGCTGAAAAAAAGGACCGGGGTATCGAAATCGACGGAAGCATTACGGGCAACAGCAAGGGCAAATGCCGTTTTACCCGCTGAAGGCCTTGCCGCAATAATAATCATGTCGGAAGGCTGAAATCCTGCAGTCATCTGATCAAGTTCAGAAAAGCCCGATCCGACACCGGTAATGGACGATTGTGAAGCCCTCAGGCTCTCAAGCATCCGTATACCGTTTTTGACCAGCTCCTTGATGAGCGACGCCTTCTTTTTGATACCAGCCTGCGAGATATTGAAAAACTGCTGCGAAGCATGTTCGACAAGATCAAAAATATCCATCGATGAGCTGTAGGCCGCACCCGAAATTTTGGCCGAAATGGAGATCATTCGCCGGTAAAGATACTTCTCCTTTGCCAGACGCGCATAATACTCAATATTGGCTGCACTGATAACCTTGCCCGAAAGTTCGGCCAGGTAGTGCCGACCACCGACAGGCTCAAGCTCCTCCATTTTCAGCAACTCCTCGCTGACGGTGATAATATCGATCGCCTGCCGTTTATGGTAGAGCTGCATCATCGCCCTGAAAATGATCTGATGGCGCCTCTCATAAAAGACCTCCTCGCCATTATCGCCGAAAATTTGTATGACCTGTTCAATAGGCTCATCTTCAAGCAGAATACAGGCAAGAACCTCCTGCTCAATCTCCGTTGAGTAGGGAGGTACCCGGCTCTCCTTGCTGAAATCAATATCCTTGTTAAAATCTATGGCCAGTGGTGCTTTTTTAATCATCGTTTAATGCTCATGTTCCGCTGCGCGGTTCTTGCCGCAAAGTTTTTCGTAATGGCCCATCATCAGTTGAATATCCTCCCAGCACCCTTTTTTCCATTCGGGGTTACGCAGCAGTGCCGCTGGATGATAGGTAATAAAACAATCAAATTCTTTCCATCGTGTCACTTTTCCCCTCATCGCTCCAAGAGAGAGTTTATTGTCGAAAATGGTATTTGCCGCAACTTTCCCGAGAATCAGGATAACTTTGGGCTTGACGATCTGCAACTGCCCCAGAAGCCAGGGCATGCAGCTTTCGATCTCACCCTGAAGCGGGTTTCGGTTTCCGGGAGGTCGGCATTTCAGTATATTGCAAATATAAACCTCCTGGCGGGAGAATCCTGCAGCTTGCAGAATTTTATCGAGGAGCTGGCCTGAACGCCCCACAAACGGCCGACCGGAAGCATCCTCTTCTGCACCCGGAGCCTCTCCGATAACGACAAGATCTGCGCAGACATTACCTTCACCAAAAACAAAGTTTTTCCTGGTTTCGGCAAGCTGGCACTGCCGACACCCCCTTGCCGTTTCGAACAGCAGCGTCAGCTCCCTCGATGATGACGTGCGCTCTTCATCTGTCGTCATAGCTTGCATGAAACAATCCTTTTTTTTCAGGGGTTAACCGCTCTGTTCAGGCAAAGCTGCTCCACAGCATCAAGCAGCTTTCCGGCTGCGTCGTCTTTGGTCAGTTGCGGGAGCTCCGTTATTACTCCATCGCTCCCTATCAGGGTAAGAATATTGGTATCGACATCAAAACCGGAGGTTTTACGGTCAAAAAAATTGAACGCAATAAGGTCAAGGTTTTTGTCCGCCAGTTTTTTACGGGCACTCTCCAGGCCGCTCCGGGTCTCAAGAGCAAATCCCACAGCAAGCTGAGAAGGGCTTTTCTGTCGGCCAAATCCGGCAAGAATATCAGGATTTTTTACAAGGGTAAGCACAATTTGCTCATCATCCTTTTTCATTTTCCCCTCATAAGGTGTTGCAGGCCGATAATCAGAGACCGCAGCCGCCCCGATAAAAAGGTCGCAGCTCTTGAAAAACCCTTCGGCCGCAGCGTTCATTTCCGCCGTACTTTCAACATCCATGCGCTCCACACCAGGAGGTGTCGGGAGGTGAACCGGTCCCGTAACAAGCGTGACCAAGGCACCCCGTTTAGCCGCAGCGCGTGCAATAGCAAAACCCATTTTGCCCGAAGAGTAGTTCGAAATAAAACGGACGCCATCAATTTTTTCCCGTGTCGGTCCTGCTGTAACCACAACCCTTTTGCGGTAAAGTGGAGAGCACCCCATAGCCTCATGCAGTGCCTCTTCAAGAGCGAGCAGGATAGCCTCGGGCTCAGGCATACGGCCAACTCCGCACTGCCCTGACGCAAGCTCCCCGCTTTCAGGATTGATGACCGAGCACCCCTGGGCGACAAGCGCTGCAATATTTCTCTGTACCGAGGCCGACAGAAACATCTGGCCATCCATGGCCGGAAAAATCAGCACCGGTTTGGAGGGGCGCAAGGTAAGAAAAATGGCGGCAAGCATATCGTCGCAAAGGCCTGCACTGAGCCGGGCAAGAGTATTTGCGGTAGCCGGAGCAATCACCAGGGCATCGGCCCACTCACCAAGAGAGATATGTCGGGTATAATCCACTCCCTCACTCTCAACCGGAGGAAAAATTTTGCGGTAGACCGGCTCTTCAGAAACGGTGGCAAGCGCAAGCTCACTCACAAAACGGGCACCTGCATCCGTAAGCGCCACCCTGACAAGGGCACCTCTTTTTTTTAAAAGTCTCACGAGTTGTGGTATTTTATAGGCCGCAATGCCGCCGCAAATGCCGATAATGATCTTTTTTCCTCTCAAGACGTTTGCCCCCGGGGTTTTATTACAGAATGGTTCCGCAGGCAATTTACAAAAACCTCAAGGATTTATCTCCTCTTGTCGGACGACGGGAAAAGGTGTTTCCAGAACGTATCCCAGGTCTGGAAGCGCTCTTTGTAGGAAAGGCTGACACCCCAGGTATCAGCAGGTTTTTGCAGATTGGTGCTCGACGTTACACTTCCGTTCTGTCCATAAGAACGCGAAGCTTCAAGATAGACTTTTGGAGTAACCCGGTACTCGATTTTTTGTGCGGTGCCGTAATAATTCGCTGTGGTTGATTCTCCGCTGCCGGGAGAACTTCCTGTACCGATAAAGCGGACTTTTCCGCCAGTACCAGGAACATTGAGCGCAAAGTACAAATCGAGACCGCTCAGAGCGCCCCGTTTATCCATGCCGACATTAACATTGAAACTTTCAAGTCCGCCGAGATTCTGAACGAGCCTTGAAATCCTCGATGAAAGAATACCGGTACCGGCCGAAAGCCCTACACTTGAAACGGCAAGAGCACTGTTTGCGCCATTGCTTCCCGGCCGGATATACCACTGTTTGTAAAGCAGCAGGGAGATGACGTTCAGCTCTGCGTTCGAGTCGATCTGGCTCGACTGCCCGCCAATCATATTGACTGATGAAAACGGTTGCGTCTGATCATTCAGGTAATAGCCCATCGCGACCTGGGGCGTATTAAGGGTACCGGTAATGGCAAGCAGCAGCTTCACATTATCACGCTCCCCGTTCTGCCTCGATGAAGCGTTGATAACTTTACTCCCGTAGAGATTATCCATAACACCGCTTCGGATATCAACACTGTTCCAGCTTATTTTTCCGCCATCCTGCAAATCAAAGTTGGAGTTTGAAAATTTGTACTTGCCGCCAATGACGTTGACCGACCCGAAGAGCTGATATTTCTGGTTGTATTTATTGACAATCAACGAGAGGTTGTTGCTTGACGACTCAAGCTGTTCCCCTCTGAGGCGATCAAAAATAACAGTCAACTTGAACGGTTCAATACTGCTGAGCTTCAGGTTTTTGATTTGCAGAATATCAATCAGTGAGTGATAAAACTCAACCGGTTTTGCTGCCACCCTTCTCTTTTCGCTCTCCGGAATGCTTTGTGATGGATAACGAGGAATAAATTCAACAAATTTATCAACACCGATATACTTTGTGCTCTCATTGGCACCCAACCGATAGAGCGAAAAATCGGCCGAGTCAATCCTCAGATCACCCTCAATAACCGGTTCAGAGAGCGTGCCATGAAGCAGAATCGTATGGGTTGAGCCGGTGATGCTCCCAAATGAGGTCTCATCCTCCTTGTCTTTTTTGTTGAACAAGAGGAGCTTGTTGAACTTGCCCGAGAGATCCAGCCCCGTAGGTTTCAGCTTTTCAAGCCTCACCACTCCACTGATCACGCCCTCTCCATTGCTGTTGTCGCTCACCGTGATATCGTGCAGTTCAATCGCCTTCGGGGTGACCGAAAGATCGCCATTGAGGCGGTAGGAGACCTGCGTTGGCTCTATTCTGATAGAGGTATTGCGCAAATGAGAGGTCAGGTAAATATCCGGATTCGGCGTTCTGCCCTCGATGGTAAGCGTCGTGGGAATAATGCCTTCAGCCGATTCAAAGAAGGGGAGCAGGTATTGCAGAAACTGCGCAGAAAGGTTATCAGAACGGAAGGTCGCACCGACACGCTCTTGCTCCACCATCCGGAAATTGAGAGGATAATAACTGATTGCAAGAGGAAACGTTCCGCTGCCATTGATGGTGTTCATCGACGGTGGAGCGTTTTTCGTGCCCTTCTCGGAGGCGGGAGGGCTGCTGTGCAGCTCAAAACGAAGCTGACTGCCGTTATGAAGGGCATTGGCTTGCAGTGTACCGATGACGATCTCGTCATAACGGATATTTTTTCCGCTGACGGTGATCGAGCTTGTTTTGGATTCAGGATTTCCGCTTACCGTCAGAGAGCCATTGATGGTTCCTGCAAGCTTGTCGAGCGAGGGATTGAGTGAAAACCGCTTCAGCTCGTTCAGTTCAATATTGGACAAGGTACATTGAAACGTTCCCGGTTGGGTGTTGCCGAGCTCGCCATTCAGCACGGCCTGCTGCACACCCTTTGCAATGGTAAAACGGTTAAACCTTGCGCTGTTTCTTCCCAACATGAGACGCGAATTCTTCTCTGCCTGCCAGAATCCTGAGGAGTCGGTTATCGAAAGGTGCTCAAAGAGGAGATCATAGCCAGCCTCACTCCTTATGGCCGTAAATGTTGTCGACAGCTTCTCCGCAGGATCAGCGACCGCAAGGTTGACGGTACCCTCAAGATGTGACGGCGTATAGCTGCCCGAAAACATGGTTTCGCCCACCTCTTTTCCAGCAACGGTGACCGATGAAGCCCGTCCGGTTACCGAAGCCCTGGGAACACCACTGCTGCTGCACACCACATCACCCTTCATGGAGAGATTATTAACCAAAAAATCCTGACGGGAGCTCAGCTTCGAGAGGTTTATTGATGCACCGACAGCACACTGCCCATTACGGTAAACGGCACTTCCCTCAGCGCTGCCCTGCACGGAGATTCCCTGGAGAGGGAAAAAAAGCACCAATGGAGAGATATCTTTTGCCGCAATACGGTAATTGAGCGTAAACGGCCTCTTGAGCACGTCCGCAGCAGTGACAGAGGCAGGGAGAGGTGCACTATGCCAGATGTTCTGTGCTGTTACCTCCCGCCCAACCGATGAAGCCGTAACCCGGCTGAGAGCGATCAACTCCTCAAAGGTATAATTCCCCTCAGCCATCAGATCAAGAAAATCGCTCCTGATGCTTGCCCGTGAAGCGGTGGCGCTCTGAACAACCTCAACGGCAACTTTTGAGCGCTCCTTCAACTGGAATCCGTTAATGGCAGAGGGCGAAAACTGGAGAGAGGCCGCAAGATTGAGCATTCGAGTATCAAATCCCGAACCCTGCACGGCAAATACACCGTTCAAGTCGGTGGTAACCTCTTTTGAACCAAGAACTTTTGAAATATCAAAAGCGGCAGTTTTACCCGAAGCACGGTAGCGCGCCACACGCTCTTTCCAGTCGATCTCACCATCAAGAGAGACGCTTGTCAGGTTATTTTGCAGAAAAAGAGAGGTATTGAGCAACCGGTCGTCGTACTTCACCGTAACGGAACCCTCTTTCACCGGCTGATTCTGCCAGAACGACTCCGCCAGCTTCATCTCAAGGAGCAAATGGCTGACCTCGTTGCCCCCTCCTCTCCCCTCAAAACTGCCCGAAGCGTTCAGCATGCTTTTGCCATTTTCCGTCACCATAAAGAGATGCGGCTTGCACCCTTTCACAACAAACGAGCCCTTGCAGGCGACCTGCTTCGCATCCTGCGTTGATGCTTCTCCATCCAGGGAGAGCTCACCGAGCAGAGAGCGAGCGGTAAGCGCTCCCTTTACAGCCTTCAGACTCCCTTTTGCATTGCCAACAAAAGTGATATCGCCGCCTTTGCGAACGGTCTCCTTCAGGGGGCTCTCTTTCAGAAAAAAATCAGCAAACGTGCCGGCAATTTTCGAGCTGTCGCATTTCAGATCATAAGCAAAGGCATTGCTGTCGAGCAGGTTGAGCAACTCACCCTTGACGGCAATCCTGCTTTTATTGTATTTCAACAGAAGAGCAATAAGTTTGACATCATCCTTTTTTCCCTTTGCATCTCCCTTCAGGGTGTAGATACCCGGAGGAGTGACAAGCGAGGGGTAAAAGAGCTTCAGGTCATCGCTCTGCAACGCAAGCTCCTGCACATCCAAAAACGAGGTGGCAAGAGCAAGCTCCCGGCCTCTTTGGGGTGAAAAAATATTGAAATGATCAATGGTGGCCGAAAGCTCCGCATGACTTTTATTGGCCGCAACCTTCAGGGCCAGAAGCTCCGAACGGCTTTCAGAAAAGAGGAAATTTCCTGAAGCCTGCCGCAGAAAAAACTGCTTTTCGGGGAGCGAAAAGCGCAGCTTTTCAATGGTGCCGCGCAGAAAATTTTTTTTGACTGTGCAGGAGGAGAGCTCAAGATCAAGATTTTTTGCACCCAGTGGCCAATTGCCCGGGCGCCCTCTTTTGCTGGAGAAAGAGAGCTGGCTGTTCTGCACCTGAAGTGCTTTACAAAAAAAATGGTCGATTGGCGCTTTTGTCGAATCGGGGTCGCGCGACTTGAAAATCAGCTCAAGATTGAGCTTGCCGTCGCTCTCTTCAACAATCTTTGCGTTCAGCTTGTCAGCCGTCAAACGACGGAAATATAATTTTCGTATGTCAGGCTGAAGAAGCGAGAGCATGTTGCATTTAAGTGAAATCGTCTCGGCCTCAAGAGCTGCGGCTGTTTCTCCAGGAGCATAAATGCGGGAGTTGATCAAGGTCACCTTGTTGGGAAACTGCAGGTGCAGCTCCTGCAATGCAAGCCGGCCATAAAATTTCTCATTAAAAAGAGCAAGAACCCGCTCTTTGGCAAACCGGTCGAGCAGCCCGCTGTTCAGCACAATCAGAGAGGTGAGCGACAGCAGAAGCGCACCTGCCAAACATGCGGTGAGCAGTTTGATGCTAAAGTGTTTAAGGCGTTCCACTGCAGTCTGGTGATTGAGAAGCGTGCCGGAGAATTCTTTCGATGAGCGTGCTTGTTGAACGCCCCTCAAGCAACGGGATGGTTAACACTGCGCCTCCGTGGTCGAGCACCGCCCGTGCTCCCGCAATTTGCTCGACGGCCCAGTCGGCTCCCTTGACCAGAATATCCGGCAGCAACAGCCCAATCAGCTCTGCGGGCGTATCCTCATCAAAAAGGGTGAGCGCATCAACAACCTGCAACGCCGAGAGCACTGTCGCACGGTCCTCTTCCGGGCAGACGGGGCGGCCTGGCCCCTTGAGGCGACGGACTGAAGCATCACTGTTCAGCCCGATCAACAGCACATCGCCAAGCCTTCTGGCTGCCTGCAGGTACTCGACGTGCCCGGCATGAAGAAGATCGAAACAGCCATTTGAAAAGACAACTTTTTTGCCCGAAGCCTGCCAGCCCCGAACCTTTTCCAGAGCCTCGCATCGGCTCACCAGCTTGCTGGAACCAGTCATAGTGATCACCCCTTTACACGTATGAGCCGCAAGCTCTACAAAAGATAAATGTTCGATACTTTTTCTCAATTTAGTGTATACTCTTCGATTGTCCGCATGGATTAAAAGAGATTCCATTATTTTCTATGAAGCGCAGAGAGGAAAAAAAGAGGGATTTTTTACAAAAGGCGCTCTATCGGCTCATCATGATGCTTGGAGTGCTGGTCAGAAACATAGGCCGCAAGCGCTCGACCGCAATAGCCCATCTTCTCGGCGATGTGCTCTATCACATTCTTAAAACGAGGCGCACCCTTGTGACCGGGAACCTTGCGCTCACCTTTCCCGCAAAAAGCAGCGAGGAAATCAGTGCCATTGCCGTCCGGGTTTACCGCAACCAGGCCGAGAATATCATCGAAATGCTTCGTCTTCCCATGATCAAAACGGCCGCAGATGCCGCAAAACTCCTCGATGTTGACACGGCAGATTTTCTTGCAAAAACCATTGGCCAAAAAAAAGGAGGCATCTTTGTTTCCGCGCATTTTGGCAACTGGGAGCTGCTCGGTCTCTGCGCCGGATTTTTGGTTACACCCCTCACCATTGTGGTCAAACGGCTGCAAAACCCCTGGATCGATCAGCAGATCAACGCATGGAGAACCATGCACGGCAACCGGATTGTCTACGACTCCCAAGCGCTTCGTGAGGGACTCCGAACCCTTCGCAACGGAGGAATCATCGTCATGCTCGGCGATCAGTCCGACCCCGGCGGCTCCTTTTTTACCGAATTCCTCGGTCGCCGTACCTCCGTCTTTCTCGGCCCCGCCTGGCTTGCCCTCAAGACAGGCGTCCCCATCTTTGCCGGAATATGCCGCAGAACCGGAGATAGCCGCTACAAGGTCGATTATGAAGAGATTGCCATGAGCGACCTCGGCACCACCAAAGCCGATGCCGAAGAACTTGCTTACCGTTACACCAAAGTCCTTGAGCGCTTTATCTACCGCTACCCCGAAGAGTGGTTCTGGCTGCACAACCGCTGGAAACGGATGGAGCCCTGAGCGAAACTGTTTTGATGCACGAAACCCGATACGACATCGTACCGATCTTCGTCAGACCGGATTCGGCTTTGAGGACTGGCACTGGAATCCGGATATTATTTCGCACAATATCGACAAAGCCTTAACGCTATTGATGGATACTTTTCAGAAGCGTAAAAAGTATCTTGACAAGGCATTCCTTTCAGCCACTACATAAAATGTTTGATCAAACACTCTGAGGTTTTTTGATTATTGAGCAGCGTATAAAAATGGTGACGGTCAGAACAGTTATTTCGCAGCAGTTGGAGCGCCGAGAGCAGCGCCGCATTGTTTTTTGACCTCATTATCTCTGAAATCAGCAGCAAATCTGAAGAGAGGTGCTCAGCATCAAGCAACCGGGAACTGTTGCTTCTCATGGCATTGGCCATTACCGCAGCCACTTCAAGGCGTACCTTCAGGACGTTTTCCTTGATGGTGTTATTTTGATGGACCCTGTAAAGGATATGTGTCTGCTCCATATCGATCATGACACCGTGATCAGAGAGTGCGGTCAAAAGAAAATCCAGATCGTGGCAATAGCGCAGCGGCTGAAATCCATCGCAATTTCTCCACAGCTCACGCGAAAAAACCATGTTTGACGTCGATGTCACCGAGTTTTCGTTCAAAAAAGCCAGGTCAAGAGTCCGGCACTTTTTCTGGAACGCCGCAGCCCTTCGGAGCCACTCAACGGTTTCACCACCCGAGAGCCGTTCACCCTTTTCATCAATGATGCCGATACCGCCGCAGATAAAATCAATTTCCGGATTATCGCCGATAATTTCCCGGCACCGCTCTATTTTAGTCGGCAAAAAAAGGTCATCAGTATTAAGCACAGCAATAAATTCACCTTGTGAGCGTTCTATTGCCCGGTTCAGCGTCTGCTCCGCGCCGCAATTTTTCTGCTGCAACAAGGTCGCTCTCGGCTCATTTTTCAGCATTTCACAGGCAACGCTGAACCCGTTATCGGTTGAGCCATCATCGATCAGAATGATTTCATCAACAGGAGATGTTTGCTCCAAAACACTTTGCAGCGTTGAGGCAATGTAGTGAGCATGGTTGTACAACGGTAAAACCACGCTGATTGACGGATTATCCATTGGTCAAAACAGTTTCACCACGATTCTCTTCAATCACCTTGAGCATCAACTTCTCAAACTGTGCCACCACATCCGAAAATGAATGGCGGAGCTCTGCGTTCCGACCGTTCAGCTTCTCATCTTCGCCCAAAGGCAGACCATTGGGAACGACGACAACTTTTTCACCCGGAATGCCGAGATTCTTTCTTGCACAGTCAGCCGCTTTTATTGAAGCCGCAATATAGAGATCCACACAAGGCTTGAATTTGCGAAAATCATTCCACTGCTCGTTGCTCATGCATGCGTCATCAAGATGAAGAACCGTGATGTTCGGTATCCTCAAAGCATCAAAAAGCTGATATCCCAGATAGGAGCCATGCGATATCGACAACTGCGGGCAATATTTTTTCAAAAAACGGTTATAGGCAAAATCGCTCTTGATCTTCGGGAGTTGTACCACCCTGATCCCTGCCGATTCAGCTTTTCCACCGAGATCACCCAACGCTCCCGGAGTAACAATTGCACACTCAAAAAGCGTTTTATCAAAAGCGAGCACCGTATCGAGCAGCACATTTTCAAGATCGCCCTTGTCAAAAGAGGGCACCTCCACCACAACCCTCAGCCTTTTGCCGGCATCGTCTGATGCCGGGGAGGGGAGAGAAATGAACTGACAGGATTCATGGTTTGACGCAAATTCGCAAGAGATTGCCTCAGGCCTCTCCTGCGCTCCCTTCGAGGAAAGCAGGGAAGCCAGAAACTGTTTAAGCCTCTCTTTTCCTGCTGAGCAAGAAAAATTTTGCTCCATGAAAACAAGAGCACGGTCACTGATTTCATGCCATAACGACTCATCGGTATAAAGCCTGACGACCGCATCAGCAAAACGTTCCGCTCCATCGGCAACCAGAATTTCGCGGCCCGAAGTCAGCCCCATTCCTTCAGCCGCCAGGGTTGTTGCCACACAAGGCACACCGTAACTGGCGCTGGTGACAATTTTCCCCTTAATGCCGGCCCCTGTTCTCAGCGGTGCCACCGAAAGCCGGCAGCAATTAAAATAATCCCCAAGCTCCGGCACAAATCCAATAACGGTTATCCGCTCATCACCATGCGCCGCCGCATAGAGCTCTTCGGTTGGATTACTTCCCAAAATCAGCAGCCTTGCATCGGCTATTTTCTCGCGCACCAAAGGCCAGACTTCACCGATAAACCAGGTTATCGCATCAACGTTCGGCAAGTGCTGAAAACTGCCGATAAAGACAATATCGCGTCGCTCACTAAAAGAAAGGGTTCTGCCCGGCAGATGACGAAAAAAGGGCAGGAGAGAAACCCGCAGCGAAGGATCAATTTGGCGGACAAGTTCAAGCTCTGTTGTACTCAAGACAATGGTAGCATCGGCCGCGCGCATCAGGGCGAGCTCTTTGGTTCTGGTGTTTTTCGCCTCGCATCGCAGCCGGTCAGAATTTTTCAGCTCGGCACTCCGCTCTTCGCGCAAAAAATGCAGGTCAACCGTATTAAAAATGATTGCAGCCTGTGGAGCATGCCTGCGCACGGTCGGCAGGTGCGAATCGGCGACAGTCACCCTGCAGAGCATCACCACCTTGCAATACGTTCCCGCAACGGCAAAAAACTCATCAATGGAGGTAATCGTGCGCTTGTCAAGGCAACGGACACCGAGCGCCACAAGGTTGTCGGTATAGTGCTCCCTGTACTGAAGGTTATCGGGTATAAAGGTGACATCGTAGCCGAGCTCTGCCAGCGCCTTCAGAGAAAGAAAGGTATCGATAGATCCTGAATCCTGATCCGGTGTTGGCGTTAATGCATCGATCACCACAATGCACTCTTTTGCTCCACCCTTGAACAAGGTTCGGTATACCTGCTTCAGGTTTAAAAGGGCATCATGCTTCAGGACGTAACCCGGAGCAAGAGAGTTGTCGGCAAGAAAGACGAGAAAAGCATGGCGAATTTTTCGCGACAGTTTTCGCACAGAGTTCGACCGTTTACGCACAGAGTTCGACAGTTTTCGTAACGGTTTCGTCATTTTCCAACTGCTTGAACCGATGATGCGGTTATAGTCGTTGCTCAGCGTCGTGAATTGGGCCTCCCGCTCCTGCAGATGGCTGCCCAGAGTTGTGATTTGGGCCTCACGCTCCTGAAGGTCACGGTTGCGATTCTGAAGGTCACGGGCGAGATCATCAAGCTTCTCTGTCAGCTCAGAGGTACGATACCCCAACACGATGCGCTCACCTGCCGCAGCAAAAAACGTCCGGACCAGAGCGCTCTTCTCATCTGATGACCACTCCTCGATTACCCTGCGGATCCTCTCTGACTCTCCTTTTCCGGTAAAGAGGAGGCCAAGGCCATACGAATGCTCAAAAGAGAAATTCGGATAGAGAGCCGAAAGCTCATCCCATAGCCTCCAAACCCCGAACCCTCTCTCCCTGACATTGGTATCATGAAACAGCACCACACCCCTCTCCGACATTTTCGGCAGCCAGCTTTCAAAATCGTGACGGACAGCCTCGTATGAGTGCAGACCATCAATATGCAGCAGATCTATGGATCCGTCACCGAAAGAGGAGAGTGCCTCATCGAACGTCATTCTCATCAGCGACGAAAAGGCGTGGTAGTGCGATTGATTATAAGCCTCCACCATCTCATACACCTCATCGCCGTAAGAGCCCGCATGTTCATCGCCTTTCCAGGTATCAACGGCGTAGCAACGCGTCGAAAGATGGTGCTGCTGCACACTCTGGCAAAAAGCAAAATAGGAGTTGGCCGTATGCGTGCCGAGTTCAACAAAAACAGCAGGCCTTGCCACATCAATCAGCCAGAACGCCAAAGGAATATGCCCGGCCCAGCTCAGCGGCAGTTGGATATGGAGTGGTTGCAGCAGTGAAGCTTGCGAAAGAATCTCTTCCATGATGTTGGGTAAGCGCTTTAAAAATAATAAGAGGATCACATCCATCAGTGCCGTGGACGGTCAGCCACCGCTCTTCATCCTGACTCCGGCCATTTCCCTCCTTTCGTAACCGATGCGGTGGCAGAAAATACCAACAAATCAATAAAGAGAGAACAATGAGCTTAAAAAAATTTCTGCCGGGCGATGGGCTGACTATCGGATTCAAATTAGTTATGAAAGCTCTCTTTTGATATATTCACCCTTTAACAAGCTCAGGCCGAAGTCATCTCTCTCTGTCAATGAAAATTCTCTTCATCAGCAATCTCTATCCGCCAAACGTCATTGGAGGATATGAACGGCTCTGCTTTGAAATGGCATCGGCATTGCACGATCGTGGGCACGTAATTACAGTGCTTACAAGCAGTTATGGGGGTCGTCATGAGGAAACCAGGGGACAGCGGGTTATCAGGACGCTGAAACTCTTTGCTACTGAAGGAGCAATCTATCAGCCTTTCGACGCTTCACCCGAAGACCGGGCAAAATGGGAACGGCATAATGAAGAGCAGTTTTGCCAGCTTGTTGAAGAGGCAAAGCCTGACATGCTCTTTGTCTGGAACCTCTATTTTTTCAATCATGGTTTTCTTGATCTGATTCAACAAAGCACGCTTGCAAAACTCTACCTGCTTACCGACAACTGGATGCTGATGTTTCTCAATGCGGAATTTATTGGCAACTACTTTTCCAGTGAGGTCTTCAAAAAAAAGGAAGCCGGCGGAATCATCAAACGAATACTCAACGGCGGTAAAAAGAAAAAAAGCCGCAACAGTATCATAACCATCAAGGGACGCGCAATTTTTGCAAGCAAATTCATGATGCAGCTCTACCAGGATGCCGCATGCCGCTTTCAGGAGGGCTACACCATCTGCTACCACGGAGTTCATTTTCTGCACGAGCCTGACGCCCTGCGCAAGGAACGGACAACCTTTGTTGCGGAGGGTGAAGTCCGGCTTCTCTTTGCCGGGCGTCTTGTTGATATCAAGGGGGTGCATACGGCTCTCGAAGCACTTGCCGGCATTCAGCAGGCTTGCCCCGATCGATTGGTTACCCTGACCATCGTCGGCGATACACAGGATAAGGGCTACAAAGAGCGTCTTGACGACCTGGCATCCCGGCTGGGGCTTGAAAAGTCACTCTCCTTTCGTCAGCCGGTAGCAGAATCCGGGTTGTTCGAACTTTTCCAGCAATTTGACATCTACCTCTTTCCCTCACTTTACGAACCCTTTTCACTGACACTGATACTGGCACTTGAAGCTGGAATACCCACTGTTGCCTCGGCAGCAGGGGGAAATGTTGAAATTGTCGGGCATCGACAAACCGGACTGCTCTTTGAAGCCGGGAACGCCAGCAGCCTGAAGCGCCAGGTTGTCGAAATGATCAAAAACGATCGACTCCGCGCGCAACTCTCATGCGCCGCAACCGAACGAGCCAGGGCCTTTACCTTTGAAACAATGGTCTCACACATTGAGACGGAACTTGAGCACACCCTATGCGTATAGCAATAACGGGAGCAGCCGGTCTCATTGGTTGTGCAGCACAAAAAGCGCTTATGCAGGCAGGAGGTCATGAACTGACCCTCCTCTACAGGAATACGCTGCCTGACACCGACACACCAGCGCAATGGATCAAGGGCGACTTGACGGATGTTGCCGTGTGTGACGCTCTTGTGCAAGGCCAGGAGGTCATCATGCATCTGGCGCATGAAGGCACTCCCCTCATGAGAGGCAAAGACCTTGTGGCCGATGCAGTCGTCAATCTCCTTCCATCACTCCAGTTACTCCAGGCAATCGAAAAAAACGGTTGCTGCCCCCATATTATATATATAAGCAGCGGCGGTGCGGTTTATGGTACTACCTTCGATCACCATCCCTCAAGGGAAGATGACCCCTGTACTCCATCGCTGATCTATGGAATCCAGAAACTGACCATTGAGCACTATCTGCGTGCCGCGGCCGATAAAGGGATTTTGCGCGCCACTGTACTGCGCGTCTCCAATGCCTACGGAGCACTGCTCCCGCCGCTCAGAATGCAGGGGTTAATTGGAACCTCTGTTTCAAGAGCCACCATGGGGCTGCCGTTGCGACTGTTTGGAAACCCTGAAAACATTCGAGACTACGTTCATGTTGCCGATGTAGCACAAGCCCTCGTGCTCGCCCTGAAACATGCTCACCCTTTCGACATCTTCAACATTGGCAGCGGGAAAAAAACATCCGTCATAGAAATTCTCGGTTTGATACGCAAAATAAGCGGCTCCGATCTACCCATTCAGAGTGAAGAACTGCCGGAAAATCAAACGCTGCCCGACTGCTGCCTCCTTGACGTTTCAAAGGCAGAACAAAAACTGGGCTGGCATGCACGGCTTCGCCTTGAAGAAGGGATCCGTGCAATGTTCAGTAACCGCAATAATTACAAACAATAAGGGTGATGGATGAGTATCGGTGTTTTGGCCTGGCTACCGTTGATAAAATACCATGAAACAGGTATTTTATTGACAAACTCTTGTTCAAGAGCTGTATATTTACTATTGTTAGCTATAATGTCTATTGGTGATGACAATTGAAAAGCAGCCCGGTTGTTCCGGTGGAGTGTGGCGGTTGCTCACAGAGTGGTCATAGTTTTTGGGGGTTAATTCGTTTTTTTCCCCTTTTCCTTTTTTCTTTACTTTTTTATTTTATACATTATTAACATGAATGTTGCGCAAACAGGGATTTTAATTAGCATGAGGGTAAGGTGCGGTTTGTGGCGCGTATAGGTTTTTATGATGTTGTTTCAGGTTATTAAATTCAATTGTTCTACATAAATCAATAAACAGATAAAACTATGTCATTAATTCCTCCTTCAATTGCGGCAGGTTCATTGGAAAGTTGGGAGTATTTTGCTTCCTACAGTGACCTGAGGGGCTGGGCGCTGCTTGATGGCGTGCTGACTCCGGCTGATTCAACGAATTCGGCATGGCATTACAATACTCATGCTGACGCAGAGCATCGTTCAATCCAGTTTGATGCATGGGAATATCTTGCATCGAACGTTGATCTGATCAACTGGCTTGGTGCTGATGGCATTACAGCCCAGGATGCGATTACGGCAGCCCAGCACTACATTCTGCATGGCGTCAATGAGGGTCGTACGGTTAATTTCGACTCTGCAACCTATCTTGCAGCAAATGCCGACTTGATTGCCTGGCTTGGCGCTACCAACTATGATGCCGCAGCAAAGCATTACATTGAGTTTGGTCGCTTTGAAAATCGTCCGGGAACACCAGCCTCAACTGTCTATCTGACAAGTTATGATGAGACTAAAAGCGCCTACACTTTCATCTCCAATCCGGAGTACACCCCGGGTGGTAACGATTTGGTCAACACCCTGCAGAACGGCGACCGTCTTACCGGCCTTGGCGATCACGCCACGTTAACAGCGACACTTGACAACCCGAATGATAATGCGAGTTACACCATTGCTCCGCATCTGACCAATATCGAAACATTCTCGGTTGATTTCAGGGATACGGCGTATGCCAGCAATCTTGATATGCAGGATTCCGATCATTTCCTCAATAATGTCAATGTTACCGCAGTTTCTACCGGTGGTTTCACCATTAAGAATCTCCATGCTGAGGCGACCAATCTTTCCGTTTCCGACACGCATGCTGTTTCGGACATCACCTTCACCTACCTGAATCAGGAGCTTACAGGTACAGGCGACACCGTTACCCTGACACTCAACAACGTCTACGCCAATCTGTTGACACTGGGGACAAATGGTACAACGCAGCAGATTGAGCATATCAACCTGATTTCGAATGGCGACCCATCCGTCAATCTTGTTGACCTTAATCCTGACACGAACCCTTCAACCAGCCAGAGCCTTCACATCACGGCAAACGGCGATCTGGTTCTTGGCGAAGACCTCAGTACTCCACACACTGGATACGTTCCTGCGGTTCCGACGGTTCTTGGTTATCCTGCTGCTGACAAGCTTACCATAGCTGGTCAGTCCTCATGCCACGTTTTCCCGGTTACAGGGCTCGCCGGTCATGACCTTGGTATCATTGAGCACGACTATGCCTTTACCTTCGATACCGTTGCAAGCCTCAACCTGATCACGGTCGTTGGTTCCGGCAATGTAACACTTGGTTCTGTAGGCAGTGCTGAGGGTTTTGTGCTTAACGGTTCTGGAGCATACGGCAATATCGACGTCAACATCTCCAACGCTGCGCATGATCCATTGGCAACCTTTACAACCGGTCATGGCAATGACACGGTTCTGGTCGACCAGGTTCTTACCGGTTATTATGGTACCGGTCTGCCTCTCTGGGGTCATGACTCTGTTGATGGTACCGGCCATCTTTGGACCGGCGAAGATAATGCAGTCACGCTCGCAGGCAAGATTTACACCGGTGATGGCAGTGATGTTGTTCTTGCCAATGACCTTGATGAGAGCCACAGCAACCCGCTCTGGAGAACAGAAATCAACACCGGTTCCGGTGCTGATACCGTCGTTGTTGGTACCCTGCTGGGTGGACCCGGTCAGGCAATAGTGGGAGACTATAACGGCGCGCTGATTACGCTTGGTGAAGGTAACGACTCGGTTACGGCCAATAATCTTCAGGAAGAGGCACAGATTGATGCAGGCGTTGGCAACGATGTCATCAATCTTACCACCACCGTTGACGGAAGCGGTTTTGGCTACACGGTTATTGCTGGTGACAACTCAACGCTGGATTCTGATGGTCATGGTGCCGAGGTTCTTGCTGGTTCGGGTGATGACCAGATCAACTTCCTCTTCACCGGTACCGCTCTTCACGACCTTGGCTTCTCGGTCATCCAGGGTTATGTTGATGGTGGCTCCGGTAACGATAGCATCACGGTGTGCAGCAACAAGAATTTGGATCTCGTTAATGGCTCCAGCACCAAAGTTGGTGACACGGCCATCACCAAAGCCATCACGGGCGTCGAAACCCTGACACTGAACTCTTCCACAGCGTGGGACCCTGGCACTGGTACTCTGCATCGGGCATGGGACTTCAATCATACTACTAACGGAACAAGAACCATTGAGGGCAACGATGACAATGGTAAAACTGCAGACTACACGGTTAACCGTGGTCAATTCGACCTCGCTCTGAAAACCATCAACCTGAACCATCAGGATGGCGTCATTCTCAACATTGCACACGAAATTCATGACACTTTTGTGGCTTACGGCGGAGACGCGGCTGTTGATACGCTGACGAACCTTGTTAATGACGAGCAGATCAACCTTACCGCACTTGAGACCTACACCAACAATGGTGCCGGATATCAAGGCAGCGCATTGGCTCTGGTTACCGGCACCGGCGCGGCAGCCGACACCCTCGGCACCGTCTACGGCGCAGGTGACGTGCATTCAGTCTGCGGAGTTATGGTTCCCTTCACGGCTGACTTGACGGTGAACCTTGGCCTTGCCAACGGCACAGGAACCGGCGACATCGCTCATGTTGCCATCAACGGCCTGGGTGCACAGACATCAATCTACAGTGATCTGAGGCCGGCAACAACCGTGCTCAACTCTGACTTCTCGATCAATGACTCCGCGCATAACTATGATGGCATAGCGCTGACGGTCATTGGCAACCACAACCACGGTATTGACCTCAACAACGACTTCCTTGGAAACCTTACCCTGACAGGCAGTGGTACCACGGCTGGCGGCAACCTCACCATTATCAACATTGGAACTGGGGGCACGGGTGATGGTCATTCAGTGGTCAATACGTCGGCTTACGATGGTAATGTCTACCTCGGTATCGACAGTTCGGTTAACCACACGGTTATTTCAGGCAGCGGCAACGACATCGTGCGCCTTGGCGACGACTCCGTTATCTCACTCGGCAATGACTACGTCGACCTTAAGGGCGGAAACGATACCGTGATCTTCAATGGTCTTGGTACCGGATCGGTCAACCATGCCGGCCTCTCCAATAGTGATACGGTTATTGGCGGCTCGGGCTACGATACCCTTGCCATTGCCGGTCAGGATGCCGGTTCGGGTATTGGTGTCTCCATCAGCGAAACCGAGCTGCAGACAGTTTTGGGCTTTGAAGCCATCCAGTTCTCTGTTGGTCAGGGTGAGCCAAGCTTCTACCACCTCACGCTTGCCAATTCGGTCTTTGCGCAGAACGGTGTTTCAACCAATAACGTCTTGCGTCCAAGTGAGAAGGTTATTGACATCGTCAACAACAATCTCGATGAGTACAACCTTGTTCTTGATCATAACAATTCGCTTGCGAATGGCTCTGGTCACTGGACGCAGCTTGGTAATGTTTCGGAGAGTGATCTCACCATTAATCTGCTTAAGGTGGGCATTGATTATCAGATCACCTATGATGGCGCAACCAATGCCGAGGGTGAGCAGGGCTCAGGTGATCATTGCATCGTCGCTCACGGCAGCAACGACCGCTTTATCTTCAACGACGGGAACCTTGATGGTGGCGATACCATCAACGGTGGTGCCCATGATGGTGATGGAACAACGGTCTTGAATGATGGTGCGCTTCATAATGGTGGTGCTTACACGCAAGTGTTGAGTGACATCCGGGCGTTCTACCCGACTCATTTCTCGGTAAGCGGCAGCGGTCTGGGTAACGGCGACGTGCTTGAGATTCGCAACGATGCAGAGGTGATCGCCGGTCATGACCTTGCGAACGTCAAAAACGTCGGCACCATTGTCTTCAACAACGATATCTCGTCATCAGCCCAGACGCTGATTATTGATTTGAATGACGCAGTTGTTGACAACATGGTAGACAGTCTGCACACCGCTTCAACGGTTGCCGGTGGACATGAAACGCTGGTTATTGTTGCCAATGATGGCACGATCAGCCAGAACCATGCGGCACAGCTTAACCTTGATGCATCCACCCTCCATGTACAGTCCCAGCTCTTTATCCAGCTTGACGACAAGGATTATGGTACGCATCTTGGTGGTACTGGCTCAACCGCAGATGGCGGAGTGTTTGGTTTCGACAGTATTCTTGGCGGCTCCGGTGACGACTACATCAACGGTGTTACTGGCCATTACGGTGGCGGCTCAGGCCCGGGTGATATCATTGACGGTGGTGCCGGTACCGATACCATCGGTTTCACTACCTACTTCAGTGATTTCAGTGATAACCAGATCAAGAATGTTGAAGTCATTGATGTATGGCATGATGTCAACCATGATTCGCTTGCTGGTGGCTCTGACCAGATTTATGTTGATCTGACGCTGCAGGGTGGTAGTAGTGTTGAGAACTTTACTATCAATGTGCATGAGCATAACGGGACTGGAAGTGGTAATATTCTCTGGGGTGGACAGGACAACGATACCATTCATATCTATGACAATTACGCTGACGTTCATGGTTATTATGGCAACGACATCATAACGGTGGAAAATGTTGCGAATCAGAACGGTGAATCGATCTCTGGTGGTCTTGGCAGTGACTCCATCGTAGGTGGTACCGGAGACGATCATATCTGGGCCTATGAAAGTTCTGGCTCAGGTACTGGTGACGATACCATCACTGGCGGTCATGGTAACGATACCATTGTTCTGAACACTGGATCTGGCAATGGCAACGATTGGGTCAATTATGCCTACGGTACCGGCGACGGTGTCGATACCATTTCCAACTTCACTACAGGTACTGGTGCTGGGCATGATCACTTTAACTTCACTGGAACAGGTGATACCGCTGGCCTGGGTATTAATGCTACTTTGGTGCAGCACGTTGATTTGACAGCTGGTGCCGGTGTCGCAGGAGCTGGGATTGTTGTTGTAAACAGCAGCTACAATGCTGGTTCTGATATAAACTTGACTGCAGCGACGGTTCTGACTGCGTTGACTACAACGAATAGTCTCACCGATAGTGCTGGTGATGTGTATTATGTTGCGGTCGATAACGGTTATAACACTGCTATTGCAAGGGTATCTGATGCTAATGGCATTTTAGCGGCTAGTGACATTACCATCATTGCTCACCTGGTTGGCGTTACGGATGCATCTGTACTTGTTGCGGGTAACTTCCCAGGCCATCCATAATCTCACGAGGGATTAGCCTTGAGCGCAAGCGAGGGGTGTGACGGTGTAAAAACAAGAACCCGGTCTCTCACAAGGAGGCCGGGTTTTTTTATGACAAAAAGTAAAACAGGCAGAATGGAACCGAAACAGGATAGTTCACAGGCGGCTCTTTTAGAGGTAAAGTCGTGGTTACGCAAGATGGAGACGCTCTCCGTGCCGAAGCAGCGTACCATGCAGGAGTCGCAGTTGAAGCTGCTCTTCAACCACGCCTGCAACTGTTCCGCATGGTGGCGTAACCGCCTCACTCTGGCTGGTTACCCTCAGCAGGCGGGCTCACTTTTCACGGTTCTGGCACAGCTTCCTCCCCTGATGCGGAGTGATTTGCAGGAGCATGTTGACGAGGTGAGGGCATGGCATCCTGACTGGACAGCAAAAGAGATCTTTACCAGTACAACCTCCGGTTCTACCGGTTTGCCGGTACGGGTTGAGAAGTTCAGTGCCGCCTTTAATCTGCTCTATGGCGCGGTTTCACTGATCGATCATGAGTGGCATGGCCGCGATGCCCGGCTTCCCCTCCTCATTTTCAGTGCGGATGCCGATAGTGTGCGTCCTGACTGGGGGTCGTTGTTTGCCCCGTTTCAGGGTGGCGGTTGTGTGACAAACCGGTTCACCTCAAATTGTTCCACTGAGGAGGAGGCGGCATTGGTTCTGGAGCATCAGCCAGCCTATTTGAAGGCGACCGCTTTCAGGGCAGCGGCAATTGGTGAGGTGTTTTTGCGGCAAGGCAAAATAGTTCCGTTACGCCAGATTATTTCGCAATATGAGCGGGTTACCCCTCGGCAGCGGGAGGTGTGCCGCAAGGCTTTTGGCGCTGAAATCATAGACCGCTATTCGTGCGAAGAGTGCGGGTGGCTGGCGTTGCAGTGCCCAGCGCATGAGCATCTGCATGTGATGGCTGGTACGACCATTATCGAGATAGTGGATGAAGCGCTCAACCCTTGCCCTCCAGGGGTGGCCGGGAGGGTCCTGGTGACCAGCCTGCAGAGCTATGCCATGCCGATTATCCGGTATGATATTGGCGATATTGCTGAATGGGGAGAGGAGTGCGATTGTGGCATCAGGCTCCCGGTGATCAAACGGTTGTGGGGACGAAGACGGAATTTGGTCAGGTTGCCGGATGGTGAGATGCGGCCGATGGTCTTTCATGGCGATGATGTTGCCAAAATTCCTGAAATCAGGGAGTTTCGTCTGGTTCAGCAAAAAAATAGTGATATTGATTTTTTTGTGCGCGCCACTCGCCCTCTCAGCGTCGAAGAGGTGGAAGCACTTCGAACGCTTGTTTTAAAGATTGACTCTCAACTGGTGGTCACTGTCCGGGAGGTTGCCGCTATCGACTGGGGAGCGGGGTTGAAGCGTGAAGAGTTTGTGCGGCTCGAAAGTTAAGGTTATCTTGTAAAAATTTAAAAAGAAGTTATGCTTGCTTTTATTGCTCCTGAAGAGGTAACCGTTACGACCGCTCAATTCAGCCGTCACTATCGCGCTAAACCTGCCGGTACCACTATTCCCCTTGATCGGTTGACGATTGATACCGGGGGTGAAGCTGTTTTGGTGCAGAAGGCGCTTGACGAGCAGCAGAAGAGGCTTGTAAAAGCGGAGGAGAGTGGTGGAGAATGGGCTGAAAAAGCGGCTGACTCTGCGGCTGAAAAGGATGCTGCACCAGGTGAAGGCAAGATGACCTTGCTTGGCGACAAGATGTTGCTTTCGTGGTCGGGGTTGCCTGTGCGTCTGGGACGGATCAGCAGCCACCTTGTCGGGGAGGGGTTGCATCGTCATGAAGAGCTGGCGCCTTTGCCTCTCCAGTTGGCTGCCCTTGTTGCGCGTAACCCGGCTAAACGCCATTTTCGCATTGCGGTGGTGGCGGCTTTTGGTACCAACCTTGGTGATTGCCTGATTGGCATGACGGCCATTCGTTTTGTTGTTGAAACGCTTCGTCACTCCTTGCCGGGTTTTCTTCTCGACATGCTTTTGTGCAGTTCAGGGAATCCGGCCAATCTGGATATTGTTGGCCATGAGCCGTGGGTGGGTGAGCTGCATGTGGTGGGGCCGTCGGTTTCCGATTTTGCCCGCTACGATGCCTATTTCGATTTTACCGGCCTTATCGGCCTGCCTCGTATCACGGAAATGCCGATGGTGGAGTGGTTTTTGTGGTGGAGCGGGCTTGATCCGGCGGCGGTTCCAGCCGATCGCAAGCGCAATATTCTCAATATGTCGTGGGAGGTCTCGACGCATGTTGCAGAGCTTTTGCGGGCGATACCCGGTAAACGGGTTCTCTTTAACCCTAAGGCAAGTGTGCCGCTTCGCAGTTTTCCGGATGAGAGTGCGGTGCTTTTTGTACAAAAGCTGCTTGAGCTGGATCCGGATTTGCAGCTTGTTGTTGATCGGCCGTTGAAGCTGGAACATCCGCGGCTCTTTGACCTGTCGGCGAAGATCAACTCGCCACAGAAGTTTCAGGCTCTTGTTGCGCAGTTGGACGGCGTCATTACGGTCGATACCTTTGCCATTCATGTGGCCGATGCGGCAGGTGTGCCGACGGTTGGCCTTTTTGCGTCCATACCACCGGATGCCTATCCCTTCTATCCGCTGCATCATGGTATGCTGGTGCCGGGTGGAGCGGAGTTGCCTGCTTACCGCAAGTTCAAGGTCAAGGATACAGAGGAGTGGGAGTCGATCAAGGATGCCTATACTCTTGCATGGACGAAATTTGAGGCGCAGGAGGTTTTGCAGGAGCTCCGTATCAAGATGGAAAAGCGCCAGCAGGCCTCATCGCATAAGGGGTTGCGCTTTTTTCATGCTCCGCATAAAACGCCCCGTTACCTTGAAACACCGGCGGGGCGACGGCTCCCTTTTGAAAACCCTTCTGCAATCTGGGATCGTGCTGTCATGCGTCAGGGCAGTGTGATGCGCAGTCTGCTCAAGCCGGGGGGGACAGCGGTTGTGCTTGCGCCAGCTCAAAGCACCTTTCCGCTGTTGCTTGCCGAAAAGCTTGGTTGCGAGGGCAAGCTCCATCTTTTTGAACCGCGTCCGTTGCGCCGCACGCTTATTGGTATGGATCTGCTCGATCGGGCCGGTTATGTCGACATTTCCTGGTACGATACGATGCCGGCTTTGAGCAGGCAGGTCTCCATTGCCGGTGAAGATGCCCTTTGTGAAACGACTCCCCTTCGTTGGGGAAGCCTTAAAAAGGAGCGAAGGCTGGATGCGCGCCCTCTCGATGCGCTTGAACTTCAGCAGCTTTCCGGTCTTTTCAGTTTTGCTCCGATGCCGCATCTCCTTGCGCTCGAATCGGCCATTGAAACCCTGAAGCGTACCAGGGTCCCGGTGCTCTGTTCGCCCATTTTCAGCGGTAAAGAGGTTGCCAATATTGCCGCGTTTCTCGTACCGCTTCACTATCAGTGCTGGGTGGAATATCTTGAGCAGCGTGAGGATGGCCCGATGATGCTGCTGGCCGTATCTGACCATCTCAAGCTTGAGGGGCATGGCATGAAGCGGATTGTTACGGGTTGATCATCACTCAATTTAACTTACAGGAAAGAAGACGATGTTGCACCATTGGCCTGATATGCCTCTTTTGCCGGTTTCATGGGGAGAGGTATTCGACAAAATGACGATTTTACAAATCAAGGTTGAAAAGTTTGCTGGTTCAGAAAAGCTTGCCAATGTTGAGCGCGAGTTGTGTGCGATATCTGGTGTGGTTGGTGATCTTCAGCGCTTTCCGGCAGAGCTCCGGCTACGGACGGATGAGCTGAAACGGATTAATGAACGGTTGTGGGATGTGGAGGATGGCAAGCGGGAGTGTGAGCGGCGGCAATGTTTTGACCATCATTTTGTTCAGCTTGCAAGGGAGGTCTATTTCGGCAATGATCAACGGGCGGCCATCAAGCGGCAAATCAATGCGTTGCTTGGCAGTGCCATTGTTGAGGAAAAGTCGTATAACGCCTACTGAGTGAAGCGGAATATTCTCTCCATCATTATCCTGAGAACATGAAGATTCTTTTTATCCATCAGAACTTTCCGGCCCAGTTCAAGCATCTGGCGCCTGCTCTTGCGGCGAACCCGGCCAATAGTGTTGTGGCCATGGTGCTGAAGAGCGCAAAGCATGAACGGTGGCGGGGGGTGGAGATTGTCTCTTATGGCACTACCCGTAGTTCAACTCCGAATGTACATCCCTGGGTATCTGATTTTGAGTCAAAAATTATTCGCGCCGAGGCCTGTTTTTTGGCGGCCTTGCAGTTGCGAAAGAGCGGGTTGATGCCTGATATTATTATTGCCCATCCAGGGTGGGGGGAGAGCCTGTTTTTGAAAGAGGTGTGGCCTTCGGCCAAACTTGCCATTTATGGTGAGTTTTTCTATCATGCTGAAGGGGCGGATTGTGGTTTTGATCCTGAGTTTCCCTCCTCGGGAGGGGAGCGTGATGTGTGCCGTCTGAGGATGAAGAATGTGAACAACATCCTCCATTTTGATGTTGCTGATGCGGCACTCTCTCCTACCCGCTGGCAGGCAAGTACCTTTCCCGAGCCGTTCCGCTCCAAGATTGCCGTGATCCATGATGGTATTGATACGGCTGCTCTTGTGCCGAACCCGGATGCCCGGTTGACCTTCAATAAGGGCTCGGTCATGTTTAGGAAGGGTGATGAGGTGATCACTTTTGTCAACCGTAACCTTGAGCCTTACCGCGGGTACCATATTTTCATGCGCTCCTTGCCGGAACTTCTCCGTCAACGGCCTCATGTCCGTATCATGATTGTGGGGGGGGATGGGGTGAGCTATGGCCAAAAGCCGGCAGACGGGCGAACGTGGAAGCAGATTTTTGCCAGTGAGGTGCGTCCGCAGATCAGTGACGGTGATTGGGCGCGGGTTCATTTTTTGGGCCAGATACCGTATCGTGAGTTTATTATGCTGTTGCAGCTCTCGATGGTTCATGTTTATCTGACTTATCCGTTTGTGCTCTCCTGGAGTCTGCTGGAGGCGATGAGTATTGGTTGTGCCATTGTGGCGAGCAATACCACTCCGGTGCAGGAGGCGATCACGCATGATGAGACGGGCCGCCTGGTTGATTTTTTTGATGGGGCCGGCTTTGTGCGTGAGGTTTGTTCGTTGCTCGATGACCCTGCCGCGCGGGCGAGGCTTGGGGCCAATGCCCGTGCCTTTGCCCAAAAAAATTATGACCTTGAGAGCGTCTGCTTGCCAAGGCAGTTGGAGTGGGTGCACGCACTGGCTTGAACTGCAATGAGTCTTGCCTGAAATTGCCATTTATTTTTACCCTATGCGGGCTCTTCTTTGCATTCCTCACTATTTTAAACCCGAAGAGGGTGCCCGGCACTCTTCGGTAGACCCGAAAAGGGTGAATCAACGGCGGGATGTTTTCCGGCTTGTGCTTGAGTCGTGGCGGGGAATTTTTTCGGGCCCTTCAGGTTTGTTGACCTATACGCCGCCCAATGATGTTGGTGTACGGCCCCTTCCCTCCCGTGTGACGCATCTCGATATTTGTGTGATGGTGCACGAAAATCATCATCTGCTTGACCGGCAGATGATGGAGAGGTATGCGGTGCGCAAAGTATCGGTACAGATCAGCAATCCCCGTTTCCTTGGTTTTGCCGCCTATTCTTTGATGGAGAGAGCGGCCGATGCCTATGACTGGTTTGTGTTTTCAGAGGATGATTTGTGTATGCACGATGCCTTTCTTTTTGAGAAGCTGGGGTGGTTTCAGCGGCTGTTCGGTGAAGAAGTCCTTCTTGCTCCGAACCGTTATGAGTGGAATGCCCGTGCCCGCTATCTGAAGACCTATGTGGATTTTGATTTGAGAGCTGGCTTTATTGATCCTTTTCTTCAGTTGGTTGCCGCTGAGTCGGCCCTGCAGGGTGAGGTGTTTGGCCGGTCGATCTCTTTTGAGAGGGCCCGGAATCCTCATTCAGGTTTTTTTGCCGTCAGCCGTGCGCAGCTTGATGGGTGGAGAAAAAATGCTGCATGGAAGTCGCTTGATGCATCGTTCATCGGGCCGCTCGAAAGTGCGGCCACACTCGGTATTTTGAAACAGTTTGCGATATACAAGGCTGCGGGGCCTGATGCCGCTTTTCTTGAAATAGAGCATCTGGATGACCGGTTTTCTGCGATGACCGTCCGACGCTGAACCGCTCCTTTTTACGGTATGGTGGAGTCTCAATAAAACAGGGAAGCTATGGAACAATTGCGTTATTTGATTACCGGCGGGGCCGGTTTTTTGGGATCTCATTTGTGCGACCGCTTGATCCGGAGGGGCGAGGAGGTGTTGTGTGTCGATAATTTTTTTACCGGGTCGCGCCGTAATGTTGAGCATCTTCTTGGTAACAGAAGATTTGAGTTGCTGCGTCATGATGTCTGTTTTCCTCTCTATGTGGAGGTAGACCGAATCTTTAATTTGGCCTGCCCGGCCTCTCCTCTGCATTATCAGCATGATCCGGTGCAGACGACGAAGACGAGCGTTCATGGTGCCATCAATATGCTTGGTCTGGCCAAGAGGCTGAAGGCGCGTATTCTTCAGGCAAGTACTTCGGAGGTGTATGGAGACCCGGAGCTGCATCCCCAGCCTGAAAGTTACTGGGGCAGGGTTAATCCTGTTGGTATCCGCTCTTGCTACGATGAGGGGAAGCGGTGTGCTGAAACGCTCTTTTTCGATTATTGGCGGCAGCACGCTCTGGAGATCAAGGTGGTGCGTATTTTCAATACCTACGGTCCCCGGATGCATCCCAATGATGGCCGTGTTGTGAGCAATTTTATTGTGCAGGCGCTCAAAGGGATTGATATTACCATATACGGGGATGGTTCGCAGAGCAGAAGTTTTTGTTATGTGGACGATCTTTTGGATGGTATGGAGGCTATGATGCACGCTCCTGCATCGTTTATCGGCCCGGTCAATCTTGGAAATGCTTCAGAGTACACGATGAGGGAGCTTGCCGAGCAGGTTCTGCGTCTTACCGGGAGCCGTTCAAAATTGCGGTTTGAGCCCTTGCCGGAGGATGATCCGAAACAACGCAAGCCTGATACAACGCTTGCCAGCCGTCATCTTGGCTGGGCTCCGAAGGTGACGCTTGAGGATGGCTTGAAGGAGACAATACGCTATTTTGTGGAAATCATGGGATGAGGTGGAGCTGAATCTGCCAAAGCTTTTTGCAGTCACATGGAACCATTCAACGGGAGTTGTTGTTTTTTTTGATGTGTGTTGTGCGTGTTTTTCCTCCCCCCGTTTTCGCGAGAATGGGGGAGGGGCGCGAGTTGAGGCTTTTTATCTCATAAAAGAGAGTAACGCAGATGTCACGCCGATCTATCGAGGAGTTTGCTGGCAGTGTGGGGTATGATTTTACATGGGTAGACCCTGTTGCGGTTGATAATACGCTTCCGAGGGTTTCCTCGTTCAGCCCGACGGATGGAGCGTCCGGTGTGGCTGTCGGGAGTGATATGGTGCTTACCTTCAGTGAGGTGATCGGGAGGGGGAAGGGCGTGATTGAGCTCCATAGTGGTTCGCCAACCGGCCCGCTGGTGGAGAGTTTTGATGCGGCGACGAGTGGGAGGCTCACCGTTGCCGGTCATAGCCTCACCGTCAACCCGACGGTTGATTTGCTCGGCAGCACGCAATATTTTGTCACCTTTGACCCCGGTACGGTTAAAGATCTTGCCGGTAACAGTTATGCCGGGTCGGAGGCGTACCATTTTGTAACAGCGAGCCTTGCCCCGATGGTGGGCGGTTCTCTGGAGAGTTGGGAGTATCTGGCCTCCTGGAGTGATTTGATGAACTGGCTGGCCACTGATGCCGATGCAGCCGCTTTGCATTACAACACCTATGCCAGGGCGGAAAACCGTTCCATAAGTTTTGATGCATGGGATTACCTTGCATCAAACCCTGACTTGATGGATTGGCTGGGAGCAGATGCCGTGAGAGCAACGGAGCATTACATTCTCTATGGCCGCAACGAGAACCGCTCTTTTTCGTTTGATGCGGCGGCCTATCTTGCGGCAAATGCTGATTTGTTTAACTGGCTGGGTACCGACTATGACGCAGCAGCAAAACATTATATTGAGCATGGCCGGTACGAGATTGAGCAGGGGTTTCGTGCTCCGCTCCCCCCTCTTGTTGATAGGACGTTGCCTGCTATTGTCAGTTTTAATCCTTTTGATGCAGCTCTCGGGGTCGCAGTTGACAGCAATATTGTTTTTACCTTCAGTGAAGCAATTGAAAAGGGGGTTGGTGTCATTCAGATCCATAGCGGATCGTTTACCGGCCCGGTTGTCGAGAGCTATGATGTGGCGACAAGCGGGAATCTCACGATTTTGGGCAAACAGCTCACGATTGATCCGTCGGCTGATTTGGCGGATGTGATGCACTATTTTGTGACGCTGGATGCGGGCTCAGTCAGGGACCTTGCCGGTAACGGTTGTGCTGCAAGTGCAATGTACGACTTTTCGACGGTGTCGGGATGGGATCCGAGGTCAGGGCATGGCTTGCTCGATCTGGATCGAATGCTGGAGAGTGCTACGGGTAAAACAATACCGGACGCAGCTCTTTTTGGCGATGGCTGGGGGGCAAAAGATTGGGGCCTGAACATGGTTCACGCTCCGGATGCGTGGGGCGCAGGATATAGTGGAAAGGGCGTGGTTGTCGCTGTTGTTGATACCGGTATTGATTACCGGCATCCTGATCTTGCCGGAAATATCTGGACCAATGCTGGTGAAATAGCGGGAAATGGTATTGATGATGATGGTAACGGGTACATTGATGATGTGCATGGGTATGATTTTTTCAACCATGATGGCGATCCGGTTGATGAGCAGTCTCATGGTACTGTTGTAGCCGGTATCATTGCCGGGTTGAACAATGGTGTTGGTGTCACGGGCGTTGCCTGTGACGCCAGGATCATGGTGGTTAAAGTGCTTGGTCCGTTGGGTGGCACGTTTGCTGACGTGGCTGCCGGTATCAATTATGCGGTCAATAATGGCGCGGATGTTATTAATTTATCGCTTTCAAGCGGGGGTGTCTCCTCTTCGCTGATGGCGGCAGCAATAAGTAATGCGCTCAGTCATGGTGTGGTGGTTTGCATGGCTTCCGGTAATGCCGCCAGCTCTATCCCTGGCTACCCTGCCTTGTTTGCTCAAACGACAGGGGGGATTGCTGTTGGGGCCGTTAATAGCAGTGGTTCGGTTGCCGGGTTCAGTAATGGTGCAGGGGATGTGGTTCCCTACGATTTTGTCGTAGCTCCCGGTGTTAATGTTTACAGTACTTTTGTTGGTAATTATTATGGAACCATGTCAGGAACGTCGATGGCCACCCCCTATGTTGCCGGGGCGGCAGCGTTACTGCTTTCGGCTCATGCAGATTTTTCATCCGACTGGACGCTTGATGAGCTGGAAAATATTATCACCAGCTCTGCGTCACCTCTTGATATGTCGGCTGCTTCTTTGGAAAAAGAGTCTCTCGCGGATTTAAATATGGCTGATGTTGCGGGTTTCGATGCTGTCGGCAAGCCTGAGGGTGCCGAGGTCTCTTTGGTTGGGATTGTTGTATGAGTGTCGGGCGTTTGCGTCTCTTGTGGCGGGATGATGTTGTCGGCCTGGAAGCAGTGAATCGTAAACGTCGTTTGTAATGCAGCAAAACAATTTTGCAATTTATTTTGTTGATGATGCCTATTCGACGGCGAAAAAGGTTATGGGGCGTCAGTGTGCGGGGAAGGCTTTTATGCATGGCGTTGCGCGTACCTGGCCCTCAGGCCTGGTGCATGGGGTTGTGCCGGATGCAGGAACCGCAGCAAGAATGGAGAGGCAGCTCAGGGGGGATGGTTTTACAGGTGAGTTCCGATGGCACGATTTTTTGGGCTGGCGTGGCCTCGTTTCGGCTGGCACGTTGTACTATCCGGCACCTCCCACGAGAGAGTTTGCGGCAGCACGAAATCTGTGGCGCCCGGATGCTTTCAGCCTTATGGGGGCGACGCATACCCTCTGTTCTGCCGGTGCGATGGATCAGCTTGCGGATCTGGTTTTGCCGCCGTTCAAGCCCTGGGATGCGCTGATTTGCACCTCCCGGGCGGCGCATACCATGGTCAGCATGCTGCAGGCGGAGGTGCGGGAGTGGTGGCGGGCTCAGACGGGGGCGAGCCGTTTTGTGCAGGTAGAGCTTCCGGTGATCCCTCTTGGTGTTGATGCTCCCTCTTTTGCCCCCGATCCCGCCCGGCGCGCTTCTGCCCGGCAAGCTTTTGGCTTTCGGGGGGAGGAGTGCGTTTTTCTTTTTGCCGGTCGTCTCTCTTTTCATGCAAAGGCGAATCAGGCGCCGCTCTATCAGGCATTGGAGAAGGTTGCCCGGCAGGTGCCGGTTGCCTGTGTTGAGGCTGGAGTTTTTCCCAATGATGCTATCAGGCTGGCTTACCTTGCGGCGCAGAAGCTCCTTGCTCCTTCGGTGCGCTTTATTGTGGTGGATGGGCAGGATGAGCCGCTTTATCGGCAGGCGTGGCAGGGGGCGGACGTTTTTGTTTCGGTTTCGGATAATATTCAGGAGACCTTTGGGTTGACGCCGGTTGAGGCGATGGCGGCTGGTTTGCCGGTTGTGGTGAGCGACTGGAATGGGTACAAGGATACGGTGCGTGATGGAGTGGACGGGTTTCGTGTGCCGACCATTCTGCCGCCTGCGGGCGTTGGGGGGGAGCTGGCCATTCGTCATGCGCTTGGGATGGACACTTACGATTTTTATATCGGACGGGCAAGCATGGCGACGGTGGCTGATCCGACGGCTCTTGCCAGGGCGTTGTTGACGCTGGCGCTGGATGGCGGAAAGCGTCGAACGATGGGGGCGGCAGCGCTGAAGAGGGCGCGTGAGGAGTATGACTGGCCGGTGATTCTGCATCGTTATGCCGCCCTTGCCACTGAGTTGGGCCGAATCCGCGCTGAAGCTGTTGACTGCAAGGTTGAGCCCTGGCCGACAAGGGCTGATCCCTTTGCCCGATTCGCCCATTTTTCGAGCCATACCGTGTCTGGAAACTGGCTGGTGACCTTGCTGCCGGATGGCGTTGCGCGGTTGCGTGACCTTCTCGGGCTCTCTATGCTCTCTTATGCCTTTGATGCCGCTCTGCTCCCGAAGGAGTCGCTGATGGTGCTGCTGGCGGAGCTCGAAAAAAAACCATCGCAAAGGGTGAATGAACTGCTTGGAGCTGCCGGGATGGCAAAACCTGCCGGGGTGTGGGCGTTGCAGTGGCTCTGGAAGTTTGACCTGGTGCGCTTGCGGCCTGCGTAAGGCTCAGTGCAGGATGGCTGGCATGGAAACGGATAATGTTTCATTAGTTATTGCGAAAAATATTTGATTAATTTGTATTAGTTGAGTGCTTTTTTGTATAACCAACAGGAACTCTATCATGGACACATCAATTGTTGCCGGTTCCCTTGCAAGCTGGGAATACCTTGACTCCTACACCGATTTGATGAATTGGCTTCGTGCTGACGGCGTCACCGATGCTGACTCGGTTACGGCTGCACAGCATTATGTCGCTCATGGATATTATGAGGGGCGTGTGATCAGCTTTGATGCGTGGGAGTATCTTGCCTCGAACCCTGACTTGATGAATTGGCTTCGTGCTGATGGCGTCACTGATGCTGATGGGATTACGGCAGCGAAGCATTACATCGCCTATGGATATAATGAGCCGCGTACCATCACTTTTGATGCATGGGAGTATCTGGCGTCGAACACCGATTTGATGAACTGGCTTGCGGCTGATGGCGTCACCGATGCTGATGCGGTTGCGGCAGCAAAGCATTACATCGCCTATGGATATAACGAGGGGCGTACCATTATTTTCGATTCGGCAGTCTACCTTGCGGCAAATGCGGATTTACAGCACTGGATTTACGATATCCTTCATTTGAGTGGCGATGCGGCAAATGATTTTGCAGCGCAGCACTACATTGGTTATGGCCGTTTTGAAAACCGTATGGGAACACCCGTAGAGAGCTACGTGCTGACCACCGGTCAGGATATTAAAAGTTCCTGGCATTTTACCTCCAACCTTGTCGGAACGGTCAACACCCTGCAGGATTATGACCAGCTTACCGGCCTTGGTGATGACGTCACCTTGACCGCCGTGCTTGCTAACCCGAATGCTCATGCAGGTTACGTTATTGCGCCCGGGTTGAACAATATCAAGAGCCTCGTCGTTGCGTTCGGTGCTACCAACTATCTCAGCGGACTTGATTTGCAGCATTCCGATCAAGCCCTTACCAATGTATCTGTTACCGGAGTCTCTTCGGGTGGTTTCATCATTGAGAACCTTTATGGCGGTGCGACCAACCTTTCGGTTGCGGATACCCAGGGCCATCCTGATATTGCCTTCACCTACCTGAACCATGAACTTGCCGGTATTCAGACCATTAACCTCACCTTGACCAATGTCTATGCTCATGAGTTGACTCTTGGTTCAAATTCCCTTATTCCCACTGAGCAGATTGAGCACTTCAATCTGGTGTCGAACGGTGATCCAACCATTGATCTTGCCAACTTGTTACCTTATCCAGGACTCTCTGGCACCACTCAGGATTTGACCATCACGGCAAATGCTCCTCTGGTTATTGGTGAGGATTGGGATGGGTCAGGCAACGTCATTGAGCATGACAATGCGTTTACCCTCGACTCGGTTGCAAACCTTGCCAAAATCACGGTTACCGCCACGGGCAGCGGCGATGTTACCCTCGCTTCTGTCGGCAGTGTTACCGGTTTTCAGCTTGACGGCAGCGCAGCAAAAGGCAAAATTGCGGTCAACATCTCCAATGCGGCCACCGACGCAACAGCCGTTTTCACCACAGGCCGCAATGATGATACCGTCCTGGTTGACCGGGTGTTGACGGCGTTCTCGCCTTCGGGTACCGGTACTTATGGCTCCGCCGTAACCTTCGCAGGCCACCTCGATACCGGATCGGGCAACGACTCCGTCACGGCGCATGACCTTGCTGCGGGCACGGTTGCACATGGTTACGCGGGTGCCGTTATCACGACCGGCGCAGGCAATGATGTCGTCACGGTTGAAAAGTTGCTTGGTTCAAGTGGTGCCGCTGTAGCTCATGACTACGCCGGTGCTTCCGTCAATGTCGGTGATGGCAGCAATACGGTCAATGCCGACAGTCTTCAAACCGAAGCACGCATCTTCGCCGGTAGTGGTACCGACGTTGTCAACCTGACTGAAGCACATGCAGGAGCCCTCTACACGGTAGTCGCTGGCGATGATACACCCGTTGATGCTGACCTGAACGGTGCAGAAGTGACTCTTGGTGCCGGAGACGACAGGCTCAATGTCACGCTCACCGGCACTGGTTTGCTGGATGCCGGAAATGGTACCGTTCTCATTACCGGTTATGTCGATGGCGGCAGCGGTTCAGATACGCTTTCCATCACCGGAAACAAACGGGGGTATAGCAACGGGTTTCTTGAAGTTGTTGATGGCAACAGCGGGCATGATGTCAGTGGTTCCGGTGTTGCTTATGATCATGCCATTGTCGGTGTTGAGACCCTGAACCTCACCTCCACGGCGGCTTATGACGCTGATAAAGTTACGGCTTTCAATGCTGCCGGAGGCAGAGTCATCGCGGCAAACGATAACGACACCTTTACAGCGGACTATGCGCTCAACCGTGCTGAGTTCGACAATAATGACACCGTGGCAGGCTCATTGACCATCAATCTTATCCATGAGGCTGGCGTCATTCGCAACATCGCCTCTGGCTCCGGTATTTACCACGGATTTGCAGGTGACGATGTTCATGACTACCTCTACAACCTCACCGGTACGGAAGTCATCACCATCTCGGCTTTTGAAACAAATCTTATCTCCGGCGGCACGGGTACAGGCAATGTATCGGCCATTGACACCCTCGGTACGGTGTATGCTCATGGTGCTTTCACGCCAGACTTGATGCTTGATATTCTTCATGACGCATCAACCGGCGACAAAACTGCTGAAATAACCCTGAACGATGTGAATCTTTCAGATCCGGCAAACTCTCCACTGGATCCGGGTGATGTCAACTATGATGTTTTGATTAATGATGTTGGCACAGGGTACACCAAACTGTCGCTGACTGTTGCCGGTGCTGACAACCACGGTATTGACCTGAACAATGATTTTCTCGGAAACCTTACCGTAACAGGCTCTGGCACCACGGCTGGCGGCAATCTGACCATGATCAACATTGGAGCAACTACTGATACCCTTGCTTCGACCATTACCACTTCATCCTACAACGGCAATGTCTATCTCGGTATTGACAGCTCGGTCAATCACACCATCACCTCCGGCATCGGCAACGATATCGTCCGCCTTGGTGATGACAGTGCTATCGTACTTGGCAATGACAGCATCAACGTCGGATCCGGAGATGATATCGTTATCTTTAATGGCCTTGCAAACGGCGGCAACCATGCTGGATTGACGAACGGTGATACGGTCGCTGGCGGGGCCGGAAACGATGTGCTCGCTTTTGGTGGTCAGGATGCGCTGGCTCCTGCCAGTGGTTCTGTCGGTGTTGTTCTTGATGGTTCAGGGTGGACGCATGTCTCGGGCTTCGAGACCATCCGGCTCTCGGTTGGCCAGGCTTCGCCAGTTTCCTACTACCTCGAAATCACCAACCAGCTCGTCGATGATAATGGAGGAAATGTTCTGCACCTTATCAACAACAATGCCGGTACTTCCGGGAGTGGGATAGCCGAATCCAATACCACACTTGATCTTGTAAATGGCACTGGTCTCAACGCCTCCAATCAGATTACCTATGATGGTGCCATTGGTACGGGTGGTAATGGCGGCAGTGATGACCGCTTTATCTTCAACAACCTGAACCTTGATGGCGGGGACTCCATTGATGGTGGTGCGGCTGATGGCTCTTCATCAACATGGGGTGGCAACAACGATATCCTTGAAATCCGCAACAGTGCTACGGTGACTGCGGGGACTGACCTCCAGCATATCTACAATGTTGGCCACATTGTATTTAACAATACCCAAGTGGCACCTGAGCAGTTGGCACCTGAGCAGTTAGTTGAGCAGACGTTGACCCTTGACCTGACGGATACCATTGTCGATAACCTTGTCGACAGTCTTCATTCGTCAACGGTTGCGGGTGAGTCGGAGACGCTTTACATTACAGCCAATGATCATAGTCTTATCATTCCTGTCTCTGTCGCAGACGCAGCCGTTTTGCACATTACGGCAACAGATCTGACCAGCCGTTCGAACCTGAATATTCATGCTGATGATCTATATGCGGGCAATGATATCATCCTCACCGGCGGCGGTGCAGACTCCATTTGGGGTTATGATGGTAATGACTCCATCGACGGGGGAGCTGGTAATGACTACATCTATGGCGGTGATGGCAATGACACGCTCCATGGCGGCGCGGGTGATGATTTCATTGATGGCGGTGCTGGTAATGACTCCATCAATGGCGGTTCAGGCAATGACTATATCGACGGCGGTAGTGGGAATGACACTATTTGGGGCGGTGAGGGCAATGACTCCATCCTGGGTGGTGCTGGTAATGACTTCATTTATGGCGAAGCTGGTGATGACACCATCTATGGCGGTTCAGGCAATGACTATATCGACGGCGGTAGTGGGAATGACACCATTTGGGGTGGTGAGGGCCAGGACACCATCCAGGGTGGTGATGGCAATGACCTTCTTTATGGCGAAGCTGGCCATGACTCCATCAATGGCGGTTCAGGCAATGACTATATCGACGGCGGCACCGGGAATGACACCATTTGGGGCAATGATGGCAATGACACCATCCAGGGTGGAGATGGCAATGACCTTATTTATGGCGAAGCTGGTGATAACTCCATCCATGGCGGTTCAGGCGATGACTCCATTGATGGCGGAACCGGGACTGACATCATTTGGGGCGATGATGGTGCCGATTCCATCAATGGCGGTGATGGTGCTGATACCATCTATGGCGGTGATGGCGCTGACTCCATTTTTGGTGGTTCTGGTCATGACTGGATCGAAGGCGGTTCTGGCATAAACTGGATCGACGGCGGTACCGAGAATGACACCATCCTGGGCGGTGCCGATGCGGACACCATCCTGGGTGATGCTGGCGCTGACTCTATCTTGGGTGGTTCAGGCAATGACTGGATCGACGGCGGTATCGGGAATGACTCTATCTGGGGTGGTGATGGCCATGACACCATCCTGGGTGGTGATGGCAATGACTTTATTTATGGCGAAGCTGGCCATGACTCTATCTTGGGTGGTTCCAGCCATGACTGGATCGACGGCGGTACCGGGAATGACTCCATCTGGGGTGGTGATGGCAATGACACCATCCTGGGAGGTGATGGCAATGACCACCTCGATGGCGGAGCTGGAGCTGACTCCATCTATGGCGGTGCTGGTGCCGACACAATCTCACTGGGCAGTGGTGACAACGCAATTGACACGGTTTACTACACTCACGCAGGTGAGGGCTCTGGAAGCGAGACCATTGATCAGTTCAACGCAGCTCCTGCCGGCAGTAACGGTGATATCCTGATGTTCGGTGGGGGGTTCCATGTGCATGCGAATGGTCAACTTTCCGGCACGGAGTATGCTGAAGATGTTATTGACGCTATTGCTAATGGCAGCGGGCTCGCTTCTGATACTGGAGTCATCGTTATTACTGACCCTTGCACTGCTGCAAACGCTGAGTCCGCCGTTCGCGCGGGTATGGATGTGAACAACTCCGGTGTTTCTGGCGGTATGATCATTGTCTTCCAGGACATGTTAAATGGCGCAGTGACTGTTGCTTACGATGATGACATCAATAACGATGCTGGCCTGACCAGGATTGCGACCCTCACCGGTGTGGCGATCACCGACCTCACGGCTGACAACTTCCAGTTCGAAATTACTGTCATCTGATCTCCCCCCGGAGACTCCCCTCGCTTTGCCCCCCCCGATTCCCCCGAAGGAGTCGGGGGGGGGTTGTCCTGAAAAATGTGTATACTTTATACAACAGAGGGTAATACAATGCAGGAGAGATAATCATGATAGCGATCAGCACAACAGAGTTACGCAAGAACCTCAGGAAATATCTGGACATGGCAACGAGGGAAAAAGTTGTAAGATTGAAAAAATTTTGCTTGAACTCTCGGAGCATCCAACCGCAGGTACAGGTAAAGCTGAACGACTGAGGGGTGATTTGTCGGGGTATTGGTCAAGAAGAGTGAATAAGAGGGATCGAATCATCTACAAAATCATTGATTCCGTAGTCACCGTGCAGGTTCTTTCTCTCAGAGGCCATTATGGCGACTCATAGGATGTTCAGGAAATATGAGCAACAAAAAAACCCTCCATTTTCAGAAGGGTTTTTTTGCGTTATAGCGGTATGTTGATTGTTATGAAATCAGCAGTTGCGGACGGTTGAGGAGTTCCGATCCTTGATGGTGGTCTCGTCGAACTCGTCCCAGTTGTGCTCGTCGTGCTCACGCTGGTAACCAGCCTCTTTGAGGCCGAAGCTCATGTCGGCAACCATCTCGGGGCGCAGCTCCTTGAGGTTTTTGACCTCGTCCTGCGTCAAAATTCTTGACTTGTCGAAGCCGAGATCGATCTCAATCTTGCGGTTCTTGGTTTTGACACGGTCGATGTCGTAGAAGCGCTTGGTGAGGGTGGTCTGGGCAAAGGCTTTGAGGCATCCAAGCATGTATTTGCGCACATAAGGGTCCTTGATCCAGGGGTAGCTGAAGAAGGTTTTGCGTGCGTAGAAGCGTGCGTAGGATTTGAGCACTCCTTTGAGCACATCTTCACGCTCCATGTTGTCGGGCTTGATGATGGGGGTCACAAAGTTGTACTTGGAGTAGTCGCGTACTTCAACCCTGTCGCCAAGCTCCTTGAAGAGGTCGGAGAAGGGCCATGGCGTGTAGATGGTCCAGTTGGCCATGTCGGGATCCCAGTCTTTGCAGAGCTGGTAGGTCTCTTCGATGGTCTCGGGTGTTTCGTGTTCGAGCCCCATGACAAACTGTGCTTCGGCGACGATGCCGTTTTTCTGGAGCAGCTTGATGGCAAGCTTGTTCTCTTCGATGGTGGTCTCTTTGCGGAAGCGGTTGAGGTTCATCTGGCTTGCGGCTTCAGTGCCAAGCGAAACGTGTACCAGACCAGCCTTGCGGAAGAAGGGCAAAAGGTCGGCATCGCGCATGATGTCGGTCACGCGGGTGTTGATGCCCCAGGTGACGTTGAGTTTGCGGTCGATCAGCTCCTGACAGAGTGAAACAAACTTCTGCTTGTTGATGGTTGGCTCTTCGTCGGCAAGAATGAAAAAGCCGACGTTGTACTTTTTGACGAGCACTTCGATTTCATCAACAAATGCTTTGGGGCTGCGGGCGCGGTAACGGCGCCAGAACTGCCACTGCGAGCAGAAGGTACAGGTAAAAGGGCAGCCTCTTGCAAAGTTCGGTACCGCAAGACGGCAGTTGAGGGGAGTGTAGATGTATTTATCCCACTCGTAGAGGCTCCAGTCGGGGGTCAGGGTATCGAGGTCTTCGATGACAGGATGCGCCGCTGTGGCAAAGACATTGCCGTCGTCGTCGATATAGGCGATACCGGTAATGTTTGCCCGGTTCTGTTTATCTGTTCCTGCGGCGATTTCGCGGATGAGGTTGACGGTCACCTCTTCGCCTTCACCTCGGACAATGTAGTCGGTTTCGGGGGCTTCGCTCAGGACCTGCGGGTACATGAAGGTCGAGTGAATGCCGCCCATGAGTGTCCTGATTTTCGGGTCAACCTTTTTGGCGATCTTCATGATCTCCTGTGCCTTGAAGATCGAGGGGGTGATATTGGTTGCCATCACCACATCCGGCTTGTTTTTGCGTATGACCTCTTCGATCTGGTCGTTATCAAGGTGGTCGCACATGGCATCAACAAATCGCACCTGATCGAATCCCGCCTGTTTCAGGGCACCACCGATATAGGCGACCCAGCTTGGCGTCCAGTTACCGGCAATTTCGGCTCCACCTGAATGATAATTTGGCTGAACCATCAATATTTTCATCGGTCTCCATCCTCCAGATATGTTTTTTTCAAAATAGGGATTGCAGCATGAACCACCAGGAGCCTGTTCCTGGCTCTTTAAAAGCCCTTGATCTTTAATTTACAATTATTTTGTATAATTTTCATAGGGTTTTAGTTTACCATTCTTATTTGTGTGATGCATTCATCAGCATGGTATGATAAAAGCCGAAACTGATCTTTTCGCGGCTTTTTACCGTCATGCCGTTTTTCTGCATTGCTTTCTGCATCTCTTCGTCGCGGATCATCTGGATGGTTGTACGGCGTTCTTTTTTCGGGAAATAGCCTCCAAGCCAGTGCATGAGCGCAAGAATCTTGTTGTAGGGGGCGTAAGTGAAAATAATGGAGCCTTTTGTCAGGCTTGCGAGGTTGCTGAACGCCTGGGCAAATCCTTCTGCCGGGTAGTGGATCAGGACGTCAAAGCAGACCACCGCGTCGTAGCTGCCGCTTACTGATTCGAGCGTGTTGACCTCGAAGGTGATGTTGTTCTGCACACCCTGTTTTGTGGCTTCAGCTTTTGTCTTGTCGACCATCTGCGAAGCGATATCAACTGCCGTGACCTTGTACCCTGCCTTGGCCAGCCGGATGCTGAAGAGCCCTGTGCCACAGCCGGCATCAAGTATGGTTGCCCCTTTTGGCAACTGGAGCTGCTGCAGCCAGTCGAAGGCTTTGTCCATCATGACGGCATGGCCCTGACGTACCGTATTGCGCACGGAAGAGAGTTTGTCGTCGCCGTATATCGATGCCCATCGCTGAAAGCCCTGGCCATTGAAATAGGAACGGAGCATTTTTTTGTGTTCTTCAGCATTGAAAGGGGAGCTGCTCATGGTGTATGGTTTAACGGTTACCTGTTTTATTTTGTTACAATATGGTGTTTGCGGTGCTCACTCGGCCACCCCTTCTATTCGTGTTTCAAGATCAGCATAGAGTTCCTGCAGCTCTTCAATGGTGCCGTCATCGGTTTCCCAGAATCCGCGCGAATGAGCTTCGAGCAGTCTTCTCGTCATCGATATGGTGGCGTGTGCATTGAGGTTTGCCAGCCGTTCAAGCATGGCTTTGTCTTGCAGAAAGGTTTCGTTGAACTGGTCATAGGTCCATTTTTTTACGGCTGAAGCCGTTGCGCTCCATCCGTAGGTGTTGCTGAGATGCGACTCAATCTCTCTGACTCCCTCATAGCCATGCTCCAGCATCGCTTCATACCATTTCGGGTTGAGCAGTTTGGTGCGAGCTTCCAGTGAGACCATTTTTTCGAGTGAGCAGATCCGCTGCTTTTTTGCTGTGCCGTCAATATCGCCAACCATCACCTTTGGTTTTGCCTTGCTGAGCTGTTCGACGGTTTTTGAAACTCCCCCAAGATACTCATAATAATGATCAATATCAGAAATGCCGATTTCGCAACTGTCGATATTCTGGAAGGTGAGCGTTACATGCTTCAGGGCGGAGCGAAGTGCCCGGGGGCACTCTTCCCACTGGCCGGTGGGGGTTACGGCAAAGCTTTTGCGGCTTACAAAGGCTTCGGCGAGCTGGCTCTCCTCTTCCCATGTGCTGCTTTCGATCAGATGGTTCACATTGGCTCCGTAACTTCCGGGTGCGTTTGAAAAGACCCGGTTTGATGCCTCATCGAAGGTGCACCCTGTTTCTGCCATCTCCTGCCGGACATGTTTTCGAAGAAAGTTCATGTCGTCGGGTTCATCGGCAGCCGCTGCCATACGGGCGGCCCGGTCGAGCAGCTTGACCTGCAAAGAGAGCAGATCGCGGAAAATACCGCTGATGGTCATGACAACGTCAATGCGGGGACGGCCAAGCTCGGCAAGCGGTACCAGCTCAACATCGGCGACCTTGCCCATTTCATCGCTTGTAACCCTTGCTCCCATAAGCGCCAGTGCCTGTGCAATTCCTTCACCATCGCTTTTCAGGTTATCCGTTCCCCAGAGGATCAGGGCGATGGAGTGCGGGTTTTCACCGCTCTCTTTGCGGTACTGCAGCAGCAGCTCTTCAGCCGAAAGCTTTCCGCTTTGCCGGGCAATGGGTGAGGGAATCGTATAGGGATCGAGGCTGTGCATGTTTCTGCCTGTCGGAACAATGTCGGGATTTCTGACCAGATCGTTGCCTGGTGATGGAGGGGTATATTTTCCTTCAAGGGCGTGCAGCAGCGCTTTGAGTTCATGATTTTCCGCCAGATTCCGAAGGACGGTGTTCAGGAAATGCCAGAGGCGATGGAGTTCTGCCGGCCTGGTTCCCGCCTGGCGATGCAGATAGTCGTTGGCTTCTGCTATCCTGACGGCGAGGCTCCCTTCAAGTACTCTTGAGATCGGCAGGTTGCCGACCTTTGCCGGGTCGAACTCTCCGGTAAAGCGTTTGACGGCTTCACGGTTTATCGCCGATACCTGTTGCCATCTCTCTTGTGCTTTCCGTTCATTTCCGAGGTGATCGAGCAGTTCATTGTAGTTGTAGTCGAGGTGCTGGCAGATCAGCTCGGGCAGGGATTTACCATCAAGCTCAGGGCGGCTGTTTGCTGCAAGCAGGGCCAGATGGTCGCTGACGCTTTCAGGCGTTGGTGCCTTGCCCATGATGTGCAGTCCGAGCGGAATCATGCGCTCTTCAATCAGGTAGAGCTCGCTGTGCAGCCTCGTGATATACTCCTCCGCCCCGCTCTCATCGAGGCTGCCATCAATTTCAAGGGTGGCAGCGACCTCCCTGATCTCCTCAAGCAGCTCGTCCGAAGCAAGGCTCCTGAATCCGGCAATCAGCTCTTTGAGTTTCCGCAGGTTTTTGTAGAGCCCGGCATGTTCAAGCGGAGGTGAGAGGTAGCTGACGAGGGTGGCGAAGCTGCGGCGTTTGGCAATGGCTCCCTCACTCGGGTTATTGACACAGTAGCAGTAAAAGTTCGGCAGCTTGCCAATCAGTCGTGTTGGCCAGCACGAGCTTGAGAGCCCGGCCTGTTTGCCGGGCATGAATTCGAGAGCACCGTGTGTGCCGAAGTGCACGACGGCATCGGCATCAAAGCATTGTTCAATCCAGGTGTAGAAGGCCGCAAAGGCGTGGTTTGGTGCAGCATCTTTGGCCATGAGCAGGCGCATCGGATCGCGCTCGTAGCCAAAAGAGGGCTGCTGGCCGATAAATACATTGCCAAGTGAACAGCCGAGAATGTGAAAGCGGGTACGGTCATTGAGGATTTCGCCCGGAGCGTCACCCCAGAAAGGCTCAATGGCCTCAAAGGCAGGGAAGAGGTTGCGATATTCCTCGACCGGCAGGTGTGCTTCTACATTGCCGTCGGTGCCGTAAACCAGCCGGTTCCCTTCAAGCAGCTTCTCCTTCAGTGCCTCATTGGTCTCGGGTACATCAACCCGGTACCCCGCTGCTTTCATCTCCAGCAGCAGCCGGTGAAGGCTTTCGAAAACATTGAGGTAGGCTGCGGTCCCGGCATTGCCGAGGTTGGGCGGAAAATTGAAGAGGACAATGGCAATTTTCTTTTCGGCCGGAGGCCTCTCTTGCAGACGGAGGAGTCGTTGCACCCGTCCGGTAATGGTGCGAAGCTCCTCTTCAAGCGCCATCGTCCTTTCGCTTCCGCTCTCCGTGCCGGCATAGACATGTGGTTCTATGGAGCCGTCCAGTTCTGTCACCGCTACACTCAAAGCGGTTTGCAGCGGTGTCAGGCCGAGGTTGCTTTCACGCCATTGTTCAATTGGCTGAAAGGAGAGGGGGATAAGGTTGAGACAGGGAAGATCAAGCTTTTTCAGCACTTCGACCGCTTCGGGCGCCCTGTTTTCTGCCGGTCCGCCAACGAGTGAAAAGCCGGTGGCATTGATGAGCAGCGAAGGCTTGAGTGAGCCGGGTGTTTCGGGGTTGAAAAATTGCTCAAGGGCAGGGCGGAAATCGAGGCCGCCGCTGTAGGCAAGAGCGCTTTTGATTCCGTTTGATTCCAGTGAGCGCACCAGGGCGTTGAGGTGCTCCATGTTTTTGCTCAGTACGGTCGAGCGCATGGCAAGAATGATGACGGGCCCCTGGTTGAGCTTCGGCTTGTTTTTTTTCTGCCACTGAAGAAACTGTTGTGCAGAAAAAAATGGTTCGGGTGCATCCGGATGGCAAAGAGCGGCATCGGGATAAAAGAGCGGGTCATCCTGGGGGAGTTTGCCTTTCCAGCCCGGAGAGTAGCGCTCGATCAAAAGGGAGAGGAAGCGCTCGATGTTTTCCTGTGAACCATTCAGCCAGAACTGGTGGGCGGCAACAAAGGTGTGGATATCGCGGGCCTTTCCGGGGAGATGTTTCATCAGCTTGCTGACACTGCGCACCAGCGCAAGTTGCCGCTGGCTCTCACCGTGGCTCTGTTTTGGCATCAGCCGGGATGCCCATTGCTTGAAGATGCTTTTCTCTTTCAGCTCCTCTTTTTGTGGCTTGCGCAGCGAAAACTTTCCTACTCGTGTCTGGGTGACGAGTACGGGGTTGCTGGTAATGATGCAGACCGGGCAGCTCAGCGTATCGAGCAGTTTTTCGAGTGGCCTTACAATCTCTTCGCTGAAAAGCATGGAGCCGAAAACAAAATCCGCTTTGGGAAGAGTCTTTTCAAGCGTTTCCCAGAGTTTTTTGCTGTTATGAAGGCCAAGACTGAATACAGAAACCTCCAGACCGACCTGGAATTTTTTGTTCAGCTCACCGGCAGCAGCCCTGAGAGTGCTGTTGTTGGTGGCCTCCATGGTAAGGAAAACAAAATGCATAGGTTGTAACCCTCAATAAACAGGTGATAACCAAAGGATCAGGCAGCCGGGAATATACCAAACCGATCAGCAATAATGAAACCGGGCGTTTCTCAAGGGGCTGCAAAGCAGAAAAGCACGGGGGTGAGCCGTGCTTTTCTGCCTTGGAACTATTCGTAAAAAACCTCTTACACTTCGATTCCTTCAAGGCGGTCTTCAAGATCGCTGTAGATCTCCTGAAGTTTTTCGATCATGTCGGGGTCGGCGCTCCACATGCCGCGTCCACTGGCTTCGAGCATGCGTCCGACAATGTTTTTGAACGCTTTCGGGTTTACCTTCATGAGCCTTTCGCGCATCTTGGGATCCATGGCGTAGGTTTCCGCAGCCTCCTTGTAGACCCAGTCGTCAACGCCTTTGGTGACGGCATCCCAGCCAAGCATGTAGGTAAAACGGTTGCTGATTTCGGCTGCACCGCTGTGCCCCTGGTCGAGCATGGTTTCAAACCATTTCGGGTTGAGCAGTTTGCTGCGGAACTCAACTTTCAGCGCTTTGTCGGCATCGTCGATTTTGACGTCGGCGGTAAAGGTTTCGACGTAGTTCAGTTTGACCTTGTCGCCCTTGGGGTTGCGGCGGCGGGCCGAGAGTTGCAGCGCTCCCGATGAGGAGAAGTAACGGTCGATATCGGTAATGCCGAATTCAGCCGAGTCAACCTGCTGTACCACGCGGTCAACGGTGCTGAGGAGTCCTTTGAGTATATCGCTCTGCTGGTCGCCGTAGCGGTTTCCGCCGTAGGCAAAACCGGTACGCTTGATGAACATGTTGTCGAGATCATCTTCCGACTCCCATGCTGAATCTTCAACCAGCTCTTCGACCTGCGAGCCGTAGGCTCCGGGGGCCTGGGTAAAGAGGCGCGAGGTGGCGCTCTCAAAATCCTTGCCCTCTTTGAGCGCGGCGTCCACATGCTTTTTGATATGGTTCATCTCGTGCGGCTCAATGGCCCGAGCGGCATCCTTGACCAGTTTGTCGAGGTGATCGACAAGCACGCCAAAGGTGTCGCGGAAGATGGAGCTGATCTGGATCAAAACGTCGATTCTTGGTCGGCCAAGCTTTTCGAGCGGCACGAGGCGGTAGTGGCTGATTTTGCCCTGTGCGTCGTAGGCCGGTTCGGCACCCATGAGGTGAATGATGACGGCCACCGCTTCGCCCTTGCTTTTGATGGTGTCGAGCCCCCAGAGTACCTGCGCAATGGTTTCGGGGTACTGGCCCTCATTCTCTTCGGTGTGACGGGCCAGGATGCTGTCGGCAATCTGCTTGCCGCGCTTGAAGGCCAGTTCCGAAGGAATGCGCCACGGGTCAATGGCGTGGATGTTGCGTCCGGTCGGCAAAATGCCTGCACCGTCACGCACCAGATCGCCGCCGGAGCCTGAAGGAATGTACTCGCCGCAAAGGGCACGAAGGAAGCCCTTCATCTCGTTGCGGTTGTCTTCGAGTGCGCGTTTGAGGGCTACGCCATCCTGCAGTGCGGCCGTGATGGCTTCGGCCATCTCTCTGGTTGCCTTTCCGCCACCGGTCATGGTGCTGAAGACGGTCGTCGGATTGGTCTGGCCGAAAATGCTCTTTTCAATAAATTCTCTTGTATGCCCGTCAACGGTTTCACGAGCTTTGAGTGCCAGCGGCTCTCCCTTGCGGGCGCGGGTGGCCAGGGTGGCATAATCACCAAAGCTTTTATCTTCGCCGATTGCCTGCATGATAAGTGATGGCAGCGATTTTTCGTTGCCGCGAACCTTGAGGTACTCGGTAATGGTGGTGACCTGGCTGTCGAGCCTTGGTGTTTCACCGAAGACATGCAGTGAGTTTGAAATCAGGCGCCCTTCAAGCTCCATCATGTAGGTGTAGAGGCGGCTGATATAGTCAGGGAAGCTCTCTCCTTCAACGCGGGGGCAGTCATCGGTCAGGTTGAGCTGCTGCGCTTTGGTGATGATGACCTCTTCGGTCTCAACATCGACCATCTTTTCCAGTCCGCGCTCACGATAGTCGTTCAGCATCTCCTTGAAGGCTGGAAGTTCCTTGTAGAGGCCGGCCCGTGCGAGCGGCGGGATGTTGTGCGAAATCATGGTGGCGTGGCCGCGACGCTTGGCAATATTGGCCTCGCTCGGGTTGTTGATCGGGTAGATATAGAAATGGGGCACTTCGCCAAGCAGTGCGTCCGACCAGCAGTCGCCGGTGACACCAAGCTGCAGGCCGGGCATCCACTCCGCCGTACCGTGCATGCCGACGTGTACCAGGGCGTTTGCCCCGAAGGTGCGGCTGATCCAGCGGTAGAAGGCAATATATTGATGGTGCGGTGTGTTCTCCTTGTCGAAGAGCAGGCGCATGGGGTCACCCTGTATGCCAAGGCGCGGCTGAACGCCGATAAAGATGTTGCCGAGGGTGATGCCGCCGATAAAGAGCCTGTCAGGCTTGATGGGAGCAATCTCTCCGGGGAAACCGCTCCAGCGCCCTTCAATGCGTTCGCGCTCTCTCGAACTGGTGAGTGTGTTGTAGGTTTCGCGGTCGATGGAGAAGCACCCCTGCTCATGTGCCTGGATTTCGTAATCGGTCGCACGATCGAGCATGGCAAGCAACTCTTCGGGTGACTCGGGCAGCTCACCGACGTTGTATCCTTCAGTTCGAAGCGACTTGAGGATGTTGTAGAGACTTTTCGGCACATCGAGCAGGGCGGCACTTGCCTTTTTGCCCATGCCCGGTGGATAGTCGTAGACAACGAGTGCAACCTTTTTGTCGCGGTTCGGAAGCTGGCGAAGGTCAGAAAACTTTTTGGCAAAACCGGCAAGTCTTTCAAGGCGATCAGGAACGGTTTGCAGGCGTCCATCCTTGATGGCTCCGAGCACAACCGGGCAGACAGCGCCATCCATCTCTGGCAGCGAATAGGTCATGGCTGACTGGAGCGGTATAACTCCCTGCGACTTCCATGAGGCAAAATCCTGTATAAAGAGCGGCTGGGAGACGACGTAGGGGGCGTTGATTTTGCCGAGAATCTCGTCGCGTGCGGCCGATGATGCACCCGGTGTGGTTGCGCCTGCGGGGCCGCCCACAAAGCCGAAGCCCATCATGTTGATGAGCATGTCGATGTTGTTGTGCGTAAACCACTCTCTTGCGGCAACGTGTCCTTCAACACCCATCACAAAAACCGGCAGGGGATTGAGCCCCTTGGCTTCGATGGCACGGATGGCATTGTCGATATACTCCTTTTCCTGAAGCAGGTGCTTGCGGAAAAACAACATGCCGATGTTGCGCTGTTTTGCCGAGTTTTTATTGCGTTTGTGCAGCCATTTTTCGTAATGGTGCAGATCTTTCTGGTATTCCGGTGCATCAGGATGGTAGAAGCCCATGGTCGGCACCTCTTGCACCTTCTCAACCTTGACTTCAACTTCGAAGTATTCAGCAATGATATAGTTGAACATCGATGCAAGGTTCTCCGTGGTCGGATTCATCCAGTAGGTGTAGACCTGCATCCAGTTCTTGAAATCCTTTGCTTTTTTGGGGATCAGCGGCAGCATGGTGCGCATGATTTTCAGCAGCTTCATGTAGCCGTAGAGCGCATCCTCGTCGCGTCCCTTCACCAGCATTTTTGCAACTTTCTTGACGATATCGGGCATGCCGCTGCCATCTCCCGAAACCACATAGGTTCCAATTTTCGTCAGTTGCATTACCTCCGGCATCGACTCGTAGGCAAAAACGACTGTTGCTTTCGACTGCGCGACCTGCTCCTGCAGCCAGTCGGCCTGCATCTTGAACTGTATCAGTGTGGTAAAAATACAATCGGCATTGCGGATTGCTTCGGCTGCTGCAGGATTCTGGTGCTCAAGATCCTGATCGGTCCATTGGGTCAATTCGGCGTGTGCGGCGATCTTGGAGGTTACTTCGTGCCATACCCGCTGGTTGCATTGCTCCATCCCGACAATAGCGGCAATTCTGATTTTATCGTGCATAGAATTACAAAAAGATGTGCGTTTCTGGTGGTTTTAACAGGATTGCAAAATGTAATAAAATCCCTTGATGTAAACTAACGATTAAAAAAAGAGCCAGCCCCTCTTTGCTGAAGGGCTGGCTGCTGTTGTAACGTTCTGTTGATGAACTGGTTTCACTCAGAAGGTGCAATCCATTCCAAACACATAACTGCGTCCGGGGGCACGGAACCACTCGGCCTCTTCGTACTGCACATTGCCAATGTTGCGGCAAAGGAGGCTCAAAGAGACGGTATCAACTGCCTGGTATTTCAGGCCGGTGTTGAGCACAATAAAGCCACCTGGATAGTTGGCCCTGGTTGCATTGGCATAAGTGCTTATTGACTTATACTGACTTACGTAGCGTCCATTTAGAGTGAGTGCTAGTTTGTTGGTCGGCTTCCAGGTCGCTCCTGCTGATGCCATATGCTCAGCCCTGTATGGCAACCATGTTGGGTCGGGGTTCAGATCCTGAAATGAACTTTGCCCGGCAACATAGGAAAGGTTTTTGGCATTCATGTAGGTATAGTTCGCATTCAGTAGCCAGTCATTGGATGGCCTGTAATTGAGACTGGTCTCAATACCCCAGATGCGTGCTTTGGTTATATTTTGGTAGATAAATGTTCCACCCGATCCAACAGGCGTAATAATCGACTCGATGAGGTTATCGTAGTCGTTAATGTAACCTGCGATATCCAAAGAGACCTTGTCGCCAAACTGCTTGAACATACCTACTTCATAAGCTGTCATACTCTCCTTGTCAAGAGCAGGGTTTGGTATTCCTGTGAACATGCCTCCATCGCGAATGAAGCGTTCAGATAGTGTTGGAGCACGGAAGCTTTTTCCAAACGAAGCCCGGAAGGACATGTCGTCCATTGCCTTGTAGTTAAGAGCAACGCGGGGACTTATGGCATCTACCGACTTGTTCGTTAAGTCAATAAAGTGACCAGCACTCGTTTCTGCTCGGGTAGCATCAATACTACTCCAGTCATAACGCAGGGAAAGTAATGATGTCAGCTTGTCCGTGATTTTCCATTCATCCTGGACAAAGGCCGCAGCATTTTTTTCCTGAATTGGCTTCAACGTGTTTTTTGTCGGTAATTCTGCGGCAACTGTGGTTGACATGACATCAGTGATATTGCCATCTACTCCAAAAATAAAGCGATGGTGGTCATTAATTCTCCAGTCAAGCTTGGCACCGGCACCGTAACGGTTTGAATAGGTTTGATTAAACTCTCCAGGTGTTCTGTCCGTTATGGGATAATCTTGCAAAACGGCCGTTGGGTTATACTCGATACGGGTATCAAAACGTGTGTAGTATGCCCTCGTGTCAAGACTAACATTATCGCTGAGGAGGTTGACATAGTTTAAGCCGACCTGTGCATTCTTTCTTTTGATAATATCATCGGCGTAGACGGTATCGTAGGTCTTGTAATTGGTCAATGCTCCGTGTGTAATGGTGGTATTTACCAAATGTGCATATTGAGCTGCGGTATAAACTCCGTTAAGTGGATTACCTGGACCCATGAAAACTGCTTTAGGGAACGATGTTGGCACAGTAACAGTCATGCCGCCACCAGTAAAAGTTTCGCCGAGGTGTGCCGTCATATAATCTGCGAAAGCTGTTTCACTCGCAAAAACTCTCCCTTGTTGGAAAATATCGAATGATCTATTTTCGATCGTGGTGAAATTATTGGGAACTCCTGTCGCCTGATAAGGCCAACTGTATGCATATCCTCCAACAGTTTCACTGTAGAATGAACTTATCTGCAGATACTGCTTGGCATCAATGTCGTAACGGACTTTCAGCTTGACATCATCGAGCCTGGTTTGTGCGTTCTGCCGATAGCCATCATCATTGCTATGGGTGTAAAGAAGACTGTAGTTCCACTTCCCGCTCTTGTTGCCAAGGCCGAGATAGGTGTTCCAGAACCAGGGGGTTCCTATTGACGAGGCAGTTGTCCCCGCAGGTTTTCGATAGTTGCTCTGATCGGACGACGGAGGGGCATCATAGAATCCGCCGTTTACACCGGCCTTTACTTCCAATTTGTCTGGAAGGTGTCCAAAGACATTGACCACACCGCCCATCGCACCTGAACCGTAAAGGGTAGCAGCAGCGCCTTTCAGGATTTCTACCTTGTCGGCGGCATTCATGTTGACTGATGGCCATGCAATTTCACCGGATTCCGGGGCGTTGAGTGGAAATCCGTCATAAAAGCCCTGTACGCGGGTGCCGATGGCACCACCCTGATAGGTGTTTGAACCACGAATTTGCAGGCCGGCTGTGGTCTGGCCACCTGCACGAGTTACCGATACGCCTGGAACATCCTCGACGACTTTGTCGAGAGTGGCATTTGGTTCTTGCCTGATTTTTTCATTCGAGACCACGTTAACGGTCACGGGAACATCAAGCCGGTCCTGTTTGTATGTTGAGGCACCGACCACCACTTCGGAGGCCATGATGGTGGTCTGGCCGAGTTGCACGTTTACGTTGGATGTCTGGCCTGTGCTGACGGTTATCGTCTGGCTTGCCGGAGCGTAGCCGACAATGGATATGGAGATTTTTTGCGATTTTGCAGGGACGTTCTGGAGGGTGAAGTTGCCGTTCATGTCAGTTGCCGTGCCGATGGTGGTGCCGGCGATGCTGACGGAAGCACCGTAAACGCCTTCGCCGTCTGCCTTGTCGATGATTTTGCCTCTTACTGTACCGGTATCAGCTCCATAAGAGGGGAGAGGTCCCAGTAATGTCATGAGGGAAACCGACGAAACAACAAAACGCACAAAGCGAAATGCTTGTACCTTTTTTGTTTTCATGATGGTATGTGGTTTGGTTGCAATGATACGGACAAAAAAACAGGGTCAATAACTCGTTTTTACCTTGTTTGGCAGTACATAATCACCCTTTACCCAGCCTCGGCAATCAAATCAGGAGGGAGCAAAAATCGGTCTCCTCATCCGCGTATAAATTTAATCCAACTCGAAGTTATTAAAAAAAAATGCAACAATGCAATGATTACTGCAATAAGGACCAGAATGAAGATGCTTGAAGCAATATTTTTGCAATAAAAAACCCCGGCTGGTGCCGGGGATTGTGCATAAAAGATATGAAGTAAAGCTCTTACCTGTCAGATAACGCCAAGCTCTTTGCCGATGGTGCAGAATTCGGTGATGACCTTGTCGAGATGGACGCGCTGGTGGGTTGCCATGAAGCTGGTGCGAAGTGCTTCGTGGCCGGGCATAACGCCGGGACGGATGAAGGCGTTGACGTAGACACCGGCATCGAACAGTTTTTTCCAGAAGTAGAGGGTTTTCATCTGGTCGCTGATCAGTATGGTGACGATGGCTGTGCGCGATGGCATGAGCGTAAAGCCGGCGTTGAGCAGTGCCTGGCGTACGTAATCGGTATTGGCAATGAGCTGCTCTTTGAGTTCCGGTTCGGTGCGGATGATATCGAGGGTGGCCAGAACGGCGGCGACACTTGCCGGTGTTGGCGAAGCGCTGAAAATAAGGGCCGGAGCGTTGTGTTTGATAAAGTTGATGACGGCGCGGTCGCCCACAACATAGCCGCCGAGTGAGCCGAAGGTTTTCGAGAAGGTGCCCATGATAAGGTCAACCTCGTTGACAAGGCCGAACTCTGAAGGGGTTCCCCTTCCGTTTTTGCCGATGACACCGACTGCATGGGCATCGTCAATAAGAATACGGGCGTTATATTTTTTTGCCAGTTGTACCAGGGTTGGAAGGTCAACAATTTCACCCGATACGGAGAAGACTCCATCAGAGACGATCAGGCGGCCGGCAGTTTCAGGGATGGTTTGAAGCACGCGCTCCAGATCTTCCATGTTGTTGTGGTTGTAGCGGGCAAGGTTGGCTCCTGCTCCGAGTGCCATGACCGTTGCTGCCACAAGGCTTGCGTGGTTGTCGCGGTCGGAGACAATGTATTCGCCGCGCTGGACCAGTGTCGGGATGATGCCTTGCCCGGTCTGGTAGCCGGTGCTGAAGAGCAGACAGCGCTCTTTTTCAAAAAAGTCGGCGAGTTTCTCTTCAAGCTCAATGTGCAGGTTCACCGTGCCGGTCATGTAGCGCGATCCGCTGCAACTGGTGCCGTATTTGTTGATGGCGTTGATTGAAGCAGCTTTTACCCTTGGATCGGCGGTCAGACCGAGATAGTTGTTTGAACCGGCCATCACCAGCTTTCGTCCTCCAAATGAGACGACTGGGCCTTCGTTTTCGTCTATGGGATGAAAAAAGGGGTATAAGCCCTGCTCCTTGACTTCGTCAGCAATGGTATACTCTATGCACTTTTTAAAGAGGTCTTTGGTTTTCTCCACAGTCATGCAAATTTATTTCAGCAGCAACAAAAAAAGCTGGAATTTCTTGTGTTTACGGTCTTTTGTTTTGTTTTTCTTTCGGTGACCGGTTTTCAGGGTAAGCGCATTTTGCTTTGAAAGGGAAATGTATCAAAATTTTTAGTTTTTTGTTGAAGCAGGTTCTGCTTTTTTTTGCTGAAGGAAAAGCCCGCAGGGGGAAAGCGGTGTTATTGAGTGAATAAACGGGGCGAGAGGGGATATGCGTGAAACAATATTGGTTACTGGCTCGAGCGGTTTTATTGGCGCGCAGGTGTTGCGCCATCTTGCGGCAGAGGGTGAGGGGGTAAGGGTTTTTCTTCGTCCTGAGAGTAATAGCGGTGCTTTGCCGGAAGGGGTGGAGGTCGTCCAGGGCAGTTTTTGCGATCCGGAGGCTCTTCGGCGTGCGGTGCGTGGTGTCGATCGAATTGTGCACCTGGCGGGGGTAACGAAGGCGTTTGACGAGGCGGGCTATGATGCCGGTAATGTGATACCGGTGAAGCATCTGCTGGCGGCCGTGGTGGAGCACAATCCCCGCCTCAAGCGCTTTCTTTATGTTTCTTCACTGACGGTTGCAGGCCCGGCTTCGGAGGGGCTGCATGGTGTGCGTGAAGGTGACGCGCCTTCTCCGGTTAGTGCTTACGGGCGCAGCAAGTTACGGGCGGAAGCGCTCTGTATGGAGTATTCGGGTACTATTCCGGTTACCATTGTGCGTCCTCCTGCGGTGTACGGGCCGGGTGACCGGGATGTGTTGCAGGTTTTTCAGATGCTTGCCAGGGGTCTCTTGCTGTCGACGGGCAGTGCGGCCAGGCAGCGGTTCAGTATGATTTATGTTGACGATCTTGTTGATGGCATGATGATGGCGGCCCGCTCAAACAAGGCTGCGGGGCGGATCTATTATCTGACCTCTTCAAGCTCCTCGTCATGGGATGAGCTGATTGCTGCGGCCAAACCGGTGCTTGGTTTTACGAAAATCCGCAGGCTTTCGCTGCCTGAGCCTCTTCTCTTTTTTGTTGCGACGCTGGTTGGAGCCGTTGCTTCGTTACGGGGAAGAGCTGCGCTCATCAATCGTGACAAGATCAATGAACTTGTGCAGGATTACTGGGTCTGTTCGCCCGATCAGGCTGAGATTGAACTCGGTTTCAGGGCAGGAACCTCACTTGCCGAAGGGGTTGCTAAAACAATTGCCTGGTATCGGCAGAAAGGGTGGCTCTGAGGAGCCGGTTATCTTTACCCGAGAAGTTTCTGCATGAGTCGCAGGAGCAGATATTTTTCGTCCGGGTAGGGGAGCAATCCTTTGAGTGCGGCATCAGTCTCTCGCAGGGCGGTGATGGCGCGCTCGGTATCATGGAGTGAAAATGAGCCGGTGTAGGTGAGGTAGTTTTTGATGAAGTACTCCTGCTTGCCGTACATGCCGAGGATTTTTGCGATTTCTGCCTGGGGAAGTTGCCGTACCCCAGGCAGCGAGAGTTTCCAGAGGCGGATGTAAAAGGTGGTCAAAAAGCGGACGATGTTGCCAAGACCCTCTTTTTGACCCTCACGATCCATGATCATGAGCGATATACCGCTGCAGAGTCTCAGGCTCCGCCCGGCAAGCGCTTTTTCGAGTTCAAAGACGTTGTAGCTGCGCGATATGCCGACGCAGTCGAGGACGTCGGCTGCCGTGATGCGTTTTTCAGCTCCCCTGGCGGATGCGTACATGATGATTTTTTCAATTTCATGGCATATCTCTCTGGCAGATGGCTCGATATAGGCAGTAAAGGCTTTGAGGGCATCGGGTTCAAATATCCATCCGGAAGCTTTGGCCCTGGCGGAAACGAAGAGTTCTGGCGTTTTGATGGCCGCGAAGTCGTGGCGGTATTTTTTCAGCGTGCTGAATGGTGGTTTATCAATCTCTTTTTTCTCAACCTGGTCTGCGTCGAGTATCAGGACGGTAAATTCTGCCGGGCTCTGGATGTACCGGTTGAATTTTTCTTCGTGCTGCTTCTGGAGCTCTTTTGTCGTCGGCTTTTTGATTTTTTCGAATTGCCGGACAATGATGAGCTGTTTCGGGGAGAACATCGGATATTCGGAGGCCTTTGATACCAGTTCGCCCGGCGTGAGATCGGGGCCGTAGAGGAGAGAGGTGTTGCATGCCGCGTCGCTTTCGGATGGAAAAATCGCCGTTTTGATCATGCCGGCAAACTCCTCCTTGAGGTAGCTTTCGGGGCCGTAAAAGAGATAAACCGGTGCAATGGTTCCGGCAAGAATATTTTTTTTCAGTGCATCCATCGTTGATTATAAGGTATTAAGGGGTGCGCCGGAGCGCACCCGATTTGTTGTTCTCCTCCCTGACTACTGATCACTGATTACTGCCCACTGACCATTCACGTCGTTCGCAATAACCGGGAACGGGGGGTGTTTCAGAACGGCAGGTCGTCTTTGTCGTTTTCAAGCATCGGCACCGAAGATGGAGCGGGCGGTGACTGAGTGTCAGAGGCACCCTGATGGCGCTCGTAACCCTGCGAGCTGCCTTCGAAGGCTGCGCCCGATGGCTTGCCATCAAGCATCTGCATGTCGCTGATGACGATCTCTGTGGTGTATTGCTTGACACCCTCTTTTTCCCAGTTCCTTGTTTGCAGTTTACCCTCAAGGTAGACTTGTGAACCCTTGTGCAGATATTCTTTGCAGATTTCTGCCAGTCGTCCCCATGCGACAATCCGGTGCCACTCCGTTTTCTCCTGAAGTTCGCCCTGCTGGTTCTTGAACTTTTCGCTCGTCGCAAGCGTGAAGTTTGTTACTGTTGTCGAACCAGCCTGCCGGTGCTCTGGTTCACCACCGAGTCTGCCGATGAGCATTACCTTGTTAAGTCCTCTTGCCATGGTATTTTGAATTTGGAGGTTTATTGAAAAAAACGGTACGGAATGGCTCTCGCCCTGCATTATAAAGATAAAGTTATCTTATTTATACTGCAAGCAGCTCCGCATCAATGACAGGGCCCTCCCGGCAGAGCAGGATGGTGCGGAGTCCTCCATCCGGGCTTTTGACCTCAACGCTGCAGCCGTAGCAGATTCCTATGCCGCAGCCCATCACCGATTCAAGTGAAACTTCAGCGGCAAGTTGCTGCTCATGGCAGTATCTGGCAACTGCTTTGAGCATGGCATTTGGTCCGCACGCAAAAACCTTCGGTGTGCCCTCTTTTTTGAGAGCCGCCAGCTCGCTTTGGAGCAGTTCCACCACGGTACCCCTGAATCCTGCTGAACCGTCATCGGTTGCAAACCGGCAGTTTGAAAGCTCCCCGGCGAGTATATCCTCTTTTGTCTGGCCTCCAATGAGGTTGATGACCTTTTTGCCTTTTGCGGCAAGCGTTTTTTCAAGAAAAAGCATGGGAGCGGTGCCAATTCCTCCGGAGAGAAGAATGGCGGTGTCGAACTCCTTGCCGGCAATGTCGAAGCAGTTCCCGAGCGGGCCGAGTACCATCACCGTTGACCCAGGTGCACTGTCGCAGAAAAGCGTGGTGCCGGGTCCGATTGATTTGACCATGATGTCGATAAGCGATCCCCGCACATTGTGTATCGAAAATGGCCGACGGAGCAGTGGCAGCGTTGTGTCACTGACCTTGACGTTGACAAAGTTTCCGGGTTTTGCCACACTGGCAATTGCCGGGCAATCGAGGGTGATGATGGTGACAGCAGTGCTGATACGGCGAGTCTGGACAAGGGTTGCCCGGATATCGACGATGGAGTTTGTTTCAGGCATGAGGGTGATAATCTTGATTGAAAGGGTTAATTAAGTGAGCCGAAGAGTCATTTGCAAACTCTTCGGGTGAGATAAAAAAGTTTAAATTTTTAACCTTGGCAGAAGTGTGTATGTTGAATCTTTTGTAGTGTCAGCTCAGAGTGATATCTTTGGCTTTTTCTGATTTCTGATTTTTCCCTCAGCGTCCATAAATCCAATGTTCGGTTCATGCGTATTTTAACTTTTACAGGAAAAGGCGGGGTAGGCAAAACCAGTGTCTCTGCGGCTACAGCAGTTCGTTTGTCGCAACTTGGTTATCGCACTCTTGTTCTTTCAACCGATCCCGCACACAGTCTTTCGGATTCGTTCAACCTGCCTCTTGGCGCCGAACCGACCAAAATAAAGGAGAATCTTGATGCCATTGAGGTCAATCCCTATGTAGACCTGAAGAAGAACTGGCATGCCGTGCAGAAGTACTATACAAGAGTTTTTATGGCCCAGGGTATTTCGGGGGTGATGGCTGATGAAATGACCATTTTGCCGGGTATGGAAGAGCTTTTCTCTCTTTTGAGGGTAAAGCGTTATAAAGCTTCCGGACTCTATGATGTTCTGGTGCTCGATACTGCTCCGACGGGTGAAACCCTTCGACTTCTCTCTCTTCCCGATACCCTTGCATGGGGTATGAAGGCGATCAAAAATGTCAATAAATACCTTATCAAGCCGCTGAGCAAGCCGCTTTCAAGGATGTCCGATAAAATTGCATTTTTTATTCCTCCGGCTGATGCTGTTGAGTCGGTTGACCAGGTATTTGAGGAGCTTGAAGATATCCGCGAGATTCTTACGGATAATAAGAAGTCGACGGTGCGTCTGGTCATGAATGCGGAGAAAATGTCGATCAAGGAGACCATGCGTGCCTTGACCTATCTGAACCTTTACGGCTTCAAGGTGGATATGGTGCTGGTTAACAAGCTGCTTGATACACAGGAGAACAGCGGCTATCTGGAGAACTGGAAAGCTATCCAGCAGAAGTACCTTGGAGAGATCGAAGAGGGCTTTTCTCCCCTTCCGGTCAAAAAGCTGAAGATGTACGAGCAGGAAATTGTCGGTCTCAAGTCACTCGAAATGTTTGCCAAAGACATGTACGGCGACAGCGATCCTTCCGATATGATGTATGACGAGCCTCCGATAAAGTTTGTCCGTAATGGTGATGTTTATGAGGTGCAGTTGAAGCTCATGTTTGCCAACCCTGTCGATATTGATGTCTGGGTAACCGGCGATGAGTTGTTTGTACAGATCGGCAATCAGCGCAAGATCATTACGCTTCCGATCAGCCTGACCGGGCTTGAACCGGGAGATGCTGTTTTCAAGGATAAATGGCTGCACATTCCTTTTGACCTGAACGGTCAGGAGCATAGCCGATCGCAAAAAGAACAGAAGGCTTACGACAGGGGATAAGGTACTTCTCTCTGCAGAGTATTTGTTTAGATCAATATTTATGGTTAGCTTTTACCAATATAATTATTTGTCAGTTTCATCATCATAACCGGGGCTCCGTTTTGGCGGCCTCATTTCCAGGGAGAATATTATGTCGGAATCCTACCAGAATCTGCGTAAAGATTTCAAGGAACTTGAATTTATTGATCGGCTTACGTTCCTTGCCGAGAGTGTGCTTTTGACTGGTCAGAGTGCCGTTGTCGGCAGTCTGAATCTTGCCGGTAGTCTTTTTGATACGGTAACCGGGACTGTGGGTGCTGTTATTGACGCTTCGGGCATTGGCAATCTGCTTGGCAGTACCAGTGGTGTTGTTGGCGAGACTCTTGATCGCGTTGCCATTACTGTTAAAGATGCATCCAGAACGGCCAGTGAGCTCTATGTCAGCGCTGTTGAAACCGTTGAAAATGCAACAGGGAATGCTGCTACGGCTGTTGGTGATGCAGGGAATTCTGCTTCTGAAGTTGTCAAGAATTTTGCAGGTTCTTTCCAGAAAGGCCCGATTAAAAGGTAGGAATTTTGAAGGTTTGGCAGGGTTTTGACTTGCCAGAAAGGATTTTTTTCCTTGTTTTTGTTTATTATTACCGTAAATTGAAACAAAGAGTACTGTTGTAAATTTTGATGACTTTCCAATAATTAAATTCCAAGGGGGAATTATGAGTAGTGGTGGAGGCGTATTTACCGATATCCTTGCAGCAGCCGGTCGCGTTTTTGAAGTGATGGTTGAGGGGCATTGGGAGACTGTTGGTCTGTTGTTTGATTCTCTGGGCAAAGGCACAATGAGAATCAATCGTAACGCTTATGGCAACGTTGGCAGCGGTTCTGGTGCCAGTCTTCGCGGGTCATCACCTGAATTTTCCGGCTATGCTGTTCCTTCGAAAGCTGTAGAATCAAAGTTCGCAGAGTAAGCATACTACCGTTATGCTCTTTGCCCAGGCAGTGAAAAGGTTAAAGCTTTCACTGCCTTTTTTATTTTCGTGAGGCCCCCCGATCACTCCCGGCTTTATCGCGTGATTTCTCTTTATTATAAAATTTTCATAGATTTCAGTTCTGCGTGCTAATCAGTATCAAGTGAACGGGTATGGGTAATGGCTAATTTATCGTTGTATGTTTCGGCACAGACCGATCAGAGTGATGTTACTGAGTTTTTTCAGAAGGGGCTCCTGAATGCCGGTGAAAATCCGATAGCATTTTTTGAGGGCGTTTTTTATGAATCACACCAGGAGCGCGTTGGAAATATTGCCTTTCAGGATTACCTGATCTATAGCGACAAGGCGGTTTATTTCTGGGCAAGGGGATCGAACAAGGATTATCTCGACCGATTTAATCTTGGTTCTGTCACGGTGAGCAGCCGGAATAAAGACCATGATTTTGCGACGCTCAATTTCAAGGTGCGTCGTGAGGAGAAGGATCCTGTTTATGTGATTTTTGATATGGTTGAACTGAGGGAAGCTGAATTGATTACCAGGCTTCACACGGTTATTGAGTCGGTTATTGAGGAGCGCCTTGGTCTTAATTACCGGAGCGATCTCCCTGACGATGTTTCTCACCGTATTTTGCAGGGCGCAAGAAGTGTTTGTGTGCCTCGAATTATCTCCCTTCGTTTTGGCGCTTCAGATTCTCCTCAGCGGGAGAGCTCTATTGGTTATGGTCAGGATTTGCTTGAGCAATACAAGGCCTCGATCGGTTATCCTTCGGATGAAAGGGGGCCGCAGCCGGGTGGCGTTCCGCCAGGAGGAGCGCAGGGCGGAGCAGAGAGTGCGGAAGGTTTTTTTCCGGCTGACTTTATCAGGGGAATTGAGAGCATGCTTCCCACTGATCCCGCGTCAATTAAAAAAATTACCGGGTCACTGAAGGAGATTATTGGTGATACTCCATTCAAGATTCGTGAGCAGGTCAAGAGTGATCTGCAGCATGTTCCCGGTATGCTTACGGCACTCAATGAATTGCTCAACAGCATAGCAGACAATCCCCAGGCCGAGCGTTTTGTGCTCAATATCGTCAAGACGGCAGTCAAAAATGACGGGGTAATTGGCTCTGTTGGAAAGCTTTTACGCCTCTCTTCAAGTTTTAGTGAGAATGCAAAGAAAAGGCCCCAACGCCCCGCGCCAAAAACGGATGATGGCGGATCGGATGATGAGGTGCAGCAGGAGAAAGCGTACGATGCGGATGGCGGTAATGAGCCTCGTATCAGAAAAAAGAGTATTCAGATCAAAAGCGATGACGATGCGACGCCCAATGCTGATTGTTTCAGCAGCGACTTTTTTCCGGGTGAGCCGAAAAATGAGGTTTCCAGGCCATCCGTGAAAGCAGACGTTGGAGTGGATGAACTGGCGGATGCAGTTCCGAAGCGCAAAACCATTATCGTCAAAACTCTTGAAGAGGAGGTTCCTGCCATTGTGAAAAACATGATGAGTCTGGATGACTCTCCTGATGAAGAAGAAGGTACACCTGATGCCACTCTGACGGGCAAGGAGCCGGGGTAGCGAAGGAGCAACTCATCGATAACAAGCATTCAGTCAAGAATTAAGTTCACTCAATAGTTTTATTATCAACATGAGAATTATTCTTTACCTGGGTAAAGGAGGGGTAGGAAAGACTACCGTTTCAGCTTCATCAGCAACAGCAATTGCGCGAAGAGGACAACGGGTTTTGATTATGAGTACCGATGTGGCGCACAGTCTTGCTGACGCGTTGAGCACCGAACTCTCTTCCACGCCGGTGGAGGTCGAAAAGAATCTTTTTGCCATGGAGGTGAATGTTCTTGCGGAAATCAGGGAGAATTGGACTGAGCTTTATTCCTATTTTTCATCGATTTTAATGCACGATGGAGCCAATGAGGTTGTTGCTGAAGAGCTTGCCATCATGCCTGGTATGGAGGAGATGATCAGTCTGCGCTATATCTGGAAAGCTGCCAGGTCAGGCGATTATGATGTGGTCGTTGTTGATGCTGCCCCGACAGGAGAGACCATGCGTTTGCTCGGAATGCCCGAATCGTACGGATGGTATGCCGATAAAATTGGTGGATGGCACTCAAAGGCCATTGGTTTTGCGGCTCCGCTTTTGAGCAAGTTTATGCCGAAGAAAAATATCTTCAAGCTTATGCCGGAGGTGAATTCGCACATGAAAGAACTCCATGCCATGCTTCAGGATAAATCCATAACCACCTTCCGGGTTGTTCTTAATCCGGAAAACATGGTTATCAAGGAGGCTTTGCGCGTGCAGACCTACCTCAATCTTTTCGGTTACAAGCTTGATGCCGCCATCGTCAACAAGATTCTTCCTTCAAGCTCAACCGACAGCTACCTGCAGAGTCTTATCGATATTCAGAGCAAATATCTCCGGGTGATTGAAAACTGCTTCTATCCGGTGCCTATTTTCAGGGTGAAACAGTCCACGGCAGAGATCATTAATATCGAGCGGCTTTATCAGTTGAGCCAGGAGATGTTTGGTGATGTCAATCCGGCAGATATTCTCTACACGGACGATAAAACCCAGATGCTGGAGAAAATCAACGGTAAATATGTTCTGAGTCTCTATCTGCCCAACGTTGAGGTGAAGAAGCTTAATGTCAATATCAAGGGTGATGAGCTGCTGGTCGATATCAATAACTTCCGCAAAAGTATTATTCTTCCCAATGTCCTTGTTGGTCGCAAGACTGAAGGGGCTGACTTTGCAGAAGGAAACCTTAATATTACCTTTGCCAACTGAGTGTTTCCCGGTTGTTTTTGCCAGATTATCTTTGCCTTTTACAGGACGGAGCCTTTTCGGGAGGTGCTCCGTCTTTTTTTTATCCTGATTTTCTCCCTTGTTTTTATCAGTACTGAGCGGTCATTGCAGTATTCGAGAAGTTGCAGCATGGTTTGCTGCATTGCGGGGTGCAGGGGGTTGGCAATGTCGAGCAGCGGAATAAGGACAAATTTCCGGTAATGCAGTTCCGGGTGAGGAATGGAGAGCGTTTCGGTCTTGATGATTGCGTCGTCATAGAGCAGAATGTCGAGATCAATTACCCTCGGGCTCCAGCGGGGATAGGCGTCAGGCCGTCCCAGCTCCTGTTCAATGGTTTTGCACTGCCGGCGCAACTCCTCCGGTGGAAGTGAAGTTTCAAGCTGAAGAACGCCGTTATAGAAGCGGTTCTGTTCACTCTCGCCAACCGGTTCAGTCATATAGATGGCCGATATCGCTGATACCCTGGTGTCATCAAGCATCGACAGCCTGTCGACCGCCTCCTGCAGGTGGTGGAGACGATCTCCGATATTGGAGCCTATCCCGATAAAAACGTTGTGTTTCGGCATGATGTCAGTGGCGGGAGGCAGTGTAATCGGCTTCGGCATAATCGCAGATGCCGTTGACAGGCGGGTTGCGTTTGCGTACCCTGATGGCCACCTGCTCAAGAACCGCAAAGTCATGGAGGAGCTCACGGGCGATCGCACAGGCGACTGCCTCTATGAGAAAGTATTTGCGGAGGGTCAGTGCCTCCTTTATCTTTTTGTATACCGCGCCGTAATCAACCGTTTTCGTGATATCATCGTTTTGTGCGGCATCGGTGAAGTCAAAAAAGAGCTCGGCATCGACTTCATACTTCCCGCCAACAGTATGTTCTTCCTTGAGTACTCCGTGGTGGGCATAAAAAACCATGTTTACCAGCCGGACACATGAGTTGGCACAGTGTATCATAGAAACCTTTGGGTGAATAAAATCGTCGTGTATCGGCTTTCCGCGGAAGCGTGCGGTAACTCTGGTTCAGGGTTTGACTTTTTTCTTTTCGTATTTGTTGCCGACAACGTTGCATTCGGGCAAACAAAACCACAGGAGCATGTCGGAGCTGCCGTCATTGAGAACTTTGAAACTTCCGCAATCAAAAACAACTTCAATAATCAAACCTTCCCACTCCAGAAGATCACCTTCATAAATCTCATGACCCTTACGGTCATTGAGTCCGGTAAACTGCAACCATTCCGAGCGTTGGCGGAACTTCACAAAATCGACATCGCGGCTATTTACTGTAGAGAACTTCCAGATATCCTCAAGTGACGCAACGTCCTGAAATAACGCTTTAAATTTTATTCTGCTGGTATCCATGTGTGTTTCTGACATAAAAAAGCCCCGAAACCGGGCAGTGCTTCGAGATCATTGCATAAGCCAATACCTGCCCATATCGCTTTTTTCCAATATAACAATTCTCTATCTCGTTCTACAACAAGCCATTTTTTTACAACTCTCGATATGCTTGCTCTTCTACAGTCAATATCTTTCTCCGGTTCAGGGTTTGACCCGGGTAACGGGGAGATTTTTTTGTGCGACGCTATTGGCGAATTCACTACCTTGCTGCGGTGACGCTATTTTTTTAATGTAATAGGGAACGGCCATCATGCAGAGCAGGGATTGTGACGATTTTTATGAAGGGTGTCGCGCGAGAGCAATTATGCTCGCTCTTGAGGAGGACCGTTACACGGGTGATATTACCACCCTTGCCACCATTGATTCCCGTCAGGTGGGCAGTGCCGTTATCAGGGCCAAGGAGGATGGCATTCTCGCCGGGTCTGAAGTTGCTATGCAGGTTTTTGCTGCCTGCGATTCCAGACTCTCCGTTGTGCTGCATCGCCGTGACGGCGAAAGGGTTTGCTGCGGTGAGATCATTCTTGACGTGACGGGAAATCTGGCTCAGCTTCTCGTCGCTGAACGCACCACACTCAATTTTTTGCAGCGTATGTCGGGGATTGCCACAAGAACGAGGGGCTATGTTGACAAGGTGAGCCATACGGGCACCAAAATTCTCGATACACGAAAAACCGCTCCGGGATTGCGCTATTTCGACAAGGAGGCGGTCAGGATTGGAGGAGGGACAAACCACCGTTTTGGCCTTTTCGACATGATTCTCATCAAGGATAACCATATCGATGCCTCCGGAGGCATTGCCAAGGCCATTCATCGGGCACAGAGATATTGCAAAGAGCAAAAACTTGCGGTGAAGATCGAAACCGAGGTACGCTCAATAAAGGAGTTGCGGGAGGCACTTGTTTGTCAGCCGGATATTATTCTTCTCGACAATTTTACACATGAACTGCTGCGTGAGGCTGTCGCCCTTGTCCGGAGTGGCCGGAACATTCCTCTGCTTGAAGCCTCTGGCAATATTGGCATGCACAATGTGGTTGAAGTTGCTGAAACCGGCGTTGACTTTATCTCAATCGGAGAGCTGACGCACAGTGTCAAGGCTCTTGATCTTTCAATGACCATAGCACTTGTCTGAAGGGGAGAGGAAAAGAGATGGAGATTGGAGTGGATATTGTTGATCTTGACCGGATTGAAAGGCTCTACAGCCGCTATGGGGTGAAGTTTCTTCAGCGCTTTCTGACAGAAGAGGAGATTGCAATTTGCCTGCACAAACCACAGGTTATCGCCAGTATCGCTGGCCGGTTTGCAGCCAAAGAGGCGGTTGTCAAGGCACTCGGCACAGGCTTTGGTGGTGGTGTGCACTGGAAGAGCTTTGCCATACTCAATGATGAACGGGGTCGTCCTTTTGTGCGCCCCCTGGGTGCAGCTTGTTTTCCTGCTGGCAGCTCCATGAAACTCTCCATTGCCCACGACCGCCATTCTGCGATTGCCACAGCGTTGCTTGAGGGGGTATAACGGAACAAACTGGGCAAAAAAAAGCAGGAGTCCGATATCATTGAACTCCTGCTTTTTTGTTTTCTGTATAAAAAATCAGCCTTCGTGAGCTGGAAGCGGTTTTTCTTCTTCAGTGATGGTTACCTTCGACTTGATGACATCGTAGATCTTCTCTTTGAGAATGGTATCGGTGATGTAATCGCGAAACTCTGCCGACAGGTAGGTTTTCAGAATCTCTTCGGCATTCATGGATTCGCTTTTTTCGGCCTCTTTATCGGCGTAAGCCTTGATGTCCTCATCGGAGACAGAAAGTTCTGCTTCTTCAGCTATTTTCTGGCTGATCAGCAGCCATTGGGCATGTTTTTCGGCATTCGGCTTCATGGCAAGGCGGAACTGCTCTTCGTCGAACCCGCGTGGAAAGTTGCCGCCCATCTGGCGTTTGGCATTTTCAACAAGCATTTTCGAGAATGAGGCGATCATGGAGTTCGGCGCAGGAACCGGATTTTCCTCGATCAGTTTCTCGGAGATGGATTCGAGGAACTCCTCATCAGACTTCAGTAAAAAGTGCTGTTCAATCTGGATACGGACGTCGGCAGTGAAGTCGGTCACCGATTCAAACCGATTTTCCGAAATCTCTTTGACCAGCTCGTCGGTCAGTTCAGGCAGTTCAAGCCGTTTGATTTCGCTGATGACAACGCGGAAACGGGAAGCGGGTTGGGAGCCTTTCTCCTCGTTTTCAACCTCAACGCTCTCTCCGGCTTTTTTCCCTGTAAGCGCTACGCGGAAGGGATTCTCCTCCGGAAGGTACTCAAGGGTGAAATGGTGGTTTTCGGTTTTCTGATCTTCTTCCGGTTCGCCCGCTTCATCAAGTCTGAACACATCGCCGATAACGGTATCGGTTGAGAGTGCGGCCTCGTCAATGCTGATGAGGCTGCCGTGGCCTTTGAGAATAAGCTTTATTTCACGATCGACATCCTCATCGGTAACGATATAGCGGTTCTGAGTGAAGGTATACCCACTGAAATCCTTCACGTCGAATTCGGGATGGATTTCGTAGGAGAGCTGGATTTTCAGCTCATCGGGTGTAAAGGTGAAATCGATAATCTGTGCGCGGCTTGCCGGTTTGATGTTTTCGGCATCGGCGATCTCACCGAAATATTTGGATGCCATTTTTTCGGCTACGGTTGCCTCAATGGAGGGGCCAGCCAGTTTTTTAATCAAGCCTGCAGGGGCATGTCCTTTTCGGAATCCCTTGATCTGGATGTTTCTCTTTGCCTCTTCGAGTTCCTGGTTATATTCTGCACCGAATTCTTCAGCGGAAAGAATGATTTCCAGCTCTTGTTCGGTTTCGCTGACGTTCTTGATATTCTTTTGCAAGGCTCTCTTTGGTTAATTGGTAATGGTGAAAAATTAAAAGTCCGAAAGATACGAATTAATCTTCTGTTTTAAAACAGCGCTTCGCCCGCTTCAGTTCTGCCGCCCCGGTTTATAGACCAGTGTGGAGTAAGGCGCATCATGCAGCATCCGCATGGCTGCTTCAGCAATATCGCTGGCAGTAACCGCCTCCAGAGCGGCAGTTTTCTCTTCAGGCTCAATAACGCGCCCGAAATAGGAGAGGTCGGATGCGGTCTGCGACATTCTCCGCGTCATCTTTTCCATTCCCATGATGTGCGAGCCGAGCAGTTTTGTTTTTGCCGCTCTCACCTCTTCTGGGTCGGGATTTTTCAGTGCATCGCTCTTGAGCAGCTTGTCGATCAGTTCAAGGGTGATTTTGGTCTTGTTGCTGTCGGTTCCGGCATAGATGTTCATCGCGGTAACATCATCGAAAAAGGTGATTGACGAGTAGACGTTGTAGGCCAGTCCCCGTTTTTCACGAAGTTCCAGATTGAGCAGCGAGCTCATGCCGTTGCCGAGCATGGAGTTGAGCACCATGAAACTGTAAAAGAGCGGATCGTGACGTGCTATGGCGGTGCCGAGGACAATCTGCGCCTGGCAGACCCTTTTTTTCAGTGTAAGGGTAAAGGGGGTGTAATCTTCTGCAAGGAAGGGCTGCCGGATATATTGGCTTCCGGCGGGCTCCCTGAGCTTGCCAAGAAATCGGTCGGCAAGTTGCATGATTTCGTCGTGCTGCACCATGCCGGTAGCCGTGACAAGCATCTTCTGCGGAATATAGTGCTGCCGCATGAAGTTGTTCAGGTTATCAATACTGAAGGCATCAACGCTTTTTTCGGTACCAAGTATCGGTGTGCCGAGAGGGTGGCGGGGGAACGAGCGCAGGTCGAACTCCTCAAAAATAAGCTCTTCAGGGGTATCGTTGACGCTGCTGATCTCCTCAATGACCACCTCTTTCTCTTTTTCAATCTCTTCAGGAGGAAACACCGGGTCGCAGACCAGATCAGAGAGAAGATCAAAAGAGGGCTCAAGGTGTTCCGGCAGGCAGCGCAGGTAGATGCAGGTCTGCTCCTTGGTGGTATAGGCATCGAGGTAACCACCGTTTTTTTCAATGTTTCTGGCGATGTCGATGTAGGTGCGCCGCCCGGTGCCTTTAAAAATGGCGTGCTCAATAAAGTGTGCCAGTCCCGGAGACTCTTTGGGGTCATCGCGTGAACCGGCATCAATCTGTATGCCGAGCGTAACGCTTTTTACCGACGCGACCGAATCGGTGATAATCCTCAACCCGCTGGCCAGAACACCCTGCCGGAGTGAAGATCCTGAAAAGGGAGGTGACTGGTGGTGGGAACTTTCTTTCGCCATTACTGAATAATTTACTGGTAAGCCGGTTTTCCAAAAATCGCGCCACATTGCCATCGAAGGTGAAGATAAGGAAAGTATAAGGGTTTTGATGGGGGAATATTTTGAGGGCCCGTTCAGCATATGATCGAGCGGCTTCAGATTCGCCACCAAAATATCAATCAAGCTCCAGGATAATTTATAAGAATGAATGTGTGATGTTACCCAGCAGTTCATTTTGCTCTTTAGTATGGATAAATATCAGTTATGATGCCTGTCGGCGGTCGGGCGGATAACCGGAATTGCTGCCTTACAAAAATAGAAGAAAACAATACCCGCGAAATTCTTATTTTTGTGAACAGTGGAAGTCTCGCTGTTGTTTATACAGTTACAGCTTGGCTCTTTTTTTTTATTCAGCGTTTAATGCTCAACTCATCAATTGTCATAACCGGGGCTACCGGATATATCGGTTCGCAGATTGTTCTTGCACTGCTTTCACGGCTTTCCGGAGGGGGGCGCCTCAGGGTGATTGCCCGGAACAGCTCGGACTGCTCTTTTCTTGAGGGGTTGCCGGTTGATATTGTTCGCGCAGATATCATGGATTCTCTTGCCCTTCTCGATGCTTTCAGGGGGGCCGACACGGTCTTTCATTGCGCAGGGTTTATCTCCTATACCCGGAGTTCCCGTCGAGCACTCTACGAGGCCAATGTGGTTGGTACACGCAATGTGGTCAATGCATGCCTTTATAATAATATACGCAGGCTCGTCCTGACCAGCTCCATTGCTGCCATCGGTGCTTCCGAGGATGGTTCACCAGCCAATGAGTCAACCACTTTTCAGGAGTGGCAACGACGGAACGGCTATATGGAGGCCAAGCATCTGACTGAACTTGAGGGGTTGCGCGGGGTGGCCGAGGGGCTCGAAGTGGTGATGGTCAATCCCGGTGTCGTTATTGGCGTTGATCGCCAGAACCCCGCTTCGCTCAGCTCTTCGAACGAGGTGCTGCGGCTCATCTATGAGGGAAAACTGCCGTTCTTTCCTTCGGGAGGCACCGGTTTTGTTGATGTCCGCGATGTAGCTGATGCCCACCTGGCGGCATGGGAAAAGGGGCGAACGGGGGAGCGCTATGTTGTTGTCGGCCGCAATCTGAGTTTCCGGGAACTTTTTGGCACTATTCGTACTCTTGCAGGCAGCAGCATGGGCCGGGCGTTTATGGTGCCCGGGGCTGTCGGCCTGCTTGCCGGTTTTGGCGGAGAGCTCTGGTCGATGCTCTCAAGCCGTCCTTCATTCATCAGCCTTGAGAGCATTCGTATCGCTTCAAGGCTTCTTGCCTACACCAGCACCCGCTCAGAGCAGGAGCTTGGTTTGTCTTACCGGGAGCTCTCAGAAACGCTCAAGACTATTCTATAACCTGAAGAGACTCTCTTTCTTCAATTTTTTACATGCAGAATATTATGGATACTCCGAAAATTGAAAAAAAGGCCGTTACGGTTGATCCGGCAAAACTCAAGCAACTGAACCTTGCGGTCGAAGCTCTTGAAAAGCAGTTTGGCAAGGGAGCCATCATGCGCCTCGGTGACGATTCGGCAGGAATGAAGGTGCAGTCGATTTCAACCGGATCGATGACTCTTGATTTTGCCCTTGGCGTCGGCGGCCTGCCGCGTGGCCGTGTCACTGAAATTTATGGACCGGAATCTTCCGGAAAAACTACCCTTGCTCTCCATGTTATTGCTGAGGCACAGAAAGAGGGGGGAATTGCGGCTATCGTCGATGCTGAACACGCCTTCGATCCCTCCTACGCCCGAAAGCTTGGTGTTGATATCAACGCCCTGCTTATCAGCCAGCCGGAATCGGGCGAGCAGGCGCTTTCGATTGTGGAGACGCTGGTGAGGAGCAACGCCATTGATGTGGTGGTTGTCGATTCTGTTGCGGCTCTGGTGCCCCAGGCGGAGCTTGAAGGCGAGATGGGCGACAGTGTGATGGGTCTCCAGGCGCGGCTTATGAGCCAGGCGCTGCGCAAGCTTACCGGCGCCATCTCAAAATCGAGCTGTGTCTGTATTTTTATTAACCAGCTTCGCGATAAAATCGGCGTTGTTTATGGCAATCCTGAAACGACGACTGGCGGCAAGGCGCTGAAATTTTATGCGTCAGTGCGTCTCGATATTCGTAAAATTGCCCAGATCAAGGATGGCGAAGAGATTACGGGTAACCGTACGAGGGTGAAGGTGGTCAAAAACAAGGTTGCCCCTCCGTTCAAGACTGCCGAGTTTGATATTCTTTATGGAGAGGGGATTTCGGCCATGGGTGAATTGATTGATCTCGCCGTTGAGTTCGGTGTGGTCAAAAAGGCCGGTTCATGGTTCAGTTATGGTACGGACAAGCTTGGTCAGGGACGTGAAACTGTCAAAAAGGCTTTCCGTGAAGATGCGGCACTCTACAGCAAGATTCAGGCTCAGGTCAAGGCGCTGATGAGCGGGCCTGCAGAGATTATTAACGGGTAGGCATGAAAATAGGAACCATTGAGATTGAACGGCCGGTTATTCTGGCTCCGATGGAGGATGTGACCGACCGGGCATTCCGGCAACTCTGCAAGCGGCATGGGGCCGATATTGTCTATACTGAGTTCATCAGTGCCGAAGCGCTGCGCAGGGGAGTTGAGAAGTCGCTCCGCAAGCTGAAGGTCGATGAGGTGGAGCGGCCCTTTGCCATCCAGATTTTTGGCAGCAGTGTTGAGTCGATGGTTGAAGCGGCGGTCATTGCTGAAGAGTATGGTCCCGATTATCTTGATATCAATTTCGGCTGCCCGACCAAAAAGGTTGCTGGTAAGGGCGCTGGCGCGGCGCTGCTCAGGGAGCCGGAGAAGATGGCTGCTATTTCCGGGGCGGTTGTTAAAGCGGTCTCCATTCCGGTGACGGCCAAAACAAGGATTGGCTGGGATCTTGAGTCGATTAACATTCTCGATATTCTGCCTCGCCTTGAGGATGCCGGCATTCAGGCTCTTGCGCTGCACGGGCGTACGCGCAGCCAGATGTACAAGGGGAGGGCAGACTGGAACTGGATCCGTCAGGCCAAAGAGCAGGCGCACATACCGCTGATTGCCAATGGCGATATCTGGTACCCCGAAGATGCTCTTGCCATGTTTGCTGAAACCGGTGCGGATGGCGTGATGATTGGCCGGGGTTCCATAGGTAACCCTTTTATTTTTGAGGCGGCAAAAGAGTTGCTGAAAACCGGCAAGCTGATGGCACCGCCCGATTTTCGTGCAAGGATTGAGGTTGCCATTGAGCACTTGAAGCTCTCCGTGCAGTTCAAGGGCGAAAAGTATGGGGTGCTTGAGATGCGCCGCCACTATGCCACCTACCTGAAAGCGCTCCCGATGGTGTCGCGGGCACGCAACAGGCTGGTACGCGAGGATGGATGGGAGCAGGTTGTCGAGATTCTTCTTGACTACCGTGAGGAGTGCGAAGGATATGCAAGGGATGGGAAGATTCTTGAGGGAACGGAGTGCCTCAATGACCATTCCGACAGATTGTCGTTAAATTATCAAGCCAATAATATATAATAAGTTATGAGTAGTCAGGATTCCCGTTGCCGTGTGGCGGTACTTGGTGCAACCGGTCTGGTCGGTCGCACGATGATCAAGGTTCTTGAAGAGAGAAATTTTCCCGCAACCGACTTTGTGCCGCTTGCTTCGTCAAGAAGTGCCGGTCAGACGGTTACTTTCAGGGGCAAGGAGTTCATCATTCGTGAACCCTCTGAAGAGGCTTTCCGTGATGTCGATATCGCCCTTTTTTCCGCAGGTGCCACCGCCAGCAAAGAGTGGGCCGTGGTTGCGGCGGCTGAAGGTGCGGTTGTTATCGACAACTCATCGGCATTCCGCATGGAGCCTGATGTGCCCCTTGTTGTGCCGGAGGTTAACCCCGAAGCCATTTTCAGGGCTGACGGTCGCCCCGAACCGATTATTGCCAACCCCAACTGCTCAACCATACAGATGGTGGTGGTGCTCAAGCCGCTGCACGACCGCTTCGGCGTCAAAAGAGTGGTGGTGTCAACCTATCAGTCGGTTACCGGCAAGGGAAAGATAGGACGCGACGCCCTTGAAAGCGAGTTGGCCGGAGAGAGCCAGGAGCAGTTCACCCATTTTCACCAGATCGCCTTCAACGCCGTGCCGCAGATTGACGCCTTCACCGATAACGGCTACACCAAGGAGGAGATGAAAATGGTCAACGAGACCCGCAAAATCATGGGTGACAAGAGCATGAGTATTTCTCCCACCACGGTGCGCATTCCGGTCTACGGCGGACACGGAGAGTCGCTCAACATTGAGCTTGAGCGCGAATTTGATATTGACGAGGTGCGCGAGCTTCTTCGCACGTCGCCGGGCATCATTCTGCAGGACGACCCTTCGGCACGCATCTACCCCATGCCGCTCACCTCCTACGAGCGCGACGAAGTTTTTGCAGGCAGAATCCGCCGCGACTACTGGCATCCCCAGACCATCAACATGTGGATTGTCGCCGACAACCTGCGCAAAGGCGCGGCGACCAACGCGGTGCAGATTGCCGAGGTGATTGTTAATCAGAAGAAAGCGTAGATTCTTTTTATTTGTCAAGAGCCATCAGTGCCGTGCTGATGGCTTGTTGATCGAGGCGGATTCCGGAACGGGTGGAACTTTTTCATCGGAATAGTCACCCATTAAAAGTCAAGTTGACGGATTGCTAAATATCTTTGATGAGATAGCGTTATGCCTGAAATCAGCCGCTTTCTTGGGATAGTGATACGGATGTATATTCGGGAACATACTCCGCCACATTTTCATGCTGAATATGGCGAATATGAAATTTCTGTGGATATTGAAACCGGGGTGGTAAACGGCAGGTTTCCAAGAAGAGCATTGAGTGCTGTGCTTGAGTGGTATACTCTTCATCAGCAGGAGCTTATGGTAAATTGGGAAGCAGCAATGAACAGAAAGCCACTATCGAAAATTAAGCCACTGGAGTAAGCCATGTTTATGCACGTTACACAAGCCAGATATTGCGGTGATTACAAGGTATGGGTTGCGTTCAATGACGGCGCGGAAGGGGAGATTGATCTCTTTTCCGAGCTGTATGGCGAACTGTTTGAACCACTCAAAGACAAGGAGTTTTTCAGCTCCTTCACTCTCGAAGGCCACACCTTGAGCTGGAGCAATGGAGCTGATTTTGCGCCTGAGTTTCTGAGGGAGCAAATATCCTGTTCTTCAGTGACTGTGCCCCATTGACGACAAACTTGTGCTCAGCAGCTCTAAGGACATCTTGATTAGTGGTAGCCCGAGTTCAACGATTATGTCTTTGGAACCACCGTTTCAGTTTTATATCTGGCTAAAGATAGGAAATATCAGCGACTTTGGCCAAATATAAAACGCTTTATCTGGCCAAAGTTGCAATCTGTTTCACTGAAACTCAACTTTTGGCCACCAACTATTTCAAGATCACCGGGGCGCTCAATCAGAAAAGAACGTAAACCTTTTTTGTTCGTCGAGAGCCATCACTGCGGTGCTGATGGCTTTTACCGTTACGCCTGAAGAGATGGAAAATTTATCAGGGTTACTGATGGAGAGTGATGGAGGTATGCTGAGGGGTTTGAGCGTCATTGAGCTCTCTTTTTTGATGAGTCTCGTCATCGCCTTGTCGGCCAGTGTGCCGGTTAGTTGTACCTCCGTTTCGCGGAAGAGCGGGTTTTCGACAAGCTCCTTGATGGTGAAGTATTCGCTCTCTTTCCGGTTTTTTGTTTCCCGACATGAAAATTGTTCTATCCGGCCCTCTTTTGATTCTGTCAGGAGGAGATAGTTGCTTTCAATCTCAAGGATCACCTGCCTCCCGGCAGTAAACCTGGAGAGGTGAAGAAGAGGCAACTGCGGAGTGCCGCTGAAAATGAGTCGGCGTGAGGCTGCAAAGTGTTCTGAAACTTTTCTGCAGGCTGCGGCGGGATAGAAGAGCAGCATCTTTTTTTCATGCAGTCCGTTCTGGCTCATGCCGTAACAGGCACAGTCGCAATCGTGCGCTTCGGGTTTGCTTAAAAAGTATTGCGCCTCAATCCGGCAGTATTCCTGGTGCTTCTTTGCGCTCGTATTGGCGGGAAAAGAGGCGGGAAGGGGAAAGTAGTTTTTTGGTGCGACGCAGAGCGCCAGCTCTTCATCGGGTCGCTCATTGATGTGGCGGTCGAGCTTTTTCAGCAGTCGGCTCCCTTTGGCGGAATCAAGGTGGTCAAGGCCGAATGGAAAGGTTTTGCAACCGTTCAGGCTGTAAAGGTTGCCGCCGGATTTTGTCATGCGGACGATGGCGCACTCTTTCTGGTCGATGGCGCAGGCGATCATGCTTGTGCTCATTATTCGAGTATGAAATATTTTTTGAGGGATTCAAGCTTTTTTTTGCCGATCCCCTTGACTTCCAGAAAGTCCTGAAATTGCAGCACTTTTCCTCCTTTTGATTTTCTGAAAGTAACCAGCCGTTCGGCCATGACTGGTCCGACGCCCGGAATTTTCTGTAGTTGCTGGCTGCTCGCCTTGTTGAACGAGAGGGTGCCATTAAACACTTTTTTTTCTGATGGGCGGTGCTCCGTTCTTTTTTCAGCAGCAAGTTCCTCCCCTTCGGCCTCTGCATCTTGCAAAACATCTTCCTTGACGCTTGCCTGCTGCAGGGCAGCAAGGGCGATGAGGCTGTCGACCTCCGCTTCACGGTAGCGTGCAGTTTCTGCTTTTTTAACAAGGAGATCAGCCTCCTCTGACGAACGGATAGTGACAAGGATGCCTCCAAGCAGCAGAAAGGCCAGAAGAGCGGAGACCAGGGTAATTTCAGCCTTGGTGAGACTGAGCTTCAGCGCCAGTTTTTCGAGGGGATTCATAGGAAGATGCGTTTTACCCTTGAAGAGACCGAACAGAGCGTTTCGTAGCTGATGGTGCCAGCCAATTCGGCAAGGGTGTCAGCCCCGTCTCCCTCCCAGCCAAAGAGAATGGCTTTGTCGCCCGTTTTGACATTGTGGCGGGTGCCGAGGTCAACCATGATCTGATCCATCGTGACGGTACCGACCTGCGGGTAAGCGTTGCCGTTGATCATGATGGTGGCGCGGCCTGAGAGGGCTCTTGCATAACCATCGGCGTAGCCTGCGGCTATGGTGGCGATGGAGCACGCTTCCGGTGCCGTCCAGGTTCGGTTATAGCTGATGGTGGTTCCGGCAGGTACTTTTTTGACAAAAATTATTTTTGCTTCGAACTGCATGACCGGTTTGACGTCAAGGCGGCAAGAAGTGTTTTTTGCCGGATGGTAACCGTAGAGCAGAATGCCGGGTCGCACCATATCAAGCCAGGATTGGGGCGCTGAAAGGATTGCTCCGCTGTTGGCAGCATGTTTGCATACCTTTTTTGATGAAGCGTGTTCGTATTCTGCAGTGAGCGTTGTAAAGGCATCGAGCTGTTTTTGAGTGAAGCCCCCGGCTGTTGCGCTGTCGGCAAAGTGGGTGTAGATTCCCGTCAGCTCAAGGTGCGGGGAGCTCTCGATTTGCCGGAGGAGCTCCATGGCCACCCTGGGGGGAGCACCGAGACGCCCCATGCCGGTATCAACTTTGAGCTGTACGGCAATGGTTTTGTTCTCTGCTGCGGCAATCTCCTCTGCGGCATGAATTGTCAGGCTGTCGCAGATTGTCATTTCGATGCTGTGGTGCAGAAAAAATGGAATCTGTGAGGGAAGCGGCGAAGAGAAGGCCAGAATGGTGGTCGGTTTTTTCAGCGTGCCGCCCTTTTTCAGTTCAATGGCTTCATGGATGTTTGCTACACCGAAATCTTCAATGCCCGATTTTTCAAGTGTTTCAGCAACCCTGTGGACGTTATGTCCGTAAGCATTTGCCTTGACGATGCCCATGATTCGCCTCTTTTCGCCAATTCTCTGGCGGATCAGGCGTACATTTCGGGCAAGGTTTTCGAGCGAGACCAGCGCCTCTGTCATGTTTTCAGGTGGAATTTCTCCTGCAGCAAACTCCCTTTTTTTTTCATCCATAACTCGGCGGCCCTCTTTTGCTGTTACCGTGTTGTTGTAAACCCCCCGTCCTCTTTTGTCCTTTGTCTGGTTGGCGGAACTTCCTGTAAAAAAACATATTTTGTCTATGATTTTCAAACCGGAAAGGCGCTTATTCCTTGTATATTTTCTCTACAGCGCCACCGGGGCATTGCGTTGTCACGTTAACTCATCTTTCAGCTACTACCATGTCGAACCACGATATATTCGGTCTTGCCGCAGAAACGCCGATGGTTCCTGTACAACAGATGGCTCGCCAAATCAGGCCAAAGGTTATGGCCAAACTTGAGTACATGAATCCGGCCTGGTCGCACTACTACCGTGTTGCCTCTGCCATTGTCAAAGATGCTGAAGAGCGCAAGCTGATTCATCCGGGAATGACGCTTGTGGACTGGACTTTTGGCAACAGCGGAATTGCCCTCGCCATGGCCGGTGTGAGCCGTGGCTACAAGTTGCTGCTGGCCGCTCCTGATAAAATATCGCGGGAGAAGCAGGATATGCTTCGCGCTCTCGGTGCGGAACTGGTGATTACCCCTTCGGATGCCTTGCCCGGAGAGCCGCGCAGTTGCATGAATGTGGCTGAAAGTCTGGTTCGGAGTATTCCTAACGCCTTTTTTGCCGGCATGTATGCCAATCCTCTCAGCCTCAAGGTTCATTGTGACGCTACCGGCAGTGAGATTTTTCGCCAGACGGAGGGACAGGTTACCCATGTTTTTGTGCCGATGATCTCCGGGGCTATGGTTTTTGGTATCGCCACTTTTTTGAAAGCAAAGAACCCTGCAATTCAGATTATCGGTGTTGAATCGCAGGGCTCAATCTATGCGGGGCTCTTCAGGGATGGAGTGCCTGGAAAACCGGCATTTTCCGAGCTTGAGGAGATCGGTTCCAGTCAGCCCTCCGCTTTTTGGGATTCATCGCTTCTTGATGATGTGGTACAGGTAAGTGATTATGACGCCTTCAACTGCGGAAGGGAGCTTTTGCGGATGGAAGCTGTTTTTGCCGGTGGAGCTTCGGGTGCGGCAATGGCAGCGGCGCTTCGGGCCGGTGCGGCATATCGAGAGGATGATTGTGTGGTGGTGGTGATGAACGATTTTGGCGGTTATTATTTGAGCAAGATGTTCCATGATGAGTGGATGCGCAAACGTGGCTTTTACCGCAAGGCGAAATCAGCCCTTGAGCAGATCACGGCCGAGGATATCCTTCAATTGAAAGCGCGCAGGGATCTTATTTTCGCCTATCCTGAAAATACGCTTGCTGAAGTGTTTGAGATGATGAAGCAGAACGATGTATCCCAGCTTCCGATTGTCTCCTATAATGCTCCGATTGGCAGTATCAGTGAAAACAAGATTCTCTCTATTCTTATTGAAAACGACGATGCGATGAACGCAAAGGTTGTCGGCTTTATGGAGCAGCCGTTTCCTGTCTGTCGGCTCGATGCAACGATTTCCGAATTATCCGATAAACTGCAGCAAAGTGCATCGGGAGTGCTGATAAGCCGGTCAGATGGACGTCTTCAATTGCTTACAAAATCAGATCTTATTGATGCGTTAACCCATAAGTGATCGCTATTGAATTATCCGGTTGTTTTTTAGGGAGGATTTCCTTAACTAAGCACTCAAGAACATTCCTCTTTTTTTTCAGGTGCGATGCACTATATTGCGCCATGAAGCCCGCAAAAAGAGATCGGAGCGCAGAGAATCGGAAATCCATACGGTTTCGGGCCGGGTTAACAACCAGCAATATAATATGAAGGTAGAGTCCAGAAAAAGACAGTTCATTTTGGAGGGTAAGATCAAGGCTTGCTTCTGTGAAGGTTGCGGCCAGATTACAGAGAAGGTATTTGTCGGTGAATGGATGCCGAGCGACAAGCCCAGGGAGGATGATTATCTGGCGTCGGTGGTTGTCAAAAAGCCAAAAGGCAGTAAAAACGGGTCTGGTGAATTGCCGCCTGCAGCAGAAAACCAGTACTGGGTTCGTTGTGCCGAGTGCAATCAGGTCTATCTGCTCAAGGAGTGGCAAATACAGATTGACCGGGAGGTCAGTCCGGATGAGTTGAAAGCCGAAGAGTGCCAGGTTTACTCGCCTCATGGTATCTATGCCAAGGGTGATGCACTCTATCATCAGGCGCTTGGTGAGGTTGGGGTGGTCAGGGAAAAACAGGCGACAGGAAGTGGTGCCTTTGTCATTATTGTGGAATTTTGCAAAAGTGGCAGAAAACAGCTTCTCGAAAATGTGCAGATGAACTCTGCGAATGGAAAAAATGCAGAAAGTGTTACGGATCTTATTAAAATGAAACTTAGACGTTGATCTTTTAAAAGGGGGTGAATTACATTGGTTAGTGTGCAGATAAATGACAATGAATCGATCGATAAAATGCTGAAACGCTTCAAGAAGAAGTATGAGCGTGCAGGTGTTTTAAAGGAGTTTCGTGCAAACGCATACTTCGTCAAACCTTCGGTGGATGGTCGTTTGAAGCGCTCGAGGAGCAGACGAAGAGCGCAGAGGGCAAATGAAGAACGCAATTCATGATCATTCCCGTTCGAAACAGTTATGTACAGGCAGCTCCTTCGCGGGAGTTGCCTTTTTTTTGTCAATACCAATCCCGTGACTCATGAGAGTGTTCAAAGGTGAAGTTACAGCGTTACCCCCCGACAAGTCGATCTCCCACCGTGCGGCGCTTATCGGTGCATTGTCGGAAGGGACAACAGAGATCACCAACTTTTCCGCCGGATTTGATAATCAGTCGACCCTCGGTGTTTTGAAAAGTGCCGGTATTACCCTTCACCAGGAAGAGGTGAATGGAGCCTACGGTCGCCGCATCCGGCGAGTGGTCATCGAATCAAGGGGACTATGGAGTTTTCAGCCCCCCTCAGATCCATTGATGTGTAATAATTCGGGAAGTACCATGCGCATGTTTGCCGGTATTTTGGCTGCCCAGCCCTTTGCCAGTGAGTTGATTGGCGACAGTTCGCTGATGAAGCGGCCAATGAAGAGGGTTGCCGACCCGTTGCGCCTGATGGGAGTCGACGTTCAGCTTTCGCCGTCCGGTACAGCGCCGATTCGCATTCAGGGAACCAGAGAGTTGAAGCCGATCAATTACCGTCTGCCGGTTCCTTCAGCGCAGGTGAAATCACTGGTGGCTTTTGCCGCCCTCCATGCCGACGGCGAATCGAGGATTATCGAACCGGTGCTCTCGCGTGACCATACTGAAGTGATGCTCGGTCTCGAAAGCATTGAGTGCGATGGAGAACGGGTTATCGTCGTGCCGGGCCGAAAGGTTCTTGCAGCAAAGCCCTTCTTTATTCCCGCAGATCCATCTGCCGCCTGTTTCATTGTTGCGCTCGGTCTGCTTGCACGAGGTTCGGAAATCATCATCAGGGATGTCTGCCTCAACCCGACACGAGCCGCATTTCTTGCTCTTCTGACAGAGGCCGGGGCAGGTTTGACGATTGAAAACCAGAGGGTGATTGGTGGTGAAACTATCGGTGATATTCTGGTCAATAACCATACAGGGCTTGAACCCCTTGTGATCAAGGATCCGCAGCTTGTCTCGTTTATCATTGATGAAATCCCCATGCTTGCCGTTCTTTCAGCTTTTGCGTCCGGCCAGTTTGAGTTGCATAACGCCGCCGAGCTGAGAACCAAGGAGAGCGACCGGATTGACGCCCTCGTGGTCAATCTTCAGCGTCTCGGTTTTGATTGCGAGCAGTACCCCGACGGTTTTGTGGTCAAGGGGCGCAGGATAACTCCGTCTGGAACGGTGGTGATTGAGAGTTTTGATGATCACAGGATTGCCATGAGCTTTGCCATTGCGAGCAAGGCGACAGGGTGCCCTATTGACATTTCAGATGTTGATGTTGTCGGCGTCTCGTTCCCTAACTTTTTTGAACTTCTTGAACGTCTCGAAGCCTGATTGGGTAAAAGGGAGGTCAGCAGCGACTGGGCGCTTCAAGATGGGCAAGCAGGGCGTTGTTGAATGCTTCGGGCTGCTCCATGTTTGAGATATGAGCAGCACTCGCCAGGAGACGGAGCTTTGAGCCTGCAGTGAGCGCGTGCATGCTTTCAGCCGTTTCGGGTGTGGTAAGCTTGTCCTCTTTCCCGTTCAGTACCAGTACCGGGCAGTTGATGGTTGCAAGAAGCGGGGTTGCATCTGAGCGCGTCATGATTGCCCGCATTGCGGCGTTGATGACTGTGGCGCTCTGCTCACGTATCATTGTGGTGGCCTCTGCAGCCAGTTCCGGTTTCCTGACGAAACTCTCGGCGGTAAAATAGTTCGGAATCATTCGTCTGGCTGCCTCTTCAGCACCTCCGGCCTCTATTGCGCGGATGAACTCCTCCCGCACTGAGCGGGCTGCGGGGGCATCGGCTTCAGCCCTGGTGTCGCACAGAACCAGCGATGCGGTTTTGTCAGGGTAGAGCCGATAGAATTCAAAAGCCTGGTATCCACCCATCGAAAGGCCGACAATCGTCACACGTTCCACCTTCAACAACTTGAGGAGTTGGGCAAGCTCATGGGCGTAGCCGGTAAATGTCCATTCCTCACGTTCTTCGGATCCTGCGATACCAAAGGCGTTTGGTGCAATTACAGCATAGCCGGCATCACCAAGAGCCTCAAGCTGGAACCGCCACATTGCGGCAGAGAGAGGAAAGGCGTGCAGAAGCAAAATAGCGTGTTTTGCAATGCCACTTGCTGTAAGGTTTGCGCTCAGGTATGAGAGCATCACTCAGTTTTCCTTGGCTTTGGGGTATCCCTTGATCTCTCTGATAATGTTGTTAGCCTCATTAAGGATTTTTTTTGCCTCGTCACGTGCGGTGTCGATGATCTCCTGCGAGCGTGTTTTCGCATCGTTGTTGTAAGCGGCGTCGTGTTCACTGCTTTCGTAGAGGTCGTTGGCCTTGTCGAGCGCAAGTTTGATTTTGCCCGAAATAATCTGCTGGGTCTCCCTTCCCTTGTATGGTGCGAAAAGCAGTCCCATAATGGTCCCTGCGGCTGCGCCAAGTACAGCGCCGAAGAAGAGCCCTTTGTAAAATTTGTCCTGATGTTCCATACGGCAATAGTGTTTAGCTTTGATCAAATATAAGATAAAGTCAACAATGCTCTTTCGGTTTTTTGATTTTTTGCTCTTTTGCTGGAATCAGCAGCGTTTTTTTAGCAACGTTTAAGGATTCATTTATAATTCTTTAAGAATCCCGGGTGTACTTTGTTTACCGTGGACAGAGAGTTTCTTGTTTGCCGCAAGAGCCATAGCTTCACTCTTATTTAAATGTAACTGATACGATGAACACAAACAGCAGATTCTGGGCAAGCCCTTTTGCAATCGGAGTATTTCTCTTTTCAATTATTACCGGCTTTGTGCTATTTATTACGCTTGTCGCCGGCATCTCTCTCTCGACCAGCGTCTGGCTGATCGCTCTTTTTGTTATGGCTGTTGTGTGTCACACTGTTGTCAACTGGAAGCAGTTTACGTGATGCTTCTAACGAAACAGGTCAAGATCATTGGCGAGCATACGCATGATCTCTTCGCGCGATTCCACGATGCGCTCAACCAGATCAGGGCGACAGAGCACTCTGAATTTTTTGGTATAGCGTTCGAATGCAAGAATGAAATCCGACTGAAAAACCGACTCGTTCAACTCATCAAACCGCACATACTCCGACTCACACTGCAGAGAGTAGTGGATGTGCTCCGATCGGGTCGGGTAGACCCTGAGCTCCTTCAGATCTGCGTAATCGAAAATATCCTTTTTCGATGGCGGATCAATCAGCACCTCATGGCCGTGGAGCCTGAGATGGTAGCGCTTGCCGAGAAAACGGCAGATCTCCACCTCCATGGCGCGGCGCATTGCGCTGTTACTGTTATAGATGAACCACCGCTCATCCTCTTTGGCCGATTCCGGCAGGTAGGGTTGTACTGTTATTGCTCTCTTGTAGACCCGCCGCATCAGAATATCATCAAGCAGTGCACCAAGTGGATGCCTCTTTTCCGGCATCAACTGCTTCAGTTCATGCAGCACCCGGTCATCGGCATTGCCGTAAAAGAGTTCGCGCAAGGCATCCGCAGAGAGTATTTCATCGTTTGCAATATCCTGCAGAAGCCTGCGGAGCATTGCCGAGAGCGCCCTGCTTGTATGGTGCCAGTAAACATTGCGCATCATCATGTACTTCGCAAAGAGCAGGCTCTCAAGAGGCGCAATCCCTTTTTCGGTGATGGCAAACCGATCACGTTGCGGGTCAGGTACAAACGACTCAATCAGTCGGTCGATATCGATGCTTCCGTAGGGAATGTTGCAGTGGTGCGCGTCACGCATGAGGTAGTCCATCTTGTCAGGGTCAAGTGTGCCGCTGATCAGCTTGCTGAAGCAGGTTCCCGAACTGCCCGTGATGAGCGCTATGACAGCTTCGGGTGGTACCCTCCACTCTATCTGCAGAATCTCCGCGATTGTTGGAACCCCGGGGTTTTGTTCATAGATAAAGTGGCGGCAAAGCTCCTCGTGGTGTGAAAAAACCGGCTCACCGCCGCACAGGGGAATCTGCTCCTCGATGATGTGGGCATGGGGAAAGTGGCCGATATCGTGCAAAAGAGAGGCTGAGAGCAGTACACGGCAGTTGTGGTCGTTAAACCGGAATCGCTCATCCTGCAGGCTGAGTGCCAGGGGGCTCGTCAACATGCGTTGCAGTATCAGCTTCATGAGGTGATAAACTCCGATGGAGTGCTCAAAGCGGGTATGCGTTGCTCCGGGGTAAACCTGCTGCGAGAAGGAGAGCTGCCGAATTCCCTTGAGGCGAAGAAATGATGGGTGCGAAAGAATTTTTTTCAGCGCTCCGCTGAGCGGGATATGGCCCCATACAGGGATGCGGATAAATCCGCCATCAGATTGAAAAAGCAGGCGTTCGGCTATCATGAGGTTTTGCTCTTTGCTATGGTTACTTCATTCAAGATACCCAAGAAAGGGCGTCTGCCAAATTGGCTGACCATTATCTCTCATCTCCAATATCAACCAGACAACTGGATTCAGTTTGTAACCACTATCCAGTCAAGCATATCTGCTACAATTAATAATTTGCAGTCAAGCTGGCCAGCGGACGGGTTCGGCCTGTGCGCGCTTTTTAGCCATACGCAATCCGATCCTGGACAAGCGCATTGAGTTCATGGCTCATACAGAATCCGTTAGAGTATCCGTGGCCTTTTTTGGAAATAAAAAATATTACCACCCTAAGTCACCCGACCCTTTAACTCTTTCAATTACGTTATTCACAATATGGAATCTTTTTGAAAAAAAAGATGTACACCAGGCATAAGAATTTACAGGACCGGGTCCCCAGAAATCAATACGTCCGAATCCGTGTTCGATTAAATATTTTTGAAGTGAATTGTATTGCCATCGATCTGAATTATCTAAAATAATAATTCCATTTTCTGAGATCATTTCGGATGCTATAAAACCACTCAGTATTCTGGCCATTCCGTCAATTACAATAATGTCATAATAATCTTTTGGTTTATTGCAGATTTTTGTGGCATATCCAATAAATTCCATATTAAGTAATCCATGCTCAATATTGTGATTATTGTTGGCACTGAGTGGTTGTTCAAAATTTAAAGAATTAAATTTATTGATCAATACATCGTTATTTGTTTCAGCGATATCGCCTTGTGCTGATATTATAATGTTATATAGACTGTTTGTTTTAAGTAAATTGTCTGCCCAGGCAGAATTATGTTCGATTGAAACACATTCTTTAACTTTTGAGTTATAAAATAGTGTGCTGTATCCGGAGCCATATTCAAGTACTTTTGAGTCATACTGAATAATATCTTTTAAAAAAGAAATTGCAGGATAAGTGTACCAAGGTGTAAACCCTTCATCGTCAAGCGGTTTGTTGTTTAACCAGCCTTGTTTTTCAAGATAGTTTTTGGTTAAATTAAGTATGTTCTTTTGTAACGTTATTAATGATTGAAGTTGACTCGCCATATCTTGTTATAATTTAAAAGGTTGCAATTATTTTGACAAGGCGGTGGTATGGATTTTTTCTATTGTTTGATGATAATGCTATCGATAAATAACGTGTATGCTCTGTACAGTATAAATGCAGGCATTAATCTGATATTTTCTGTATATATAATTGGTAAAGAGGGGCTGGTAATATGTTGATTTTTCTGTAATTAATATTGATAAATGCGTCAATAGCAGGTTTTGGACATCTGAGCGGGTCTTTCCCGTAAGGTAAATTTTCTGACCACAAATAATCATCAAAAGCCATATGCCCTCCAACCTTCAAAAGACGAAAAGCAAGTACAGCATCGCATAAAACGTCAGGCGCTTGATGAGAACCATCAATATATATAAAGTCAAAATAATTCTTTTTTCCTTCGCAGATCAATTGGCATAAACATATATCAGAAAAATCTTTGTGTTTAATGACCGTTGCCTTGTTTTTTGCATTAGAAGACGAAAGTTTAATATTGAAGTCAAATCGATTTTCAACATTAGCCATGTCCGCTTGAGCTGAGCCATTCAGCTTGTGTTCGATTCCTCCTTCCCAAGTATCAATACAATGAAGTTCCAATTCAGTATCATTTCCTGCTAATTTGTCGATCAGATAACAAGCACTTGCCCCTTCGTATGATCCAACTTCCAGTATCTTTTTTGGTTTTATTTTCGGAATAAGCTGATCCCATACATTTTTTGCTGCATCATTAAACCACGTGGTTGTAAATTGATAATCGCTCATTATTTTTTTGTTTATATTGGTGCTGTTAAGTAAAGGAAATAAATTTGAAATAAATAAATCAAATGATTTTATTAGATTGATACAGGCAAGATTTTTAAATTCTATTGTATCAGTTTCGTTGCCGATTTTTGGTCCATTTGTTGAAATTTCCTTGATGATTAAGCGGCTTTCTGGGACTGAATAATTCAAGGCAATATCAAATATGTCTTTTTGTTTAATGTCATAATCATTATCCCGTATTTTTTTTGCCATTAAATCCCAGTGAAACCCTTCACCGCACAATCTGTTTTTCTTGAGAGCTAAAGCGTAACTGCCCAGAATTGATTTTCGGATTATTTGTTCTTTACTTCTTACAGGTATATGCTGCAGTATAAGAGGAAGCATAACTGGAGCCGACAAAAAATCCTTATTCCTGGCAAAATGGTTCCCTTCATCAATTTGGCAATTTTTCGCAAATTCATTCCCTATAATCACCTTGTAATATTGTGGAGACTCGGCCTCTCGCATCGAAAAATTTTCATAGAGCGGCGCTATTCTGTTGAAATAGTCATCTGAAATGGGACAATATGTTTTCCATGGAATAAGTCCAAATTGATTTGTTGACATCAGAGATTGGGTTATTTCGCGTGGAGATACGGTTTGAGAATACAGGAATTCGTCTGCATCAAGAGGGATAATAATGTCATAAATATTATTATTTGCCACTTCTTGAACTGCGGATGTTATATATTTTGACTGATTAAATGCGCAGTCAGTTACCAGAGTGTAACTGACCGGGTAATTTAAAGATTGGATTTTTTTGACTATTTCGGCAGTCCCGTCATCGCTATTGTTATCAATTATATATATGGCATCAACAGTTCGTAAATTTATTTTAATAAATAGCTCAATAATATCGCACTCATTTTTTGCCATAGTTATGGCTGCTATTTTATAATGATTTGGCATCTTGATTGAAATATTTATATCGCAGTATATTGCTGTTTGCTGTTAAGTAATATGGTTTCAATTATTTATTGGCTTGGAAATATGGTGTGGGATGATATTGTGATACGCTAAAAAAAATCTGATTTTCTCTTTAGGGGAGTTGCTTTGTTCTTATAAGCGTACTACAAAAAGTCGTTCCGTAATTTTAAGTCGTTTTTGCGTGACTTCATAGTGCTTTGCCTTATTTTACTTCAGGAGGCATTACTGTGGAGCACTTAACAAAAAAATATTTAGCATTTTACAGCAAAGCCGACTGTTGTGCAATTAAGTATTTACCGCACGAATTACCCATTGAAAGGCTGAAAGTTCTCTCCGTAACTTTTCCTCTTCAATACCATATTGATTGACCAAAGGCAGAAAAGCTTTAAGTATCTCATTAGTTTGTTCGGGCCAAAAAACACGTGCTTTGGCATCAAGAAGTTGCCAGCCAGCTTTATTGAAAAGTTCGGCTGCTGTTTCAAGAGTAAAGAAACGGATATGTGTTTTGTCGAGTAATCCCGCATCAGTATAGTCCCACCGTCCACGTAATTGTTGCAACAAGACGCTCCAGTGTGCTACATTCGGAATACAGATAATACAAAGACCATTTTTTGCCATACGGTAACGCAGTTCCGTCAACACACTCCAGGGATCATAAAGGTGCTCAAGAACATCCCCAATAATGAGCGTATCAAAAAGCTTCTCACAACGTATCTTGTCAAGATTTTCAAGGGTTTTTTTTGTCGTAATGTCTCCGACAAGAGTGTGATTCATGTGGGCAACAGCCTGATTGGCAACCTCTTCAACTATCTCGACGCCAATATAATGCGCTGATGGATTTCGTTCGCGAGTAGCCTTTGCCAGCGCACCTGCTCCGCAACCAATTTCAAGAATGAATGCCGCTGTATTCGGAATAAGATTCAGAATATCCAGATTGACATTATTGTAATATGAAGAGTTGTAATCCGGCATATTACAAATATTTATTTACTTAAATTTGTTGAAGTTACGGGCGCCGGCTGATACCTGTCGAGTGTGAATTTTTCTCCAAGGTACATCTCTCTCACCACCGGATTTGCTGCGATCTCTTCCGGGGTGCCGTGCATGAAGATGCTTCCGTCAAAGAGCAGGTAGGCGTGGTCGGTAATGGAGAGGGTTTCATGGACATTATGGTCGGTAATAAGTACGCCGATATCGCGTCGGGCAAGCCCTTCAACAATTTGCTGAATATCTTCAACGGCGATCGGATCGACTCCGGCAAAGGGTTCGTCGAGCAGAATAAATTTTGGGTTGAGCGCCAGGGCCCTTGCTATTTCCGTTCGCCGTCGTTCACCACCCGAGAGTGCATAGCCCATGCTTTTGCGTATAGAGGTGATGTTCAGCTCTTCGAGCATCATGCTCGCTCTTTCCTTTCGTGCTGCTTCGGAGAGGGATGTGAATTCAAGCACGCTCAGGATGTTTTCCTCGACCGTCATGTTTCGGAAGACTGACGCTTCCTGGGGGAGATAGCCGATGCCGAGACGTGCACGCTTGTACATCGCCATGGCGGTGATGTTTTCACTGTCGAGAAAAACTTCACCGCCATCAGGCCGCACAAGCCCGACAATCATATAGAAAGTGGTGGTTTTCCCTGCACCGTTCGGCCCGAGAAGCCCCACAATCTTCCCTTGTTTCACCTCTATGGAAGAGCTCTTGACAACTTCACGCTTGTTGTAAATCTTTTTTAGCTTGTTGCAGCTCAGTGTTGCTTTCATATCAGTGCTGAAAAGGGAGTGTTTCGCTCTTGGACCAGAAGGTTGATTCACCCGTGGTTGTTGATTTTTCAGGCAAAGAGGGGCGGGTGGTACAATAAAAAACGAGGCAGTGAACCTCGTTTTTTACCTGATAACATTCTGATGACGGAAAGAGGAATGAACCGCTCAGTCTTTGAATCGTCTTTCGATATCCTTGGTCGGTTTGGCATAACCGGACTTCTTCGGAGATGAACCCCTGAAGACGGACGAACCAGATGAACCACCATAAATAAATGGATAGGCATTCTTCAACAGACGCTTTGTTGATTTGCCAACATTTTCCATGTAATCACCCATGACCCACCAGTGACCATCAATGAAGACCTCAACGAATCTGCCGTAAGCCCGTCCCCAGTTGGTAAAAACCCCATTTATATTAACCATGGCTGCTTGTTTTTTTAGGTTTAACTACACTCTTGACGAAATCTAATAAATCCACTCGTGAAAAAAAAATATTTTATCTTCAGTTGATCATCGTTTTTCAGTCGTCACTGAAACAGTTGTTGGTGGGCGCTGTTTTTTTGCTCTTCGGGGCCTGTCGAGGTTCGGTGACGGGGGTTGTAAAAGGGTAAAACGCGAGAAAAGGTATCTCTAACGGTTGAGAAATTTACATGGAATTTGTATGGGAAAGGTAATGCCTTACAGGGGGCTCTGGCCGAAGCTGCACGAAACTGTTTTCATGACGGATGGTGCGTTTGTTATTGGTGATGTGCATATTGGTGCTTTTTCAAGTGTCTGGTTTAATGCGGTAGTGCGGGGTGATGTCTGCCCGATCCGTATCGGTGAAAAAACCAGTGTGCAGGATAATGCAACGCTGCATGTCACACACGATACCGGTCCGTTGAATATAGGAAACTGTGTGACCATCGGTCACGGAGCCGTGCTTCATGCCTGCACGGTGAAGGATTATGTGCTTATCGGTATGGGTGCAGTGCTGCTTGATGATTGTGTGGTTGAACCCTGGTCGATTGTTGCTGCTGGTTCGCTGGTAAGACAGGGGTTTACGGTGCCGTCAGGAATGCTGGTTGCCGGTGTTCCTGCTAAAGTGATGCGCCCGATAACCGATGCCGAACGACGCACTATTGAGGAGTCGCCCGAAAACTATGTACGCTACTCGCAAAACTATCGGGAAGATGAAAAACAGGCTTGAGAAAAGCGGTCTTCTTCTCTGTTTTCGCTAAATTGAGCCAGAAGTTTTTGATTGTTTCCGGCCTGCACGGTGCTTTTGTTTGTTGCGCGTGCTCACCTGTTTTTTTTAAACGCATCTCACGAAACTCTTTTTTCTTTTATGATGCAAAACGATGTTGTTGTTATCGGCGGTGGCATAAGCGGCCTAAGCCTTGCTTATTATTGTGTGCAGGCCGGAATGAAAACCACACTGCTTGAAAAAAATGATTCGGTTGGAGGCTCTTTTGCCTCTCCCCAGTACAGTGCCAATGGAAAAAAATTCTGGATGGAACTTGGGGCACATACCTGTTATAGCTCTTACCAGAATCTGCTTGATATTGTTGAAGAGTGCGGCATGAAGGATTCGATCATTCCGCGTGCCAAAGTGCCCTTTACCCTGTTTGTGAATGGAAAAATCAAATCCATTGTCTCTCAGCTTAATATTCTGGAACTGCTTGTGTCCGTTCCGAACCTCTTTACACTGAAAAAAACCGGCCTGAGTGTCCGCTCCTATTACTCGAAAATTGTGGGGGAGAGGAACTACCATGATGTGATTCGCCACTTTTTCAATGCTGTGCCTTCGCAGCAAACTGATGATTTTCCGGCCGACATGATGTTTAAAAGTCGGGAGAAAAGAAAAGATGTGCTGAAGAACTATACCTTCAAGCATGGCCTGCAGAGCGTCGCACGCACCATTTCCGCAAAAAGCGGCCTGAATATTTTTACCAGTCAGGATATCAATTCAGTGGTCTATAAAGATGGGTTGTATGAGATCAGGAGTGCCGGAGGCGGAGAGTATTCTGCCAAAACCCTTGTTCTGGCAACACCCTCTTCAGTCGCATCAAAGCTTTTGAGGGGGAGCAATCCTGATATTGCGAACCATCTCGGTCAGCTCAAGGCAGCCGATGTTGACTCCGTCGGGGTCATTGTCCGCAAGGAGAATGTTAAGCTGAAGCCGGTTGCGGCTCTTATTTCGCCCGATGATGTCTTTTTTTCGGTGGTCTCCCGCGATACAGTGCCTGACGATAACTATCGTGGCTTTGTTTTTCATTTTAAGCCGGGCCTTGATGAAAAGACCAAAAGAAGCCGTATCACCGAGGTGCTTGGTGTCGGGTTTTCGAAGATAGAGCATACCGAAGCAAAGTACAATACAGTACCAACATTGCAACTTGGTCACCACCAGTGGCTTGAAAAAACTGATCAACTGTTGAAGGGAAAAAAGAGTCTGCTCTTGACGGGCAACTATTTTGGCGGTATGGCTATTGAGGATTGTGTGAGCCGTTCAAAAAGTGAATTTGCCCGGCTGAAAGGTTAAGATATCGGGAAAATCACCGAATCATGTGGCTCAGGGTGAGCTTATTGTTGCATGTGTATGGAGACGACCATGAGTTTATGGACTTCGCTTCAGGGTGGTTACCTGTTGCCGGTGATAGTTGTTGTGGTTGCCCTGGTTGGTTATCTGGCGGCTAATTCACTCTTCAGTAAAGCCATAGCAGCAATTCGCCATTCGATCAGGGGTACCAGCATTCCCCTGGAACTGATGGCTTGGCCATTCAGGGCACTTGTTACACTGATTGCTCTGGGTATACTTCTTCATTATCTGCCGCTCTTGCCGGATACAAGGGACGTGCTCCATCATACCCTTCTCATTATTGCCATTATCGCAGTATCATGGTTCATCATGAGACTTTTCAGGGTGTTTGAGCAGTTTATCCTGCAACGCTATGCCTCGAAAGTCCGGGAAAACGAATCGGCAAGAAAAATTTCCACCCATGTCAGCCTCGCCCGCAAGATTCTTAACGTGCTTCTTATTCTTCTTGCTGTTTCCAGTGTGCTGATGACCTTTGATACGGTGCGCCAGGTTGGGCTGAGTATTCTTGCCTCCGCAGGCATTGCGGGAGTGATCCTTGGGTTTGCTGCACAGAAAAGCCTGACAACCCTCATCTCCGGAATCCAGATTGCCATCACGCAGCCGATCAGCATCGATGATGTGGTCGTTGTTGAAAATGAGTGGGGCCGGATTGAGGAAATTACCCTCACTTATGTGGTTGTACAACTTTGGGACCAGCGACGTCTTATTGTGCCCATCACCTGGTTTATTGATCGTCCCTTTCAGAACTGGTCACGCACTTCAGCCGAACTGCTGGGCACGGTGTTTTTCTATACCGATTATACCGTCAATCCCGAAACGCTTCGCCATGAGCTGGAGCGGGTCGTGGCATCAACTCCTTTATGGGATGGCCGTGTAGCAAAACTCCATATAACCAACATCACCGATAAGTCGGTCGAGATACGGGCACTTGTCAGCGCAGCGAACTCCTCCAATGTTTGGGAGTTGCGTTGTCTGGTGCGTGAACAGTTGATCGATTTTATCAAGAGCAACTATCCCGGATGGCTGCCGAAACTGACCATGGAGATGGATCAGGGTAAAATGCCCCGCGAGGCATAAAACAATGTGATTTTTGCCGTTTTTTCCATAGTTTCGCCTACCCATTCCGGTCGTTGTTGCTCTCTGTTGATGGAGTGAGCTGGTCGTGATCCGGGTTGTAAAGAGATAAATATTTTTGATCAGTTAAAAAGGAGGAGTGCATGGCGCAGGCAAAAAAAGGGGATACCGTCAGGGTTCACTATACAGGAACGCTTGATGACGGTACGATGTTCGACACATCGGCTGATCGCGAACCACTGGAGTTTACTGTGGGTGAGGGGCATGTCATAACCGGATTCGATATTGCGGTACTCGACATGGCCCCCGGAGAGAAAAGGGTTTCGGTCATCCCGCCAACAGAGGCTTATGGCGTGCACAGCAAAGAGCTTGTAACCGATGTCGATCGCGAGCGCTTTCCTGATGATATGGAGCTTGAAATTGGCCAGCAGCTTCAGGTCGGGCTTGCCGATGACCAGCAGGCCATTGTGATGATTGTTGATATTAGTGATACTGCCGTGACGCTTGATGCCAATCATCCGCTTGCAGGTCAGCAGCTCACCTTTGAAATTGAGCTTGTCGAGATTCTCTGAGTTGAGAGGCAGGGGAGCCGCTTTGCTCTCCTGCCTTCTGCTTCCATCCCCCCCTCAGTGTACCGAGCATGAAATGCAGGGGTCGTATGACCTCACCAGCATGACACAGAGCTTTTCAGTCTCACGGTCGGTTTTTCCTTCCTTCACGGCCTTGGCGGCAAGCGCCTTCAGGTCGTAATGGATATTGGCATTATTCCGGGTTGTCGGGATGATGCAGTCGGCTTTGACTACCTTGCCGTTATCATCCGTTTCCATGTGGTGGTAGAGGATGCCTCATGGTGCTCCAATGGCGCCGATGGCGGCCCCGGCTTTGGGTTTGTTGTAGTCGGCTATGATGTTGCGGAGGTCATCGTCGCAGTAAAAAGGATATCTCTTTTGTTTTGAGATTTTACCGATTGAATGCTGAAAAACAAGACCTGCTCCTTGTTTTCATCGCTTGAACTTGTCCGAAACCTCGGTATAGCATTGCCAAACTGCACACATTGTGATAAATTGACAAGATGAAAAGAATCAATTGGAACACGGAAAAGAGCTTGGTACTCAAAGCATCACGGGGAATCTGTTTCGAGGATGTGGTTTTTTTTGTTGAAAGGGGTGAGATATTGGACGACTATCTACATCCCAACCAGGAGGTATACCCTGGACAACGAATCATGGTCATTGGCATGACCAATTACGCATATCTCGTTCCTTATGTTGAGAATGAGGAAGAGTTGTTTCTGAAAACCATTATCCCGAGCAGGAAGGCTACTCAGCAATATCTTGGAGAAAAACATGACGACTAAACTGACCAAAGAAGAGAAGGAAATACTGGATAGCTTTGAAAAAGGTGAATGGGTTCCTGTCGCCGACCTTCCAGAAAGAAGAAAAGAGCTGGCTGAGTACGCCCGCAATACTTTGAAAAAGGATAAGCGGCTGAATATTCGGATTTCTGAAAGAGACCTCACTGAGTTACAAAGAAAGGCCATCAAAGAAGGTTTGCCGTACCAGACTTATGTAGCAAGTATTATTCACAAGTTCATTAACGGAACACTGGTTGATGGCGCCGCAAAACAGGGATAAACCAGAGCTTGATGATTTACCCGGTGGATCCTCGATGAGGTTCGCGATTTCATAGCAAGCAACCGGTCGAACCAAGAAAGATTTTTAGCTGTCAGAGACTCTTGACCGTGCCTAATGGCAGAAACGATGTATGAGGTGCACCGATACAGGGAATGAATCCGTGGTGCAGGTAAAACGTCGCTGCGCTCTCGTCTTTTGCATCGACCAGCAAGGCATAAACAGCCATCGAAGAACTTGATGAGCGTATCAGTGCGTCTGCAATGAGCGTGCTGCCAAGTCCCTCTCCCTGATAGCTTTTATCGATGGCGAGTCGCCCAAGTCTTGATGCTGGTACTGCATGATAATGGGGCATCCTGTTGGCCAGTTTTTCCGGCAGTTGGAGCAATGGTATCTGGGCTGCTGAAAGTGTGTAGAAACCTGTAATTCGTTCGTGACGGTTATCGATCGCCACAAAGCACTTCGTGAGATTCCTTCTCACATCCTGACCGACACGTTCGGAAAAATATCGGTCGAGCAGGTCTGAACCGCTGCAGAATCCGGATTTCTGATGCTCTCGGCTCAAGGGGGTTATCGAGAATCGTGGGACATTCATAGTCGCTGATGGCCGGTCAGTCGTTCCTGCCTGTAAGTGCCGAATGCCTTTCGAAGGCTCGTCGAAGAGCGTCATTTGGCTCCGGTGGATTCAGCAGGGCTTCGGCAAAAGCCTCTTGTCCCTCCATTGATAACTGAACGACAAAATTTTCTTCGATTGCCTTTGTGGCAGCATCGAGTGCTGCATGAACGACAAAATCGGTTACTGTTCTCCCCTGAATGTCTGCGGCAAGTTTTATCCGGGTATGGGTTGTCCTGGAGATTCTCGCTTCAAGACGGGCTATGCTGTCACTGCTTTGCTTTGCATCTTTCCGGGCAGCAGATTTGAGAGTGCCGACACTCTTGTTTATTTTTGCGGCACCAGTCATGCTCTTTGACTGCCTTGTTCTGGTCTCGGATGATTTTCGAGTGGCAGTTTTGCCTTGTTCATTTTCGTTCGTTTTCATGATGACTCTTGTTTCGTACGGCAATTTACCGGGATATACGAATCGCAATACATAAGCCAATCGTTCTGATGAAATATTCAGGAGGTGCAGATAAATAGTATAGTTTTTTAGAGAACCTCTAAAAAGTGTGATGAGCATGCAAGGAGCAAGGCGGATGGCGCGGCGAGTATTTCGAGAACCTCCGGTTTGCATGTTACTCCTCTTTTGCCGGAGATCCTGATCAAAGAAAAGAGTTTGCTGAACTGACCGGCAGGATGCTGCAGCGCTTCAGATTCTGACAGGAGGATGGTGGAAACTGGTATCGGTTACAGTGTTTTTCGGCTGATTTTATCATGGAGTATAAAAATAGCCGACAAAATGAAAGGGGGCAACAGGTAAGAGGATTTTCAGAAAGAGGTCTGAACTTGTTTTTTTGATATTTTACTGATAAAATATCACTACACAAGACATGGACTCTTGTACTTTTTTCTATTACTTCATTGCCAGAGAACCCTCAGAAAAAGCTGCGACCGAGCGGCGGCTATCGTAAGAGCGCCAGTTTTCAGACTGCCACCCTGATATATGACGCCACTTACTGGTTTTGCGAGAAATTCATTGATTCGAGATCGCGGACGCTTGACCAGATGATTCAGGCGGCCCGTTCAGGACGGCAGAATATTGCTGAAGGAAGCCGTGCTGCGGCAACTTCCTCCCAGACTGAACTGCGGCTGATCAATGTTGCACGAGCCAGCCTTGAGGAGCTTCTGCTTGATTATGAGGACTATCTTCGACATCGGCATCTGACGCAATGGCCGCCTTCAAGCCAGGAAGGGAATGCTGTTCGCGAAGTGCCGAAACGGTTCAGGAGAGAACATGCAGATCAGGCGGCTCTGACTGATCTCACCGATCAGGAACGTTGGGAGCTCTATGCGCCGTGGCTGGAGCATGATGCTGCTGCTATTCGCTCCAATGCGATTATTTGCCTTATCCATCAGGCGAACTACCTGCTCGACCGGCAGATTGCCGCGCTGGAAAAAGCGTTTGTTGAGGGCGGGGGCTATAGTGAGCAACTTGCTGCAGCCCGTCTGGTCGAGCGAAAACGGCAGCAGGTGGAGCATTCCGGTTCACTTGAACCTGCTGATTCCATTCCCTCGTGTCCGCAATGCGTCAAGCCCATGGTGTTGCGGACAGCCAAGGCCGGAATAAACGAGGGTAAACAGTTTTGGGGCTGCAGCGGCTACCCTGAGTGCCGAGGGGTTGTGAAGATCTGATTGATCCGTCCGATCGGTCGGATTAGTCAGATCCGGATCAACCGCTCTCCCCCCTAATGCACCGAACATGAAATGCAGGGGTCGTATGACCTTACCAGCATGACACAGAGCTTTTCAGTCTCACGGTCGGTTTTCCCTTCCTTCACGGCTTCGGCGGCAAGCGCATGCAGGTCGTAATGGATATTGGCGTTGTTCTGGGTTGTCGGGATGATGCAGTCAGCTTTGACCACCTTGCCGACATCGTCTGTTTCCATGTGGTGGTAAAGGATGCCTCTCGGAGCTTCGACAGCACCGGTTGCCGCGCCGGCCTTTGGTTTGTATGACGTCCTGATCTCCAGCAGGTCGTCGTCGAGCAGGAGGTCGATGAGCGTTTCGGCATTTTCGAAGATGTGGTGGCACTCAACGAGCTGGGCGATGTTGTTCATGAACGGGTTGTGGCAGACCGGTTCGAGGCCGAAGGAGGCGGCGACCTCGTGAGCACGATGCCCGAGCAGCCTGGAATTGTTGTTGAACCGGGCAAGTGCGCCCGCTGCAGAGGACTGGCGGCTTAAGCGGGTGAACTTCGATGACGAGAAGTCGACGAGGTATTCGTTGGTCATTTGCAGGTAGTCGTTCTCATCGCGGACGACTCCATCGGTGGATACCAGGTCGCCGCCGATGAACGGATAGTCTTTGCCGTTGCGAAGTGAAATGAACTCGGTTTCCCGCACGAACTCCGGAATCGTGAGCGTCCTGAAAAAGTCGGTGGCCTTGTCGAGGGCTGGCCGGCGTTTCATGATCATCTCCTTGAGCTCTTTCAGGCGCTGTTTCGAGGGAGCCTTGCTCACGCCACCCAGCACGAGGCTGACCGGATGGGTAGCCCGACCGGTGGTGGCGATGCTCATCTCGTTACCAAGCTCCTTGAGCGAAAGCCCTGCTTTCACGATTTCGGGGTGGGAATGCAGGATCGGAATCGCGCTCGGCATGTCGAGAAAGTCAGGCGCAGCAAGGAAGAAGAGGTGCAGTGCATGGCTCTGGAGAGTTTCTCCGTGCATGGCCAGGAGCCGGATCGCTTCTGCCGCCTTTGGTGGTTCGATTTCCATGGCGCGTTCGAGAGCCCTGATGCTGGCCAGCGAATGGCTGATTGAACAGATTCCGCAGATGCGGGAAGTGAGGAAGGAGGCCCGTTCAGCGCTGACACCCCTGAGCATCATTTCGAAGAATCTCGGGGTTTCGATCACCTCCCATGTCGCATCCGCGAGCTTTCCCTCTTTCACCGAGATGTGAATGTTGCCGTGCCCCTCCACCCTCGGGAGGTGGTGGATATCGATGTTGAAATCAACTTTCATGGTCGAGGTAATCTGCAAATCCGTTATAGAATGTCAGTTTTTCCCGCATCTCGTCCTGACTGAGCCCCTTCTCTTTGACGAGCTGGAGAAAGGAGGGGAAGTTGATGTCGTCGGCTGGCCCGCGGCAGCCGAGGCAGGGGGTTTTGCCTGATGGGCAGACAGCATCGCAGCCCGCCCTGGTGACCGGCCCGAGGCACACTTCACCGAGATCGAACAGGCAGGTATTGAGCCGCTGTTTGCAGTCAACGCAGACCGGGTATTTCGGCAGGTTGTTCAGGGAACGCGTCACAACACCGACTACGATTCGCTCCACTTCTTCCTTGGAGACCGGACAACCGGGGACCATGAAGTCTACGGAAACGATATCGCTGATTTTCGTTGAGGGCATCGTTTCAATCTTTTTGTCGCCATAAACCCCTTTGATAGCCTCCTCCGCCGGGATTTTGTTCTTGAGGCTGTTTACGCCGCCGAAGCAGGCGCAGGAGCCGAAAGCGACAAGCACGCTGGCCTGTGCGCGGATCGCCTTGAGCCGCTCGATTTCGTCGCTTCGTGTGATGCTCCCCTCGACGAGGGCAATGTCGTAGTCGTCATGCCGTTCCGAAGATATTTCACGGAAGTTGCGGATGTCGAGCAGCCCGAGGAAGGCAGGCAGGGTCGATTCCTTGTTGGCCAGTTGCAACTGGCATCCTTCACAGCAGGTGAAGTCGAACGAGCCGATCTTCATTTTGCCGATTTTGAAACCGAGATGGTTCATGTGATTCTCCCTAAATCGCTTCCTTGAGGTTCATGACTGACCAGTAGTCGAAAACAGGACCGTCCAGGCAGGTGAAGGTCGATCCGACCATGCAGCGGCAGCACTTGCCCATGCCGCAGTGCATCCTGCGTTCGAGGGATACAAACATCCGGTTCATCGGAATGCCTTTGCCGTCGAGGTAGTTGCAGACGAATTTGAACATGACGGGCGGTCCGCAGACGATGGCGAACGTTTTCTTCGAATCGAAGGAAAATTCATCGAAAAGTGCCGTGATCATTCCGCTCCTGCCTTTCCAGGAATCGTCCGGTTTTTCAACGATGGTCATCAGTTGGACGTTGCTCACCTTCTGCCACTCTTCGAACTGATAACTGAAGAGAAGCTGGGAGGGTTCCTTTGCTCCATAGAGAAGATAGACGTTTTTGTACTTGTCCCTGTGATTGCTGATCCAGTAGAGGGGGGCGCGTATCGGGGCTATGCCGAGTCCTCCGGCAACCAGCAGTATATTGCTCTCCTCCATCGCCTCCATCGGGAATGCGGTGCCGAAAGGTCCCCTGATGGAGACTATCGCTCCCTGTTTGGCTTCAAACATGGCCGATGTCACGTGACCTGCCTTGCGGATGCAGAGTTCGATAAATTCGTGGTTGCTGTTGTCGCTCGAGATGGAGAGCGGGGCTTCCCCGTATCCGGGCACTTCGAGCATGAGGAACTGGCCAGGTCTGAAGTTGAAGAGCTGGCGCTCCACAGGGTCGACAATGCGCAGGAGGAACAGTTTCTCCTGCGAAGAGATGGGGACGGTGTTGGTGATCCGGCACTTGTAGCCCCGATCGGTGATCATGACTTCGCATTTTTTCTGGAAGTCCGGGGACTTCATCGCGAACGGTTCGCGGTTCAGGTCCTGTCCGGGGAGGGTGAAACGCATATCATGCATGATTCTCGCTCCAGTCTGAGATCGTTGATGACGTCTTTCGGGTTGATGTCTGCCAGACACGCACGGCCGCAACGGTTGCACCCTACGCAGATCTGCTGGTTGTCGTTTGCAGCGAATCCGCGATAGTGGTGGTAGTAGCGGTATTTGAGCCGGTCACCGTTTCTGGGCCTGAAATTATGGCCGCCGGCAACCTGGGCGAAATCGACGAGGTTGCACGAGTAAAGGTGGTTCTGCCGTGAAGAGCCTTTCAGGTCGACGTCGAAACGCTCTTCGACGCTGTAGCAGTAACAGGTAGGGCAGACCATCGCGCATGATCCGCAGCTCAGGCACTTGTCACCCCATTTTTGCCATATCGGTGAATCGAACTCGATGTCGAGGAAAACGGGCAGGCCGGTCACCTCAATATTGGTTTCGAAGCTGTGTTTGATTGTCTTGCGCCGTTCGATCAGTTGGCAGTTGTCCTCGTAGGAGGGTTCCTCGATCATGAACTCCTTGAGGAACGAATAGGCCTTGGAGGAGTTGATAGAAAGGTAGTATTTGTCGCCGATATCCGAGCAGAAAAGATTGAATCCGTGGTTGACCGTATGCCGGTTCATCGATTTGCAGAAGCAGTCCGGCAGGGGAAGGTGGTCCATGCCGATAATGAAGGTGTTTTTCCTGCGGGCGAGGTAGTATGGAGATGGATAGGGGCTGTGGAGCATAACCTCATCGAGCATGTTGATTGCACTGATATCGCATGGCCTGAGGCCTATCAGGATTGTGGGCGGCGCTTCATAGCGCACCTCCTGTTCCCAGTTTCCATCTTCGAAGTTGAATCGCGACAGTTCATCGCGGAAAGGCAAAAAGAAATGCTTGGCTGAAGAGTAGGTAACCGTATAATCGAAATCGATTTCATCGGCCGATTTCACCGGCTTGAACTGGTAGATCGGTTTGCCGCCGCTTCCAGTATCGACCTTCCGGGGCCCGTAGGCATTGTTGTGCTTGACAATTGCATTGATGAACTTCCTGAACTCTGTTTTTGAAATTACCTTGTAAATCATGATACAGGCTCCGGCTGCAGACGTTCTGAATAGGTCAGTACTATCTTTATCAAATGTACGCAAAAGCTTGCTGGAAGAAAAAACGATTCTTCCAGGTTTGCCGCCTATCGCCGTTTTTCCAGAAGATAAACCTTGTCGTTTTTCCTCACCTTTGTGCACTTGACGGTGACGCTGTCGCCTTTGGTCGCTTCCGCAGCAGGCTGATCATTGGTGTAAAAGGTTTCGGCAATGCAGGTAACAACTCCTGTTTTCGGCCCGAGGATGGAGAGCTTGTTGCCGCTCTTGAGGTTTCCGGCATACATCAGGAATTCAGCCACCCCGGCCTTTGGATAATATTTCTTTATCTCTCCGATATAACTTTTTTTCTCTTCAGCCAGTGAGCCGTACTCCCGGATCCATGCGTCAAAGGGTTTGCCGAAATAAAACCCCTCCGAAAATCCCCGGTTGTAGACCAGGGCCAGCTCCTTTTTGAGCTTGATGGTCAGTTGGCTGTACTCACTCCTGAACTCTGTGTCGCTGCGGTGAACGGTACAGAAGTCGAGCGCCGTGCGGTAGGCGCCTGTGGCCGTCTGCACATATTCCGGGCTGCGGCTTCTTCCCTCAATCTTGAAGGCGCTGATCCCTGCATCGATAAGCACATCAAGAAATTCAATGGCGCAGAGATCTTTGGGGCTCATCACATAATCGGTACCGAGTTCAAGCTCCTCGTTCTCCTCCGGATCGGTAATGATATAGTGGCGGCGGCAGGGCTGCACGCACTCCCCACGGTTTGCCGATCGGCCAAAGAGCTCCTGCGACATGAAGCAGCGCCCCGAAACCGCGACGCACATCGCCCCATGCACAAAGCACTCAATGCGCAGGTCGAGTCGGTCACGCTTTATGTTGCCGATAATATGGCGCACCTGCTCAAGGGTGAGTTCCCGTGCCAGCACAATCATTTTTGCACCAAGGTCGGCATAGAACCTGACCGCACGGTAGTTGCTGACTGATGTCTGTGTTGAAATATGAAACGGAATTTCAGCCTTCCGGCACGATTCAATGACCGCCATATCGGAGCAGATGATGGCGTCAATACCCGCTTGTTTTGCTGCCGACACAGTCTGCGTCATCTTCTTCAGTTCGCCGTCATAGACAATGGTATTGAGCGCCAGATACCCTTTTGCCTTGTATGTTGTGCAAAGCGATTTCAGTTCGGGAAAGTCCGCCGGAGTGAAATTGCTGCTTCCGGCACGCATGTTATAGCCTTCGGCTCCAAAGTAGACGGCATCCGCACCAGCCTTCAGCGCGGTGACCAGTCCGGTCATGTCGCCCGCTGGCGCAATCAGTTCAACCTTTTTTTCCTGCATGTACAAGTTTTATGTGAGAGATCCGCAGTGCTTCATCAGGCAAATAATGTACACAAGAGGCGAGAGAAATCGGTAACGAATTTGGATTTTTGGGGTGGGGGAGCGACAAAAGAAAAATGCGCTGATGAAGTATTTTGATAATTTTTTTTGAAATTTGATGCTGAATGAGTACTCTAAAGTAACTGTAATGTTGTGTGTAGTTTTTTTGAAATCACAAATGAGATGAGACAATGAAAAAACATTTATTGTTACCGATGTTGTTTGCTGGTCTCTGGGCGACTCCAGCATGTGCTACGCCTTACATCGGTGTTTCGGCTGGTTTGGGACTGCTCAATAAGTCTGATGTAACGGCGGGTGGCCACACTGTGACTGATGTTGTTGAGTACAAGGCGGGGGTTCCGTTCGGTGTTGCTATTGGTTTTAAGTCTGACGAGTATCGTATTGAAGGAGCCGTAAGTTACCAGACGTATTCCGTGGATAATTATTTGGGGGTACCTGCTACCGGAGCTGACGCTGCTGATGTTTCAGCTTTGTTGTTCATGGCCAATGGCTATTATGATTTTTCCATAAAGGATTCCGGTGTCTCCCCATATCTGACAGGGGGTGTTGGTCTTGCTTCGGTTAAATCAAAGTCAGCGGGAGTGACGGACCCTGATGAAAGTGTGTTTGCATGGCAGGTTGGTGCCGGTCTTGGCTTCAAGGCGTCAGAGAACGTTGTCGTCGATCTTGGTTACCGCTATTTCAGAACATCAGATGTTACGAGTAAGGATGGTACTATGGCTTTCAGTGTTTCTGGCAGCAACATTCTTGCTGGTATCAGGTACAACTTCTAAGGATCGCCTCTCTTTTCAGCACCAGTGTTTCCGGCAGGGGTTTTCGCTCCTGCCGTTTTTTTGCTATCCAGCCCTCTGTCGCCCGCAGGTGCAATCAGTTCAATCATCAACCTTTTTTTCCTGCATCTGCAACGATGCTGCCCACCAGTTGTGAAGGCTGAACTGATGGGCATTATGTTCTCGGATCACACACACAGACTCATGATCGTATCTGAACCGCCGACAATCCCGTCAATGTCAAAAGGTGTCTGGATAAATGAGTACTGATTCACGGTTACCAAATCCCTGATTGTGAAACCATGCTGTGAACCAGAGGACGTAGCCAGTAATCTGCCACAGATAACAGCAACATCGGCATCGATGTTCCCGCCGCGATACCATTAATAAATAAGGTCACTACGGACGGTGATATCTATTAAAAAAATGAAGCAGAAATACAACGCAATTGCGGCAATCGGAAGGCGCTTCGGGATATCTCGTCAAGAAGAGTTAAATTAGCCGGAATTGTAAATAAAGTGCACAAATCTATGACTGAACGTGTTTTTCTGAAACTTCTGCTGGTTCTTTTTGCCGGGCTTATTGCGGTTGAAGTGCTGGTTGTTGCGCTTTTCGGGTTGCGTCTCGAGCTGATTCTTCTCTGCTTTATTGTTGCTGCCGCCTTGACTGGTATTGCGTTTGTTGTGCGGCTTCTGCAGGGCGAGCGGACGGAAATTGACTCGGTTTCGATGCGGCGTGCAAGGGAGAAAAATGGCGGTATCATGCAGGATCGGCTCAAGGATTATGGTGTTGATGAGGAGTTTATCGGACGAAAAACCCTGAAGCGTTCAAAAGGGAAAGCTCCCGTATCTGCTCTCTCTGAACGGTTGCATGGCAGCACTCAGTCGGCAGCTCCGGTTACGGTATCGATTGAGGAGGCCATCAGGGTTCATGCAGAGATGTACGGAGGGCTTGGGCAATTGCTGCAGATGATGGAAAAGATTGATGAAGCCTCTTTCGGGCGGCTTGTGCAAAAAGCAGGTCTTGGTACTCTTTCACGGGATGAGGTGATGCTCAAAATCACGCTCATGGTTGAGGAGGGCTCTCGTTCAAGTGAGGCTGCCGGCGAAGCTGAAGGGGAGAGTCCATGTATTCTGGAGGGCCACACTATGGACAGGGAGAGTTTCGACGACTATATCCGCCGCTGTATGACCGGCGTCGGGGATGATCCAGAGTGCGTCGACAAAGGCTTTTCTGTTGATCTTGATGGTGAGGCTCTCTCAAAAGGCTCCGGTGTGCCTCCTCCGGATTTTTCTCATGACCCGAAATCGGTGATTTCCAGTCTGAAGAGAGCTGGAGAGAGGTCATGAAGCCTGTTGAAATCGCACCCTTGTTGAGCAAGGCGAAGCTCAAGCATTACACCAGACTTCATCAGAAAAAGTTCAGGGATCAGGAGGGGCTCTTTCTTGCCGAAGGGCTTCGTACAGTCCGGGAGCTTTGCCTGAACCTGCCCGATCCTGAGATGCTTGTTGCGCTGCTCGTCAGGGAGGGGGAAGCCGAGGCAGCACGCTTTGCCCAGGCCTGGAAAGGAAAGCTTTTTTCATTAGGAGAAAAAGAGTGCTCACAGCTTACCGAAACCGCAACATCGCAGGGGATATTCGGCGTTTTCCGCCAGCCTCTGCGCCCGGTTGAGCCTGCCGCAGAGGCTGGTTTGGTAAAGTCGGGAAGATCATTCATGGTTGCGCTCGATGATGTTCAGGATCCTGGCAATGTGGGTACCATACTGAGAACAGCGGTCTGGTTCGGAGCTGATGCCATGATTTGCAGTTCCGGTACAGCCGACCGATACAATCCGAAGGCCGTCCGTTCATGCGCAGGAAGCATCTATGCAATCCGTCATTACGGTGTTGATCGTCTTGATCTTGAACTCCGGCGGCTTAAGAAGCTGGGTTATTCCATTGTCTGTTCATCGCTTGAGGGCAAGGATTTCCGGGAGTTCAGCTCCTGGCCTGAAAAACAGGTGCTGGTGATCGGCAATGAAGCCAACGGTATCAGTGAACCAGTCAGAGCGCTGGCCGACCGGTTGGTGCGCATTCCCCACGGCGGCACAAGCGTGCGGGTTGAATCGCTTAACGCATCCGTCTCCGCCGCCATTCTGCTGGAGCGCCTGGCACTCTCATGAATACGGAGGCTTCGCCACCCGAGGTTATTTCAGGATTCCCTTTTGTTTTGCAGTTTTCTCTTTTCAGGCGCCATCGCCATCAATATTCATGGTTGGATGGAGACGGACCGGCTTCGCGGCTTTTTTGCGCAGACGAATGTTCAGCATTTCAACCGAGATGGAAAAAGCCATGGCAAAATAGATGTATCCTCTCGGAATTTCAAAACCGGCCCCTTCGGCAAGCAGGGTCACTCCGACAAGAATGAGAAAACTCAGGGCAAGCATCTTGATGGTCGGGTGTGCTTCAACAAAATCGCTGATCGATTTGGCGGCCAGCATCATAATGCCGATCGAGATCATGATTGCGATAATCATCACTTCAACATCTTTGGCAAGCCCGACGGCCGTAATGACCGAATCAAGTGAAAACACAATATCGATAATGGCAATCTGTAACATGGTGACGGCAAAAGTGCTGGCTGAGCCGCTTTTTTTTGTCTCTTCTTCACTTCCTTCAAGGCTTTGATGGATCTCCTGTGTGCTTTTTGCAAGCAGGAAAAGTCCTCCGCCAATCAGAATCAGGTCGCGTCCTGAAACCGCATGATCAAGCAGGGTAAAGAGGCCGCCGGTAAGTCCCATAACCCAGGTTATTGAGAGCAGGAGGGCGATTCTGGTCAGCATGGCGAGACCAAGTCCGATAATTCGTCCCTTGCCTCGCTGCTGTTCCGGCAGCCGCCCGACGATGATGGAGAGAAAGATAATGTTGTCGATGCCGAGAACAATTTCGAGAGCAGTCAATGTTGCCAAAGCAATCCAGGCTTCAGGCTGCGTAATCCATTCCATCATTGGTGAAATATGGGTAACTGTTTTTGCAAAAGCGCAATTTTAAAGAGTAATGTAGTGAACTGATTGTGCTCTGGCAAAAAATCGGGGATGATGAGCGGGTTGCCGGCACGGCTGAAGCGCTTTTTCGTTACATTGTCTTTTACTCTCTTTTCCTTGGGGCCCGGTGAAGTTCAGCGATAATGTTTTGCCATCTCTTCCTTTTATGCAGAATGATCAGCGGTTTTCGGAGTTGGCGCTCTTGCGGGAGACCTTTGAGAGCGGCATAACCCGCGATCTGTCGTGGAGGATTTCGCAACTTCTTGCGCTTCAGAGATTCCTCATTGAGCGCGAACGAGATATTGCTGCCGCCGTTCATCACGATTTCAGGAAGTCTGCGGCAGAGACCTTTTTGACTGAAACGGGATACCTTCGTGGCGAAATCCGTTTTGCCCTGAAGCACCTCGCCTCATGGATGAAGCCCCGCCGGGTCTCCGTCCCGCTCATCTATCAGCCAGCAAGAGCCTCTTACTCTCCTGAACCCTATGGCGTTGTGCTCATCATCGGGGCGTGGAACTATCCCTTCAATCTCTCTCTTGTACCTCTCATCAGCGCCATTGCTGCCGGAAACTGTGCGGTGGTCAAACCCTCGGAACATGCGCCCAGCAGCTCGGCACTTATTGCCGAAGGGGTGGACCACTATCTTGACCAGAGTGCGATCAGGGTGGTTGAGGGAGGAGTGGAAGCGAGCAAGGCTCTGCTTGCTGAACGGTTCGGCTATATTTTCTTTACGGGCAGCCCTGCGATTGGCCGGGAGGTGATGCTTGCCGCTGCCCGTCATCTTACTCCGTTGACGCTTGAACTTGGAGGGAAATCTCCCTGTATTGTTGATGAGAGCTGTGACGTCAGGGTGACGGCGCGCAGGATTGTCTGGGCCAAGTTTTTGAATGCGGGCCAGACATGCCTTGCGCCTGATTATGTTCTGGTGCATGAGCATCGTGAGGAGGAGCTGCTTCATTATATGCAGGTGGCGATTACCGACTTTTATGGTGACGATCCCCGTTTGAGTCCCGATTATCCCCGCATTGTCAACAGCGATCACTTCCATCGACTCAAAAAGCTTCTTGACGGCTCTTCACTCTGGAGCGGTGGGGAGAGCGATCAGGGTGAGTGTTACATCTCACCCACCATTCTCCGGGGAGTGACGCCAGCCTCTCCACTCATGCAGTCAGAGATTTTCGGCCCCCTTTTGCCGGTCATTGCCTATGCGGAGCTTTCAGATGCACTTGATCTCATCCGTAGCATAGCTGAGCCCCTTGCGATCTATCTTTTTTCTTCTGATCGGGAAGTACAGAAGCGGGTTGTAGCTCACTCCCGTTCAGGTGGCGTCTGCATCAACGACCTCTTTTTTCAGGCTGCTCTTCACCGTCTTCCTTTTGGCGGGCTCGGTAACAGTGGATTTGGCGTCTGTCATGGCCGGGCGGGGTTTGAAACCTTCTCTTTTCAGCGGAGCGTTCTCTGCCGCTCATGTTCTCCCGATCCCGCTTTGCGCTATCCTCCCTACAGTTGGTGGAAGTTCAGGCTGCTCAAACCTCTTGTCACCTTTTTCCAGTGAAGTTATCACTCTCCGGCCGTACCGTCCGGGAACCCTTTATTATGTGATTCAGAATGAAAAAAACAGCTCTTGCGCTTGGGGGAGGGGCCGTGCTCGGTGCTGCTCATGTAGGAGTACTCAGGGCGCTGACTGAACTGGATATCACGGTCTCGATGATCAGTGGCACCAGCATTGGCGCTTTTATTGCATCGCTCCATGCTTTCGGCAAAAGCTGGCAGGAGATTCGCGATATTGTTTTCGACCTCGACTGGCTTGATATGACCAGCCTGGCACTTTCGCAATACGGCCTTCTGTCAAACAAAAAAATGGGCGATATTGTATGCAGTCTGTTGGGCGATAAAACTATTGAAGATGCCTTTATTCCGCTTTCAATAGTTGCTACCGATATCGGTACAGGAAAAAAAGTTGTTTTTACCAAAGGGGACGTCGCTCTTGCCGTGATGGCAAGCAGTTGCATTCCAGGTCTTTTCAAACCGGTCGAGTGGGCGGGTTCACTGCTTGTTGACGGTGTGCTCATGGAAAATGTGCCGGTTTCTCCGCTCGTTGAAAGCGGCGCCGAGTCGATTGTCTGTGTCGATCTTCTGGCCCGCCGTGTCTTCAAAAAGCCTGCAAATATTATCGACCTTCTGCTGAATGCCTTCTACAGCACCATCACCAATATGACGGCATTGCAAATAGATGTAGCAGATCTCTCTATTTCACCCGATCTTTCGGAATTCACCCTGATCGATACCGCCCAGATTCCTGATATTATGGAGGCAGGCTATCGGTCGGCCCTTCCTGCGCTGAAAGCATGGGTTGAAGGAAAGAGGCCGTTATCCGGCTTGGTCGAATTGCAGTAATATGTTATTTTATTGGGAATAATTACACCGCTGACGTTCAGGGTGTGGAGCTTGTCTGAGAGCCAGGTCCCGGTGGTGAGTTGCTTTAGCTTGTTGTTGACATCTTGTCACTGTTTAACAAAGGGAGGTTGTATGCCTATTCGCAAATTGAGGGAGTTTCTTGACAGCCACGATGTCAGGTATTTTGTTGTCAGCCACTCTCCGGCCTATACTGCCCAGGAGATAGCTGCAGCCGCTCATGTTCCGGGAAAAGAGCTGGCAAAAACGGTCATTGTCACTCTTGACGGAAAATTGGCCATGGTTGTTTTGCCTGCTTCCCGTCAGCTCGACTTTGAGCTTTTACGTGAACTGACCGGTGCGGGTAAGGTGGAGCTTGCCGGAGAGAGAGAATTTTCCGGACTCTTTCCTGAGTGCGAGATCGGTGCCATGCCTCCTTTCGGCAACCTTTATGGTATGGCAGTCTATGTATCGGAAGAGCTTGAAGATGATGATGAAATCGCCTTCAATGCCGGAGCCCATACAGAGCTGCTGCGCCTCTCCTACGAAAGTTACAAGAGACTGGTTCAACCGAAAGTGGCGAAACTCTCCCTGCCGGTGAAGTGATTGAATTATGGTGAGTGATGGATTTTTCCGGGGAAATGTTACCTTTGGTTCAGGCTTGCTGACAGACCGGGAATTTTTTCAAGATATCGTCAGCAGGGAAGCTGAATCGATATGGCCTTTATATTTTGTCTCTTATGAAGATAGCCTTATACTCGGGGACTTATGTCAGGGACAAGGACGGTGCCGTAAAATCCATCTATCAACTGGTCGCGTCATTCCGCAAAAACGGTCATGAGGTGGCTGTATGGTCTCCTGATGTTTCAAGCGGGGATAACCATAACGGTTTGTGTGTCCATCGTATGCCCTCTGTGCCGATTCCGCTTTATCCTGACTACAAACTGGGTTTTTTTACGGATGAAACACGTTTGCAGCTCGAGGCGTTTGCGCCCGATATGGTGCATATTTCGACACCTGATATCATCGGCAGGGCGTTTCTTCTTCATGCCAGAAGAAAAAATATTCCGGTTGTCTCCGCATTTCACACTGATTTTCCCTCTTATTTCAGTTATTACCATCTCGGGTTTGCTGTAAAATATGCCTGGAAATATTTGACCTGGTTTTACAACAACTGCGATATTGTTCTGGCACCGAATGAGGGTGTCCGGTCTAAACTGGCCGGGTATGCTATTCAAAATATTGAGATCTGGTCAAGGGGAGTTGACAGGGAGCTTTTTAATCCACTCCGCCGATCCGAAAAACTTCGTTCAGCCTGGAATGCAGCAGGCCGGAGCGTTATTGTCTATGCCGGACGTTTTGTGCTTTACAAGGATATTGAGGTTGTCATGCGTGTTTACGACCGCTTTATGCAGGGCCAATATGCCGACCGGGTGCGCTTTGTCATGATCGGCTCCGGTCCCGAAGAGGAGGCGATGAGGAGAAGAATGCCTGAAGCTGTCTTTACCGGCTATCTTACCGGGGAGAAGTTGCCTGAAGCCTATGCATCCGGAGATATTTTTCTTTTTCCCTCAACGACCGAGGCTTTCTGCAATGTTGCGCTTGAAGCCCTTGCCTCAGGTCTTCCTGTTGTCGTTTCTGATGTTGGTGGTTGCCGTGATATTGCTGACCGTTCGACAGGCGGAGTTGTTGCTCATCAAGGAAGGGTTTGTGATTTTTATGCCCGGTGTCTTGAATTGCTTGACGACTCCCTCATCTATCGGGAAATGAAAGCTGGCGGACTTGCCTATGCGGAGACACAGTCATGGTCTTCAGTCAATGGCTTCGTGATCGGCCGCTACCAGAAGCTGGTTGATCGTTCGAAAAGCAGGAGTGAGGACGGAGTACTGAGTGCTGCAGAGGGGTGAATATGTTGGATTTTTTTTGTGGATACTATTGATGGAGCGTTATGAAAGCAGGGATTGTTGGATTGGGAAAAATGGGGTTCAATATGGCGGAGCATCTGCTTGAGTGCCGCCATGATCTTGTGGTTTATGATCTTGCCAGGGAGGCCGTTGCTGCCCTGGCGGCAAAAGGGGCTGTTGCTGCCGGTTCCCTGCAGGAGCTTGCCGGTAGGCTCAACTCCCCTCGTTTGATCTGGTTGATGGTGCCTGCCGGTGCCCCGGTAGACAGTACGATTGAGCTGCTTGCACCCCTGCTTGAACGGGGCGATATCATTGTCGATGGCGGGAATTCACACTACAAGGATTCCGAACGGCGGGCGGCTCGCCTTCGCGAAGAGGGGATAAGCTTTCTTGATGCGGGCACAAGCGGTGGTCTTGAAGGGGCTCGGCATGGTGCATGCATCATGGTTGGTGGCGAAAAGGCGGTCTATGATATTATTGAACCCTTGCTGGTGGATCTCTGCGTGGAAAAGGGGTATGGTTATATGGGCCGTTCCGGATCTGGCCACTTTGCAAAAATGGTGCATAACGGTATTGAATATGGCATGATGCAGGCAATCGGCGAAGGGTTCAACCTGCTTGATGCAAGTGGCTATGATTTTGATCTTGAAGCGCTCTCCCGGGTCTGGGCCCATGGCTCGGTAATCCGTGGCTGGCTGATGGAGCTGATGGAGAGTGCGCTGCAGAAGGATCCAAAGCTTGGATATCTCAAAGGCTCAATTGCCGATTCAGGAGAGGGGCGCTGGACGGTCGAGGCCGCCCTTGAGCATGAGGTTTCGATTCCGGTGATTGCAGCCTCCCTCTTCAGTCGTTACCGTTCACGTTCCGACGAAAATTTTTCTGACAGGGCGGTTGCAGCCCTGCGACACGAGTTCGGAGGACACGCCTTCATCGACAAACCATAACCGGGCAATAACATGCAGCTAAAACTCGATAATTGCACCATTGTTATTTTTGGTGCTCACAGCGACCTTGCTGCCCGCAAACTCTTTCCCTCACTCTATGAGCTTGCCCTTTGGGGCCATCTTCCCGATGAGTACCGCATTATCGGTGTCGGGCGATCCGCTCTCTCTCACGAAGAGTTCCGTTCAAAGGTACATGAAAAGATGGCAGCGTTATTGCCTGAAACCTTGCTGGATGAAGCTGCTTTTGCATCATTTTCAGCAAGGCTCTTTTATGTGAGGGTTGACTTTGCCCGGAGAGAGGACTATCCTGCTCTGCAAAAAGAGCTTATGAAGGGTACCCCCGAGACAGCCACCTGTCGCAATCTTCTCTTCTATCTTGCCACTCCGCCCGCTCTTGCGCCCGTCATTGTCAGGAATCTTGACCATGCGGGGCTTGGAGAAAAGGATGGTTCATCGGGTAGTTGGCGGAAAATCATTGTGGAGAAGCCCTACGGAAGTAACTTGCAGACGGCGCGTGAACTCAATACCGTCATTGGGGAAGTTTTCCATGAAGAGCGTATTTTTCGGATCGACCACTACCTCGGCAAGGAGACGGTTCAGAACATCATGGTCTTCCGTTTTTCCAACGGGATTTTTGAACCCTTGTGGAACCGCCAGAACATTGCCAATGTTACCATCACCATTGCCGAAAAGTTCGGTATCCGTGACCGGGGAGCTTTTTATGAGGAGGCTGGTTTGCTGCGCGACATCATGCAGAATCACGCGTTGCAGCTTCTTGCATCAGTTGCCATGGAGCCGCCGGTCGATTTTTCAGCCGATGCGGTGCGCGACGAAAAAGCGAAGCTTCTCCGATCAATCCGCCTTGTTACTCCCCGGAGCGTTGGAGGAGCGGTTGTTCTCGGCCAGTATGAGGGATATCGTTCTGAAAAAAACGTTGCGCCAAACTCAACGGTTGAAACCTATGCTGCAATAAAATTTTTTGTCGATAACTGGCGATGGAAGGATGTGCCTTTCTTTGTCAAAGCGGGAAAAAATCTGGCCGAAACGGTGACCGAGATTGTCATTACCTTCAAATGTCCTCCCCAGAACTATTTTGGCCCTGCAGAGAGTTGCAGCTATACTGCTAACCAGGTGATTCTGCGTATCCAGCCGGAAGAGACCATCGCCATAAAGTTCGGGGCAAAACGTCCGGGTGAATCGGTCATTACTGATCCCGTTTTCATGAAATTCGATTACAAGACCTCGTTTACCGAGTCCGGCGTGACTCCCTATCATCGGTTGTTGCTTGATGCCATGGCGGGTGATCAGATGAACTTTATCCGCCAGGACAGTGTCGAATACTCTTGGGCGATTATTGACGCTATCAGGGAGGCGGTTGGCTCGCAAGCGCCGGAAAGCTATCCGGAGCATTCATGGGGTCCGGAGTCGGTGCAGTGCATCTACGGTTGAGCCGCAAACCAGTATAGTCGTCCACTTTCCGGCTTGACCAGGCTTGCAGGCACGCTCATCTCCTCTTCAAGAAAGATTTTTTTTGCCAGTTGGCATTTTTCGCGTCCAGTGGTAAAAAAGAGCACGTTCCGGGCATGGTTGATGACCGGCAGGGTAAGGGTCAGCCGAATTCCCGGAGGCTTTGCCTGTGGTGCGTTGACTGCAACCACCCATCGTTTCCGCTCTTGAAGTGCCTCTCTGTTTTCTGCAAAGAGTGATGCGGTATGGCCATCTTCGCCAAGGCCAAGCAGAATAAGGTCAAAGAGCGGATAACCCTGCGGCGACAAACTTTCTTCGGCCGAGAAAAACGTGCGGATAGCCATTTCATAACTTCTGGCAACCTCTTCTGCATCATTCTTTTCAGCGGTCATTCTGAAAAGGTGATCGTCAGCAATGCCGGAGTGCCGTATCAATGTATCCTTCACCATCCGGTAATTGCTGTCAGGATGGTCAAACGGGACACAGCGCTCATCTCCCTGAAAAAGCCATGTGTTTGGTGGAAGGCGATGGATGCTCTGTCTGTCTCCCGGGTTCTGGCAGGGCACCGCAAGGGCATAGTGTTCAAAAAGCGCGGCGGGAATGCCTTGTGCAAGTTTATTATAGAGGAGCCTCGGAGAGTTACCGCCAGCAAGTACCAGTGAAAATCGCCCGTGATCATCCACAGCACGATAAGCCTCGGCAATAATCAGCGCAGCGGCATGTCCCGTTATCTCACTCTCTCTGCCGCTGTAAAAGAATTTTCGATCTGTACGGTTCATCAGGTTGGTTCAATGATCACAAGAACAATGGTCAAGGAAAGAGATTTGCCCGATTTGTTCTCTATAAACCGCAGGAAATAGAGGAAAGGTTCCTTCCTGCGGAATTATGCTTGGCTTCAGCAGAGCTGTTGCGTAACTTGCACTCTCCTTTTCCGACAGGCAGGCTTCACCAGTGCAAAGAGCTTTTTTATGCCACTTGACGACGGTTATGGTGTTCTGGTCGGTACCTTGCACAACTATTACTGCGATCGGTTTTTCAGCGACACTGAGTACTACCACTGCAATATCAAGGTGCGGGCAGGGGCAAGAGTCTTTCGCTGTCCGGTAGACCTTGACAGCAAGAAAGATGCCGATGGAATGCATTGGCGTGTGGTTGAACTGGATCCTGATGCCTTGCAGTCGCTGCTTCATTTTCGTGAAGGGTGGCACCCGCTTGTATCAGAACCCGGTTCGGGTGCCCTTGATTACTATCGCAGTCCTGAGCTTCAGCCCACCGGAGAGTGCATGGAAGCATCTCCTCTATTTTCAAGCCCCGGTATCATTGCGGACAGGGCACTGCATGCTGTATGGAAGTACGGCACAGGGCCAGTCGCATTCCGCGATCTCGAGCCTCTTCTTGTCCATTCAAGGAAGCTCTTTGTGTTCGGAGAGCCTTTCAGAAGGGGTAGTGGCGTGCACAATATTCACCAGAATCAGGGAGATCCGCCCCAGAGCCGCTGGCATCAGGAAAACGGAATATGGCAGGACGGAGCGGTGGTTGTACAGCGGCGCGACAAAACAGTGGCTGCATTTTTATGCAAATTCAAAAGCCAGAGCTTTTTCCCCGACAGCTTTTGTGTCAGATCTCCGGTTGTACAAATGCAGGCGACGGACACTGTCTCGTAGCGCAAAATATACTGGTGGGGATTGCAGGCAGTGCTGCTATGGCGTTTTTTTCTTTGGATCTTGTGATTTTGGTTGGTGCATATACATCTCTTTTGTAACTTGATAGTGTAATTTGAGCAAGTTGCGCAGGGTTCTGTTGGCCAGCTTGTCTTTTGCATTCAGCGATATTTCTTTTCTTTCTGTGGACGGTTGTTGCTTGCGACAAAACGTTTAATCCTGGAGATAGATATTATGGCGGCCTTTGATTTTGGCGTAAAAGTCGATCCGCAAGTTTTTGAGCGCCAGCTCAATTCACCCTGCACCCTCAATGTACAGGAGTATATAAAGCAAGGGTATGAGATGTTCAAGGAGCACGTTGGGGAGTTTGTTGGTTTTACGCTTATTATTTTCGTGGCATCAGTCGCAGGCTCAAAAATTGCTTTTGCAGGCTCGTTTATTTTTTCTGCGGTTATTGCATCGCTCTCTGCCGGATATGGTATTGCGGCTTTCAGGCTGTTGAGTGGGCAGCAGTTTGAGTTCGCCGATTATTTCAAGGGGTTTAACTATTTTCTTCCTCTTTTTCTTGCCAGTCTTGCCGGTGGTTTTCTGGTCAGCATCGGTTTTGCACTGCTCATCATTCCAGGCATCTACCTTGCGGTCTCCTACATGTTTACCACCTTCCTTATTATTGATTACCGCATGGAGTTCTGGCAGGCACTGGAGACAAGCCGCAAAATCGTTACCAAAAACTGGTTTGCCTTTTTTGGCTTTTCTTTTGTCCTTTTTTTTATCAACCTTCTTGGGGCTCTTGTCTTTGGTGCCGGTCTTTTGGTCACCATTCCCGTTACGGCCTGTGCGACAGCAATTGCCTACAGGGAGATCATCGGGTTGTACTCGACCGAGTGGTAGAGTGATGATGGCTCATCACCGCAAAAGGAAAAAGCAATTTTATCTATTTTCAGTATCTTGATTTAACTATTAAACCATACAATTATGTCAGAAAATGAAAACAACGGTTCAGGGCAAAAAACTCAGGCCAAGTCAGATGTGAAGGGAGTTTTGTCCCAGTTCGAGGCAATCCTTGATGAGTACATGGTGCAAAAAGCGCCATTTGCCCTGCCGCAAGAAGTCAAGGAGTTTATTGCTAATGTGTCTCCATATCTGATTATTGTATTAGCTGTTATGGCGTTGCCGATTATTTTCGCGGCTTTGGGGCTTACCGCCATTCTTTCTCCATTTGCGATGATGGGAGGTTATGGGTACGGATTTTCATGGGGGTTTGGTGCAATTGTCGGGCTTGCCGTTTCGGTTATCACGGTTATCATGGAAGTTGTGGCCGTTCCGGGATTATTCAAACGCACCGCAGGTGCCTGGAGATTGCTTTTTTATGCAAGCATTGTCAGTTTGATTGGAACTATTATTTCTTTCAGTGGTATTATCGGTGGAATAATCGGAGCAATTATTGGCTGGTACATTTTGTTCCAACTGAAAGAATTGTACAAGAATTAATGCCATAACTTTTCGGTTGGCGTGCGCCGGATAATGTTCTTAATGGTAATGGGTTGATGAAAAAGGTCGTAATGAAGACGAAGCTGATTTTTTGCACTCTTTGGTTGCTTGCCGGAGTGGTTGGGTTCTCTCTGACGGTGCGTGCTGAAGAGAGTCAGGTTGTGGTTTCGGCCGCAGGGAAGGTGTCAGTAATGCCTGATATGGCGGAGTTCGGCGTTGTGCTGCAATCAAATGCAAAAAGTGCGGATAAGGCTGCTGCCGAGACCGCCGGGAAGTATCACCGTGTACAGGCTGCACTCCGGACGGCGGCGGTTCCTCTTGAAGATGCGCCGACGTCAAGCTATACTCTCTCCCCCAACTGGGAGTGGGATCAGTCGCTGGGGAAGAGCTTGCTGAAAGGCTACACTGCACGTCAAGCCATCATGGTGAAGGTGCGCACGCTGGGGTTAATTGGCCGGGCCATTGATGCCGCCGTCCAGGCCGGGGCTGATGAGGTGCAGAGCATTACGTTTTCATCGAGCCGTTATGAGGAGCTTCGTCAGCAGGCGCTTGCCGTTGCGGTTGGCAATGCCCGAAGGGATGGCTCAATCATGGCTCAGGCTGCAGGGGGGCGTCTTGGCCAGTTGATTGAAGTAGGCGTCAGTCAGCCACAGTACAGCGGCAGGCCAGCCATGGAGATGATGGCATTGAAGTCGGCTCCTGCGCCTACTGAAATCGCACCTTCCGAGCAGGATATTGTGGTCACAGTCACTTCACGCTGGCGCTTTGTCGCTTCGCCTGCTGTCAGGTAGTTCGGGCAGAAGAGTTGCGGGCAAAAATAGTTCGGGAAGCGCTTGCAACGTTCTTGCTGAATTGGCCCCAGCATCTTTTCCACATCAGGCTTTTCCGCAAAATCGCAGATGCTCGGGTGCAGTTTCAGCGCTCTTCGGAGCCCTTTTCAGGAGGGGCTTAAGCTCCGGCAGAAAATCAGCCGATTTGACCATTCCGAAAAAAAAATTATCTTTCTTGGCCTTGATAGCATCGCCATTCTTCTTCATGGGATGGAGTGGTCAGTGTGTTTTTATGCCTGTGGGGCACACGCTTGTATTTGCCGGTTGAACTTTCAGTATATGAGCCGGTTGAACTTTGTATGCAGTTGCTTATGATTCGATTGATGACGGTATTTGTTGTGTTGATTATGTTGGCGTTTCCGGTACAAGGGCAGTCGCTTTCTTTTGACATAAACCCTTTTAAAAATAATAGTTCTGTATTTTCAAAATTTCCTGAACTCAGTGGCAGGATAAGTTCCAGAGTTCTCGCTATGGCGCTTGAGGGGTATCGCTCCCTCAAAGAGCAGGGCAAGGTAAGCCGTGATGGTATTTTGACGGTTATTGATTTCAACAGGCCTTCAGTAGATGAACGCATGTTTGTTATTGACGTTAACCGCGGCCAGTTGCTTTATTCAGCGCTTGTTGCGCACGGCAGGGGCAGCGGCGATAATTTTGCCGAGAGTTTTTCCAATATTCCGGGGTCCCGTCAGAGCAGTCTTGGCTTTTTTACAACAGGTGACACCTACGATGGCAAAAATGGTTATTCACTCAGGCTTCAGGGTATGGAGAGGGGTATTAACGACAACGCCGAATCAAGAAGCATTGTTATTCATGGTGCGGATTATGTCTCCTACGATTTTATCAGAAGGAACGGGCGTCTTGGCAGAAGTGAGGGGTGTCCGGCTATATCTTTTGACTGCTTTCAGAAGGTTATTGATCTTATCAAAGGGGGCAGTTGCCTCTTTATTTACCACGATGGAAGAGATTACGCGGCCAAGTCCACTTTTATTGCTCCTGATCTTGCCCGGCGGCAGCCTGTTTCTGACCAGTTTTCATAACTTATGGGGTGACCTATGATTGGTATTCTTCTGCTCTGGCTTGCCTTCAGCCCGCCGCAATCCGTCCAGGTAAAACCAGCGGTCAGTCAACCGGAACAGCTTCAGCCACAGAGTGCGCCATCAGCGGGCATCGCCCGGACGATTCACGATCGTTTTGACTGGCTGGTTCGGCAAAAGAGCCCCGAAGGAGGCAGTGCAAGAGCCCTTTTCAATGGCAAGCTTGAGCGCTTTTACGCAGCAAGGGGGTTTCAGCCTGTATGGACAACGCGGAAGATGATTGCCGAACTGATGAGTGCGATTGAGGGTGCGGCTGATGACGGTCTTGATCCAGCAGACTATCACATCCGGGAGATCAGGAGCTTTTACAGCAAACCGCCCGTAACTCCTCAGCAGACAGCCTGTTCAGACCTTCTCCTGACCGAATCTTTTTTTGCCCTTGCCACTCATCTTCATTACGGAAAAGTTGATCCCGCAACTCTTGATACGCACTGGGAGTTGCGTCATGAGAGGAGTCGCAGCGCTCTTGACTCCAGACTCCATAGTGCCATTGCAACTCAGCAGATTGCTGCCGCCGTGAAAGAGATGCGATTGCAGCAACCTGCTTATGAACAGCTCAGAAAAGGGCTTGCTCGCTATCGCACCATTGCACGTGAAGGCGGCTGGCCAATTCTGGCTGAAGGGCCGAAGCTGCAGGAGGGTGCACGTCAGAGTCGCGTCACCATGCTGCGCCAGCGACTCAAAGTGTCGGGCGATCTCTCTGTTCTGAATGCGGATACTTCAACAGTCTACAGCGGAGAGATGGTGGACGCCGTCAAGCGCTTTCAGAAGCGGAACGGTATGGAGGCTGATGGTGTGGTTGGGTCGGCTACCCTCCGTCTCATGAATATCCCTGTTGCCCGTCGTATTGATGAGATTCGCCTTAACCTTGAACGGTACCGATGGTTTTTAGGTGACCTCGAACCTGACTGTATTTTGGTGAATGTTGCTGACTTTACCCTGCGTTATGTCGAAAATGGCCGCCTCAGGTGGGGTACGCGGGTTATTGTCGGGAAACCTGGCCGTGAAACACCGCTTTTCAAGGCTGACATGCAGTACGTTATCCTCAATCCCCAGTGGGTCATTCCGCCAACCATTCTTGCCAAAGATGCACTTCCTGCTCTTCGCAAAAGCAGTTCGTATCTTGCTAATAAAAATCTGAAGATTATTGCCTCGAACGGCCGTGTCGTCGATCCTGCATCGGTCAACTGGTCAGAGTATTCTGCCGGGAACTTTCCCTACCGCCTTCAGCAGAGTTCCGGAGATCATGGTTCATTGGGGAGAGTCAAGTTCATGCTTCCGAACCCCTATATTGTCTATCTGCACGATACCCCACACAAGGAGCTTTTTGCAGCAAGCACCAGAAACTTCAGTTCGGGGTGTGTCAGGGTTCAAAACCCTGTGGATCTTGCCGCTCTGGTGTTGCAGGACAGCGTCAGTTGGAGCAAGGAGAAGATTCTTTCGGTAATCAAGAGAGGAAAAACAAGAGTGGTGTTCCTGCCGAAGCGGATTCCGGTCTATATTCTTTACCTGACGGTTACTGATGAAGGTGATGAACTTCACTTTCGTGATGATCTCTATCATCGTGACGACCGGCTATTAAAGGTACTCAACACACCCCTGCCGCATTATAAAACAGAGAGTTGCGACCTGTAAACCCTGTAAACAAAAAAGCACCCTCTGCGAGACGCATAAGGTGCTTTTTTGTTGCATGAACAATGCCTTACTTCTTGGGAGCAATAGCTGATGTCACGTTCTGGAAAACCTGTCCGACGGTGTTCAGGACGTTGCCAATAAGATCAGAAGAGATTTTGACTGCGTTTCCTGCCAGGTCAGAAGAGGTCTTTACAAGAGGCTCAATAATCTGGCCTGCTGCCTTGATTCCGAGGCTGATCAGGTCAAGCTGCTGCTGGGCAAGTGTGCCAACGGTTTTCAAAAGATTGTTGAGCGCAACTGAGAAATCATTGATTGGTTCGTTTGCCATGATGTTTATTATTTAGAGGTTTATTGAGATAGATGTTGGTAAAAAATTGTATTTCTTAAAATACAAAGTATTCCTTCAATCCAAGCAATAAATCCGGCAAGACCTCCTTTTTTCGGGAACTTTTATCTTGCTCCAGTCAATCTGCCACCCTGCTGATGAGCGAACCCGGCGAGGGTTCCATGCCTTGTAATAATTTGATAATCCGCAAGGATATGCGTAGGTTACCGTCTTTACGTGCTCTCGTAACATTACGGTAACCCAATGAAATTAACCATGAATAGAACGGTCGGTCTATTGCTCCTTTCAGCGCTGGTACTTGTTTCCGGCTGCTCAAAAAAATCAGATTCCGCAAAACCGGGAATCTTGACTGAATCTTCATCCAGCTCGATACCCAGGCGTTACGATGTGCAGTCGGGTATTGTCACCTATGAGCCACTGGTCATCATGGGGATCAAGAGTGCCTCAACCCTTTACTTTGATGATTACGGGCGCCGTGAGGCAAGAGAGAGCGTGACGGATTCGAATATCATGGGGATGAAATCGCATGAAAAAAAGGTTGATATCACCGATGGCGATTATATGATCTCCTACGAAGCTGAAAAAATTGTCAATGGCAAGGATGAGACCAGCAAGGTGGCGACAAAAACAGACCTCAGAAAGTTCAGGGAGATGGCCATGAAGATGGGTGCGGAGATCGGCGAACAGATGAAAAAGGATTTAGACTATCGCGAAGAGGGAACCGAAGTTATTGCAGGTGTTACGGGTACAAAATATTCCATCTCGCTCAATAAGGAGAAAAAAGAGCAGAGGGTTTACGGTGTGCTCTATAAAAAGATTTCCCTCAAGAGCCAAATGGGAGGCATAATCATCAAGGCTGCCAAAATTGAGGAAAATGCCTCTGTTCCCGCTGCAAAATTCGAGGTGCCGGCAGGCTACACCATTAAAGAGGTCAATCTGGAAAAAGAGATGGGGCTCCCGGGTAAAAGCGGCAATGAATAATAAAAAAATTGAGTTTGTTGTCTCTCACTCCGCTTTGCTTGACGATATGCTTGCAGGGTATCGTCAGCCACTCGGCCCCGATTACGACGCCTACCGCAACCACTGCATGCGTGTGTTCAATTTTTGCTGTGCTCTTGTTGGCGAGAGCACAGCGGCAGAGGGCAAAATTGCTATTGCCGCAGTTTTTCATGATCTCGGCATCTGGACAGAGAGCACTTTTGACTACCTGCAACCCTCCCGACTGCTGGCACGGCGTTATCTGGAAAAAAGCGTTAATGCATCGTGGTGCAAGGAAATAGAGGCTATGATCGGTGAACATCACAAGTTTACCCGCTATCGGAACAATCCCTCATGGCTGGTCGAACCCTTCAGAAAGGCAGACTGGATCGATCTTTCAGGCGGTTTGCTTCGCTACCGTCTGCCGGATGATTTTGTTGCGGATGTGCTTGATGCGTTTCCAAACGCCGGATTCCATGCAATGCTTGCCAAACTCACCATCAAGCGGCTGAAAAGCCATCCTCTCAGCCCCTTGCCCATGATGAAGTGGTAGTTTTTGGCATGTCATCATCAACAGCCCGGAGCAAGGTACCGTATCGTAACCATTGCTCCGGGTTGCATGAGATCGAACGGGGTGGCAAGTCACCTTATTGTGGATCGTAATTCAAAACCGGAGCGAGCCACCTCTCAGCATCCTTGAGGCCCATCCCTTTACGCTCTGCGTACTCCTCAACCTGGTCGCGTCCGATTTTGCCGAGCACAAAGTATTTTGCCTGCGGGTGTGCAAAGTAGAGGCCGCAGACCGAGGCGGCCGGGTTCATGGCGAAGGTTTCGGTGAGCGTGATGCCGGTATTGGTTTCGGCGTTAAGCAAGGTGAAAAGCTCCGCTTTCTCCGTATGATCGGGGCAGGCGGGGTAGCCGGGAGCAGGGCGGATGCCCTGATATTTTTCTGCAAGCAGCTCATGGATAGCGTGTGGCTGGCATTGCGGGTCGGGATGGCAGGCACACCGTTTTCCGATTTGCTTTTTTTCGGCAGGTTCATAACCCCAAAGCTCACGCCGTACACGCTGGTGCAGCATCTCGGCAAAGGCTTCCGCCAGGCGATCGGCCAGTGCCTGTGTCATGATGCGGTGGTAGTCGTCCTGCTGGTCACTGAACTCTTTGAGCACCTTTTCAATACCGAGACCTGCGGTGACGGCAAAGCCTCCAATGTAGTCATTCAGTCCTGAGTTGACGGGGGCAATAAAGTCCGCCAGGGCAAGATTCGGCTCACCAGGGCTCTTCTCCTGCTGCTGGCGGAGGGTGTGCAGCGTGGTGAGCACGCTTGTGCGGCTTTCGTCGGTATAAATCTCAATGTCATCCCCTGAGCTGTTGGCCGGGAAGAGAGCCGCAACACCTTTCAGGCCGAGCAGTTGCTCCGTTTCAATCCGGTCAAGCAGTCTGTTGGCATCGTCAAAGAGTTTTTTTGCTTCGCTGCCATACTTCGCATCGTCGAGAATTTGCGGGTAACGGCCATGCAGCTCCCAGGCCATGAAAAAGGGAGTCCAGTCGATATAGGGGCGCAGCTCTCCGGCGGTAACATCCTCAAACAGGGTAATTCCCGGTTTCAGCGGTTTGTAGATAGCCTCCTGGAGTTCCGGACGGTTGTTGCGCGCATCCTTGAGCGAAAGATACTTGACAGAGGATGTGCGTGATGCGTGGCTTTCGCGCAGTCCGGCCTGTTCCATTTTGAGCTGGGCAATGTAAGCGGGGCTGAGCGCCCCATTGAGCAGGCTGTTGACCACCGGAACGCTCCGTGAGGCATCGAGTACCTGTACGACAGCACCTGAGTAGACCGGTGCAATTTTCACCGCAGTGTGCATTCTTGACGTTGTAGCGCCTCCGATGAGAAGCGGAATTTTCATGCCGAGCCGCTCCATTTCGCTGGCAACATGCACCATCTCGTCCAGCGAAGGGGTGATGAGGCCGCTCAGGCCAAGCAGGTCAGCTTTTTCGCGCTCGACCGCTTCAAGAATTTTGTCGCACGGCATCATGACGCCGATATCGACCACATCATAGTTGTTGCAGGCAAGCACAACGGCGACAATATTCTTGCCGATATCGTGCACATCCCCCTTGACCGTTGCAAGCAGCACTTTGGCCGCAGCACGGGTATCCTTGTTCAGCGCCTTTTCAGCCTCGATGTAAGGCAAAAGAACGGCAACCGAGCGCTTCATGACGCGGGCGCTTTTGACCACCTGCGGCAGAAACATCTTCCCTTCGGCAAAGAGGTCGCCGATGGCATTCATGCCGTTCATCAGCGGCCCCTCAATGACCTGGAGCGGGCTCGGGTAGAGCAGTCGGGCCTCTTCGGTATCTTCTTCAATATGATCGACAATTCCCTTGATCAGTGCGTGGCGCAGCCGCTCCTCAACCGGCAGGCTCCTCCATTCAGCCGCTTTTGCTTCAGTTTTTTCACCACCATTCTGAATGGTTTCTGCAAAGCTGACGAGGCGCTCAGTCGCGTCCGCCCGACGGTTGAGCAGCACATCCTCAACCCGCACCAGCAATTCAGGATCAATATCCTCATAAATGGCGAGCTGACCCGCATTGACAATACCCATGTCGAGCCCGGCCTTGATAGCGTGATAGAGGAAGGCAGCGTGCATTGCCTCACGAACCGTTTCGTTGCCACGGAAAGAGAAGGATACATTGCTGATACCGCCGGAGACCTTCGCATAAGGCAGGTTCTCCTTGATCCAGCGGACGGTCTCGATAAAATCGACCGCATAGTTGTTATGCTCTTCAATGCCGGTGGCAACCGTCAGCACATTGGGATCGAAAATAATATCCTCCGCCGGGAAGCCTGCCTGTTGTGTCAAAATATCGTATGCGCGTTTGCAGATCTCAATGCGGCGCCAGTAGCTGTCGGCCTGCCCCGATTCGTCGAAGGCCATGACAACAGTGGCCGCACCGTACTGCAACACCTTGCGAGCCCTCTCTATGAAAAGCTTCTCACCCTCTTTGAGGCTGATCGAGTTGACAATGCTTTTGCCCTGAACGCATTGCAGACCGCTTTCAATGACCGACCATTTCGAGCTGTCAATCATTACCGGTACGCGTGAAATTTCCGGTTCTGAGCCGATCAGGTTGAGGAACTCCTTCATCACAGCCTCAGAGTCGAGCATTCCCTCATCCACGTTGACATCAATCACCTGTGCGCCACTCTCCACCTGCTGGCGGGCAATGGAGAGCGCCTCGTCGTAGTTCCCCTCCTTGATGAGTCGGGCGAATTTTTTCGAACCAGTTACATTGGTGCGCTCGCCAACATTGATAAAGCCGGTTGTGCGGTTGACAAACAGCGGTTCGAGACCGGAAAGTTGCAGCTCATGCTTTTTTGCCGGGTGCTGGCGCGGTTTCAGGCTTTTTACCGCCTCGGCAATCGCCTTGATATGCCCCGGAGTTGTTCCGCAGCAGCCACCGACAATATTGACAAATCCGGATGTGGCAAAGTCGGCAATCTGCTCGGCCATGTAGGCGGGGGAGTCGTCATACTCTCCAAACTCGTTCGGCAGTCCGGCATTCGGATAGACGCTCACATAGCTTTCAGCAATTCCGGCCAGCGCCTCAATAAAGGGGCGCATCTGTTTTGAGCCAAGTGCGCAGTTGAGCCCGATGGAGAGCAGGTCGGGCGTATGGGCTATGGAGATCCAGAAAGCCTCCGTTGTCTGGCCGGAGAGGGTCCGACCGCTGGCATCTACAACCGTGCCGGAGACCATGACCGGTATGCGCACGCCGGTGCGGTTGAAAAATTCTTCAATTGAAAAGAGAGCAGCCTTGCAGTTCAGCGTATCAAAGACCGTTTCAACCAGCAGCAGGTCTACGCCACCCTCCATAAGCCCCTCAAGCTGCAGGGTGTAGTTATCAACCACCTCCCTAAAGGTGACCGCCCTGAAGCCGGGATTATTGACATCCGGCGAGAGCGACAGCGTCTTGTTGGTTGGGCCGATAGAACCGGCAACAAAGCGCGGTTTGCCGGGGGTTCGCGCCGTATACTCATCCGCCGCTTTCCTTGCAAGGCGGGCAGCTTCAACGTTCAGCTCCCTCACCAGCTCTGAGGCATTATAGTCAGCCTGTGAAATCGGGTTGGCATTGAAGGTGTTGGTTTCGATAATGTCGGAACCAGCTTCAAGAAAGTCGCAGTGAAGCGCATAGATGATATCCGGGCGCGTCAGCACAAGCATATCGTTATTCCCGATGAGCGGATGCGAGTGGTCGGCAAAGCGTGTACCCCGGTAGTCCGCTTCCTGTAATTTATGGCGCTGAATCATGGTGCCCATCGCACCGTCAAGCACAAGGATGCGTTGTTCGAGGCTGTTGAGTAGTGTGTCCTTCATTCGTCTTGTAATCGTTAAGAAAGGCGGTGGTTAAAAAAAGAGAATATAGTGCATCAGTGGGTAATTCCGTTCTCTCAGGAACAGCCCTCAATACTTCACTTGCATAAGGGAATTGCTTTCTTTTGGGAAACTTCTATTTGCTCTTTTCGGGCAGCGGCAACCTCTCTTCAAGCCAGGAGCACATCAACTCAATGCCGCTGTCGGCTATCTGGTGCGCTATCGGGTATTCACGCCAGGTAAAATCTTCCACATGCTCCTCCAGCCATGCCTTCGATGCCAGCCCCTTGGCAATCGGCAGAACATCGTCAAAGCTGCCATGCATCACCAGAAAAGGGAGCTTCTTCAATGCAGGTTTTAGCGCATCGTTCGGCACTGTTTTTTCAGGCAACTGCCCTGAGCAGGCAATGACGCCGTGCAGCAGCTCCGGTGCATGAAAGGCCGTCAGATAGCTCATCACCGTTCCCTGGCTGAACCCCATCAGAAAAACCTTGTTGCCCGCAGGCCGGTACTCGGCAATAATTTCTTTGATAAAGCCGATCAACTGCTCGACAGCCCGCCCGGCCTCACCATGATCCACCCTGATTCCGGTCGGGGTAAACTCAAGCGGGAACCAGCCGAACATGCCGAAATCCATCTCCTGCGGCGCCCGTGCACTGATGTAGCGGAACTCCGGCCTCAGCGACGGGGCAAGCTGGATAAGATCTTTTTCGTTGCTGCCATAGCCGTGCAGCATAATCATGAGAGGGGCGTTTTCCGGTTTTGCCGGTTCAAGTTCCAGATAGGTGAGCGAGAGATGGCGTCGTTGAATCATTATAGAGGATATGGTTACAGTTTGGATTGGTGAGTGACTTGCGTAATAAAACCGCCGCCGAGCACTTCGCGGTCGCGGTAAAAGACCGCCGCCTGTCCCTTTGCAACGGCGCTTTTCGGTGAAGCGAATGAAACGGTTGCGGATCTTTCGCCCAGAGGCTCAATGGTGCAGGGTGTCTCCCGGTCACGATAGCGGATTTTTCCGGATGCCTCAATCGGGCCGTTCAGCTTCTCGATGCCGATCCAGTTTATGGCGGAAGCAACGAGCGAGCGGCACTCAAGAGAGGACTTTTTCCCCACCTCGATGCGGTTATGCTCCGTGTCGAGCGCCGTGACATAGAGCGGCTCTTTGGCGGAAACACCAAGCCCCCGGCGCTGGCCGATGGTATAGAATGGATAGCCCCGGTGCTTGCCGATGACCTTGCCTGTTTCATCCACAATATCGCCATCCGCCACCCTTTCGGCCAGTCCGGGAATCGCACCGGCGAGGTAGCCGCAATAATCGTCCTGCGGCACAAAACAGATCTCCTGACTCTCCTTCTTTTCAGCCGCCCTGACACCAAACGAGCGGGCCAGCGTGCGAACCTCCGGTTTGGTCAGCTCCCCCAGCGGAAAGAGGGTTTTTGCCAGGTCACTCTGCGAAAGCATCCAGAGAAAATAGCTCTGATCCTTTTCAGGGTCAGCTCCCTTATAGAGGCGGTACCTCCCGTCGCTGAACGCTGTTGCCGCAAAGTGGCCCGTAGCAACAAAATCGGCATCAAGCAGCTTCAGCCCCTCAAAGAGGCCGAACCATTTGATCTTTTTGTTGCAGACCATGCAGGGATTGGGCGTTTTGCCACCAAGATAGTCCTCATGAAAATAGCCGATAACATCATCGCGGAATTTGCTGCTCAGGTTCAGGGTATAAACGGGAATCTGAAAATCGGGATGGTCGCTGATCACCAGCGGCGAAGGCTTCAGCGAAGGGCTCTCCTCGGGGGAGTCGAGCACCCTTATGTTCAAACCCGTCACCGCATAGCCCTGTTCGACCAGCAGACAAGCCGACACGGCAGAATCAACCCCGCCCGAGATCCCGACAACAACTTTTTTCTGTACACTCATAGGTTACCTGTAAATTATAATGCAGACGATTTCTTTGGATGCAGGATCTGTCAATCAGTTGCCAAAAACAGCTTCATGGCACTATTAACGGCATCTTTGTCTGATTTCGATAAAGAGCCAAGGCGGAGAGTAATGAGCTGTCGGTCAAGCGTGAAGAGCTTGAAGCGCACCTTGCAGGGTACCGCCAAATTCGCTTGCATCCAGTCATTCAGTTGAATATCACTGCTCCATACTCTGCTTTTTGCTGTGGTGATCATGGCCAGAACAAGATGATCGTGCTGCTCATTAAACACCTTGCCCGAAACGATCAACGCTGGTCGCCGTTTTTCGGCAAGTTTATCCGTAAAAGGAAAGGGAACAACGACAACATCAAATGGCTTAAAGTCCACTCCATGCCTCCTCATCTTCAGGCGAGGACCATTCATTAAGTGTTTCCTCGATGCCCTTCAGACAGGCATCAGTCGGGGACTTGATTTTTCTGACAATCACATAATCCCCTTTGATTTCAAATGCAAGCGTATCACCGGCGTTAATATGGGCGGCCTTGCGGATGGAGACAGGAATGGTCGTCTGGCCTTTGGCTGTTATTCTGGCGATTTGCATCCGCTCACTCCTTTGGTTGTTGTAAATTCTTACAAGTCAGAATGTAGGAAAATCGCCGCCCTCTTCAAATTGCATATTCTGGCCAACCTTGCATTACCCGAGAAACGCCGCTGGATTGACGTTCAGCATCTCGGGGTAGATGTCGGTATAGAGATTGAAATAATGATCAAGGTTGCCACCAAGAGAGGATTCCTTCATAACCATGATGTAATCAGTGCCAAACATAAGCCGTTCCTGTACAATCTTATAGCGTCCAACAATATTCTGGATATAGTTGAGCATGTCATTGTCGGGACAGTAAGAGATATCGGCGTAGACATTTTTGAACCTCTCCATCAACCCTATAATCTGAAGAGTCCAGTTTTCCGAATCATCAGGCTCCCCAGGTTGTTGATTGGCAAGAGTGCTGATATGCTCCTCGCCGCCAAAATGGGCAAAATTGAGATGCAATCCGCTGAACTCACTGTTTTCAAGAATCTCAAGCCAATTCGCCGGATTTGAAAAAAACAGTGCCGCCGATTTGTTCGTTTTTTTATCGAAAGTAACCGGAACAATCTCTCCATTTTTCTTTTTGCTCTGCGTCTTTATGGTGTCACACAGCGACAGCAACCCGCCGGTTGAGGTATGCACCGTAACGGGAATGTTGTGCTCTATGCAAAGCCGGTAAACCGGATAGAGGTTCGGGTGAGTTGGCAGGTAACCCAGTGGAGGATAGAGTTTCACCCCCTTGAACGCACCCTTAACAACCTGCTCGCGGACAAGCTCTTCAATCCCGATTCTTCGCGGATCGACCGCCAAAAAGGGGAGTACCGTACCAGGATTATCACGTTGCAGATTTTGCAGTTCCAGCAGATGCTTGCGATATCCCCATGTCATCTGGACACTTGTTTGCGTACAACTTTTTGCCATGGTTCGAACTCCTTCTGCTGCGTGTCCTGCCTTGAAATCTGCGATAACCAGATCCAGTTCACGACTGATAGTTGTTATGTTTTTCGCGAACAATGTCGGGGTGAGATTTCTTGCAGAGATGCTTTTTTCATAAACAGGAATGAATTCAGCTTTGATGATTTGCGCCAACTCATCAAACCTATCGGCATTATCCTCTGTAATCATCATCGCATTGAGCCCGTCTCGTTGCAATATTTCGGGTAATGCCAGCATCACCGCTTTTTGCGCCTCGGTCTCGCCATGGTCGAACATAAAAAAGATATCCATCATCAACGGTACCGTAATCAATGGCTCCGAAAGATGCCACTGACTCTTTTGGCAGCACCGCTCTTCGTATGCATAATGCTCCTCAGGACTATCTGTAGCTGCCGCAAAATAAGATGCAACATAGTGAGCCAGTTCCCTGAGTTCCGGTGGCATAATCACGAAAACTTTGGGTAGTCCTCGCTCATCGCTTTTATAGGGATAATCCCCGTGAATCCACCTCCACCCGATTTCAAGCACTTCCGCAAACGCAAACGAGAGATTGAAAAAATGACAATGCACATCTATGGCTCTGTTCTGCATGATCGCCTCCTTTTTTTGTCCAAAAAAAAGTATTAACCCGCTACTGATTCCGAAAATTGCATTTTTTTTCTGATTTGTTTGGGAGTACCTGTTTCCGGCAGCAGCGGTTCATCCCTGCATCCCTGCATGAAACTTCCTTCCCGAATTCCGCTCAGTCAACAAGGTCACCCACGCTGTATTTGCCTCCATGAGCAATAGCTACCACATATTTCGACAATTTCGGGTCATAGACCGCAACCGCCTGATAAAGATGATTGAGCTTGTGCGCCAGAACAAAAGCTATCGGTAACGTTGCCGGTCCGTTCAGCTTTATCAGTTCCCCCCCTCTGATTACCCCGCCATCAATCAACTCCTTCAATTGTTGTGCCGCCTCCTTCACCAGCGCATCATTTTGAGCCGGAGTATCCCCAAACCCCAGACGAAGCACGTTACCTTCTTCCACAGCAAGAGTATAGATGCTCATGATTGTTTGTTTTCGTGATTATCCGGTTTGAATCAAGCCCCCGGAGATATGGTTTGTTGGCATGCTGGAGGTTGGCTATGAGTGCTGTTCGGTGAAAAAACTCGATAGGATTTGGACTGGTGAAGGTTTAGCTCAGTTTTTTTTCATGTTTCAGGCGTCGTTGGATTCATGGCGTTATTTCCAGTAGTTTTGCTTGAGCGCGGGCGATGGAGACAAACGGATTGTCCCTGGTACCAGGGTTTTTGACCAACACATCAACAGGGAGGCAGAGCGTTTGTTCCAGAAGCGTTTTAATGCGTGCACGGAGCAATAAACCGACAGTGCTTGCTGGCTCGATCAGCAGGTCAATATCGCCACCATGGCGTGTGTCGTCCAACCTTGATCCATAGAGCCAGACGAGCGCATTCACTCCTGCAACGGCACGACAGGTGTTGACGATAGTGTTGATTTGTTCTGCAGACAAACGCATGGTGTATTTGTGACCGGCTATTGCAATTTTCAGTTCATAAGAATCAAAAGCACTTCCAAGTCAAGATAAAAGATTTTTATTCATTCAGGCAATTGGACTTTTATCCTGATTGCCCATCCATCCATCCATCAACTTCCTCATTCTTTGTGCTGCCTTCTTCACCACAGTGTCGTTTTGAACCTGAGTATCACCATATCCTTGATGAAGCTCACAATCTCCTTCCACAGCAAAAGTATAGACCTGAATCACCCTATCATTGAGCACCATAAGCCCGTGATGCTTCGGTGCGTTCAGCAGCCTTACAGCCAGCAGTGCGTGCAATAAGCCGTCACAATCCGCTATGCGTGCAATTAGATATGGAGCAAAAGGAGTTTAGTTATGAAATGTGGAATTACTCAGTTTCAGTCCGCTATGCGTACAATTAGATAGGGTGGTGGCAATTATGTTATCAGGGCCATGGATCCGTCAAAGTTTCAATCCGCTATGCGTGCAATTAGATATGGGGCCCTTCGTAGAATTTAATGGGTTGAAGTGAAACCATAATACTTCAAAATACAGTGGGAAGGTTAAGATGGCTACGATAAAATAATGTCTTTGTTCAGTAGCTTTCGAAGCTGTTAAAGACCCTTGACGAGGCTGTTAAAATCTACATCTCGTTTTTATGAATCATGTTACCGCTTCAGTTACTTTTTGCTTAAATCGTCAAGGACGCTGTTTCTATGGCTTATTTTATACACTTATCTTTTCATCATAGGGCTCCATTCAGACTCATCCTATGAATCAATATTACACCTTCCCAATTCTTTCTTACTCTATTTCCATTAAAATGTGCGGAGAGCCTGATAATGTAAAATCTTTTATGGAAATGTCTCAGAAACTGATAGAACTATTTGTTTTGACTTATAATATTGAGCCCGGTTTGAATGGAAATACATTTAATTCGATTCAGTCGTTATTTGATTTTGCTGATTATGATCAATTTCCTATATAGTTCGGTGCTCCAATTTTGAGCGATGTATATCATTTTGTTATGTTTATGAAATTGATTCAAGTACCCTTCCCATGCGCATAACCCTCGAGCTATCCCACCGCAAGCGTACGGTTACGCTGCCGATAAACAACAGCCATCTCATCTCCTCCCTGATCTACAATATCGTCGATAAAAGCTCAAGCGAGTATGCGGAGCGGTTGCATGAGCAGGGGTACAGGCTTGCAAACAGGGCGTTCAAGTTGTTTACCTTTTCGCCGCTTTATCCGGGGAACCGCCGTAAGTGGGTGATGCATGAAAACGGGACGATGAGCACGGCTGAGCCTTTGCTGCATGTTACCATCTCTTCTCCGAAGGAGGAGTTTATCGAGCATCTGGTGATTGGCTTGTTGCAGGAGCCCCTTGTCTGGATCGGGAAGGAGCGGTTCCGGGTTGAGACGGTTCGGAAGCTTGATCAGCCTGGGTTGAGTGGTGATATGGCCTTTATCATGCTCTCGCCTCTTGTTTGCACGACGAAGCGGGAGCCGGAGCAGTATCCGCAGTATTTGTATCCTGGAGATTCGGAGTTTGAGCGGGTGGTGCTGGAGAACCTTTGCCGGAAGTATCAGGCGCTCTGTGGGAGGTCGTTTTTGTGCGAGAGCGGGCAGTTTGCTTTTGCCATTGATGAGGCCTATGTTGAGCGGATGAATGGGAAGGTTCAGAAGCTGATTACGTTGAAGGATGGGCGTTCGGATGAGACAAAGATCAAGGGGACGCTTGCACCGTTCAGGTTGAGGGCTCCCCGGGAGTTGATGGAGGTCGGCTATGAGTGCGGGTTTGGTGAAAAGAATTCGATGGGGTTTGGTATGGTGAAGGTTGAATCGGGTTTGTAGTGGCGTCAGCTTATAATAAAAAGAGTGGAGAGATCTCTCTTGGGGTTGTTATCACCGGTGGAAGCAAGGGGTTGGGCTATGCTCTTGCGTCTGAATTTCTTGCTGCGGGTGATCGTGTCGTTATCTGCGGCAGAAATCCGGGGCGGCTGGAGGTCGCGTTACACTTCCTTCGGCAGGCTGTGCCGGGAGGGGAGGTGCATGGCATTGTTTGTGACGTGGGTGAGCGTCACGGCGGAAAATTGCTTGCCGATTTTGCGGTTTCGCGGCTGGGAAGGGTAGATCGCTGGATTAACAATGCCGGGACAGCGGGGCTGTTGAAGCGTCCGTTGTGGGAGCTGGATGCGGACGACATTCTTGAAACATGCTCGACCAATCTTGCTGGCACTATCGTTCTGTGTGCTGAAGCTGTAAAGGTTATGCAGCGCCAGCCATCTTCCGAAAAACCATGTTATCATATTTTTAACATGGGCTTTTCCTCGGCGGGGGCGGCCTTGTCGCGTTCAGCGGTACCACACAAGGCGTCGAAAAGGGGGGTGGCAGAAGTGACTCATTTTCTTTCCGGAGAGTTGAGAGCGGCAGGGGTAACTAGTATTGGCGTCCATGAGCTGAGTCCCGCGCTTGTGCTGACCGAACTGCTGCTTCGGGATGCTTCAGAATCGGCGGAGAGGTTTTTACGGGTTATTGCAGAAAAGCCTGAAAAGGTGGCGTCAGTTCTGGTGCCGAAAATACGGGCGATAGAGGGGCGAAAGAGTCGCTTGCGGTATGAGCCGCTGGCAAAAACGTTTTTCAGGATTTTCGTTGGTTTGCGCCGGATTCTTGGTAAAGAGTTATTTTAGGCTTCGCAATATTTTTTTTCAATTTTTTTGGCATAATCATGAAAAGAGTACTTGTGGCCGGTTCGACCGGATATCTTGGTCGCTATGCAGTGCAGGAGTTCAAAAATCGCGGGTATTGGGTGCGTGCCCTGGTGCGTAATCCTGAAAAGTTCAAGCAGCCCGGCCCTTATTTTGCACCATCTATCGAGGATCTGGTTGACGAGGTTATTGTGGGTGATGCAACGAAGCCTGAAACCATTGCGGCGGCATGTGATGGCATCGATATTGTTTTTTCATCGCTTGGCATGATCAAGCCTGATTTTGTCCATACCATTTTTGAGGTGGATTATCAGGCGAACATGAATTTGCTGGATCTGGCTCTGAAGGCCAAGGTCAAGAAGTTTATCTATGTATCGGTCTTTGACGCACATCGGATGATGAATATCCCGAATGTTCAGGCTCATGAAAAGTTTATCAGGGAGCTGAAAGCGGCGAACATTGAGTCAGCAATCATTCGCCCGACTGGCTATTATTCGGAGATCGGGCAGTTTGTTGCGAGGGCCCGCAAAGGGTTTATGCTGATGGTTGGTGATGGTTACCAGCGCTCGAATCCCGTTCATGGCGCCGACCTTGCAAAGGTGTGCGTTGATGCGGTCGATGGAACGGCCAAGGAGGTTGAAGTCGGCGGCCCTGAAGTGTTCACCTACCTCGAAATGGTTGATCTGGCTATTGAAATTGCACAAACAAAGCCAATCGTGTTTCCTTTGCCACTCTGGGCGGCTGACGGGTTGGTGGCAGCCGTAGGCCTTTTCAATCGCGATGTCCACGATGTTGCGCTCTTTGCGACGACGCTCAGCCGTGTAGATTTTATCGCTCCGCTTTATGGCACGCACCGCTTGCGTGATTTCTTCATGCAGTGTGGGGCGCTGGGAAGCTGAATTCCATCTTTCGGGGGGATGTTTTAGGTATTCAGATATCAACTATCTCTGGCGCTGATCTGACTGATGCCAACATCAGCGGAGTGAACTTTCAAGATGTCCAAAAATCGGGGGAGAGCTCATCCAGCACAACGTCGGCGAGTGTTCCATAAAGGTCAAAAAGCACGCCAGAGCTTTGTTTCTCAAGCCTGTTTTGGTGCTCTGGTATTATTTCGCCGGAGATATGTTGTTCTTTGTTCTATATCATAATCAGTTATACGGTTCTCTGTTACTCCCCAAGCTTTTTTTAGCCATCTTTTTGTTTGGGTCATCACTTTTAGCGAGGTAATCAAAAAAATTCAGTATGGCACATTTCACAGCCAACGTATGTGGTATCACCCTTTTGAGTGATGCGTGTCGTCGAGCCGTGAGACATAGAGCCAGACAAGCGCACTCGCTCTCGTTTTCATCCAGTCTCAACGCCACCGCAAAGAGTGTTTTTCTCAATAATTTCATGGGCAGCCGACAACATTCCCTTGCCGGATCATTGGCAATAACAAAGTTTTACAAACGTCAATAACAAAGTTATCTTACGGAATAATGACGAAGTGGCATGGCGATGTAACACCAATTTTTGAAATAAGATGGCAAAGCCAAACGAAAAGCTGGCTGATGCTTTGAGGGCGCTGAAGCGGTTGCAGGGCAAGTACAGTGGGGTGGTTGAGTCGATCGACCTCAAGGAGGCGCAGCGTGCGATTCTGGTAGAGGAGGGGTTCCTGCGACTGGTTATGAAAGGGTGGTACGTCTGTACCAATCCGCGTGATCATGAGGGGGATTCTACGGCGTGGTATGCCAATTTCTGGTCATTTTTGTCCGGCTATCTGGCAAAGCGCTTCAAGAAGAGATACTGTCTGAATGCAGACGCATCACTCATCCTCCATACCAGGAGCACTCGAATACCCCGGCAAGTGACCGTCATCACAACGGAGAGTGGTACCTCGGTGCTTGAACTGCCTTATGGGAACTCAGTGTTGATTTACCCCGATAAAAAGAACATGCCTCGTCATCAAACAGAGGTAAACGGGTTGCAAGTTCACTCTCTTTCGGAAACACTCTGCAAGCTTCGTCCACAATCATTTATAAGCAATCCACGTGATGCTGAAATTGCCATCAACATGATTGGCGATCCCGGAGAGCTTCTGGAAATATTACTCACAAAAGAGGGAACCGTCACTGCTGCCGGGCGACTGGCAGGTGCGCTGCGCTTTGTCGGACGCGGCGAAGATGCTGAGCGGATTATCCACACCATGAAGCTGGGCAAATACGATATTCGCGAAATAAACCCGTTTCTTATTCCTGTACCAACTCTGGGGAACACCCGTGAACGGTCACCATACACCATGCGGTTACAATCGCTGTGGTCTGGATGGCGAGAAGAGGTAATGGCACTTTTTCCGCCAGCCCCAGGGCTTCCGCAGAACGCTGCGGTCTATATGGCCAATGTGGATGAACGCTATGTTGTGGATGCCTGGAACTCTCTTTCCATAGAGGGTTACCAGGTTACTGATGCACTCATTGATAGAGTTGCTCAACAGGGGTGGAATCCTGAGGACGATCCGCAGGATAAAAAAGATCAGGATGCGCTTGCAGCACGCGGTTACTACCAGGCCTTCCAGTCTGTCAGAACAAATCTGGAAGCAATCCTGAGAGGTGAAAATTCTGGCTCCGTTGTCAGGAGTGCTCATCACCGCTGGTATGCAGAACTCTTTTCGCCCTCCGTCGCTGCCGGTCTTCTGGAACCACACCAACTTGCCGGTTATCGGAATGGGCCGGTTTTTATTCGCAACTCAATGCACACGCCCTTGCCACGCGAGGCGCTGACTGATTCCATGGAAACACTGTTCAACCTGATTGAACAAGAGCCTGAAGCCGCAGTCAGAGCGGTACTTGGTCATCAGCTCTTTGTCTTCATTCACCCTTATTACGACGGCAATGGCCGTATGGGGCGATTTTTGATGAATGCCATGCTTGCATCTGGCGGCTATCCGTGGACAGTGATTCGGGTTCAGAGGCGCAGCGCCTATATGGCCGCACTCGAAAACGCAAGCAGTGATGGCGATATCAAACCACTTGCACTTTTTATTGCTGAAGAGATGGGAGTGTCTCCAGGGTTTGAGCTGAAGTGCACGTAGTCAACAACGTCCCCAAAGAGGTCCCCAAAGACGGGTTTTGTGATCAGCTCAGTTTATACCCCGGCCCGCCACCACCTTCAGGCACCCTCCAGGTAATGATGCCGTAGGGGTCGGCAACTTCGCAGGTTTTGCAGTGGAGGCAGTTGGATGGGTTGAGTTTGAGCGCCGGAATGGGATCAGTGGATATTTCGTACACCGATGCGGGGCAAAAGTGCTGGCAGGGGTTGGCGAACTCCGCAAGGCATTTTTTAAGGCAGATTTCAGCAATATCTTCAGGCTTGATGCGCAGGTGGCAGGGCTGGTTCTCTTCGTGCATGAGAGCGGAGTGGAAGAGGCTTTGCTCTTTGCTGAAGGTGAGGATGCCGTCTGCCCTGAACTCTGGTATTGCGGCGAAAGCTGTTTTTCTTTTTTTCAGGCCAAGGCCAAGGCCAAGGCCAAGGCCAAGGCCAAGGCCAAGGCCAAGGCCAAGGCCAAGGCCGGGGAGGGGCGCAAGAGCTGGCTGAGTGAGTTGCGTTTTAGGCAATGAGAGGCCGGGAAAGCTGAGCTGAAGGCCCGCCTGAACAAGTCCGGCATAGAGTCCTTTGTCGAAGGCTTTGCGGTAGTTTCGGGCACCATGCAGCTCTTCGAATGCCCATGAGTTTTTGAAGCGTTCGGCGTAGCTGCCCAGCCGCTCAGTGGAGAAGTCGTTGTGCAGCAGTGCTTCAAAGAGGGTTTCGGCGGCAAGGAGGCCGGACTTCATGGCAAGGTGTATCCCTTTGTGGCGCTGCATGTTGACCATCCCGGCGGATTCTCCGGTGACGAGAAAGCCGGGCCCATGGAGCCGCGCCATGGCATCAAGGCCTCCTGAGGCTATGGTTCTTGCGCCTGACTCAATCATCGAGCCTCCTTCGAGGAGAGTGGCAAGAAACGGGTGCTTTTTGAAGCGCTGGAGGTTGAGGTGGGGGTCGCAGAGTGGGGACTCTGGCCCCGGTGAGGAGATGAACCCGATGGAGAGCAGTGTGGGGGAGAAGGCGTAGAGCCATCCGCCGCCGTAGCTCTCCGCCGAAAGAGGGTAGCCGAAAAACTGGTGCACCTCTCCGGCCTTGAGGCCTCCTTCCGGTATTCGCCATGTCTCTTTTACCCCGGTTTCGTGGCGCTGCCCTTGGCTCTCTGAAGGAAAGAGTGCGGAGAGTTGGCGGGAAAAAGAGCCGCCGGAGCCTTCGCCGATGACGCATGCTTTTGTTTTGATCAGAAGCCCCGGTTCAAAGTTGGCTTTTGGACCGCCTTCCCGGTCGAGACCTTTGTCGTCAGTAATGATACCCGCAAGCTGGCCGTTTTCAAGAAAGGGGGCGGAGGCTGCGGTGTTGTCGAAGAGCTGAACCTCCTCCTCTTCGGCCTTTTGGGCCATCCATGCGCCAAGGCGGCTGAGTGAGACCAGATGGGCTCCCTTGTTGCTGAACGGTTCGGGCAGAAAGGGAAAGGAAAACTTTCTTTTTGCCGTGAGGAACCAGAGCGATTCATTTGAGACAGTGGCTTCAATCGGGCAGCCCTGCTCGCGGTAGTCGGGAAAAAATTCTTCGAGCGCCCTTGGGTCGAGCAGTGCCCCGGAGAGGAGGTGGGCGCCCGGGTAGCGCCCTTTTTCGATGATTGCAATTGAGGGTTCAAGAAGGGTTGCCGATTGGGCGTTGTGGCGCTTGATCATGCGCTGGAGGTGGATGGCCGATGCGAGGTTTGCCGGGCCTGCACCGACAAAAACAATGTCAAATTCGACTGATTCACGTTCCTGTTTCATTGCAATCAAACTGGTTGTTCAAAGAAGGATTCCGCCTAAAAGAAGCGATGCAACGCTGAAGTAGATAACGATACCGGTTACATCCACAAGTGTTGCCACAAAGGGTGCTGAAGAGACTGCCGGGTCAAGGCCGAGCCGTTTGAGCAGCAGGGGGAGCATTGAGCCGGTGAGCGTGCCGAAAAGGACAATCCCGATCAGAGAGAGCCCGATGGTAAAGGAGATGTAGAGCCATTGGGTGTTCAAATGACCCAATACCGATGCCCAGATGAGTACCCTCAAGACCCCGATAGCGCCGAGGATGCAGCCAAGCGCAAGCCCTGAAACCAGTTCACGGCGCATCACTTTCCACCAGTCGCGGATGGTTATCTCTCCAAGTGAGAGGGAGCGGATGATGAGTGATGCGGCCTGGGAGCCGGAGTTACCGCCGCTCGACATGATGAGCGGTATAAAGGTGGCAAGAACAATCGCCTTGGCCATCTCGTCCTGAAAAAATGCCATCGCCGAGGCGGTAAGCATCTCTCCGACAAAGAGAATGACCAGCCAGACTGCCCGTTTTTTGATCAACTGGGGTATTGGCAGGTCAATGTAGGGCTCTTCGAGCGCTTCGATACCGCCGAATTTCTGTATGTCTTCGGTCTCCTCCTCTTCTGCGACGTCGAGCATGTCGTCAACCGTCACAACGCCGATAAGGTAGCCGTTGGAGTCGACCACCGGAAGGGCAATGCTGTCGTACCGTTTGAATGCTTCGAGTGCATCTGCCTGGTCTTGTGAGGCGGTGAGGGTGATGATTTTCTCTTCGGCGATGATTTCACTCACCTTTTTTTCGGGCGCGGAGAGCAGGAGCGCTCTTGCGAGCAGTTCACCTTTGAGCTTGCCGTTGTCGTCGACGACATAGATGACGTTCAGGGTTTCGCTCTCATGGCCGTAGGTGCGGATGTAGTCGAGCACAAGATTGATATCCCAGTCTTTTTTGACGCAGAGGTAGTCGGGAGACATGAGCCGCCCGACACTTCCTTCGGCGTAGGCGAGAAGGGTTTTGGCAATCTTGAACTCTTTGAAAGAGAGCAGTTTCAGCAATTCCTGTACAACGGTGCCCGGCAGCTCTTCGAGCAATGCGGTACGGTCATCGGCCGACATGCTGTTGAGAATCTGGGTGACATGCTTTTTGGTCAGTGCGGTCAGCAGGTTCTGCTGTGAGTCAAAATCAAGATATTCAAAGGTTTCGGTCGCCAGATCCTTTGGCAGCAGCCGGAACAGGATGGCCTGTTCGTTTTCAGGAAGGTCGGAAATGAGTTCGGCGAGGTCAACCGGCAGCCAGTCGTTGAAAATTCTCTGCAAGGCGCTGAAGTTGCGTTGCTCAATCAGCTCCCTGATTTCCGGCAAGAGTGAGGTTCCGATCATGGGCGGAGCAGGTTAGGTGTATGGGTTACTGCAGCTTTCCATGCAGAGAGGCGCTGCTTCAAAAAGAGTTATTTTTTGAAACTTTCCAATACGCAGCGCTTCTTTTTAACATTCATGTAACTTTGCCTTTCGAGACATGGGGATTGTTGCGTATGAATTTTCGCCAGGGCAATTCCCTGCTTTTTGAAATGCCCACTCTCGTTGAGGTAGCTATCATCTCTTTGGGCAGCGGCGGAGCGTTTTCCAGAAAGAACTCCTTACCGAACAGATCTTGTCCGTTGCAGTTGCCGTCGATGGCAAGTGCTCTGGCAAGTTTTCCGGGGCCGCTCATCAGATTGGTCATAACGCTGGTTCCTCTCTGCTCCTGCATGAACAGCAACCCTTCCAGCGGTTCCATAGCCCTTACCAGGACTGCGCCAGCGCAGTGTTCAGGTTCGCTGACAATATTGAGCATGTAATGGCAGCCATAAGTGAAATAGATGTAGATGGTTCCAGGCTTCCGGAACATGATCTGGTTTCTTGTTGTTCTGCCCCTCCAGGCATGGCTGGCTTCGTCTTGATGGCTCAAATAGGCTTCGGTTTCAACAATTCGTCCTGTGAGCCGGATATTTCCCGGAAGTATGTGTACAAAGATTTTTCCGAGCAGTTGTTCAGCAAGTTCAAGGGTGGGTTGTTCATAGAATTGTTTTTCAAGCCGTTCCATCGCAGCAAAATTATAATTTGTAATGGTTCATGTATGTATTATAATGCAGTAGATTATGATGAAACATCAACTGCTTTAAATTTCCCTGGTTAGTACATGGGCAGAGTTATTGCGATTGCAAACCAGAAAGGGGGGGTTGGAAAAACAACCACTTCCGTCAATATAGCGGCTTCCATTGCCATTTCTGAGTTCAGGACGCTGCTGATTGATATCGATCCACAGGCTAATGCGACCTCTGGTTTTGGTCTCGAAATCGGCGATGAGATCGATAATACTTTTTACCAGGTGATGGTAAAGGGTGGCAAGATACAGGATGCCATCAAGTCCTCCAGTCTGGAGTATCTTGATGTGCTTCCTTCAAATGTCAATCTTGTCGGGATGGAGGTTGAACTGGTGAACATGAAAGAGCGCGAGTATGTGATGCAGAAAGCGCTCAAGGGTGTCCGCGACCTGTACGATTACATCATTATCGACTGCCCGCCTTCGCTCGGCCTTATCACTCTTAACTCGCTCACGGCGGCTGATTCCGTGCTCATACCGGTTCAGGCTGAATATTATGCGCTTGAGGGGCTGGGAAAACTGCTTAATACCATCAGTATTGTCCGCAAGCATCTCAATCCGAGGCTTGAGATTGAAGGGGTTCTGGTGACCATGTATGATGCACGGCTCCGTCTGGCATCGCAGGTTGCAGAAGAGGTCAAGAAATTTTTCAAGGAGAAGGTTTACAAGACCTATATTCGTCGCAATGTACGGCTTTCGGAAGCACCGAGCCATGGCAAGCCGGCCCTGCTCTATGACGCCCAGTGTATCGGCTCGAAAGACTATCTCGATCTGGCCCAGGAGATTTTTGAACGAGATGGCAATATTAACAAATTTAAAGTTCGTCAGCCGTAGCTGACCTGTAAGCTGATGGGTGATATGGCGAAAAAAGCATTGGGACGAGGCCTGAAAGCACTTTTTCAGGACGATGAATTTGCCTCCGTTTCGAAGGATGAGGCCGAGGAGCCAGCCCCGGTTGGAAGTATAGGCAGTCTGCCGATTGAGAAGATCAATGCAAATCCGTTTCAGCCCCGCAAGGAATTTGATGAAACTGCTCTCGAAGAGCTGAAAAACTCCATTCTTGAAAACGGGGTGATTCAGCCGGTTACGGTTTGCAGGGATGGTGACGGCTATCAGCTCATCAGTGGAGAGCGGCGGCTCAGGGCGGTTACGCTGGCGGGCTTCAAGTTTATTCCTGCCTACGTCATTGAGGCGCATGACGATTCAACCAAACTTGAGCTTGCGCTTATCGAGAATATTCAGCGCGAAGATCTTAATGCTATCGAAATTGCTCTCGCCCTCAAAAGCCTGACAACGAAGTGTAACCTGACACAGGAGGAGATTGCCCAGAAGGTGGGCAAAAACCGCTCCACTGTCAGCAATTTTCTCCGTCTTCTCAAGCTGCCGCTGCAGATCCAGGACAGCATCAGGAGCCGCGAAATCTCCTCCGGACATGCTCGGGCGCTTGTTAACCTTCCCGGTGAACAGCAGCAGTTGAAGGTATGGAAACAGATTCTCACCCATCAGCTTTCCGTCCGGCAGACCGAGGCGCTGGTGAACCGTCTCTTCAAGGAGCAGTCAAAGCCTCTCCATGCGGCCTCTTCGGAGCGTTCCTCGTACCTTGTCGAGCTTGAGACCCTTTTAAGAAATAACCTTGCCACGAAGGTGCGCATTGTTGAAAAAAAGGGAGGTAAAGGGGAGATTCACATCCAGTACTTCTCCAATGATGATCTCGACAGGCTTCTCGAAATCATGCGTCATGAGTGAATTTCCCACTGAAACTTCCGCTTTGCAAAAAAAAGTCCATTCATAAGCAAGAAACAACAATCATGAGGTTTACCCTTGTTGGAAACGGGAGAATGGGCCAGCAGGTCGCTCTTGTTATTGCCCAGTCGGGCTGCCACGAAACGGCTGCCGTGCTCGATATCAATACCACCATTACCCCTGACCTTTTTCAGGGAAGCGATGCAATCATAGACTTTACCGTCAGGGAGGCTTTTTTGGCCAACCTTCCCGCCATGCTTGCCTCCGGCGTGCCTGTTGTTGTGGGAACCACCGGCTGGGATGACCAGCAGGATGAGGTCAAGGGGATGCTCTCCGATGCCGGGAGCTCACTCCTCTATTCGGCAAATTTTTCGCTTGGGGTCAACATTTTTCTGCGGACAGTGCGTGAAGCTGCACGTCTTATCGCTCCCTTCGCTCAGTTCGATATTGCCTTTGCAGAACAGCATCATACCGCCAAGGCCGATTTCCCCAGCGGTACGGCTTTGCGGGCGGCTGATATGATTCTTTCGGCCAACAGCCGCAAAAAGAGCGTTGTGCGGCAGCTCTCGGATGATAAAAAGCTTGCGGCGGACGAGCTGCAGGTTGCCTCTCTGCGGCTTGGCTCCGTTTTTGGGAAGCACTCCGCCTTTATTGACTCTGATGCTGATGAAATTGTGGTCTCCCATACGGCCAAAAACCGTTCAGGATTTGCTTCGGGCGCTGTTGAAGCCGCTATCTGGCTCGCCCTGCGCCATAAAACAGCGCCAGGATTTTATACGATGGATGATTTTTTGAATGAAAAGTTTGCTTGAAGGAACATGGCTGCTGAAAATGTGAATCTCTCTCTTTTGCCGTTTGCGGGAAAACGGTTTGCTGTTCTGCTGGGTGCGGCCATCATTTTATTGACGACGACGGTGCCCTACCTCACCCTGCTCAATATTCTTCTCCCTGTCGGAATTTTTGTGGCTGGAGCGGTTGCGCTTCATCAAACCATCATGCGCTTCCAGGTGCGATTGCCCTACAGTGAAGCTTTTGCTCTGGGAAGCATTACCGGTTTGGCCGGAGGTGTCCTCTCTGTGGTTGTCAGCTTTCTTCTTATTCGGTTCATCAATTATACTCCTGGAGTGGAGAGCTTTCTCCTTGTGATTGACTGGATGCTTGATGTGGCAAAGGGAAAACCGGAGCTTCAGGATCAGGTGCAAGCGCTGGTTGAGGCCAAAAAACTTGTCCTTGCTCCGGCAGAGTTAACCCTCACCGATCTGCTGATGAACATGGTTGTGTTTGGCGCTTTTTATGCACTGATAGCTGGTTTTGGAGGCTCCTGGGCTGTTTTACGGCTCAAGAGGCGGGCGCGACGGGGCTGATGCCTCTTTTTGGTACCATGCCCGGTCGCTTTTTTGTGAGCCCGGCAGGGTTACCCATTGCCTTACGGGGAAAAAGCGGATGGGAGTTTTCAGTTTGCCCACCATTGTATGCATCGCCTCAATGATTGCCTGCTCATCGGGTTTTTCCTCCTCAATGCTCTGGATGAAGGCGACTGGTCTTTGGCCATATTCATCGTCAGATACCGCCACGACAACCGCCTCCAGCACACCATCAATCATCATCAGCGCTTTTTCGATCTCTTCGGGGTGGATGTTTTCGCCTCCTGAGATGAACATGTTGTCTTTGCGTCCAAGAACGGTGACCTCGCCTTTTTCGGAGAGGCTTCCGATGTCGGCGGTATGGAACCACCCATCATTGTCTGTTTGAGGCTGAATAAGTCCACCCCGCAGGTATCCCTGAAAAAGGCAGGGCCCCTTGACCAGCAACTCTCCATCATTGGCGATACTCAGTTCTCGGTAGGGCAGGAGTAGACCGCTGCTTTGCTGGATAGCGGTTATCGGTGCAGGGGTGGTTGCAATCTGCGAAGCCATCTCGGTTGAGCCGTAACTCAGGTAGAGGGGAATATGCTGCCGGAGAGCCTCCTCAATCAGCGATTTTGGCGCGGCACTTCCGCCGAGCAGAACGGCCTTCAGCTTGCGCAGCAGGGTCGTGTTTTTCTGGCTGGCAAGCAGACGGTAAAGCTGCGTTGGTACAAGGGAGAGATGGGTGAGCGGGAAGTTCATCATGCAGTGAGCAAGGCTTTCATCAGGCTCTGCGATGGCAAGCGCTCCTCCCGAGATGAGCGATCGGAAGAGAAGGGAGTAACCGCCGATGTGGTAGAGCGGCAGTGAAAGAAGCCAGCAATCGCCCGCACCGAAAGGGATATTTTCATTGGAGCCGAGTGCGTTGTACCAGTGGTTTGCAAAGCTGTGCAGGGCCGCTTTTGCCTCTCCCGAGCTTCCGGAGCTGTGGATAATGGTGACGGAGCGACTCATCCCTTTTACTGTTCCAGACTCTGGAGGTGCGGCGGTATTTGTGTTATCCTCAAGGGTTGTGCCGCTCTCTTTGCCAGGCGCTGTATCGTCAAGAATAGAAGCAAGTGTTGTTGTGCTGACGGCGCTGAATTTCTCTTGATTGGAGGTCACCACCAGACGGGGACGCAGTTTTTCCAGCGTTTTGTTGAGCAGGTGTTGAGGAAAACGATAGTTGAGCGGCGCGGCAATTATGCCGGCTTTCAGCAGTCCAAGGAGAAGCAGCAACATCTCCCCGCTGTTTGTTGCGGCAATTGCAACAATATCTCCGGCATGAACTCCCCTGCGGCAGAGGCTCTTTGCGATCGCCTGAGCTTCTCTGTTGCACTCAATGAAGGATATGTTGCTGCCAGCCATTCTCAGCATGGGCGAGTTGCCGAAAAGCTCTGCCGCCCGGCCTATAATGTCCATAGTGACGTACGCTTGAGACTTCTCTGATTGACCTTCATCCCTTCCCGGTAAAGTTTACTGCTGTCAAGCAGGGCATTTTCGGCTCCAAAAGGTGTTTCGAGCAGGTCGTTTTTCAGGTAACGGCTGGTGTCGAGTCCACATGCGGCTGGTTTGGAGGAGGTTGATGCGGCAAGCCATGCGTAAAAGCTCAGACTGATGCCGCTCTCGAAAGCTGAGCTGAAAACCGCAAGCAGATTGTGTTCTCTTGCATATTGGGCGAAGTGTAGCGCTGCTGAAATACCACCCAAGCGGTTTGGTTTCAGTATCAGCGCCGCAAGAGATGCTTCGGGAATTTCGTCGAGCAGTTCCGGCTTTTGCCAGAGCGTTTCGTCGAGCGCTGAGTGGATTGCTGTTTTTGCATAAAATTCACCGATCAGTTCAGCCTCTTTCAGTGGTTCTTCGATATAAGCTATGCTGCCCCTGGGGATATTTCCGGCAAAATCGAGCGCTTCGTCAAGCGAGAGCGACTGGTTGGCGTCAAGCCGCAACGCAATACGATCCCCGAAGGTGCGGTGCAGTGCATTGATGCTTCTTATGGCATTTTCGGTATTACTCGACGCGACTTTGAGTTTGAACGTGCGGTATCCAAGAGAAAAGTACTTTTCTGCCCGCTGCATGATGAGCTCCGTGTCGCCGAAGAGCAGAGCATTGAGTGGAACCTGGTCGGTGACAGGCTCAGCATCCGCAAAAACGGGAAGCGTGCCCGATGTGGCTGCGTCAAGGTTGATCATTACCATTTCCAGCCCTGTCCGTACTGAAGGGAAGAGCCCTTCAGGCAAAATGCCGGGAGCGGCAAAGTCATGCTTTGCCAGCACCGCGACCAGTTGCGCTTCGGCTGATTGCAGCGTTTCATGGTGCAGTCCCGGAAGCGGGGCTATTTCACCGTAGGCGATCTGCTGCTCTCCCGGGCTCTTCAGTGCAAGGACAATGCCTTCCCGCTGCACAAGCCGTTGCCCCTTGACGGTGATTGGCTCGGTAAAGGGGATGGCATATCGATAAAGAATAATGTGTGACGCGTTCAAGGTCTCTTGGGAAATTTGCTGAAATCAGGTTTCCGTTTCTCGACAAAAGCGTTTCGGCCCTCTTGCCCCTCTTCACTCATGTAGTAGAGCATGGTTGCATTTCCCGCAAGTTCCTGCAGGCCTGACTGACCATCACAATCGGCATTGAGAGCCGATTTCAGGCAGCGGATGGCAAGCGGGGAATTTGCAAGGATTTCACGGCACCACTGCACCGTCTCCTCTTCGAGTCGCTCAAGCGGCACAACGGTGTTCACCAGCCCCATGGCAAGAGCTTCGGCGGCATTGTACTGGCGGCAGAGGAACCATATTTCGCGTGCTTTTTTCTGGCCGACAAGCCGGGCCATGTAGCTTGCACCCCATCCTCCGTCAAATGAACCAACCTTGGGACCGGTCTGGCCGAAGATAGCATTCTCGGCCGCAATGGTCAGATCGCAGAGCATGTGCAGCACATGGCCGCCACCGATGGAGTAACCGGCAACCATGGCAATGACCGGTTTCGGGCAGGTGCGGATATCGCGCTGGAAATCGAGGACATTGAGCTTGTTGACCCCTTTGCCGTCGGCATAACCGGCGTTACCCCTGATTTTCTGGTCGCCACCCGAGCAGAAGGCCAGATCGCCCTGGCCCGTGAGGATGATAACACCAATTGAATTGTCGTTCCTTGCGTCCTGAAGGGCCTCAATCATCTCGTCAACCGTCTGGGGACGAAACGCGTTCCGTACCTCCGGACGATTGATGGTGATTTTGGCAATGCCTTCCGCCTTATGGTAGAGTATGTCGGTAAAGTCACCTTCTGGAATCCAGTGTACAGCGCTCATATCAGGATTATTGATGCTTGTTGAAAAATTGTGTCAACCGGTCAAGAAACAGCTCCCGGTTTTCAAGGTGCAGCGTGTGACCGCAGCCGGGAAAAATCTCAAGCGTTGATTCAGTGCATAAATTAACCATTTGACGCCCAATCTCAACGAATTTCAGGTCTTTTTCACCCGCAAAAAATTGTATCGGCACCCTGTTTTTTTGCAATTCATCCCATAGCGAGGGCTGGCGCCCCGTTCCAAGGAGCCTAAGGGCAAGGGCAAGGTTTTCGGGATTATTGATTTTTCTTTCGCTCTCGACCTCTTTGAATATCTGGTGATTTTTGAGTGTGGCAAAGAGCGGCTGCTCATACCATGCCTGAATGAATCCCTCAAAGTTTTTTTCGATTTTCCGAGCAATACCCTCGTCGCTCTCCCGACGGCTAAGGCGCTCCTCTTCAGTTCTGATGCCGGGGGAGGCAGAGACAATAATTGCTTTGGCAACGAGTTCTGGATGGCGCAGCAGCAGGGAGAGCGCAATTCTGCCACCCATCGAATAGCCGACAAGAAAGCAGGGCTCGGGATCTGCCGAACGGTTCAGTTGCATTGCAAGCGCATCAACGGTTTCTGTAAAAAAGAGGTCGGGGTTGCCGCTTGCCTCTATGTCGCTCTCTCCGTGTCCTGGCAGGTCAACCAGAATGCAGCAGTAATCATTTTCAAGCTGCCGGGCAATTGGTACCCAGTCGCTGCCTGAGCCAAGAAAGCCGTGCAGAAAGACAATGCGGGGCAAGGAAGAATCCCTTACGCTTTCAGTGTTGAGTGGGGTCTCACTATTGGAACTGGTTGTTATGGACATAATATTATTGACAGATTGCTGTGCTTGTTTCCGGTGGTCATCCGGAACGATTCCGGATTAATATAGGAACCTTATTGACGTACAGAAAATCATTTGCAGGTGAAAATGATGGTTGTTAAGCTTGACAAGCGAAAGGAGGGTATAGAATGTGCTCCGAATCATTTTACCTGCTTGTTTACATCACTCGGACTGATGGCCATGGCGATCTGCAAAGATTTTTTTGAAGGCGAACCTGCCATGGTGTTGGCTTCTCTGCCGCTTGACTGGCTGCTTGTTCCGAGCATGACCGATAAACTTAATCCACATAAGGCGACAGCAAAAACAATGCACGATACGCTCGGAACAATTGTGGCTGTCGCCAATCAGGAACTGCCTGCTGGTTCAACTCCAGTGCGCGGGTTTGTGCAGCACCAGAAATTTGTTGAGTGTAAAGAAGATCTGGTTATCGTCTCTGTAACCAGGGATGAATTCGACCATTTTACGCTGGTTGACTTGAGCTGATATGCAGGCAGGAATTTTTTAATAGCTAAATAATGTTAAATTAATTCTAACTGAAAAGGTTTAGGATAATTTGGAAATACTCTCATGAGCACACTCGATCTTCATGCCAGCGATCCTATACTGTTTGTCGATCGCTCTACACCACCCGAACTCTTTGAAGCCATTCGGACACTTGAAAAATGGGATGAACAGGCTCTGGATATGGCCAATCTGTTGATTACCGTCTGGTCAATGGATGCAATTGCTCGACTCAACGATCGCGAAGGTATATCTGAAATGCAACGTCTTATTCATCGAGCTCTTAACGGGGCAAATTCGCCAGCATCGCTTCCTGAAGAGTTCATATACCGATGGCAGGAGGCGAGTGATATGCTCGAAGCGAGGCGACTCAATCTTGCCCATGCCGATCCTGAGACACAACTGAAACGCCGTCATGTTCCGGAAATCCTGCAATTGCTTCTCGAAACAGGAAATCGTGAACTCCCCCAACTGGATCTTATTAAAAAACTTGGAGTCAGTGCGGGGCGAGTCACTCAGCTTATCGGGAATCTCGAAACTTGCGGGCTTGTAACCAAGCGAAAGCATGGTCGTGATATTCTTTTGCAACTCACTGACATCGGGCGGAAGCATGCTGCAAGCGCACCAAAGATGGCTGTACCTGCGACAGGTTTTCGCGGGTTACTCTCAACAGACATCACGATTCAGTCGCACTTGAAAATTGGAAAACTGATTGCAGCATGACTCCCTTCATCGTAACCTTCTACAGTTACAAGGGCGGTGTCGGGCGAAGCCTGCTTGCGGCCAATATTGGTGTTCTCGCTGCTCGCCGAGGCAAGACGCTGCTGTGGGATCTCGATATCGAGGCCCCTGGAATGCACAATATTCCGGGGCTGACACCCGCAAAGCCTGTCAAAGAGGGCTTTTTTGAATGGATGATTGCATGGCAGGAATCCGGAAAAGCATCGAACAAAGCTGATTTCGGCAAGCTTGTCAAACTCGCTTGCCAGACGCCGGAACAGGATCGTCTCTTCATTTTGCCTGCCTATGGCGATAACAAGGACTTTGCCGGGCTTTTCCAGAGCATCCGTTGGGATGATTTTTTGGTTCGAGATCTCGACAGCGGCCTTGCGCTTTTTCGCGGTATCCTTGATGCCTTCGGCAAGGCTGGTTTCGAAACGGTGCTGCTCGATTCGCGCACCGGCATCACTGATATTGGTGGACTGCTTGCTGCCCTGCTGCCACACGCCACTGTTCTTGTCGGCAACTACGGCAGGCAGAATACCAGGGGTCTTGCCCACGTCTGGCAAGCCCTTCACCCGGCCAGCGAAGGGCGCACTGCCGCACGAGGTACATTGCCACCCCTGACTCGTTTGCTGGTAGCCTCACCGATTCCTGATATTTCAGATTTGCGTGCCCAAGGCCAAGAGATTTGGAAAGAGTCCTTTGGTCTGACACTCTCTGAGCTGGTCACCATCCCTTTTGATTCCCGTCTGCTTTTCACCGAAGAACTTTACGCAGCAACACGCCCGGAAACTCCGGTAGCCAAAGCCTATAACGATCTGGAACGCCGAATCGACAAGGTACGCCAACAGGTTATCGCCGAGAGCGAGTTGGCCCGCCGCAGCGACGATGCCCGTCCCGATCTGGTCGTCCGCCGTAACAAAGATCGTCATGAGCAAGGCAAGAGCTTTGAAGAGCGAGTTGCCCACCTTCTGCGTTTGCTTGGTTATAGCGTTGAACGGGAACAGTTGATCGACAGCAACCGGGTTGATCTTGTCGCTCGCAAGCGTGCCGATTTCGGTCGCGAAGAACTCTATCTGGTGGAATGCAAAGATCATCAAAGCGTTATCCCGAAAGAGACTGTACAGATTTTCAAAACCTGGCTCGATGGCCCGACTGCCAGCCAGATGCAGGCTCGTGGCATGGTGGTTGCCACACGCGACTTCAGCCCGGCGGCCCGTAGTTTTGCGCGAGAACAGGGCATTCAGGCGCTCACCTACGATGAACTGGAACGCAGCCTTTTCGATTTTTCACCCTATCTTGCCCGCATCCGTCAGCGCTACGAAGCAAGTGCTCATGCAAGCAACTATGTTGACCAGTATTTGCTCCTTGAAAAGCGGCCCGACGAAAAACCGGTGCCGATGTTGCCTCATGCTCTTGAATGGGTTTCGGGAACGGGAAGCCGGTTGTGGCTGGTGCTCGGCGATTATGGTACCGGTAAAAGCACGTTGGTCGATCGGCTTGCCTATGAACTTGCCCGAAACTGCGAAAATAATCCCGAAAGCCCGATTCCGGTCGAAATAAACCTGCGCCAGTTTCCCAATGCCATTTCGCTCGAAAGCCTTATTCGCGAGCATTTGGAAACCGAACTGCGCACCGTACTCAATCCCGAGATTGTGCTGCACCTGCTTGAAGCCGGTCGTGTAATGCTCCTGCTCGATAGTTTTGATGAAATGGGCGTTGCCCAGGCTGGACGCAGCGTCGAAGAGCAATTCCGTCAACTAGCGCGTCCAACCGCAAATCCCGGTCGCAACCCGCGTGGCAACCGTGTACTGATCACATCCCGCAGCCATTTTTTCCGCGACAGTAGCAGTGCCAGGCAAGCCGTTCAGGGTGGCGACAAGCTTTTTGAAGCGGATTCAGCTCTGGGCAAAGCAGCCCGTGCTTTCGATGCTACGCTTGATACCCTGCCAGTCTTCACAAAGGATCAGACTACGGAGTACCTGCGTAAACGCCTGGGTATGGTTGAGGGTGATCAGGCGCTGCTGTATATCAAAGAGAGATATGGCCTTCTGGATATCTCTTCAACACCCCAGTTGCTTGATATGATTGTAGCCTCTCTCCCTGATCTGATGAAACAAGGAGAAAAAGTGACGACAACTTCCCTTTATCTGACTTATACCAACCGTTGGCTGAACACTGTACGGCTGAAAGAGGCAGAGGTCGGAATTGATCATATGCGTGACCTGCTCGAACGAATGGCCTGCGAACTATGGCGTCGCCCGCGTAACCAGATTCATTATGCCGATCTTGCCGCATTGCTGCGACAGGAACAGGGGCTTGCCCGCGGTATCGATAGCGAACGCGTTGATCTTGAGCTTCGTACAGCCTCGTTCCTTGTGCGGAGCGCCGACGGCTTCTATCGTTTTTCGCATCGTAGTTTCCTTGAATTTTTCTTTGCCCGAGCTTTGTTTCGAGCCCTTCAGGAAGGTCATTTTGCAGAAGCTTTGACCTATGGCCGTATCAATCGCGAAGCTACTTCATTTCTGCTTGACCTGACTGAATCAGCGCCTGAGAGTTCCGATAAACTGACCGAAGCTATTCGTACCATTCTTGCTAACCCCAATGCTGAAGGCACCTCGGAATTCATTGTCCGTGGGCTTGCGTCGCGGGAGCGTGCCCGCAGCACCGGAGAGTATCGGGTTGTTACCTCGGAGTTCATTGCCCGTGGGCTTGCGTCGCGGGAGCGTGCCCGCAGTATCGGAGAGTATAGTGATGCTCAGGCGGTTGTTGAGCAGCTTCAAAAGATGCTTCTCGAAGAAAAAAAGAAGAGGTTGTGACACATTCTCCGTGCGCTTTACCCCGGAAGCGAAAGTGGAGCTTGTATTGCTTCTCGAAAATGATCTGCAGGCTGTGAATGAAGGCGCTCAGGGCTGATATCGCTTTGAGCTTGCAGGATTTTATCGTAGAGCGTTTCGGGCGCAATGTCTGCACCATTTGGCCATGATATGGTTCCACCTTCAATTGATGCTTTCCGGAAAAATGCTAACTCCCTCAAAGGCTCAAAAACAGGGCCTCTTGAGAGATATTGGGAAAAATCAACATCGCCACTGATGCCGTTATCAAAGATGATGTGGTAAATATACCCCTCTTTGCAGGTGATACACACAATGTCGTTCATGTTCCACATAGGCAAACAATCAGTCTAAAGGTTCAATCTTCTTGATTTCCTGACCTGTCATTGCCAGCTTCCAGTCTGTTTCAAGTTCAGCAACTCTGAGGTCAACCCACTCTCTTACCAGTTTTACTGCGGTTTTTGAACCGAGATCACCTCGCAATATGTTCCCCTGAAAATCAAAAACCGCTTTCTTGCCTTGAAATTCCGCATGAAAATGAGGAGGATTGTGCTCCTGATGAAACATTCTTATGATGATTCCAAAAAACCGGGAGATTTCAGGCATATTCTAACTATAAACTATAAATTCAGTTATGAATAATGAGCAAAGTATGCAATTACAGGGACTACAGGAACTGACTCTGCACAGATAACATAGCTATTATCTGACACATGAGAGAGTAATTTATTGTAACGGAACAGTGATTGATGAATCGCTCTGCTACTGTAGAGTGTTGGATTTTGTATATTAACGCTATTATTCTTAACGTTTTTACGGAATAGTTGTTGCTGTTGGAACTGATCTTTTTCGATGATTCTGGAGTGAATGGAATATTTTTGGATTGTTTAATCAAACTGTTAACAATATCTCTTGATTTTGATGCCAAACGATACATCCACTATGCCGCTTGATTTCAAGGGAGTTATGGTTTCGAGCACCTTCACCGACCTGAAGGAGCACCGTGCTGCGCTGGTCAAAATTATTAATGCTGCTGGGTTTAAGGCGGTAGTGATGGAGGATGATTCAGCCAAGTCTGACGTGGATGTGATTGACTCTTCGCTACGCATGGTTGGTGATGCTGCTGTTTATATTGGCATCATCGCAAAGAAGCTTGGCCAGATTCCGAAATGTTCCACACGTAATCCTGGTAATGTTTCAATCACTGAACTGGAATTCAAGGAAGCGGTACGTCTCGGTCGGCCAATTCTGTTGTTTCTCATGGGAGCTGGTCATCCTGTTTTTGAATGCCAGATTGAACTTAAGATTGGTAATCGCAAGAAGCTGAACGCCTTCCGTGAACGGGCAAAGCAGATGGGGCCGGACTCGAAAGTGCATCGTGTTTATGCCGAGTTCAACAGCCTTGAGGAGTTCAAGGAAAAGGCTGCTAAAGCCGTATCTGATCTTCGCATTGATTTTCAGACAACCGAATCTGCACCTTCAGCAGGCAAGGGAAAGCCACCCGTTGACAAAAAACCTGAAGAGTACGCAGATCTCTACCAGGCAACCCTCAAAGAGGAGTTGGGTTACATTCGTATGCTTGGGCTGCCGGGTGTTGAGAGCATCAAGGTCAACCTGAATAACGATACCTTTGTTCCCTTGCGCCTCTCCGACAGGCACGAGAGAGGGGACTTTGTTGCAATAGAGAGTGACCAACAGGGGAGTGACCACATTCTTTACCCTGACGAGATCATGAAGCAGGCTTTCCACGACAGGAGAGGTCGCCGGATGCTTCTTGTCATCGGTGACCCGGGTTCGGGCAAAACAACGCTTCTCAAGTATTATGCCCTATGTGCGCTTGAGGAGTACACGAAGCTTGGATTCAGTGCGCCAGTCAAAGTTTTCTACCTGCCCTTGCGTGATCTTGTTTGCGAGGAGGGTCGTTGCAGAGAAAATCTGCCAGCCACCCTTGCCGGATGGTCAGAAAAGCATCATCAACCCATTGATGCGAATAGTTTTACTGACTGGCTGAACCATGACAGCTCACTGGTGTTGCTGGATGGTCTTGATGAAATCAGCAACATCGAAGAGCGAAAAGAGGTGTGTCGGTGGATTGACAACGCCTTCAGCGGTTTCAGCAAGGCTTTTTTTGTGGTGACATCACGGGCGACAGGCTACCGGAAGGATGAAGGGATTGAGCTTGCCTCAGAGTATGAACGAGCCGATGTACAGGACTTTACAGCGGAGCAGCAGGAGCGGTTTTTGCGAAACTGGTTCAGGGCTGCATTTTTGAAAGAGCCTTGCGAGAAGGGTGTTGACGAAGAGAGGTGGCAGGAAAAGCAAAAAGCAGAGGCTGAAAAGCGTACCACCACCATTGTTGCGCACCTCAAGGTCGAGAAAAACAAGGGGCTGCGTCAACTGGCCTCCATACCCATGATTTTGCAGATCATGGCTATTTTGTGGAAGGAGAGGGAGTACATACCGGAAAGCCGTGTTGAACTCTACGATGCAGCGCTCAACTATCTGCTCGAATTCCGCGACAAACGCCGGGATATCAAGCCTCTCCTCTCGGCAACTCATGCCCGGCAGGTGCTTGGGCCGGTTTCACTCTGGATGCAGGATACGCTCAAAAAAGATGAAGCTGCAAAAGCCGACATGCACACTGCAATGCAGGAGTCGCTTGATACGCTCAATACCCCTCCAACAGCAGAAGATTTTTGCGACTATCTGGTCAAACGCGCAGGGTTGCTCGTTGAGAGCGTTGGAAAAGAGTGCCTCTTTCGGCATAAATCATTCCGTGAATATCTCGCAGGAGTTCAGCTCAAGGAAGATCGCCCTTACAAGCATCTGAACACGCTTGTTGCAAATTTTGGCGATGACTGGTGGGAAGAACCGCTCCGTTTTTTTATCGCTTCGGTTGATGCCAAAGTTTTTGATGCCTTCATGCAAAAGCTGTTTGATTCGCCATGGAGTGACGATATGACACCAAAGCAGCAGTTGTTATTGCAAACAATCATTGAAGAGGCCAAAGGGAAAAAAATTGACGCATTGTGCAACAAGCTGCTTGAACCGACTACAACAGGCGGTCGGCAGCGGGTGATTCTTGACTGCCTCAAAGCTATCAATAAACCGGCAGCGCTTGATGCGTTGCAGCAGTTCCGGGAGAAAAAACTTGCCGGAGAGAACCGGGACGTTATCAATCGGACTGAGGAGGTGATTCTGGCACTTGGAGGTCAATCGCTAACTTCAAAAGCTGAAAAGAGCATCAGCGGAAAACCGGCATCGTTCCGAAATCCCAATGAACAGAATGCGGAGTACATCCTGATACCGGGCGGGAGCTACATTTATTCAGTGACAAAAAAGGAGGAGCAGGTTGATGATCTCTATGTTGCAAAATACCTGGTAACGAACCGGCTTTACCGCCTCTTCATTGCATCGTTACAGCAAAAAGGCTCTGTGGCGAAGTCACTCGGTGCAGAGCTGACAACAATCGCCAAAAACAACAGTTGGGGAGAAAATTTTGTTTACCATCTCAAAGAGGGAAAGGGAGATTTTGCTACTCTTTTTCAGTCTGAATACGATGAAGATCGTAAATTTTGCGGAGAAGATCAGCCAGTGGTAGGCATCACCTGGTATGCTGCACAAGCCTACTGCCTGTGGCTCTCCCTGTTTGAAAATGATCAACCACCCTATCGCCTTCCAACAGAGATGGAGTGGGAGTGGGCCGCCGGTGGCAAACAGGGAGCTACAGCAGAGAAGGTGCGTCAATATCCCTGGAGTGATGAAAAGGGTGAGCCAAGCTCGACACTGGCCAACTATGGCAAGAGTATCGGAGCAACAACCCCGGTAGGCAACTATCCCGCCGGGGCGACACCCGAGGGCTTGTACGATATGGCAGGCAATGCATGGGAGTGGATGGAAAATTTACACAGCATAAACACGTCAGACGAGTATTTTAAATCTGCCCGTGCGTTGCGCGGCGGTTCCTGGAACCTTATTCCCGATTATCTGCGTTGCGCTGCCCGGCACTTCAATCTTCCGGCGTTCAGGTACTTCCTTATCGGCTTTCGGGTTGTCCGTTCCAGTCTTTTTTCTTCCTGAAGTTCTGTCAATCTGATCTCTGGAACTCTGAAAAAAGAGCCTCGGCATAAGGCAAGCTCAAATGGTAAGGCTGGAAATTTTTTTTTGTATTTCGTAGGTGCATCGAAAAAATCCTGTCTGGCGACTTGCCGAAAAGAATGCAGAATAAAATAGCCTGTTTGCAGAAAAGCAGGTAACGGAATTGCCGTTTACGGTTCCGCTATTTCCGCATGGCAGTCTTTTTGCTGCATGACCCATTTTCCGAGAGCTGTCAGGGCATCACGGCTTGGATACCTGATTTGGCGGAGGTCTGTGGCATTGACCTGTGTGTGGCCGTTGAAGCTTCGAAAATGCTCATCGACCGCGCTGGTATTGAGATACGCCGCAAGACCACGCGCCAATGCTTCCGGCAATCCTTTTTTGTTTTCGTGAAAGAGGTTCAGGTGGTTCTCAAAGCCAAGCATGGCTGCATCTCCAAATGCGTCGGGTTCAACCACACTTGCCACGATGCGACGTTTTTCTTCCTTGGACGAAAAGCGTCTAACGACACAGTAAAAGGCATTCTGGTAGAGCCACTTTTCGGTATCAGGGTTTCTCACAATGGCATTCGGTTTTTTCATCCCGGCTATTGGCCATCGGCTTTTGATTCCACTGAAATGGCCGGGGTAGAGGAGAGGTACGGTGTCAGCTTCAGGCATGGTTCGCAGATGCTCTTTCAACCGAAAATCGACAACTGGCCCTGTTGATACCTGTATGCCAAGATCACTCAACTGACAAGAAATTGCCGGGGAGAATTTTGTGGAATCGTTCTCTCGTGACGTTGGTACGTGGATAAAGCGCTCCTTGTCATCCGGCCAGAGGATGCTCTCGAACGGATACATCGTGGTTGCAAGGTCATTGAAGGTGTCGTCAGTAGAGGTTGAAACCGTCACCGGCCCAACACGGCCATCACGTTCAAGCCGAATGATAATGTTCTCTTGCAACACGGCGTCATCCCTGAACGCCTGGCTGCGAGAGTCGAAGAGGTGGATGTGGCGGATGGCTGCATAATCAAGCAGAAAATCACGAAACGGACGATAGTATGGGCCATTGCAGAAGCTGCGCGGAATAATTGCTACAATTTGACCTCCAGGGGCGGCCAGGGCTATAGCGAGTGCCACAAAAGCTGAATAGAGATTGACCGTTTCAATGCCAACATCGCGAAGAAGGAGGCGCTCTCTTGAGGAACTCCCGATTTTTTTGTAGGGTGGATTTAAAATGGCATGGGTAATATCGTACTCTCTGAATTGAATTGCATTGACTGCCGCTTCAATAAAATCATTTCCGATGATTTCATAAGAGAATCGGGGTATGGCATTGTACTGTGAAAGGGAGTGCCGAAGTTCTTCATGAATGACGTTGTCAATCTCATAGGCTTTTAACCGGATTGACTGGAAGTTCAGATTTCCCTTTGAGCATCGTTCAAGGAATGCGCTTGAGAGCGAACCTATTCCGGCCCCGGCATCCAGCAGTCGGCATTCACCACTTGACTCAGGAAAGAGCCCTGCCATGAACGATGCCGTAGTTGCAGGCGTAAGATATTGCCCTAACTGCGATTTCTTTTTCGCATCGGTACGCTTTGATACTTTCAGGCGGTTTTTTTCAGCAACGGTAAACAATGTGTGTTATGCCTCCTGGCAAATGCTCATTTATCAAAATCCGGCGTACAGGGTAAGAGCAAATATAACAAAGCTCTGCCGCAATCTGCTGAACAATGCTTATGCAGCGGAAGTTCCAACTGGACATGATTGAAAAATCCCTATAAAGTGTTTTTTTTCTTTTTTTTAAGCGCAGCTTAATGTTTGCCAAAGGTTTATCTCGGTACCTTTGTTACGTGATAAAGAATAAAGATGCAGATGATCAAGACTCTATCAATCTAAAACCGGGAGAAAAAAGAAAAAGTGAGGTTCATCAGGATTTCCTGGTGCATCGTTGGATTAACCAAGGCATAACATCATTAAAAACATAATAAACGTTAATAGCAGTAAGCAATGAAATATTCACATAAAGCACTCTACGGATTACTTCTTCTCCTGATAACCGTGATGACTTCGGTTTCAGATCTCCGGGCGGCAGAGAAGGATATCGACGGACACACTATCAATACCGTCTCCATAGGCGGTCAGGTCTGGATGCAGGAGAATCTTGACGTCAGCCGTTATCGAAACGGAGAGACGATTAGATATGCCGCTACGACGCAGGATTGGCTTGATGCCGCAGCAAGTGGTGAAGGCGCATGGAGCTACTACAAAAATGATGCTGCAAACAACGGAAAATATGGTCGCCTTTATAACTGGTATGCCGTGCACGATCCTCGCGGTCTTGCTCCGAAAGGGTGGCATATACCGACCACTCAGGAGTTTAAAAAACTCTCAAAAGCGTTGGGCGGAGTATATGTTGCCGGAGGAAAAATGAAATCCACCGGACCGTCACTCTGGCGCAGCCCCAACTTTGCAGCCGATAACAGCGGCCAGCCCAGTGTCTGTGTTCCTGATGGCAATGTACTTTCATCGGTCTGCAGGCCCAATTTTACAGCCGATAACAGCAGCCGATTCAGTGGAATGCCGGGAGGCATGAGAGGCACCGATGGAGGCTTTTTCTTTATGGGTGAAAACGCCTTTTTCTGGTCTTCTTCCGAATCAACTCCTACGATCTCATGGTATGGTGCTCTTTCTTATCACCTTCCAACCTTTGTTCAAGGCACCGAACACAATGCAGATGGCATGTCCGTGCGCTGCATCAAGAATTAAACGCATAGAAATGTCATGATTCTTTAATTGCCCGGTGAACCTCTTTTCAGCCAGGTTTTCCGGGCAATTCTGTTTCTGCCCTCCAAAAGCGCAGATCTCTCCGATATTATTTTTAATGACAGATATACTCTTCCGCCAGCGCCATGATTCGTTCCCGCAATGTACGGTGCTGGAGTACATTTTCTGCTCGGGAGGTTTTCACCTCAATAACGATGCTTCGGTTACTGCTGCACGCTGCGCTGTACGCTTCACTGAATTCCCGGTTGGTTTGCGGGGCTGTGTAGTCGAGCCCGAAGGTTTCGGCGGCTGACCGGATGCTGTAGTTCTGGGGGGTGGCGAAGTGGGTTTCAAAGATGTCGCAGCATTCTGAGACCGGAAGGAAGGAGAATATGGCGCCACCGTTGTTGTTCAAAACGATGATCTGCATGGGAACGGGGAGTGTGCCGAGCAGCGAGAGGGCGTTGATGTCGTGCAGGAAGGCAATGTCGCCAATCATCAGTGTTCCCGGCTTCTGGTGCCCAGAGGCAAAACCGGCAGCGGTGGAGATGATGCCGTCAATGCCGCTGACTCCACGGTTGATGGCTGTTGGAATGCCTTCTGCATGGCTGCTCTGGGCGTAGTTGTCCATATCCCTGACGGGCATGCTGTTTGAGACAAAAAGCACCTGTTGGCTGGTGACAAGCTCTGAAACCAGTCGGGCAGCGGAAATGTCGGTGACCGGTTTGTCGGGGAGAAGTTCGGTTTGAATCTCTTCGGATGCCCTCCTGAAAAAGAGGTCAACCACGTCAATGTCGAGTTTTGGCGGGGTGGCGCGGCACCCTTTCAGCATTTCGGCTGTCTGTGCAATGGATGCTTCAATGCGGCAGGTGACGTTATGGTCGGGGGAGAAGCGGGCGGGTTGTGGCTTGATGACAATGTAGTGTTCCGGTTGCCACTCTTCCAGCGCGGTTGACGGGTGTTTTGCAATGACGTTGCCGCCAAAGTGCAAAACAAGATCACACGGTAAGGATTTTCGGAATTCGGGTGTCTGGAGCAGGAGCTGCCAGGGATGGACAGAGGCAACCATTCTAAGGCCGGATGAAAAATCGGCATAGAGCGGAATGTTCAGCTCATTGGCCAGTTCACTGACCGCCAGAGCGTCTGCCCTGCTGGTCATGCTGCCGGCAATGATCATCGGTCGCTCTGCTCCCGCAAGCAGTTGGCGGAGCATGGAGATGGTGTTGCTGTCGGGTTGTTTTTCGGGTACTATCGAGCTACTGAATGGGTTTCCGCTTTCAATCCACTCTTGGACAGGAGCAAGCCAGGGATCATTCTGGTCAGGTTGTTCCGGTTCAAAAGGCTCCCGGAAGGGCTGGTTGAGGTGCACCGGGCCTGCTGATGCTCCAAGAGATTTTGCAACGGCATAAGCAATCGTTGAGAGGAGCGCCTTCAGGGGAGTATCTCTTGATGGTGCAGGCAACTGCATGTTCCATCTCGTATAGCCGCCGAAGATGTTCTCCTGGCGGATGGTCTGGTTTGCGCCGCAATCAAGCAGCTCGAAGGGGCGGTCGGCGGAAAGCAAAAGCATCGGCTGAAAGTCCATTGAGGCCTCAACCACGGCAGGAAAGTAGTTGGCGACAGCGGTGCCGGAGGTGCAGACGAGCACGGCTGGTCTGGCAGTTGCCCGCCCGTAGCCGAGCGCAAAAAAAGCTGCGGAGCGTTCGTCGACAAACATTTTCCATTGCGCTTTCGGGTTTCTTGCAATGGCGATGGTGAGGGGTGTCGAGCGTGAGCCTGGCGAGATGCAGAAAAAGCTGGCACCCTGACGGATCAGCTCTTCAATGACGATCTGGCTCCAGAGTGTGGTTATCTGGCGGTTGTTCATGCTTCCTGCCGGGTTATGGCGAGCATCTCTCCTATTTTCTGGTCAACCTCTTCCCATTCAGCAAAAGGGTCTGACCCTTTGACAAGACCTGCGCCGGAGTAGAGAGAGGCAAAACGGCCATTGACAAGAGCGGAACGGATGGCGACGGCAAATTCGGCGGCATCCCGGCTTACCCAGCCGACAGGTGCCGCATACCAGCCGCGACTGAAGGGTTCCAGTTCCATGATATGCAGCATGGCCGGAGCCTTGGGCACTCCACCAACAGCAGGAGTGGGGTGAAGGAGTTCCAAAACGGCGCTGTCGTGCTCGAATTCAGCTTTCAGCTCAGCGCTGCAGCGCGTGTAGAGGTGTGCAAGGCGATTGAGCTGAAGCACCTGCACCTCTTTATCCATATCAATATTGCTGCATATCTTGAGCAGCTCCAGGGAGATCATCTCCTTGACAAAGTTGTGTTCCCGGATATCTTTTTCAGAATTCAAAAGGATTTCTGAGGCGTGATCGTCACTGCCGTTGGTGGACTCCTTTGAACAGGTTCCTGCCAGTGCTTCAGTGAGCAGCATTCTGCCGTCCCGGCGGTAGAGCCGTTCGGGCGTAAAGCTGAAAAAAGCATGGTTTTCGGCGGGTTCAAAGTAGAACCGGTAGATGTTGTTCTGTGGAGAGGGATAAAGCAACAAAAACAGGAGCGGTGAAAAGCTGCGGCTGAATTCGAGCGTGGTCTGGCGCGCAAGCATGATTTTTTCCATTTCGCCCGACTCAAAGGTGAGCAGCGCCTTCCGGCACCGCTCCACCCACTCGTTTTCATCCGGATTATAGGAGATGTTCCGCAGTTCAGGCAGTTTCAGTGCCGAGCAATCAGTTTGGCATACAAGGCGATCGAGCACCTCGGTGATTGCACCGATTTTTGTCTCGATCTCGTCGCCGGTTTCAAGCCAGAGGTGGCATGAGAGGGTGCATGCGCCCTCCTCAAAGGTTAACTGGACAAGTGGAAGGATAAAGGAAAATGAGGAAAACTCCTGCCAGATTGCCTCCTGTTTTTCCTCATTGTTGAAACAAAAGCCACCGAAATAGCGTGCATCGGGATTTTTGGCAGCGACGCATCGCTCGAATTGCTCGAAGCTGGCCTTATTGCTGCCCGATTCGTTAAACGAAATGGTGTCGGCAACTCCGATGCCTGCCACGGAAAAATCCCTCTCCCGGTTCATCCAGTAGAGTCGTGGATAGACCGGCTGACAGTAAAGCCATTCTGGGAGCTCTGTCGGTTGAAGAGGCTGACGGAATGTCACAAGCTGTGCATGGTCACGGTGAAGGGGTTGTGTGAGCCCGTCACGATAGAGTTGTAATACCGACGCAAGGCTTGAAACCGCCTTTTCTATGGATAAAGGTTTCTCCAAAGGGTTAATCACCGGGCCTCATTTTTGAGATGTTTCTGCAGAGAGATGGCAAGATAATTGTTTTTAACAAGAAGCCATTTATAAATCGCCTCAGCATCGGCCCTGCGTCCTGTACGGATATAGCAGACCGCAAGGTTGTAGTGGGCATCGGTAAATGAGTCGCTGTTCTCTATCGCCTCACTGTAGGATTTGGCCGCCTTGTCGAACTGCCTGAGCTGCATTTGGGCATTACCGAGATCGTAAAGTCTCAGGGAGTCTTTTGGAGAGTGTTCAAGGTGTTGCTGAAAATATTTTTCTGCTTCGCCGTAGTTTTTCTGGTTGAACGCAACGGCTGCAAGCGCGTGGAAGGCGTCATCAAGTTCCGGATTGATGGCCAGGGCGCTTTTGTATGCTGCTGAGGCCTCGCTGTAGCGCCTGGCGCGTGCACAAGCGTTTCCGAGACGCATATAGGCGCTGGCATTCCGGGGATTTTTCCAGACCTGCTGCTGCAGGCTGTTGATCTCATTCTCTGTGCGGTTGCATGAGGTGAGCATGGTCATTCCTGCCAGGAGAATGAGCACAAAAAGGCATTGCCTGCCTGCTCTTGTGTGTGGTCGTGATGGATTCATAGTGCTTCAATATAACGACTACGGGAATGATCTGCCAATCCTGATTTGACGGAAATATTTTAATATTGCCGGTAGTGTACGTAACTTCTTCCTCAATGAGTGCTTCTGCGGGATAGAGTTGTTCTTCCGTCAGGTGATTTATAAGATTATTGATCAAGAACTATGAAAAATGAACTACAGGTAAGCGGGATGCGTTGCGGCGGTTGTGAACTGCTGGTCAAGGAGGCTCTTGAAGAGGTTGAAGGGGTGAGGGAGGTTGATGCTTCTTCTCTGAGGGGTACAGTTGTTGTCGACTATGAACCTGAAACAGTCAGCATTGCATTGATTACAACGGTTATTGAGGAGCAGGGTTTCAAGGTGAAAGCGTGATGCCGTCTGCGGTTTTTTGTATAACAAAAGAGTGGAATGTGCCATGGCAATGGAAAAAACAGAGCGTCTTGCTGTGCTGATTGATGCTGACAATACACAGGCGTCAATTATTGAAGGTCTTCTTGCGGAGGTCGCAAAGTACGGAACATCGAGCGTCAAAAGGATATATGGAGACTGGACTTCGACAGCGCTCAGAAGCTGGAAGGAGGTGCTGCTGGAGTACTCCATTCAACCCATTCAGCAGTTCGGCTATACCAAAGGAAAAAATGCTACCGACAGCGCCATGATTATTGATGCCATGGATCTTTTGTATACCGGGAAGTTTCATGGTTTCTGCATTGTTTCAAGCGACAGTGATTTTACGAAACTTGCTTCGCGAATCAGGGAGTCGGGGCTCTTTGTCTATGGGTTTGGAGAGAAAAAGACCCCGTCAGCATTTGTCTCTGCCTGTGACAAGTTTATCTATATCGAAGTCTTGCGGGCAAAAATCAATGAAAACGAATCGATTGCAAAAAAGTCGATGACGGAGCTCAAACGGGATGCCCGACTGGTGCGCTTGTTGCGCAATGCCGTTGAGGCCTCTTCTGATGAAAGCGGCTGGGCGCATCTTGCAACGACGGGGAGCAATATTGCAAAACAGTCTCCGGAGTTTGATCCTCGCAACTATGGCTATATCAGGCTTGGTGAGCTGCTGGCCGCCACAAAACTTTTTGATATCGAGGAACGTATTATCGGCGAAGGACAATCAAAAGCAATTTATGTACGCGATAAACGCAAAAAAGAGTGATTTTTATCATTAAACCCAGGGAGCATTACCCCATGAAAGCGCTTAAGGCCATTCTGCTGTTTTTTTTCATTGTAGCGGTGCTGCCGTTCAGTGATGCTGGCGCTGCCGACATTGCCGGTTCCAAAGATCATCCACTGTTGCGGCGTTTTGCTGGTTCGGAAATTGTTGGTTATCAGGTAAAGCGTTTTGATGCTTATGAGCTGCAGACTTCTACCTTCAGTCGCTATAACCTTGAGTCCAAAAAACAGGAGTATGTTAAAGCGCCCCTGAAGCCGGAAGGGCGATTGACACGAATCTGGTACGAGGTTGCCGGGGATACAGGCTCTCTTGAAGTGTTCAGGAACTATAGCAATGAGCTTACTGCCAAGGGGTTTGTTATTCTTTATGACTCTAAAAAAGACCCTGCTGCAACCAGATGGAGTAATTATCTTGCACCATTTGGAAGCATGGATATTCAGACCAGCCGCAGCAACTATGTTTTTTATGCGGCTGAAAAGGCAGGGATCTGTGTGCTCAGTGCAAAAAAAAGTCGGCCTGAGGGCGATGTTTATGTGCATCTGATTGCGGTGGAATGGGGGAAGAATGATGGGGTCTACAAGGCAAAGCGCGGTGCTTACGTTGCGCTCGATATCATTGAGATGCAGCCGATGGTGCAGAAAATGGTGACGGTCAGTGCCGAAGAAATGGCGCAGTCACTGAGTGCTGTTGGCAAGGTCTCTCTTTATGGTATTTATTTTGATCCCAATAAATGGGAAATCAAACCAGCCTCGCGCCCTGCGATACAGGAAATTGCGACGCTCCTGAAAAAACAGCCTGCTTTGAAGTTGCACGTTGTGGGTCACACCGACAATATTGGGGGGTATGAGGTTAATACGGTGCTGTCCAAACGGAGAGCTGAGGCCGTTGCCGCTACTCTCGTCAAGGATTTTGGTGTTTCTGCACTTCGCCTTACGGCAAACGGGGCAGCATATCTTGCCCCTGTTGCATCGAACAGCACGGAAGCTGGACGCGCCAAAAATCGTCGTGTTGAACTGGTACCAAGATAAAATGCCGAAAAGGACAACAAAAAAGGGAGTGCGTCGCACTCCCTTTTTTTCTCTTTTCTGCGGAGCTGACGGGGTTCGAACCCGCGACCTCCTGCGTGACAGGCAGGCGCTCTAACCAAACTGAGCTACAGCTCCATTAAGAAGTTGTAAATGTAGGAACCTGGGGTGTAATATCCAAAAACTATTTTCGTTTTTTTCTGTTTATATTGAGCGACGAAAAAGAGAGGGTGTTTCTGCAACTTTTTTTATAAACGGTATTCAACCATCAAGACAGTGACCATCATGCCTGTTACAGATTCCAGAAATTCTTTGACAATTACCGATAACCGCACCGGAAAAGCCTATGAGCTTCCGCTTGAAAACGGTTGCGTCAACACAATGGATCTTCGCCAGATAAAGGTTTCGGATGAAGATTTCGGATTGTTGGGCTATGATCCCGGGTTTTTGAATACAGCCTCATGCAAAAGTCGAATCACCTATATTGATGGAGACAAGGGGATTTTGCGCTATCGTGGTTATCCTATCGAACAGCTTGCCGAAAAGAGCTCTTTTCTGGAAACCGGATATTTGCTGATCAAGGGTGAGTTGCCGGACAAGGAGCGGCTGGCTGAATGGACCTATAATATCCGTCATCATACCATGACCCATGCCAATATTGTCAAGTTTATGGATGGGTTTCGTTATGATGCACATCCTATGGGCATTCTGGTTGGTACGGTCGGAGCACTTTCGACCTTTTACCGTGAGGCGAAGGATATCTGCAATGAAGAGTCGCGCAAGCTTCAGGTACGTCGTCTTATTGGTAAGATACCAACGCTTGCAGCCATGAGTTTCCGCCACAGTCTTGGATATCCATACGTTCTTCCCGACAATGAACTGAGCTATACGGCCAATTTTCTCTCCATGATGTTCAAGATGACCGAGCATCACTACGAGCCCAATCCGGTGCTTGAACATGCCCTTGATGTTTTGTTTATTCTTCATGCAGACCATGAACAGAATTGTTCAACCAACGCGGTTCGTGCGGTCGGCAGTTCCGGTGTTGACCCTTATACGGCCGTAGCCGCTGGTTGTGCTGCATTGTATGGCCCCTTGCACGGCGGAGCCAATGAGGCGGTCATTCACATGCTGCTGAAAATCGGTTCGATTGACAAGATACCTGCTTTCATTAAATCGGTCAAGGATGGTGAAGGACGTTTGATGGGGTTTGGCCACAGGGTCTATAAAAATTATGATCCAAGGGCAAAAATCATCAAGGAGATTGCTTTCCAGGTTTTTGAGGTGACCGGGCGCAGTCCCCTGCTCGATATTGCGCTTGAGCTTGAGCGAATTGCCCTTGAGGACGAATATTTCATTAACCGGAAGCTTTATCCCAATGTCGACTTTTATTCCGGCCTGATTTACCAGGCGATGGGCTTTCCGATGGATATGTTCCCCGTGCTTTTTGCCATTGGCCGCATTCCCGGATGGCTTGCGCAGTGGACTGAGCATGTCAAGGATGCAGAGCAGAAAATTGCAAGGCCACGGCAGATCTACCTCGGTGAAGAGGAGAGGGCTTTTGTGCCGATTGAGCGGCGTCCGAAAAACAATAATGACGAGCAGGGTGCAGGTGCCTGCATGTTGTAGTAACAAACTCCAAACTCTGTTTTTTTACCGGGATTTGAGTTGATCCGTCTGTTTTTATAATTTTACGAAGCTTTTTTATGTCGGTTACCACTAAAGATGTTGCCTATATCGCCGAATTGGCCAAGCTGCGATTCAGTGATGAAGAGATGCTGACGATGACCAGCGAGCTTAACAATATTCTGCACTATGTTGAAAAGCTCAATGAAGTTGATACAGAAGGCGTGCTGCCACTCAGCAGCATTCATGACGCAGTCAATGTACTTCGTGAGGATGTTGAGCTTCAGGCTCTCTCTTCGTCGGAGGTACTGCTGAATGCTCCCGACAGGCAGGATCGCTTTTTCAAGGTGCCAAAAGTGATCGGGTAGTTCGTCGGTGATTGAACTTCGCGAAAAAAATGGCAGTGCTCTTTTTGTTGTCAAGGCGCAGCCTCGCTCATCGAGAAGCCGGATTTGCGGCATCTACAACGGTGGCCTGAAGGTAAGCCTGAAAGCTGCGCCCGTCGATGATGCTGCCAACCGGGAGTGCTGTGCACTTTTTTCAAAGCTTTTCCATATTCCTCCGTCGCGGGTGCACATTCTGTCGGGCCAGAGTTCCCGGACAAAAACCGTGATGGTTGAGGGGATCAGCTCCGAGGCGGCGGCCCTCATTCTTGAACCCTTCGTTTGAAATTCTTTCATGAAAGCAGTCATTCTTATACCTGCAAGGCTTGAATCGAGCCGTCTCGACCGCAAAATGCTGGCTGATCTTGAAGGGGAGCCGCTGATTGTGCGTACCTGGCGCCAGGCACTCAAATCACGTCTTGCCGAGAGGGTTGTGGTGGCTACCGACAGCCATGAGATAGCCGCGGTTCTTGAGGCATACGGGGCAGAGGTGGTCATGACCTCTCCAACAGCAAGCTGCGGTACCGAGCGGATTGCTGAAGCTGCCCGCCAGATCGAAGGGGATGTTTTCCTCAATCTGCAGGGGGATGAGCCCTTGATCAGCCCTGAAAATATTGATCTGGCTCTTGATCCCTTCTTTTCCGATACTCCTCCCGATTGTTCAACCCTCGTCCTGGCGTTGCAGCCAGATGACCGCGAGCAGATAAACGATCCGCATCTGGTGAAGGTGGTTATGGATGCAAGGGGGTTTGCCCTCTATTTTTCGCGCAGTCCGATACCGTTTCGGCGCAATATGCTCCCCTCAACCACCTTCTATCGCCATATCGGCCTCTATGCCTTCCGGGCTGATGTGCTGGAAAAATTTTCCGCGCTTCCCCCTTCAATGCTCGAAGAGGCGGAATCACTTGAGCAGCTCCGGCTGCTGGAAAACGGTTTCCGTATCAAGTGTGTCAGAACGCTTGTTGATAATCCAGGGGTTAACACTCTGGAAGATCTTGAACTGGTGCGCAGCATTATCAGGAACTCTTTGCGGGGCTGATCACCGCAGGGAGTATTCCGTCATGAAAGAGAAGTTCCACTCCGTCGGAGGGTTTGAGTTTTTGTGTGCCGGTCATGTACTTTCCCTCTTTTTTGACAAGCACATATCCTCGTTCAAGCGTTTTACGGTAATCAAGCATGGTCAATTGCTGTTTGACGGAAGTGTAGTGCTGTACCCGCTCGCTGTAAAGGGTTGTTATGCTTCGTGACATCTGTGCGGCAAGGGAGTTGAGCCGCTCATGAAACTGCTCCATTTGCAGGGGTGGACGGTTGAAGGCGTAACTGCTGCAGATCGAATAGACGTGACGCTCAGCCCCCTCAAGCTTTGCCTGCAGAAGCCGATCCTGCCTTGACTGGAGATTGCCGATATGGCGGAGCAGCTCCTGGCTGTCCGGCACGGCAAGTTCTGCGGCAATGGAGGGAGTTCCAGCCCGAAGGTCAGCCACCATATCGGCAATGGTGAGATCGGTTTCGTGGCCGATGGCGCTGATAACCGGTATGAGTGAGTGATAGAGGGCATTGGCCACAACCTCTCCATTGAAGGCCTGCAGATCTTCGAGTGAACCTCCACCTCGTGCGATAATGATCACATCAGGCCGATGCTGCTTCTTTTTTGCCGTGTTGAACCAGGCAATACCTGCGGCAACCTCTTCAGCGGCACTCAGACCCTGCACCTTGACCGGATAGAGAAGGAGCCGTGCCGCCGGAAATCTTCGTTCGAGTACCTTGCTCATATCCTCGATCACAGCACCGGTGGAGGAGGTGATGAGGCCGATGGTTTCCGGGATGGAAGGAATCGTTCTCTTTCGTTCAGCGCTGAAATAGCCCGCTTTGGCAAGTTTCTGAAGGAGTTCGGCAAAAGCCTGCTGAAGAGCGCCCTGTCCGGCTTCAGTGACTGACGTACAGATAAGCTGATAACGGCCTGATGGAGGATAGACCTCAAGCCGTCCTTCAGCGACAACATCCATGCCATCTTTCAGTGTAACACCAAGGCGGCTGGCAGTGGTTTTCCAGACAACAGCCGGTATCTGGGCACCCTCATCTTTCAGTGTCAAATAGATATGGCCCGACCCATGCCGCTTGCAGTTCGATATTTCCCCTTTAAGCCTGACCTGGGGAAAAAGAGTCTCAAGCCCTGTTTTGATCTGTTGCGTCAGTTCACTGACTGAAAGAATGTCTGTGCTCATAAAAGGAATGGGAGAGTTTGTTGAAAATTCTCGCTCTGCGGAGTATAGAATAAATCCGGTTGAAAAAAAACGGCATCAAGCTCGAGCATTTTATTTCGTAGGGGGCGAGCGGGATTTGAAACAGCAGAGAGATGATGTTTTCAGGGTGGAAGTGTTATATTCGGTTTTTGTTAACCGTGTGAGGTGAACGCGTTATCGGGGATTGGTGCTGCTATGACTAACCATGATTGTATAGAAAATCTGGCGGGGTTGCTTGAGGTTGAAAGGCAGGAGGCCGAGCTTCTTCTGAATCAATTTTCTTCCGCTATAGTTGCCGAACTGCTTGCCGAGCGCAAGCTTTCGATCAAGGGGCTTGGTGCGTTTACGGTGACGCATTTTCCCGCAACAAAAAAGAGTACGACATCAACCGTTGTCTATTCTCCTCCGAGTAACAGGCTCACCTTCAGCAGCCAGATATCGGGTGCTGATGATACCATTCGTCTGGCAATGTCGAGGCTCTCCATGAGTCTGCATGATGCTGAACGGTTTGGCAAAAGCCTTGTCGACCTTTTTTCCAGCGCTGTGCAGCAACAGCGAGAGGTCTGCCTGAACGGGATTGGCCGGTTCGCTTTCGAGCAGGGAGTCTATGGCTTTTTTCCGGAACAATCACTGGAGGAGCTTCTGAACAGGGAGTATCAGGGTCTGCGGGAGGTCGTGTTGTCTCCGCCTCAGGTGAGGCTGGACAAAGAAGAGGAGAAAAAGTTTCGTTATGTTGTGCCGCTTGCACTTGGTGCCATTGCAGTTGGTGCCATTGCCGTTTTGCTGCTTGCCGTTTTCTACGGTATGCAAACAAAAGCCGTCTCTTCCGGTTCAACAAAGCTGCAACCTGCAAGAATGACAAGAGCTGTTGTTCAGAGCGAGAGTCCTGCCGCAGTTGTGCATAACGACCATGAAATGGAAAAGAGGCCTTCTGTTCCGGTTCTTTCTGTCGAAAAGGAGGGGGCAAATGACGCTCTTGTTCTTGCCCCGAAAAATTATACGATTGTTCTGGTTACGTTCAGCAATGAGGAGAGTGCCCGCAAAGAGGTGAAACGTCTGCGTTCAGAAGGGGTTGTGGCTTTTATCTGGCCGGCATATCAGAACGGAATCAACTATTACAGGGTTATTAGTGGCGGGTTTTCAAGTCGCAGTGCCGCGACAGAGCGTATCGGGCAGATGGCTCAAAAAACTGGTGGCGCTGCTTATATCCAACAGGTACAAAAGGGGGTTGTGCTTCATGGAACAAAAGGGCTGTAAAGCGTTGCATCCCCAATCGATGTGTCCTGCGTTCGGTGGGCTGAGGGTGCTGACAAGAATCGACGGTGTCCAGGTTTGCCTGGTTGCCGATCAGGGGTGCCTTTACGGGCTTACCTTTGTATCGCATTTTTATGCCGCGCGCAAATCGATCATCTCGCCTGAACTGATGAATGTGCAGATTTCAGGCGGAACCATGATTGACGATGTGCGCCGCACGATAGAGGAGATTGCCCGTGACCCGGCGGTGCGCTTTATTCCTGTGGTCAGCACCTGCGTAGCTGAAACTGCCGGAATTGCCGAGGAGTTGCTCCCCCGGAAGGCTGGCAATGCGGAGGTGCTGCTGGTGCGCCTGCCAGCCTTCCAGATCAGGACGCACCCGGAGGCAAAAGATGTTGCCGTTGCGACTCTGCTGAAGCGGTTTGGCCGTTTTGAGGGCCCGCAAAAAGTGAAATCACTTGTTGTGCTGGGTGAGATTTTTCCGGTTGATGCCATGACCATCGGAGCTGTTCTCCAGAAAATCGGTGTCGAGTCGGTCATTACCCTGCCCGGTACGGCACTTGAAGATTATATCGAGGCCGGTCAGGCGGAAGCGTGCGCGGTGCTCCACCCCTTTTATGAGAGAACGGTTTCACTGCTTGAAGAGAAGGGTGTGAAGATTGTGAAGGGGAATCCGATAGGGGCGAACGCCACGGCGCAATGGATCCGCCGAATCGGAGAGACTCTTGATCTCGATCCCGTTACCGTTCAGGCTGTTGCCGATGAGGAGGCAGAGAAGACCCGTGCGGTGCTTTCACAGTTCAGCCATCTGAAGGGAAAAGTGATAGTTGCCGGCTATGAAGGCAATGAACTTCCCCTTGTTCGTCTTTTGCTGGAGGCTGGCCTTGAGGTGCCCTACGCATCCACCTCCATTGCAAGGATGCCGCTCGGAGAGGAGGAGCACAAGGTTCTCACCATGCTTGGTACCGAGATTCGCTATCGCAAGTTTCTTGAAGAGGATATGCAGGCGGTAATTGATTATGAACCGGATCTTGTGATCGGCACCACCTCGCTCGACAGTTTTGCCAAGGAGCGGGGAATCCCGGCCATCTACTATACCAACAACATCTCCTCGCGCCCGCTCTTTTTTGCCGCCGGAGCCGCAACCGTACTCGGCATGATCAGCGGCCTGCTTGGCAAAAAAGAGGTGTTCCGAAAGATGAAGGACTATTTTGCATGAGGTCTGCGCGTTGTACCTTTTGGGAATCGCTCATAAAAACGCAGAAAGCCGGGGGATGCCCGGCTTTTCGCTTATCTGATGACTTCTTTTGCGTCAGCTACCTTAAACCTCCATGATCTCTTTCTCTTTGTGCGTGATCAGGTCGGTAAGCTGTTTTTCAAATTTGTGGAGCATTTCGTCGGCATCCTTTTTGCCCTTGTTTTTGTCGTCTTCGCTGATCGCTCTTGATTTTTCGAGCTTTTCAATCTCCTGAATCATATCGCGGCGAAGGTTGCGAAGGGATACTTTTGAGTCCTCGCCAAATTTTTTGGTGAGTTTGACAAACTCTTTGCGGCGCTCTTCGGTGAGCGGGGGAATGCTGACGCGGATGTTCTGGCCGTCGGCGGCAGGGTTGAGCCCAAGGTTGGCATCGCGGATAGCCCTTTCGGTGGCCGATACCATTGATTTGTCCCAGACCTGGACAATAAGGGTGTGGACATCAAGCACGCTGATGTTGCCGACCTGTTTCAGCGGCATCTGCTGGCCATAAGCCTCTACCTTGACACGGTCGAGCAGTGTTGTTGTCGCCTTTCCGGTTCTGATCGAAGCGATTTCATGCTGAAACGCCTCGATGGTTTTTTTCATCTTCGGCTCAGTTTTCTGATAAACCTCTCTGACACTCATAGCGGTTCCGATGGGTTAGAGTCAGGCGTTTGCCTGTGCTGCTGTTGATTTTGCAAAGCGCTTGTTGAAGCGTTCGACGCGTCCGGCGGTATCGACAAGGGTCTGCTTTCCGGTATAGAAGGGGTGGCAGTTGTTGCAGATGTCAACCTTGATGGTTGCACGGGTTGAACGGGTGACGAAGGCGTTGCCGCAGTTTGCGCAGTTGACGGTGACTTCGGTATACTTTGGATGAATATCTTGTTTCATGACTTTCGTTGACTTTGTCGTACAATAAATGATATGACTGACGGTAAAATAGTAAAGGCGGAAATATACAAGAATTTCAATCGAGTTACAACCATTAAGATGACCGGTACCACCGCAATCACCTGGCTCAAGGGAGTCGGCACAAAAAAGGCATTAATTCTGCAAATGGCTGGTATTCTGACCCTTGATGACCTGTTTGATTATTTTCCGCGTCGTTATCTCGACCGGCGAGCCATGAAGAGTATCGGAGCGCTTGCGGATGGTGAAACGGTGACCGTTGTCGGTACAGTGATAAAGACACAGCTCGACGGGGATAGTCCCGGTCGGGCGCGTTTCAAGGCGTGGCTTGGCGATGCCACCGGTGTGCTTGAACTGACCTGGTTCAGGGGTGTCCGCTACTTCTCCCGCAGCGTTGTGCAGGGTGAATCGCTTGCTGTTCATGGAAAGATAAGCTATTTCGGCCATCATGCGCAGATGCAGCACCCTGATTTTGACCGTCTCAGCCCTGATATTATTGAGTCGCGCAGCGGGGAGTGCAGCGATTTGGAGCTTTACAATACCGGCCAGATTATTCCCCTCTACCCGTCAACCGATGCGATGAAGCAGGCGGGTCTCGGTTCAAAGCCCTTCCGCACCCTTGTTGCCCGTGCTTTTGAGGTGTGTACCCCAGGCAAGGATGAGAATCTGACCTCGTCCATGATTGCGGGCAACGCTCTGATGCCGCTTGCGGAGGCTTATCGTGAAATTCACTTTCCCTCTTCGCATGAGCATCTTGCAAGGGCTCGTTACCGGATGAAGTGGACGGAGCTCTTTTATGCCCAGCTCCTCTTTGCGCTGCGTCACAGTGCAATCAGGCGAAACAAGGCGGCGGCAAAGTTTACTCACTCCGGTGAGGTGACCCAAAAGCTCCATGCGAGCTTGCCATACACCTTGACCGAGGCCCAGAAAAATGCCATTCGTGAAATCTATCGCGACCTCAAAAGCGGCAGCCCGATGAACCGCCTTCTGCAGGGCGATGTCGGTTCGGGAAAAACCATTGTGGCCATGTTTGCCATGGCTCTTGCGGTTGATAACGGGTTGCAGTCGGCCTTTATGGCTCCTACCGAGATTTTGGCGGTGCAGCATTATCTGGTTATGAAGCGTTTTTTCAATCCGCTTGGCGTGCAGGTTGGCATGGTGACGGGGAAGCAGGGGAAAAAGGAGCGCCAGGCGGTGCTTGCGGCACTCAGTTCGGGAGAGCTGCATATTGCGGTCGGTACCCATGCCATGATTGAGCCGGGGGTGAGCTACAACAGCCTTGGCCTTGTGATTATTGATGAGCAGCACCGTTTCGGGGTGTTGCAGCGCAAGGCGTTGCAGGAGAAGGCGACACATCCGCATGTGCTGCTGATGACGGCGACACCGATACCGAGAACCCTCACCATGGGGGTTTTTGGTGATCTTGATGTTTCGGTTATTCGCCAGATGCCTGCCGGACGGATACCGGTCAGGACTGTTGTGCGCCCTGAAGAGGAGAAGATGAAAGTTTATGGTTATCTCCGTGCCGAGATCGCGGAAGGAAGACAGGGTTATATTGTCTATCCTCTTGTTGAGGAGTCGGAAAAAATGGATCTGAAAGCTGCGGTGGAGAGTTATCAGGAGCTTTCTGTCACCCTGTTTGCTGATCTGCGTCTTGGATTGATTCATGGCCAACTGACGCCGGATGAGAAGGAGAGGGTGATGGAGCAGTTCCGGCGCCGCGAGATTGATCTGCTGGTGGGCACCACGGTGATTGAGGTTGGTGTTGACGTGCCGAATGCGACGGTTATGGTTATTGAACATGCCGAACGCTTTGGTCTGGCCCAACTGCATCAGCTCAGGGGGCGGGTTGGCCGGGGAGAGCAGCGTTCCACCTGTTTTCTGCTTCATGCGAAAATGACGGCGGAGGCGCACGAAAGGCTTTCGGCCATGGAGTCAACGACGGATGGTTTCCTTATCTCTGAAATTGATGCTAAAATAAGGGGAGCGGGAAATATTCTTGGAAAAGAGCAGTCCGGGACATTGAGTGGATTACGGGTTGCCGATCTGAACAAGGATTTTGATATCATGCAGTCGGCACGCGCGGCGGCATTCAAGCTTGTCGAAGAGGATTGCCAGTTGCGGGGTGCAGGGCATAGTATGATACGGGAGTGTTATCTGCATCATTATCATGACCGGTTCGCACTGGCGGATATCGGGTAGTTTTTTTATAAAGAAGGGGAGCGGAGCAGTGTGAAGATGGAGCGTAATAGAGAGGCTGGAGGGGTGAGCGGCGGTATGGTTATTGAAGTTACCGGCTCAACATATATGGTTCTAACCGACGGGGGTGAGGAGTTCAGGTGCCGTACTTTCCCCGGAACGAAGACGGAGAATGATTTTTCATCCCTTGTTGCGGTCGGTGACCGGGTGGTGCTGAAAGAGACTGAAACAGGCACGGAGTTGTTTGAAGCGGTTATTACGCTTGTGGAGCGTCGCCGGAGTGCCCTGACACGAAAAAGGGATCTTCGCCGGAACCGCAGCAAGGAGAAGGTGCAGGTGATTGCCGCCAATATCGATCAACTGGTGGTGGTGGTCTCAGCCTTTGACCCTCCGCTCAGTACCCGCCTGATCGACCGTTATCTGGTTTTTGCCGAATCGGAGCAGTTGAAGACGGTGATTGTGGTCAACAAGATGGATCTTGATGATTCGACAGAGACAAGAGAGCTGATGAAGCCCTATCACGCCCTTAATTATCGGATTCTTTATACAAGTGCCGAAGAGAAAAACGGAATGAGGGCTCTCCGCAAGGTTCTTGCCGGCAAGCTTTCTGCCTTCAGTGGTCACTCGGGGGTTGGAAAGTCGACCCTGATCAATGAGCTTTTCGGCTCGGAGAGGCTTCGAACCGGTGAAACCAATGAGAAGACCGGAAAAGGGCTGCACACCACAAGCAGTTCTATCATGCTGCCTTTGCCCCGTGGAGGCTACATCATTGATACCCCGGGGATAAGGGAGTTCAATCTTTCAGGGATTACCCGCGAAAACCTGCGTTTCTATTTCAAGGAGTTTCTCGCTTTTATGCCTGATTGTGCCTACTCTTCATGTACGCATACGGTGGAGCCGGAGTGCGGCATTCTGAAGGCTGTTGAGTCGGGCCGAATTGATCCGGAACGTTACGAAAGTTATCTTGCAATTTATGAGAGTATTGACCGCGACAGTTGATCTTTCCGGACAACGTCTCAGGTTGAACAGCTTTTGCCATCATGAACCATTCTTACCCATGATTCTTACCCTCAATCCGGCGACTGAAGAGGTGATTGCCGAATATCAGACCATGAGATCCGGCGAGATTGAAGAGATATTGAGCGTTTCCCATCAGGATTACCTTTCATGGAGAGAGGTTTCCATGCAGGAACGCAGTGCATTGATGAGGCACCTTGCGCAGCTCCTTCGCGACCAGAAGGAGCGCCATGCCGCACTTATAAGCCGCGAAATGGGCAAGCCGCTTGCCCAGGCGGTGGCGGAGGTGGTGAAGTGCGCCTGGGTCTGCGACTTTTATGCTCAGCAGGCGCCACTCTTTTTAAAGCCGGAAGAGATCGACCTTGACGGCGGGGCAAGGGGAGTGGTAAAATGTGAGCCGATTGGCCCTGTTCTTGGAATCATGCCGTGGAATTTTCCATTCTGGCAGGTTTTCCGCTTTGCCGCACCAGCCATCATGGCAGGTAATGCTGTTATCGTCAAGCACTCGCCCAATGTGACTGGTTCGGCCATTGCTATCGAGGAGCTTTTCCGGGAGGCAGGTTTCCCCGGGCACCTCTACCGTACCGTGCATATCGCTCTTGAAGATGTTGATGCTCTGACCGGTTTCATGATTGACCATCCTGCCGTCAAGGCGGTATCGGTGACGGGAAGTACCGCTGCTGGCCGTGCTGTTGCAGCAAAAGCGGGACGTGCCCTGAAAAAAAGTGTGCTTGAGCTGGGTGGCAGCGACCCCTATATCGTGCTTGATGATGCCGATCTTGCCGTGGCGGTTGAGCAGTGCATTGCGGCTCGCCTTTTGAACAGCGGCCAGAGCTGTGTCGCTGCCAAGCGCTTTATTGTGCACACCTCCGTCATGGAGCAGTTTGAATCCCTTTTTCTGCACCGCATGAAGTCGGCAATCATGGGTGACCCCTTTGATCCGGCGGTTGAGGTGGGGCCGATTGCGCGCCTGGATCTTCGCCAGCAGCTTCACGATCAGGTTTCCCGGAGCGTTGCCCAGGGTGCACGCCTGCTTTGTGGAGGAGAAATTCCTTCCCGTAAAGGCTTTTTCTATCCTCCAACCATTCTTTCGGGGGTGCGCAAGGGGATGGCGGCCTGCAGCGAGGAGACTTTCGGGCCGGTTGCAACCCTTATCGAAGCAGAGGATGACCATGAAGCCGTCATGATTGCCAACGACACCCCTTACGGACTGGGTTCAGCCATTTTTTCCGCCAACCGTGAACGGGCACTGGCCATTGCCGACCGGCTTGATGTCGGGAACTGTTTTATCAACAGCATGGTAAAATCCGATCCGCGTCTTCCTTTCGGCGGTGTGAAAGAGTCCGGATACGGTCGCGAGCTCTCAATCTACGGCATCAAGGAATTCGTCAATATCAAAACCGTTGTCATCATGGGCCGCTGATACCCTGTTTTCTCCCATTTTATATCCGTAGGGGCGGGGTCATCCCGCCCTGATTTCAGCGGTGAGCGATGCAACAATCCCAAAATTATGGCATCCCGTTCAGCCCCGGAATGCATATAACCGGCAGGGTGTGGATGCACAAAAGCCTCTGCTTCGAGGTGAAACAGAGGCTTTTGATTTATGTACCCAAGCGTACGCAATGGCTTACATCGCAACAGCGAGATCTGAAAGGTAGGTCTTGATAGACTGGTGTTTTCCAAGTCCGAGCTTTTTGTGCATTCTGTAGCGGATGCTTTCCATTCCTCTTGTTGAGATGCCAACAGAGCGGCCAATCTCCCTGGTGTCGTAGTTCAGTTTTACAAGAAGGCTTATTCTCAGCTCACGCTGGTTGAGGTTAGCATGTTTTTTCTGCAGTTTCGACAAAAAGACAGAGTCAGATTCAGTGAGCTCTATGTTTAGACGTTTTTCAATAGTCTCGGTCTCAATAAGGCTCAAACAGGAATCAGTCATCGACCTTTTTACCGTGGTATCGATTTCAAGGGCATGTATCTGGTCAAGAAGATTGCGCAATGAATTTGTTTTTTCAGCAATCGCTGTGGAAACTCTTGTCAGTTCCAAATCCTGATTCGCAATTCTGTTACGAAGAACAGCAATCTCTTTTTCGTAATCAACACTGCTTTTGTTGTTTTCTTCTACGTGTGCGTTCATTTTATCATCCGGGTTATTCAGTTTTATGGTAACATATTTACGCTGTTCAACGTCCCTGAAACGGCAGATTCTCGAAACAGCTTGAAGGATTTGCCGTATACAACATGAGGGTTCCTCCCAGTTCACCTCATTTTCCTGATTTGGTCACCTCAATTCCCGATTGGTTTTCCACAGAACACGAAAAACACAATGACTAACGGTGCCAGAACAACTTTTCTTTCACTCACTGCCAGTCCCTGAGTTCCATGTGACCGACGTGTTACAAACCGTAATATTCGCTTTTTTTTATAATAATGCAAAATATATTTGTAGTTCTGTGTAAAAACACGTTTGCGCTTTGCTTTATACTGCTCAACAGCTATTTTTTTTGTATACGGTTGGGCGGATAGTTTGTTGAAAATGTACAGGCACGTAAGCACTGAGGGTGGATTATTTGTTTGTCAAGATGTTCGATCATTACCGTTATCTTGCCAGTGTAATAAATCAGGCATAGACTTGTTGAGCTTATTTTTCAGTTTTCAGTATGACGAAAAACCTCTCCCGTTATATTTTTATTTTTAATCCTGCAGCAGACAAGGGGCGTGCTTCGCGCAGGGCTGAATGGCTAAAAGCTCTCCTCTCGGGAAGGAAAGACTCGGTTCTCTTTACGACAACTTGTGCAGGACATGCGGGCGATATTGCTCGTTCTGAGACCGCGGCAGGTACCTGCATGATTGCGTGCGGTGGAGATGGAACGCTTCATGAAGTGGTCAATGCTGTTGCTGGAAAAGGTGTTACGGTCGGAATTCTGCCGATCGGGTCGGCAAATGATTTTGTCAAAACACACTCTCCCCAAAACAGGGTAGACTTGGGGATCGCCCATTTGTTTAATGTTGAGAGCAAAACTGTTGATCTTGGCAGTGTTTCTTATGGCAATGCGAGGCATCGCTATTTTATCAACTCTCTGGGCATCGGTTTTACCGGAAGAATTGCAAAAAGCGTTCAACAGTCAACCTGGTTAAAAGGAGAAATTGGTTACGTTTATGCGCTTATCAGTGTCCTTTTTGGTTACGAGCCTATAACCATGGGTATCAAGATTACTCTTGAGGATTCTCTCATCGAACTTCACGTGCCGGTTTTTGTTTTTTCTGTTTTGAATGGAAAAGTTGAAGGAGGTAAATTCAGGATAGCTCCGCATGCTGAGTTGTCGGACGGTCTGCTCGATGTCTGTATTCTCAAGGCGGTGCCAAAACATCAGTTTTTCGGCTATGTGCTCAAATATCTTCGCGGCACCCATATCAGCGATTCACAGGTTCTTTACTGCAAGGCGAAGAGTGTGGAGGTAAAGCTCGATGCAGCGGATGTTATGCATTTGGACGGGGAGGTCTATGATAATATTTCCGGCAGGATTGTGATTTCGGTTGTTCCACACGGAATTTCTGTGCGATAGGCGTCTTACAATGGAATCGGGAGCTCTGAAAAAAAGCTCTTGATTGACTGGTGTTTTCCAAGGCCAAGCTTTTTATGTATTCTGTAGCGGATGCTTTCTATCCCTCTTGCTGACAGACCGATGGCACTCGCAATCTGTAAGGTGTCATAGTTCAACTTGACAAGCAGGCTTATCCTCAGTTCGCGAGGGCTGAGGTCGGGGAATTTTTTCTGCATTGTGGATAAAAAAAGTAAATCGGACCTCCTCAGTTCGATGTCCGGTTGTTTTTCGATAACCGCTTTATCAAGAAGGTTCAGGCAGGAATTGGTGATGGTGCTTTTAACGCCGGGATCAATTTCCAGTGAGCCTATCTGGTCAAGAAGATCACGCAACCTGTGTTTATTGTCTGTAATGACCGTCGTAAGTTTTGTCAGTTCAATATCCTGACTCTCAATTCTTCTTGTAAGAGCGCCTATTTCGTTTTCCATGTCGCGACTGGATTTTTTGTTCACCTCCGTTTGTGCATTTATTTTAATAACCATCTGGGTTATTCGATATTCAAAGTCCTGTTTAAGCAGTTGCAGTTCACTCTCTTTTTTTGCTTCCCTTGCTATAAGGTCAGAGCGCAAGGAGTCTATTGCCTTGAAAAATGGATAATAGTGGTGGTCAGGCGGTGGCGTCAATATTTGCTCGTCAAGCATATCAAGCCAGGAGATCCGTGCAACGGCCTCAAGAAACCGTTTTATTAATGCTTGATCTGCGGTTTTTTTCTCGGAGCAGTGTTCCATGGATGCATGTTTTCCTGTCTTGAATGCAATGATATATTTAATGGCCTTTTCATAGGTTTCGGCCAGTATGACGCAAATTGCTTCAGGAGCGATTGCTGCAAAAGTTTCAACGATTATGCTCATGGAGTCTGCAATATTATAAAAACCTACGACACCGAGAATCGGGCTCCAGTTAAAAAAGAGATCGGTAATAGCCTCTTTGTATTCGAAGGTAATGCTGGAGATATGGGCCAGATCGAACAGGATGTGAAACTGCTTGTTCAGGAGAGCAGATTCTGTGAGCACAAGTTGCAACAGTTCGCTGTCCATAAAGTCAAGGACAATATTTTGCCCTGCGTTAACCTCAACCCAAGTGTGCACGATATTGCCATCAATCACACTCATCCACTTGGTATATCCTGCAGCAGGGTGATGGCTTTTCCAGTGGCTCTTTGATATCGTTTCAAGGGCGCCTGTAACCGTTGAGTTTTGAGGTATCATTCTGTAGGGCTCTTTTCCTGAATGAATAGTAGAAATTATTATGGGTTCATGTTCGTCACGGTACTTTTTACTGCCGCACTTGAACAGACACCAGTATCCATTTAAAAATCATTTTAATATATGCGTTTTACATGAATTTTTGACAAAGGAGCAGTTTCGTTAAAGACCGGGCAAGTTCCCGGCTTTTTTTACTCTTCTGTGGCAGGCGTGCAACGTGAAATGATTTAGAGTATAGTGCGTTTGTCTTATGCTGGTTGTCGTAACCGACCCATATAATACAATAATTTACCCTCGGCAAGTAACGGAAAAGTAACAATAAAAATACAAAGTTGCTCGATTTCAGGCATGAAAAAAAAGCCAGGAATTCTTCCGCCATATACCGTTTTGAACTTGATCTTCCCATTAGCCACTACCAGTTCGAGACCAGACCATGACTTTTCAAAAATAAACCGCAATAAATACAGCGCTATAGCAGCAGGCTGGCAGACAGTCTGATAACGGCGGGACGCTTTTGTGAATTGCCAGGCAAGAGTAGAGCGGCGTTGAAGCAAAGGCGCTACTTAGCAATCGCGGAAATATTACCAGAAAACTTTGATATTTGCTTTTTTTTTCGTAACAATTGTTAATAATATCCTACGTTGAGGAACACAAGTCTGTACTGCTATAATCCATACCTTCAACAAGAGCGAATAAGGTTTTAATTGATCTTGTATCGTTTTAGGCTGATCTGTATAAACCGGGATAATAAATAATCGTTGTTGTTATATGTTATTTTAAAATAATCACTTAGATTATTTTTTAGCAATAACTTGGAAGTCGTCTTATACAGAAAGGAACTATCTGCTTTTTCAGAATCAGGCAGATTAGTCTAAGCAATGTTATCCCGTCTTCAAAGGAGGTGGTGCTATTGATTAGTTAAAGAGAATTGAAAAGGTTCTATCCGGATCTTGTAGCAGCCCTTGGTTTACCCAATACTCCCATGCGTTTTGCATTTTTAGGCCAGTGTACATTTCAATAACATAAATTAGGAGAACAGACATGACAATGCCATTTGTCAATAAAGTATTCACCTTCAAGAATCCTGATGGAACTGAAGTTTCCGTCCATGGATGGGGGGATGAACACTTCGCCAGGTTTGAAACTGCTGACGGTTTTACTGTAGTTCAGGATCCTGTAAGCGGTTTTTTCCACTATGGAAAATTGTCCGAAGACCAGCTCGAAATGCAATCAAGCGGTGCCAGGGTCGGGACTGTCGATCCGCGAAGTTTGGGATTTGCACCGCATCTTCGCGTTCATCCGCAACAGGTAAGAGCACTCTCGATGGCTGCCCGCGAGGCGCTTGGACCAAAACGCCGATGGGAAATCCGTCGTGATCTTAGGCGATCTGAGTTGCAACAGAGGATGTTAATGACTGGTGGTCCGGAACCCGCGCCCCCGCAACACACCAGGACGGGCAGCTACGTTGGGCTATGCTTGCTGATCCAATTTCCTGACGTATCAGGTTCTATTACTCAGAAGGAAGTTACCGACTTCTGCAATAAACACAATTATAGTAACTCTGGTAATAATGGCTCGGTGTATGATTACTATTTTGATAACTCGGGAGGTCGCCTTAAATACACCACTATAGTTACAGCTTACTATACTGCGAAAAATAAACGCTCATACTATACTGATGAAACCATTTCCTATGGTACTCGAGCGCAAGAGTTGATCAAGGAGGCGCTCGACAATCTCAAGTCGCAAAACTTCAATTTCAATCAACTGAGTAGCGATAGCGGTGGATATGTGTTCGCCCTAAACGTTTTTTACGCTGGAGATACGGTAAACAACTGGGCCAAGGGGTTGTGGCCACATTCCTCTGCTTTATCGTCCGAATACTCCGCAACAGCAAGCAAAAAGTTTTCCGACTATCAGATCACCAATATAGGCAGTGAGCTATCCCTCCACACTTACTGCCATGAAAATGGTCACATGCTTTGCGACTTCCCTGACCTTTATGATTATGGTTATGAGTCTAAGGGAGACGGGAACTTCTGTCTTATGGCCTATGGGGGCGGCAACAGCAAAAACCCTGTCCAAATTTGCGCCTATCTCAAATATAAGGCGGGTTGGGCCAATCAAGTGACGGCAATCGCAGCGGGAACATTCACGGTTCCATCGGGAAATAACAGTTTCTTTATCTATACCAATCCGAATAAGGCATCGGAATATTTTATTGTCGAAAACCGTCAACAGCAGGGAAGGGATATTGCTTTGCCTGATGCTGGTCTCGCAATTTGGCATATCGATGAATTGGGCAGCAATAACAATGAGCAAATGAGTTCTGTCAATCACTACGAATGCGCGCTTGTGCAGGCTGACAATCAGTTCCAATTAGAGCACGGTATTAATTATGGTGATAATAATGACTTGTATGCGTCTCCCCAAGCTATTCGCTTTGCGGACGATACGAGTCCCGGTGCTAAATGGTGGAACGGCAGTAACTCGGGCTTGAATATGTCGCAGATATCGGCCTCAAGCGTGAATATGACCTTTTCTGCAGGAGCTCCCCCCGCAGTGGGCGACCCGTTTGGCTATGCCTTCGTCGGTGGCACGGTGGTCGAGCAGCACAACCTGTTTCGCTCTGCCAACGGCCACATCCACGCGCTGTGGTTCAACTTCGCCACGGGGTGGCACCACGAGGATCGCACCATGCTGCTGCCGGGCATCCCCCCCGCAGTGGTCGATCCGTTCGGCTACGCCTTCATCGACAAAAAAAGCGGCCTGCTTGAGCAGCACAACCTGTTTCGCTCCGCCGACGGTCACATCCATGCGTTGTGGTTCAACTTCGCCACGGGGTGGCACCACGAGGACCGCACCAAGCTGCTGCCGGGCATCCCTCCCGCTGTGGGCGATCCGTTCGGCTATGCCTTCATCGACAAAAAAAGCGGCCTGCTTGAGCAGCACAACCTGTTTCGCTCCGCCGACGGTCACATCCACGCGTTGTGGTTCAACTTCGCCACGGGGTGGCACCACGAGGACCGCACCATGCTGCTGCCGGGCATCCCCCCAGCAGTGGGCGACCCGTTCGGCTATGCCTTCGTCGATGGCAAGGTGGTCGAGCAGCATAACCTGTTTCGCTCCGCCGACGGCCACATCCACGCGCTGTGGTTCAACTTTGCTACGGGGTGGCACCACGAGGAGCGAAGGTAAACCCGTAACCTGTAAGGCGGATTCGCTGTTTAGGTAATCCGCCATCAACAAAGCTAGATAGCCGGATGTGCGGGTTTCATCCGGCCTGACATTGCACTCAACCGGAGCGCGGCCATTTGGCAATTTATCGTTTTTTAAGTTTTCGTGGGCCGCGCCCGGTTAGCTATACGTTAGGTAAATGAGGACACGAGATACTTTCTGAATTATAAGCTTTGAGCTGTTCCAGCCATCCCGGAGATAACTTCTCGAACAACACGATACCACCGCTGAAGGAGACGGCTTTTTTCAGTGCGCTCGCCTCAGCAGAGCAATCAGGCTTTTTCTGTATAGACGACTGACCTGAAAAACTCGACAAAGTCCTCCACCGACATTGCTTTCCGATTGAAAAGTGCAGCAGCATCAAACTGTAAATCTTTTTCTATTATTCGTATCTTGTCCAGAACTTCAACTTTTGACTGATTATAGAGCTTACGGTTTTTTTGATTTGTCTTTATTCCTGTGGACTGAAGAAAACAGCCATAATCTTTGTGATAAACGTCAATGAGAAAACTGATATTGCCATCAGCCATTGTTTTTTCTTGAATTTTTACGCCCATGCTTACCTTTATATCTGTTTCATTCGTGTTATCCCTGCACAAATAAGTAACAGAGCTTAAAGTAACTTTTAAAGCGAAAAAGAAAAGGATAGTAATGGGCAAGTTAGAAAAGTTGTTTTAAAATATAGAGATACAATAAGTATTAATGATTGGTGGTAAATCTTAAAATACGCCGCTTACAAATGCAGGTTATTGTTTTTGAAGACACCAGGGTTCTGGGGCTGAAGCCTCTTGTCAACCTTAAACCGGTGTATGCTCTTCGTACCGGATTTCGCTCCCTTCAGGAAAAGCTTGAGTCTTCTACCCGGGGAGAGGTGGCGCTTACATGGCATCTTCGCCGTTATCTTGCTCCTTTTTATGCTGAACAGCACCCCGAAAGTGTGGTCAACCAGCTTGAAGATAAGGATGTATTGCTGGTCAACGGTCGTATAGTTTTTGATGAGGCAGCCTCAAGAGCCGTTATCAAGGGCGAATTTGAGCCTGGAACGGCTTACATGCAGGGAGATGACCTGCTCTTTGCAAGAGTACCGAGTGCCCTGATCATTGATGGTGAAGGTCTATTGCCAGACCTTATTGATACATCAGCCCTTGCCGGAGAGCTCGTTACAGAGGTGGTTACGGGGTTTCGCGTTATCACGCATCTTTGGGATATGATCGCGTTTCATTCCGATGAGCTTTTGCGGGATGCAGAAACGCTTGAGCTTGGGCGTTTTGAAGGAGAGGTTCACCCTTCGGCGGCGATTGTCAATCGTTCAAATATTTATGTTGCTCCTGGAGCTGTTGTTCGGGCTGGCGCGGTGCTCGATGCGGATGATGGTTTTGTAGCAGTCGGGGCTGGCGCGATTGTTGACCCGCAGGCTGTGCTGATGCAGAATGTTTATCTTGCTCCATGGTCGAGGGTAAAAATCGGTGCAAAACTTTACAGCAACGTTGCTGTGGGGACTGCGTCGAGAGTTGGGGGTGAAGTCGAGGATTCACTTGTTGAGCCATTTGTCAACAAACAGCATGACGGTTTTCTTGGTCACTCTTACATTTCATCATGGTGTAATCTTGGCGCGGGCACCAACACGAGTGATCTCAAGAATAACTACAGCCGGATAAAATTATTGCACAATGGACGATTGCAGAATACCGGCCTGCAGTTTCTCGGTCTGCTGATGGGTGATCACAGCAAGTGCTCCATCAATTCGATGTTCAACACCGGAACTGTTGTTGGAACCGGAGCGAACATTTTTGGTGGTGGATTTCCTCCAAAAGAGGTACCCTCTTTTTCCTGGGGAGGTAGTGATGGTTTTGAACCATATCAGGTTGAAAAGGCTGTTGAAACAGCACGAAGGGTTATGGAGCGTCGTCAGGTTGTGATGAGCAGCAGCTACGAATTGATGTTCCGTTTTGTTGCCGGCATGGAGAGCGAATCGCGGTTATTTGTCTAATTTTTAAGCATGGATAGGCATGATTCTTGTTGTCGATAATTATGACTCTTTCACGTATAACCTGGTACAGTACATTGGAGAGTCGGGGGAGAGAGTTGAGGTGTACCGCAACGACGAGCTTTCTGTAGAGGAGATAGTCGCGCTTGCCCCTGAAAAGATTGTTATTTCGCCAGGTCCAGGCACTCCAACTGAAGCTGGTGTATCGGTGCCACTGATTCATGCTGTAAAGGGTAAAATTCCTCTCCTCGGGGTTTGCCTGGGGCATCAGTCGATCGGTGCTGCTTTGGGTGGCAAGGTGGTGCGTGCTGCCACGATTATGCATGGCAAGACCTCGCAGGTTTATCATGATAACCGGGGGATTTTCACCGGTGTTGACAATCCGTTTGTGGCAACGAGGTATCACTCACTCATTGTGGAGCGCCAGACGCTTCCGGAGAATCTTGTTATCCGTGCGTGGACTGATGATGGGGTAATCATGGGGATGGATTCGGAGCATCTTCTGCTCTATGGTGTCCAGTTTCATCCAGAATCTATCATGACCAGTGAGGGTAAAAAAATCATCAGAAATTTTCTGGAACTGTAGTATATGATTGAGAGGATGTGAGTGTATGGACATTTATCGATGTTCACCGGAAAGAGATAAGGAGAGCGCAGGCAAGGGCGCGGTGCAGCGTGTCGGTTCAGGCAGGGAAACTGATTTTATGGCTGACGGATGGCGGGTTTTCAAGATCATGGCGGAGTTTGTCAGTGGTTTTGAGATGATGTCTGATGCGGATCCTGCAGTTGCTGTGTTTGGTTCTACAAGGGTTCAGGCTGATAGCCCTGAATATTTTCTCGCCGAGAAGCTTGGTCGCCTGCTTGCTGCTGAAGGCTTTTCGGTGATCACCGGAGGGGGGCCTGGTGTCATGGCGGCGACAAACAAGGGGGCCCAGAGTGCCGGCGGGGCATCAATAGGCTTCAATATCAAGCTTCCAAACCAGCAGGAGCCCAATAGGTATATTGATCATAATAAATTGATCAGTTTTCAGTATTTCTTTGTGCGTAAGGTGATGTTCATGAAATACGCCCAGGCATTTATTGCCTTGCCGGGCGGGTTTGGTACGCTTGATGAAGTAATGGAAGCGGTTACGTTGATACAAACAGGGAAAAGCGAGCGTTTTCCTGTTATATTGATTGGAAAAAGTTATTGGGAGGGGTTGTATCGCTGGATTGAAGAGACGATGTGCCGTGAGAAGGGCTATATCCATGCGGACGATCTTGAATTCATTTATCTGGAAGATAGTCTGGAAGAGGTTATCGAAATTATCAAAAGATTTTATCCTGACGGTTATTCCCTGAATTTTTAATGGGGGATTGCTCTTCCCGTTTAATTTAAACGTGTTTTATCGTGATATTTCCCTGTGAAAAAGCTGTCTGGTACTATCTTCCTCAAATCAGGGCTGATCTTGCTATTGAACTTGTTAAAACTGGCTTAACCCAATCGCAGGCGGCAAAGAAACTTGGTGTGACGCCCGCTGCAGTTTCGCAGTATATTCATAAAAAGCGGGGCATGCAATCATTCAAGAGCAAAAGTTACCGCAAGGAGATTGAGATGGCGGTAAAAAAAATCTGTGAAGAGGCCTCGAAAGAAGAGCTTCTAAGTTTTGTCTGCAACTGCTGTCATCTGCTGCAAAAGGAGGAGGGGCAGAATACGTGTAGCAAATAAGGCTTGCGACTCTTACAGTTCCACAATGATATGTGCTTCAGTTGCATGTCCGCTCAGCAGATTTTTCAGGGTGTCGATCAGCTCCATGCCGTATTTGTTGAGATAATAAAAAATGTTAATGAGTCGTTCCTGGGGCAATCCGTCCGGAAAAAATGCGGTTTCTGCTTTCAGGATCTGCTCAAGAAGTTCTTCATGTTTGCGCCGGCTTGCCTTCCATGTTTTCTGTTCAATATTTTCGATAATTTTTGCCGATTGGGCCTTCGATGCGGCCAGCATCGGTTCAAGAGTGGTGTCTATCTTGGCAAGTACTGGCTCAAGGGAGGCAAAAGCCCGGCGGATCTCCATCTTCGCTTCTTCAAACAGAGCCTCAAGTTGAGGATTTTCAGCGATGCCAACCGCATTTTTTTTCAGTTGCTGCAGGTCACTGAATACGGCATTGTATATTTGTTTGCGCGAAACGCCTGGTTTTCCGATTACCTGGAGCAGCTTGTCCATGATGCGGCTTATTTTTGGCTCAACAAGGGTAAAGCTCCCTCTGGGAATGATAAACGGCATGGTGATGCCAAAGTGTTCGTAATTTTTCCGGTACTGTGCAAGGTAGCTGATCTCTCCAGGTCCGGCAATGCAGGCAAAGGTCGGCAGGACGTAATCCTGGAGAATTGGCCGGAGGACGACGTTGGGGCTGAACTGTTCAGGGTGCTCCTGACAGAGTTCAAGCAGTTGGTGCTTTGAATAACTCTGTTTTTCGGGTAAAATTGAGAAAAAGTTCTCTGTTGGATGTTCGATTTTTTGCCGCTGGCCAAGATGGTTGATATGAAAAAGATTGACTGATCTTGGTTTTGTTTGTGCATTGTAGCCGAGTTGTTCGAGGCGTGAACTTTGTGCAATCACATTATAGGAGGAGGTGGGCGAGGACGAGAGCTCTTGTAAAAAAATTTTGGATGAAAGCTTTTTGAACCCGGTATCCTGGCTTGAGAGCAGAATCAGCGGCTGTTCCCGGAAGAGTCGCATCATGGTGCCGGCAAAGCTCATCTCGAAGGTATTTCCTTGATAATAGTGCTCCCTGAGGATAGTCGAGACGCTCTCTTTGTGGATGGAATCAGGCAGGAGCCGAAGAAATTCCTCGACGGTATCATGAATCTCTTCGCCGAAGCAACTGTTGGCAACCATCTGTTCCGCCACGCGTCGGTACGGCTCCTGCCGGAAGTGAACAACCTGGTTTTCAGAAAAAATTGCTGTGTGGGCCGATTCTTCAAAGTCATGGTCTTCACCTTCAAGCCAGAATATTGGCACAAAATCGTATTCAGGAAAGAGTGCTTTCTGCCGTTCTGCAAAAATAATGGCAGTCAAAGCTTTGTAGATGGTATAGATTGGACCGGTAAAGAGGCCGAGTTGCTGCCCGGTAACAATGGCCATACATCGCGGGGAACGGAGTTTTTCAATCTCCCGGAGGTGAAGCTCTGTGGCTCCGTAGCGGGTGTTTTGTTTCGAAAGGAGGCGCACAAGGGCGTCACGGTCGAATGTTCTCGAGCCAAGCAATCCGAGTTGTCGATAGTAATCCGCCTCTCTCTGGTAATCAAGGTGAAAACACTCAGAGACCAAATCCGAGCGCTCGGAGCCCTCTGATGTATAGTCACGAAAAAGCTTTGAAAATCCTTTTTTCGGTGTCAGGATCTTTTTGTACTCAAGAAGAAAGGTGTTCACTCTTTTATTTTTGCAGGTTCCATTGTTCAAGGGCGCCGATAAGCGCGTGGTTGGTCAGATCGCATGAGAGCGGTGTGACGGTCACATAGTTGTGCCGTATGGCAAATTCATCGTTGTGCAGCGTATCATCGAGCAGACGCAGTGTTCCATTGAGCCAGTAGTAGGGGTTGCCAAACATATCGTTTCGTTCAATGGCAGCCTCTTCCCAGCGTGAACGCCCCTGCCGGGTGATTACAATACCGCTAATCTGCGATTCCGCTACATTCGGAATATTGACAGAGAGAATGGTATCCGGCGGCAGCCCCTCAAGAAGTACTTTTTTTGCCAGTTTCCGGGCAAATTTTGCGGCATAGGTAAAATCGGCATGTTCATAAGTTGTCAGCGAAAAGGCAATCGAAGCAATTCCCTGGATGGCTCCCTCAAGGGCCGCCGCGACCGTTCCTGAATAAAGTGTGTTCATTGCGGTGTTGCTGCCATAATTTATGCCCGAAACAATAAGGTCCGGCTTTGATGGCAGAATATGGCTCAAGGCAACCTTGATGCAATCAACAGGGGTTCCTGAGACCGTATAACCAAAAAAACGGCCATTTTTCATGAACTTCTTGATCCTCAATGGAACGCCGAGAGTCATGGCATGACTCATTCCGCTGTGTGGTTCGGCTGGCGCAACAACCGTAACCCTGCCGATTTTTTTCATCGCCGCCGCCAGCACATGAATGCCCTCTCCTTCAATACCATCATCATTACAGACAAGTATATGAAGTTTTTGCTGCGTATCAATGTTGTCCGGTTCATCTGTCATGAGCATGTTTCTGGGTCTGATGTGGTCACGGGAGCCTCCCTATACGTGAAAATACAAAATAGTTCTTCTCAAAAGTTATGACCGATACTGAAATAAATGATTGTATCTGAAAATCTTAACGATGTTTGCTCAATATCGGGAGCCTCATGGGGAAAGGTGAAAGCTTTTGAAACAGTAAATCTTGTCGGGCCGAGAGGGGTTTCCCATATCATACTGGTTCCAATGCCGTGAATAATGCGCCTGGAAGAGATATCATCCAGCTCCTTCCAGACATTTCCGACATTGTAATGCAGGAGCAGCGACAGCGGAAAAAGAATTGCATAGGAGGGCTTGTAGCTCAACTGCATTCCTGCAGCAACCATGTTTTCGCATGGAAGCTGGTTTTCTTTCAACCCTATAAAGCGCTGGCTCCAGGATGTTCCCGGGCCCCCGAGAAAAAATTTCTCTGAAAGGGGCAAGTTGTTGCTGCTCAGGCCGAAGAGTCCCGAAAGCTGCAATATGGTTTTGCTCCCGAGCCGGATATTATCTTCGTGGTTACCTGATACCTGCCAGAAAATATCGCGATTGTCAAGCACTGCCGGGGTCATCGAATAACGGAAGTTTGTAAAGGTTCCTGACGTGGGAATCACCGGGTTGTCTCTTGAGTCGAGGGTAAACTGTGTGCCGATGGAGAGCATATTGGCTGTTGCTGTCGTCAGTGCAGTGCCAGCCCCCCTTTCAGCATAGGATTGTGAATTTTGCAGGGTCAAGTCAGCAACAAGCTGACCGTTTTTCCGGATTCTTATACCGAAAGCCGGGCTGATACCGTATTTCTGTATTCCATAATTCCTTGTGTCGCTTTCTGCATTGCGGTTTTCAAAAGAATGCTGGTCATAGAAGAGTCGTGAGGACATCGTCAGGTGTGAGGGGCCGATGCGCGGCATATTGAACTCAAGGTTCAGCAGGTTGCTTTTTCTTCCTGTTTTCAGCCAGCCACCGATTGAGCTTGAGGTGCCTCCGAGATTTTCGTTTCTCACATCAAGAAGAAACTGTGCGTTATTTGTTTCATCATAACGCAATCCGAGCCGGAGAACTGAAGAGGTTTTTTCTTCAAGAGAAAATTTGAGAAGCGTACGTCCATCGGGAGTTGAGGGCGCAGGAGAGTCTTCGGAAATGGATACGCGGCTGAAGACTCCTGTTTCGTAAAGATTATCGACAGACTCTTCGGCATGTCGGATGTTGAACGCACGTGTTGTATCGATTTTTATTTCCCTCTCCACAGGAGTTATTCCTGTGATTTTTTTGTCCTGGCGTATCGCAATGCTGTCTGGTTTTCCTGAAGAAATGTTTACCTGGAGCGTGTTGCCCTCCATTGAAGTGGTTTCGATCGTGACAAGGCTGTATCCTTTTCTCCGATATTTATTTACCAGCGCTTCGAGAGCTCTTGTTCCGGCTGCATTGGTCAAGAGCGTTTTCATGATTGGCCTGAAACAGGATTCAATCTCTTCTTGCGAAAGGGTATCGGGCGGCCCTCCTGCAACCGTTACTTTTTGTATCTCTGGCAGCGGCTCAAGGTGAAATACAACGGTTTTGCATCTATTGTCCACCTCTGCGTAGACCCTGGTGAAGAGATCTGTTGCGAGCAGTTCCCGAAGGGTCCGGGCGAGGTCTGTTGCATTGCGGACAAGAGCCGAAACAACAAGGTAGTGTTCCCGGAATTCCGGACGTTCCTGGGCAAAAAGAATGGTTTTTGCATAGTTTCCGATTGCAATGCCGCTCTGACTCTTCTCTTCCAGGCTCCGTTTTATGGTTTCGGCAAGAAGCTTTCCTTTGGCATACCCTGCATGCAACAGAGTCTTGATATCTGAAAAGTCGGTCGCTTTGTGTTCACTGAGGTCGGGAGTGATGACGATGTCGGCTTTCGCCAACTGTGCAGGATACTGCATTTTTGTCAGGATGGTCATGGCTTGATCGGCCGCTTTCCATGGAAGATCAAGTTCCCCGCCGGTTGCGTACATGCTGCCATGTGTATCGACGGCAATTTTATAGCGCGCGTTGATGGTCTCAAGTTCATCAACAGGAAGATTTGCAACGAGTCCACCGTCAACCAGTTGATAGCCGTCACGCAGGATCGGCTCAAAAAGAATCGGGACAGTGCTGCTGGCCCGCATGGCTTCTGACAGGGAACCGGAGGTCAGCGTAATACGTCTTCCTGAGATAAGGTCGGTCGATACAGCCCTGAAGTTGACCGGAAGGGTTGAGAAATCGCCGGAGGCCTTGTAGAGACTGTTTAAAGCCAGAAGATCGAGGGTACCTGTCAGTTCCTGCGCAGAATTCAGTGATTTTGGAATCAAAAGCTTCAGTTTCTCGAAACGGATTGCGATGGATGCCCGGTCGCGAATTTTTTGCTGTTCAAGAAAGATGTTTGAACGCGAGTAATTGTTATGGAGCGAAATCATGGATTGCCAGGGCAGGCTTTGGGCGATCTCTTCAAGTTCATCGGGGTTGTAACCACAACTGTAGAGTCCTCCGATAATTGCCCCCATGCTTGTGCCTGCAATAAAGTCAATGGGAACTCCCGCTTCATCAAGGGCTTTAAGCACACCTATTTGCGAAAGAGCATTGGCACCGCCGCCGGAAAGGGCAAGACCGACGGTTTTTCTTGCCGGCCTCATGGCATGGCGAAGTGCGTAGCGGCGCATGGGCAGTTTAAGTGTGTCGGGATAGACAATGGTGGGGGTGGCTGGCAAGGCCGCGGCATCAGGAGGTGCCGTCACTCCAGGCAGGAGTGCTGCAAGAAGTGCTGTTATGCAAATAATTAATCTGACGTTCAACAATGGTTATGCTCCTGGTTCATAAACCTGTGATAAGGGCTCTTTCTTGGGGTTGCTTTTGAGAATCTCATGCGGACTTCCTATCTTGAGCTTTAATGTATAACCTTTACACCTCATTTTGAAAATGGCTTGGTTCAAACGGGTAAAACCCTCAATACGTCCGACCGAAAAGCGTGATATGCCGGAAGGGTTGTGGTGGAAATGTGAAAAGTGTGGAGCGATGCTTCATAAAAAACAGTTTGAAGATCATTTCTTTACCTGTGCAGAATGCAGTCACCATTTCAGAATATCCCCCTATAAATATTTCTCGATTCTTTTCGACGACGACAAGTATTCCGAGTTTGATGATAACCTTCGTTCGGCGGATCCTCTTGGCTTTGTCGATACGAAAAAATATCCTGACAGGGTGCATGATACTATTGAAAAGAGCGGAAAAACTGAAGCATGTCGCAATGCATACGGAGAGAGTGGAGGCCGCCCCCTTGTTGTTTCAGCGATGGATTTTGGCTTTATCGGTGGTTCAATGGGTTCTGTTGTCGGTGAAAAAATAGCACGCGCCATCGACAAGTCGCTCCAGCTTGACGCTCCTCTTCTTGTGATTTCCCAGTCGGGCGGAGCGAGGATGATGGAGGGCGCTTTCAGTCTCATGCAGATGGCCAAGACAGCCGCACGACTTACCCGGCTTAGCGAAAAAAAGCTGCCTTTTATCTCTCTGATGACCGATCCGACCATGGGTGGTATCAGCGCCTCCTTTGCCATGCTTGGTGACATCAATATCAGCGAACCGAAAGCCCTTATCGGGTTTGCAGGCCCCAGGGTGATCCGAGATACCATCAAAAGAGATCTGCCTGAAGGGTTCCAGCGAGCCGAGTTTCTGCTTGAACATGGTTTTCTTGATCGTATCATTCATCGCCGCGATCTGAAAAGTGAGCTGGTCACCCTGCTTGCCATGCTGAAGGTTTAGCTCCAGGCAAGCGCAGATGCAGTAACAGGGAATTGTGCCATGAAAATTTTTTTGATTTCAAGGGCAATTTCCTGGTGTTCCTGCTGCGTGCTTTTGTCGGTTCGCACTTCCAGATAGTGGATCCAGCTTCTCACCGAGCCCTTCATGTAGAGTTTTGTTTGAGTCCCCATCGGCAGCAGTACTCTGGCGCACTCCTTGGCAATGCCCTTCTCAAGAGCCTTGTTGTAGGCTTCAAGCGTCAGCCGTGCAATGCGTTCCTGTGCTTCATCAAACCACTCTTTGGTTGCGTCGTCGAGATCGTTCAGCGAGTTCTGACGGTTTTTGCTGTCCTGGCGTCTTGGCTCGTATCGCTCGATCTCTTGCGCTTTGGCGTAGCGCTGTGAGAACTCCTGGAATTGAAAACTTTTATGGCGGAGAATCTGTGGCGAAATGGCTCTTGAGGTTACAATTTCAACCGTCATATCCACCATTTCAAAAACGCTCCAGTGTTTGTGCGCTATACAATAGGCAAGCAGCTTTTCATAGTCGGGAGTCTCCTGGTGAGGGCTTGATACTCTCGCGCAGTAAGCAATAAGTCCCTCAGGGGAGAGTGGCTGATTTTCAACCTGGATCAGCGGAGTGGTGACCGAGATGAGGCGTACCTGCATGTTCCACAATGGTTTGGTTGTATTGAAAGCCAATATAGAAAAACTGATACACTTTTCCCGGCCCTCCATGTTGGTGGAAAGCATCCTTTTTTGCTAATTGGAAGCGGAATTCTCTATTTTAAGGGGCGACTTACCAAATTCAAACGACAGGGCAGTTATGGCAAATATTAATTTCGGTTTTGAGCACCATGCCAGAAAAATGTATTCAGGGGCAATAGAAGAGGGCATCACCAACACTCTTGTTCCCATGGTTATAGAAACTTCAGGGCGGGGCGAGCGGGCGTTCGATATTTTTTCACGGCTTCTGCGTGAACGCATTATTTTTCTTGGCAACGGGATTGACGAGCATGTGGCGGGGCTGATCATGGCCCAGCTTATTTTTCTTGAATCGGAAGATCCTGAGCGCGATATCTTCATCTATGTCAACTCTCCCGGTGGCAGCGTCTCTGCCGGTCTCGGCATATACGACACCATGCAGTATATCCGTCCCGAAGTATCGACCGTCTGTGTCGGTATGGCCGCAAGCATGGGCGCATTTCTTCTTGCCAGCGGAGCGAAAGGGAAACGGGCATCGCTCCCCCATTCAAGGATTATGATTCATCAGCCATCCGGTGGTGCACATGGACAGGAGACTGATATTGTTATCCAGGCACGGGAGATTGAGAAGATTCGCACGCTGCTCGACGAACTGCTTGCCAATCATACCGGCAAGGATGTTCGTCAGATACGGGAAGATTCGGAAAGGGATCGCTGGATGAATGCTGCAGAGGCACTTGAGTACGGCATTATTGACGCCATTTTCCAGAAACGTCCCATGCCTGAAAAGAAGGACTAACCCCGACCGATGTTATCATGAGCGATCAGACCGAAGTATTCAATCTGGAAAAAAGCTATAATCATCACGACGTTGAAGAGCGGTGGGGAAGTGCGCACTGGGAGGCGCTTGGCAGTTTTCATGCTGAAAGCTCCCGCGTGCTCGAAACGGGCAAAGAGCCCTATACTGTGCTCATGCCCCCGCCAAATGTGACCGGAAGCCTGACGCTTGGCCATGTGCTGAACCATACGTTGCAGGATATTTTTATTCGCTACAGCCGCATGACCGGCAAAGAGGCCTTGTGGCTTCCCGGTACCGATCATGCAGGTATTGCAACGCAGACGGTGGTAGAACGCAAGCTGAAAAAAGAGGGGATAACCCGCCACGATCTTGGACGCAAGGAGTTTTTGGGCCATGTCTGGCAGTGGAGGGAGGAGTACGGCGACCTCATTCTTCGGCAACTTCGACGGCTTGGCATCTCCTGTGACTGGCGGCGGAACCTCTTTACCATGGATGAGGGCGCCTCAAAAGCGGTCATCAACGCCTTCATTACCCTCTACCGCGACGGATTGATCTATCGCGGTACCCGTATCATCAACTGGTGCCCTGTTTCACAGACGGCGCTCTCTGATGAGGAGGTGATTATGAAGTCGCGCAGGGACAAGCTGGTTTATGTGCAGTATGCCCTTGTCAGCCATCCAGGGCGCTTTATCACCATTGCGACCGTCAGGCCTGAAACCATTCTTGCCGACGTTGCCATTGCCGTCAACCCCAAAGACCCCCGTTATGCCGATTTGGTTGGCGAGCTTGCCGTTGTGCCGGTTGCCGGGCGCTATATTCCTATCATTGCTGATGACTATGTCGATATTGAGTTTGGTACCGGTGCGCTGAAAATTACTCCGGCACATGATGCCAACGACTATGAGGTTGCCAAACGCCATAATCTGCCCATCCTTTCGGTTGTCGGTAAAGATGGTAAAATGACTGACGAGTTCGGCTATGGCGGTATGGATCGCTTCGTTGCCCGCGAAAAAATTCTCATTGACCTCGAAGAGCTTGGCAACCTTGTCCGTGTTGAGGAGTATGAGCACAACGTTGGTTATTCCGAACGGGCGGATGTGGTGGTTGAACCCTATCTTTCCGAGCAGTGGTTTGTCAAGATGAAGCCTTTGGCCGAAGCTGCCCTGCAGGTTGTCAATGACGGCGAAATACGTTTTCATCCGCCGCACTGGATCAACACCTATCGCCACTGGATGGGAAATATTCGTGACTGGTGCATCTCCCGTCAGCTCTGGTGGGGGCACCGCATTCCTGCCTGGTACGACAGCGAGGGCCAGGTATGGGTTGCGGCATCCTACGAAGAGGCCTGTCATCTTGCCGGTACCGACAAACTGGTGCAGGACGATGATGTGCTCGACACCTGGTTCTCTTCGTGGCTCTGGCCGCTGACAACGCTTGGCTGGACAGACAAGCAGAGTGACAATGAAAATCTCAGGGCTTTTTACCCCACCGATACGCTGGTAACCGGGCCGGACATCATTTTTTTCTGGGTTGCGAGAATGGTTATGGCCGGGCTCTATTTCAAAGGCTCAGTTCCTTTCCGCGACGTCTATTTTACCAGTATTATCCGTGACATGAAGGGGCGGAAGCTCTCAAAGTCACTCGGCAATTCACCCGACCCGATCAAGGTGATGGACACCTACGGCACCGATGCCCTGCGTTTTACCATCATCTACATTGCTCCTCTCGGTCAGGATGTGCTCTTCGGCGAGGAAAAGTGTGAGCTTGGGCGGAATTTTGCCACCAAGATATGGAACGCCTCTCGCCTTGTTTTCATGCAGCGCGAAAAATATTTCAGCGACCATGAAGAGTTTTCAGCCATCTATCGCAATTTCGATCTCCGCTCCGTTACCGGTGATCTGGCCGGTCAGTGGCTTCTGGCCGGATATCATGGTATGCTTGAGCGCTACCACGCCGCCTTTACGCAGTTCAGGGTCAATGACATTGTCAAAAATCTCTATGACTTTTTTTGGCGTGACTATTGCGACTGGTATCTGGAAGCTCTCAAGGTCAGGCTATCAGGAGAATTGACACGAGAAGAGGCTCAGCAGACAGTGTGTCTTGCGGTGCATGTGCTTGAGGGTACCCTGAAGGCGCTGCATCCGGTGATGCCCTTTATTACCGACGAGATATGGCACCAGGTTCTTCAGCGTTCGCCGGAGGAGAGTGTTGCCCTTTCGCCGATGCCTCTTTCCGACCGTGAACTTGCAGGAGGCGATCTCCGTGGTTTTTCCCTGATACAGGAACTGGTTACCGAGATCAGAAGCCTCCGCTCACTTTTTGGTGTTCCTCATGGTATCCGGGCATCTGTGCTTTTTCGACCGTGGTATGAAGAAGACCGGTTGCTCATTGAAACCAATCTTCCGCTGATTGCTGCGCTGGCTCAATGTATCCCGCAACTCATGGATGGTGGCGAGCGCCCGCCACATGCCGCAGGTTCTGTGGTTGCGGGCAATGAACTATTTGTGCTGCTTGAGGGGTTGATATCCTTTGATAAAGAGCGTGCAAGGCTTCAGAAAGAGATAGCCAATATTGCCTCCTATGTCAGCTCGATTCAAAAGAAATTGGCAAGCGGAGGGTTTGCAGACAACGCGCCGCCTGATGTCATTGCCAGGGAGCGTGAAAAACTCAGGGAGGCTCAGGATAATTTCGAAAAGCTCAGCAGCAATCTTGCCGTTCTCAGTGACTGAGGAATGCGGTTCATTATGTTTGAGTGCGTTGCGATGGAGGGAAGACAAAAATCTTTTCTTTGGATTTAGTCAGCAAGAAATGATATCTTCCGACTTTTCCTGTTTATCATGCATTATGCAATTTGTCGGGAAAAGTTTAAAACGCTGAAGTTCGAAAGGAGACGCAATAGATGAGGCAGCTTAAAATAAGCAAACAGATAACCAATCGTGAGAGCCTCTCTCTCGATCGTTATCTGCAGGAAATAGGTAAATATGACTTGTTGACAGCCGAAGATGAGGTCAAGCTGACCAAGGCGATCAAGGAGGGCTTTGATATGCCTGTCGATACGATCGAATACAAGAGGGCGAAACGTGCTCTTGACAAGCTGATCAAGGGTAACCTGCGCTTTGTTGTTTCTGTTGCCAAACAGTATCAGAATCAGGGGTTGACTTTGGGTGACCTGATCAATGAAGGAAATCTTGGTCTTATCAAGGCCGCCAAAAGGTTTGATGAAACCCGGGGTTTCAAGTTTATCTCCTATGCCGTATGGTGGATTCGCCAGTCCATTCTTCAGGCTCTGGCCGAACAGTCGCGAATTGTAAGGCTCCCGCTTAACAGGGTAGGAACGCTTAACAAGATCAGCAAGGCCTACAGCCAACTGGAGCAGGAATTTGAGCGTGACCCGAACACAAGGGAACTGGCCACCTTGCTTGAAATGGATTCGCAGGACGTAGCAGACACCCTGAAAATTGCCGGACGCCATGTTTCTGTCGATGCCCCGTTTGCCCAGGGTGACGATAACCGACTGCTCGATGTGTTGCAGAACGACGGCCATCTGCCCGATTACGGCCTGAACCGCGATTCGCTCACCCTTGAGGTCGAACGCTCGCTCTCCGTCCTTGCTCCGCGTGAAGCTGACGTAATCAAGTCCTATTTTGGTATTGGCATGGATAACCCGCTCACCCTCGAAGAGATCGGCGAAAAGTTTCGTCTGACACGGGAGCGCGTCCGCCAGATCAAGGAGAAGGCAATACGCAGGCTCCGCCAGTCGGCCTACAGCAAGATTCTCAAAGAGTATATCGGGAGCTGACGTTTCGCATTTAATCTATTGTCCCATGACCACGTTGGGACTCATGACAATTAAACACAAAGGCATCGGCAACAACCCGGTGCCTTTGTGTTTTCCGTCAGTGTTGTTAGTATTGCCTATTCATAATGAGTCCAGAGGCGGATGATTTTGACGATGCGTTGCATTTTTTTGCCAGCCTGGACTATCGGAAAAAAGCCCTGACCGGCTCTCCATCGTTCAACCCAAGCATTTTTGCCGCATTGCCGTTTCTGATGGCGATTTCGATCATGCCACTGCTTCCCGTGTAGGCGAGCGGCTGCTGGTCGGCTACCTCTCCGTAGGTTCGGCAAAGCGGCAGGCGCTCTTTTCCGGCGCTGATCAGCCACTGTTTCGAGCGGTCAAGCACTTCTGAATCGAGTGAGGTTACGAGGTTGCCGAAATGGTCGGTGCAGATTATCGCTCCCTCCCATGATGCGCCGTTGTCTCTGCTCTGGCATCCCGGCAGGGAAATTCTTGTGCATTCCGCCAGTTCGATTTCTGGGCCAAGCTCCTCGAAGGCTACGCCTGAGGCGAGATGCCCGGCTACGGGAGAAAAAACATCCCGGCCATGAAAGGTTGAACTGCGGGAGGGGAGCATGTAGCGCTCATTGGTGATGGTGACACAGTGCGTGACCTCTTCGCCCTGAAAAATAGAGGTGAGCAGGCCGTTGTCGGGGGCAAGAAAGATATGGCGGGCAGTTTCCACCGCAATCGCCTTGCGCGAGGTGCCCACTCCAGGATCGACCACTGCGACAAAAATGGTGCCGTCAGGGAAATACGGGGTTGATTTCCCAAGAAGAAAGGTGCCCTGTGCAATGTTCTGCGCTGTAACGGCATGCGTAAGGTCGATGATCCGGGCAGCAGGAGCAAGAGAGAGGATGACTCCTTTCATTTGGCCGACATAGGTGTCGCTAAGGCCAAAATCGGTCATGAGAACAACAGCAGGGGGGAGAGCAGTGTGCATGAGGCTCAGTCGATAGCGGTTTTGTAGATGGCATAGCCGATGCCGAGAAAGAGAATATTCGGAAGCCATGCGGCGAGCATCGGGTTTAGCATCCCCTGGTCTCCGGCGATTGCGCTGGTTTTCTGCACTCCTAAAAAGAGAAAACCGACGAAAAGGGTGACGCTTATTTCAGAGGCGAGCCCACCCCGTTTTTTTTTTGCGGAAAGTGGTACACCGATAAGAATGATGATGAGAGAGGCGAATGGCAGGGCGATTTTGTTGTGAAATTTTACCATTGAGCGTTCCAGTCCGGAAAAACCAGCTTTCTGCTTTTTTGAAAGGTACTGGTAATGGCGGATGATGTTCATTTCATCAGGCTGAAGATTAAGCTCCGCCAGTGAATTCGGAGAAAGTGCAAGTTTCAGTGGTTTTACCGGTGCGAAATGAAACGCTTCACTCCCTCTGGTAAAAAAGCGGGTTGAAGCGTTATGCATTATCCATTCGCTTTTTTTTTGGTCGTAACGCATCGTATCGGTGTCGGTTCGCGATATGAGCCGTGTGCCGTTGAACTCCTCGATGGAAACGGCGCTGAGTATGGAGCAGTCAGGATTGATGGTGCCTATAGAGACCATACGTTTTCCTGGTTCGAGAATGTGGATATTGCTGTTTTCATGAAGAGCAGCAGGATTGTTTTTGAAAGAGCGCTGTTCAAAAGCACTCTTTTCGGTAACTGCCGAGGGCGAAATCCACCATGCGTTGAGCAGATTCAAAACGAGAATAATCATGCCGCCGGTAAAAAAAGGGAGAAGCAGTTGGCGCATACTGACACCGGCAGAGCGTATTGCTGGAAGTTCACCGGAAAAGGAGAGTCTTCCGGCAACAAGTATTGAGGAGAGCAGTGCGCTCACTGGTGAGATGACGAGAATGATGGAGGGTATCGCCAGGGCGTAATCACAGACAATATCCCACAGAGAGAGATTTTTGTCCATGAACTCGCCAAGTTTTTCAACCATGTTGACGAGAACGAAGAGGCAGACAAAGGCTATTGAGCTGAAAACAAAAGCCTTTGCAAACTGCCTGAAGATATACTTGTTGAGAATTTTCATAGGTAAACAAACCACCACCAGGGTGGGTGCAGAAGGCACTGTTTAATAGCCGAAAATATCCTTCAGCGTGAGTTCTTTTACGGTGCCATACTTTTTCAGGGTTTTAATGTCAAGATCTTTTTTCTTGCCAAGCACCAGCATGACATGTTTTTTGTTCCTGAAATGGTCGCTGTGAAATTTTTCAATATCGGATAGAGTGAACAAAGCGGCATCACGATAAATATCCCTCCTGATATCATGGTCGTGTCCCAGCCGGACAGCCTCTTCGTAATTGAAAAGAATTTCTGTTCTCGTCAGCCGTTCGGTTGAAATTTTCTGCAGAATGCCGTTCCGGGCTGAAGCAAAGAGTTCGGGTGATTCAGGCAACTTGTTCATAAGGATACTGATACCGTCAAGCGCTTCGGGAAGCTTGTCTGCCTGGGTGCCGATGTAGCTGACAATATAGTTGTGCTCATCTTTCTGTTTTGGTGTTTTGTAAACCGAAAAAACAGAGTAGGCGAGCGCTTTGGCTTCACGCAACTCCTGAAAGACCACGGACGACATCCCGCCTCCGTAATATTCATTGAAGAGGGTGGAGAGGGGGAGTATGGATGGATTGTAGAGCTGATCTCTTGTCATGAGAATGACCTCCGCCTGCGTCATATCGTAATTGACGAAATAGACAAGATTCTCGTGCTGCTCAAGATCATGGAAGGGGTCGGTGACCGGTGGGGTCTTGAAAGATTCGGGGTAATGGCGCACCGAACGCAGTTCACTGAGCACTTCCGCTGACGTTGCCGGGCCGTAGTAAAGTACCCTGTGGCTGTATTGCAGAAGGTTGTGCACCTCATCAAGAAGCTCTTTTGAGGTAACCTGTTCAAGCTGCTCATTGCTGAGAATATTGGTGAAAGGCGAGGATGGGCCGTATTTGCCATAATTGGTCATCGCCTCAAAGAGAATCTTTTTCTTGGCCAGCTTGGCATCAGTACGCTCTTTCAGTGTGCCTGCTTTGAGCTTTTCAAGTGCCTCCTTGTCGGGTTTTGCATCAACAAGAAGATTTTCAAGCAGTCGAATGGCGGCTGCGGAGTTCTTCTGAAGTCCCGAAAGCTTAAGGTAGACGTAATCGTCGGAAGTAAATGCCGAAAAGCTTGCGCCGATTTTATAGAGTTCCTGGCTGAATTCAGCAGGAGTAAGATTGCCTGCCCCGAGATAGGAGAGGTATTCGAGGGCAAGCTCTATTTTTTTGCTGTTGTTTTTTCCGATGTCGAAGACATAATAGAGCGAGAAGAGTTCGTTTTCGTTGTTTTGCAGATAGTTCAGCTTGATGGATGGGTTGACATCAAAAAAACCGATATCCTTTTTATAGTCAAGAAAGAGCGGTTCAGTTTTTTTTGATTTCAGCGCCAGAAGTTTCTCGGCAAACGGTGACGAGCTGTTCCGGTTCACCTTCAGCGGGGTGATCGGTGGTTTCTGGATTTTTGTTTCGCTCTTGGGCGTACCGTGCTCTTTGTAGACCGCGACATAGTTCGAGCTGTAGTGCTTCCTCACAAATGCAACAAGATCCTCTTTTGTGATTTTCTGGAGACGCTCAATCTGGCTTACATGATCGGGCCAGGCCATACCCCACACAAACGCATCAACGTAGGCTTCAACGCGCCCCCGATTGCTTTCATAGAGCTTCAGTTGTTCTATTTTCATGTCGTTGATTGCCGCTTCAAGCAGCCAGTCAGGAAACTTGCCCTCTTTGAGCAGTTCGATCTGGGCGAGCAGCATCTCCTTCACTTCGTCGAGGCTCTGGCCCTCCCTCGGCTTCCCACTCAGTATATGGGCGGAGTAATCTTTCATCATTATCAGCATCGAACCGGCATCGAGTACCTTCTGCTGCTGGTTCAGGTTAAGGTCAATCAGGCCGGCTGTCTGGTTGAACAGCACCTTGTCGGCAAGCGTGATATAATCGGCATCAGAGTTGTTGATTCCATTGAAGCGGAATCCGATTACGATCTCTTCAGATTCGGGCCCTTTTGCCTTGATGACCAAGGGTTCCGTGATTGCATCTTCCACCGCCGGGGTAAAGTGAGGCACCTCTTTGGGCTGAAGCACCGAGAACTTTTTGTCGATCAGCTTTATGGTTGCATCCGGATCGAAGTCCCCGGCAATGCAGAGTGCCATGTTGTTCGGCACATAGTAGCTCTTGTAGTAGTTGACGACATTGCGAATCGAGGGATTTTTCAGATGCTCGGCCTTGCCAATGGTGGTCTGGGTTCCATAGGTGTGCTTTTTGAAAAGTCCGGCAAAAAGATTTTCCCATATTTTCCGGCTGTCACTGTCCATTGTCATGTTCTTCTCTTCATACACGGTTTCGAGTTCCGTATGAAAAAGTCTCATAACCGGGTTGCGAAACCGTTCTGCCTCCATGGAGAGCCACTGGTCAAGTTTGTTCGAGGGGATATCGTTGACATAGACGGTCTGTTCCACCCAGGTGTAGGCATTGGTGCCCTGGGCGCCGATGGAGTTCAGAATTTTGTCATATTCGTTCGGTACCGTATAGCTGGCGGCCACGTTTGAAATGCTGTCGATATCCTTGTAGATCGCCGCCCGTTTTTCCACATCTTCGGTTGAGCGGTACTGCTCATAGAGTTCGGAGATTTTTTCGAGCTCGGTGTGCTCCTTGGCATAGTCAAGAGAGCCGAGTGAGTCAGTTCCCTTGAAGAGCATGTGCTCAAGATAGTGAGCAAGACCGGTTGTCTCTGCCGGGTCATTCTTGCTTCCTGCCCGGACGGCAATGGATGTGTAGATTCTTGGTTCGTCCTTGTATGGGCTCATGTAGACCGTCAGTCCATTTTTGAGCGTATAAATTCTTGTGTGGAGGGAGTCTCCGGGAACCGTCGTGTATGGGTAAGGCTTCTCTTCGTTGATCATGGGTTTACAGGAAATTAAATGCAAAAAAAGTATCCCGATGGTTAATATGGGGATATAGCGCGTCATAACTCTTTGAAAATTATCCGGCATCAAAAAAAAGATAATAATGGGATTAAAAGCGGATAATTGCAACCACCCTGAATGACCTTTTTTTTAAAAAGATCCCGCAAAAAGCCATCTGTCCAGAAGGGGCTTGCACAGGAGGGAAACACTTGTTGCTGTCATGATAGATAATCATTGTCGAAGAACTAACAAACAGTATTAATAGTTCTTTTGTAACCCTGAAATGAGAGAATTGAAAAAAATATCAAGTGTGGAGTGTTGTCTATGCAGGTGAACGGGAGCGGAATATACAATCTTGTCAGTCCTTACAGTCCGGCGGGTGATCAGCCGAATGCTATTGACGCCCTTTGTGAAGGGGTTCGTTCAGGGAATCCCTATCAGACACTGCTTGGTGTTACCGGGTCGGGAAAGACCTTTACCATTTCCAATGTTATTGCCCGTTTCGACAAGCCAGTTCTGGTGATGAGCCATAACAAGACGCTTGCGGCGCAGTTGTATGGGGAACTCAAACAGTTTTTTCCCGATAATGCCGTTGAGTACTTTATCAGTTACTACGATTTTTATCAGCCCGAAGCCTATCTCCCCTCTCTCGACAAGTATATCGCAAAAGATCTGCGCATCAACGAGGAGATTGAACGGCTCCGGCTCAAGGCCACCAGCTCCTTGCTCAGCGGCAGAAAGGATGTTATTGTGGTGAGCTCGGTCAGTTGTATTTACGGTCTTGGTTCTCCTGAAGATTGGAAAGCACAGATTATCGAACTCCGCTCCGGAATGGAGAAAGATCGGGATCTCTTTTTGAAGGAGCTGATAGCGCGGCATTACATCCGCGATGATGTTCAGCCGAGCCCGGGGAAGTTCCGCGTCAGGGGGGATATCATTGATCTTGTGCCTGCTCATGAGGAGCTTGCTCTCCGCATCGAGTTTTTCGGCTCTGAAATCGAAAGTATCCAGACCTTTGATATTCACAGCGGTGAGGTTCTTGGTGTTGAAACATACGCTTTTATTTATCCTGCCCGTCAGTTTGTTGCTGACGAGGAGAAGCTTGGGGTGGCGATGCTCTCCATTGAGAATGAGCTTGCGGAGAGGTTAAACTATTTTCGTTCCGAAAACCGTCTTCTCGAAGCTCGCAGGATTGAAGAACGCACCCGCTACGATCTTGAGATGATGAAAGAGCTTGGCTACTGTTCCGGCATTGAAAATTACTCAAGTCACCTTTCCGGTCGTCCGTCCGGTGAACGCCCATGCTGTCTGCTCGACTACTTTCCTTCGGACTTCCTTGTTGTCGTTGATGAATCGCATGTGACGCTGCCTCAGATACGGGGTATGTATGGAGGAGACCGCTCCCGTAAAACCATTCTGGTTGAACATGGTTTCAGGCTCCCTTCGGCGCTTGATAATCGTCCGTTGCGTTTTGAGGAGTTTGAGGCTATGGCGCCCCAGGTTATCTGTGTCAGTGCCACCCCGAGTGAACATGAACTGCTCCGTTCCGGTGGTGTCGTCGTGGAGCAGCTTGTCCGTCCAACCGGTTTGCTTGATCCACCCGTCGAAGTTCGTCCTGTGACGGGCCAAATTGACAACCTTCTGGCTGAAATCCGTATCCACACGGCAAAAGGCAACAAAGTGCTGGTCATGACTTTGACCAAAAGAATGTCGGAAGATCTGCACGACTTTTTCAGAAAGACGGGGATCCGTTCGCGCTATCTGCACTCGGAGATCAAGAGTCTGGAGCGGATGCAGATTCTCAGGGAACTCAGGGTAGGGGATATTGATGTGCTTGTCGGGGTCAACCTGCTTCGTGAAGGGCTTGATCTTCCGGAAGTCTCCCTTGTTGCCATTCTTGATGCCGACAAGGAGGGCTTTTTGCGCAACACCCGTTCGCTGATGCAGATTGCAGGCAGGGCAGCCCGCAACCTTGACGGGTTTGTGGTGCTCTATGCTGATGTTATTACCCGCTCCATCCGTGAAGTGCTTGATGAGACCGCAAGACGTCGCACCATCCAGCAGCAATACAACCAGGAGCATGGCATTACCCCCTGCTCAATCATGAAATCGGTTGACCAGATTCTTGATACCACCGGTGTGGCCGATGCGGAAGAGCGTTACCGGAGGAAGCGTTTTGGTCTTGAGCCCAAGCCGGAGAGGGTGCTTTCCGGCCTTATCGACACACTCACACCCGAAGCAGGCTATGCAATGGCCGCAGAACTCCGTCTTGAAATGCAGGAGGCTGCCGTCCAGATGGAGTATGAAAAAGCGGCCTATCTTCGTGACGAAATAACAAAGCTTGAAGAGGCCTTGATAAAAAGATGATCCGGCGGCAAATCAGCCTGATAGCGCTCATACATCATCCTGTACGCCTCTTCGATGTGTTGAGTGAAGAGTTGTGTATTGAACAGAGGTGTTGTCAGGCGGTTCCGCTCCAGTTTTTCCCGGATCAATCTTGACTTTTCCGGACTGATGGCAAGTTCAATTGCCAAAGCTTCGTATTCGTCCTGTGTTGAAGTGATAAGCTCTGGTAAATGAATGGCATTGAGCAGACTTGCCGCCACCCTGCTTGCGAAAGATTCGCCCATGCAGGTCAACACTGGTAATCCAGCCCACAAGGCATCACTTGCCGTTGTATGGGCATTGCACGGCAGGGTGTCGAGAAAGAGATCTGCATGGAGGTGCCTTGCGAGATGTTCCGGAAGTGGCATCCGTTTCGCAAAAAGCAGCCTGTCAGCCTCAACACCTCTTTCAGTTGCTTCTTTTCGTAAATTGCTTGCTGCTGTAACATTGTCCTCCAGAAGCCAAAGCACGCTCCCCTCTGTTTGTTTGAGAATCCGCATCCAGCCATCGAAGGTGGCGGGAGTGATTTTGTAGTTGTTGTTGAAACAGCAGAAAACAAAGCCGGTTTCAGGCAAGCCAAGCTCTTTGCGGGTGAATACTTTGTCAGCAATACTGCGCTGAGTATCGTTCACTTGGTAGCAATCGGGAAGATAGACGATTTTTTCACTGTAATACGGCCTGCTGCTTTCCGGTATCAGTGTTCCGTCAGCAATAAGATAGTCAATATACTCCGCGCCCATGCTACCCGGGTAGCCAAGGTAGTTGATCTGTATCGGTGCAGTCCGAAGTGCAAATATACCGGGACGGGAATCTTGCGTGAAGCCTTTCAGGTCAACAGCAATATCGATTTCCAGCTCTCTTGAGAGAAGAGTTACCCCTCTGTCAGATTGTGTTCGCACATCAATAAAACGATCAAATGCACTGGTAACCCTTGTTCTCATTCCATCATTTTTCGCCGGCCCAAATGAAAAGGCAATAAGCTCAAACTTTGATCGATCGTGCGTTTCAAACAGTCCTGCCATCAAGTCCATTGTTGCATGATCGTGAAAATCTGCCGAGTAGTATCCAATGCGGATTTTATCATGCCGGGGAGGCATTGGAATTGCTGAAAATTCATGAGTTGCAGGATATTGTTCCTGCACATAAATTCTGGCGGCATCTTTTTGTAAAGAGAGAGAGTCTGCTATTGCAAGAATTGGAAATGGTGAGGAGACTTTTTCATGGTGCTCTATTTTTTCGGTAAGTTGACTGACGTGAAAGTCAAGAGCGCTCCACTCACAAATCTGCATCATGGTATGCAAGTAGATACCAAGCCAAAACAGACCATCGGGTTTAAGTGCAAGAGCTTCTTTATAACTTGCGACAGCATCGTTAAGTTCCCTGAGCTCCCGGAGCGTATTGCCCCGGTTACAGTAAGCCTCCCCATAGTCGGGCTTCAGTGTAATGGCCTGGTCATAACTGGCCAAGGCATCGTTAAGTCGCCTCAGTTCCTGAAGCGCATTGCCCCGGTTGTAACAAGCATCTGCATAGTCGGGCTTCAGTGCAATGGCCCGGTCATAACTTGCGACAGCATCGTCAAGTTGCCTGAGTTCCTGGAGCGCATTGCCCCGGTTATAATAAGCTTCCGCGTAGTCAGGTTTCAGGGCCGTGGCTTGGTCGTAGCTTGCAACAGCATTATCAGGTTGTTTGAGTTGCCGGAGTGCATTGCCGCGATTGCTGTAAGCTTCTGCGTAGTCAGGCTTCAGTGCAATGGCCCGGTCATAACTCGTAACAGCATCGTCAAGTTGCCTGAGTTCCAGGAGCGTATTGCCGCGGTTGTTGTAAGCCTCAGCGAAGTCAGGCTTCAGAGCAATGGTCTGGTCATAACTGGCCACAGCATCATCAAGTTGCTTTAGTTCTTTGAGAACATTGCCCCGGTTGTTGTAAGCAAGTGCAAAGTCGGGCTTCAGGGTAATAGCGTGGTCATAACTGGCCACAGCATCGTGAAGTTGCTTTAGTTCTTTGAGCGCATTGCCCCGGTTGTAATAAGCTTCTGCGTAGTCATGCTTCAGTGCAATGGCCCGGTCATAACTCGTAACAGCATCGGCCAGTTGCCTGAGTTCCTGAAGCGCATTGCCCCGGTTGCAATAAGCTTCCGCATAGTCAGGTTTCAGAGCAATGGTCTGGTCATAACTGGCCACAGCATCGTCAAGTTGATTCATTTCTTGAAGCGCAACGCCACGGTTGCAGTACGCCTCAGCGAAGTCGGGCTTCAGTGCAATGGCCTGGTTATAACTGGCCACAGCATCGTTAAATTGTCCTCGTTCATAGAGGGCAAGGCCAAGGTTGTAGTAAACAGAAGTATTGTTGGGCTGGATTTCAATGGCTTTGCCAATCAACTCCACAGCCATCTGGAAATTTTTTGTTTGATATGCTGCAACCCCTGAAAGATGTAATGCGTCAAAATGTTCGGGCTGTAATTTCAGTACCTCGTGGTAGAGCGTTTGTGCTTGTGCCAACTGACCTTGCTGGTGAAGTTGCATGGCTTGCTGGAACGTCGCTTGCGTTTTTGCGGACAGGGCATTGGGCGCAACTTTTTGACGGGGAGTGTTTCTGTACCTGGAGGACATTGCTCGTTCTCTGTTAGTCTAAAAATTATGGCCAGATTGAGCTTGAGTCAATTTTTTCGAAAATGTAAAGAATCTGCGGCGATCAGTTTTCGGGCTAAACGGAAGGTTTATGACGCAACATTTCAGGGTTACAAGTGGAGAGGCAGAGATCATTTACACCACTCATTTGTTGCTTGAATATACGTTTTTGTTATTATTAAATGTACCGTAGCCGGAAGAACTCTACCCTGTGACGGCTTTTTTGTCTATGTTTAAGGGTGAGCTTGTTTTTTTGTTCATTTACTTCAGTTCGTTTGCAATGTTAGCACAGATAGGGAAGGATCATTACAATAAACTCCACGAGATACTCCAGCTTTCGCGCAAGAATCTCAAAAATTTTGATGAATCGCTGATTCAGCGTGCCTTTTTTATGTGCTATCGGGCACATGAAGGCGAAAAACGGGCATCAGGAGAACCATTTTTCTTTCACCCTGTCGAAGTTGCTACCATTCTGCTCAATGAACTTCCCCTTGATGACGTCTCTGTGGCGGCAGCGCTTTTGCATGATGTTATTGAGGACAGCGGCTACACCTTTGAAGATATTGTCGCTGAACTTGGTGTTGAAGTTGCCGAAATTGTTGAAGGGCTGACCAAGATTTCCGGTATTACGATCAACCGGGAGACGACCCAGGCGGAAGGTTTCCGCAAGATGCTGCTCTCGATGGTCAAGGATATCCGTGTTATTCTCATCAAGTTCTGTGACCGTCTGCACAACATGCGAACACTCGAGTCGCTACCGGAGCATCGGCGGCTCAAGATTGCTCTGGAAACACGGGATATCTATGCTCCTCTTGCGCACCGATTCGGTCTTGGAAAAATGAGGGTCGAGTTCGAAAACCTGGCACTTAAATTCATCGATCCGGAGATGTACGAGTTTCTCCAGCAGAAACTTCGCATGGGCAAGGGTAATCGGGTCAGCTATCTGGCCAAGATAATTGCACCCATCAAGGCTGATCTTGAGCAGCAGGGTTTCAAGGTAGAGGTGCAGGGACGGGCCAAGCATCTTTTTTCGATCTACAACAAGATGCGCAACAAGAACAGGAGCTTTGAGGATATCCACGATCTTTACGGTATCCGGGTGATTGTCGATACGGAGCGCATTGCCGACTGTTTTTCGGTCTACGGTTTTATTACGCAGAAATATCCCCCGGTTCCGCAGTATTTCAAGGACTATATTTCGGTGCCAAAGCATAACGGATACCAGTCTCTTCATTCAGCGATTATTGGTCCGAGAGGTCACATGGTTGAACTGCAGATTCGCACGAAGCGCATGCATGAATTTGCCGAGCTCGGCGTTGCGGCCCATTGGCGCTACAAGGAGAAAATATCGCGGGACGATGTCAACATCGATTCGTTTCTTCGCTGGGCCAGAGAGCTGATCAAGGATGCCGATTCGGCGGCCTCTTTCATGGAGGGGTTCAAGCTCAATCTCTACCATGATGAGATCTACGTTTTTACTCCGAAAGGAGATATGAAAACCATGCCGGCAGATGCCACGCCACTTGATTTTGCCTATTCCATCCATACGGAGATCGGCCACGGCTGTATCGGTGCCAAGGTGAACGGCAAGATTGTACGACTGAATGCGCAGCTTAAATCCGGTGACCGGATCGAAATCATTACCTCGAAGAACCAGAAACCGAAACCGGACTGGCTCAAAATGGTCGTAACCCAGCGGGCAAAGCTGAAAATCCGATCGGCTATCAATGAAGATCGCCGGTTGCAGATTGAGAAAGGGCGGGGAATATGGGAGAAAATGGTTGCCGGTACCAAACGGCTTTTCTCGGAGAGTGATATTATTCAGCAGGTGAAGGGTTACGGCCTTAAAACCCCGGCCGATTTTTTCAACGCCCTTGGCAGCCAGCAGATCAGCGGAGAAGAGGTTATTGAGCGGGTTACAAATTTCCGCAAAGAGGAATCGGTTGCAAAAACCCTCAGTGAGGAGGCGCGTGAGGTTGAGGATTATCTGCAGAAGGCCCGTCAGGAACAGGGAGATGAAGGAGCCTCTTCTAAAAAGGATGAGGTCGTTATTGCCGGTATGAACAATATTGCATACGCCTACGCGAACTGCTGTCAGCCTGTTCCCGGTGATGACGTGATAGGCTTTGTAACCGCAGAGGGTGTCAAGATTCACCGCAAGAACTGCATCAATGTCAGTAACGAAAATCTGCTCAAAAGTGAGCGCACGGTCTCGGTATCGTGGAACAGAAAAGTTGAGACCGATTTTCTTGCTGGCGTCAAGATTGTCGGTGAAGACCGTCTTGGTATCATGAACCAGCTCACGACGGTTATCTCCAAATTCGACACCAACATCCGCACCATTTCGCTGAACGCCCATGATGGAATGTTTGTTGGTACCATGATTATCTACGTTCGCAATGCAGACAAACTGCACACACTGATGGAAAAACTGAAAAAAGTGCAGGGAATTTTCACCGTTGAACGGCTTGTAAACTGAACGCTTCACCGGTGCCACTATTTGTGTGGCGCCGGGCGTGACCAATGGCACCGTGATGCTTTTTTCTAATAAATGGTATAATTTTTGTATTTTTTTTGATATGATTAACAGCGCAAACCAGAGCAAGGAGAGGATTATGAAGGTCTCAATAGCAAGACTTGTTGCATTTTTTCTTTTTTTCAGCACTCTTTCCGGGTGCGGATACAACACCATACAGCAGAATGAAGAGGCTGTCAATCGCTCGTGGGGCGATCTTGAGTCGCAGTTGCAGCGGCGGGGTGACCTGGTGCCGAACCTTGTGGCCACGGTCAAGGGTGCGGCAAACTTTGAAAAGGAGACCCTGACTGCGGTAGTGGAAGCAAGGGCAAAAGCGAGCTCCATTCAGCTTACCCCTGCCATGCTGAGCGATCCTGCGGCCATGGCAAAATTTACCAGCGCTCAGGGTGGGCTTTCCTCAAGCCTGTCACGCCTGCTTGTGGCGGTAGAACGCTATCCTGAACTCAAGGCCAACCAGAACTTCCGCGATCTGCAGAATCAGCTTGAGGGCACCGAAAACCGGATCAGCGTTGCCCGTCAGCGCTACAATGAGGCTGTTGCAATTTTCAACTTTTCAATCAGGAAGTTTCCGGACTCCATGACCAACAGCCTGATGCTGAAGCTGAAAGCCAAAGAGTACTTCAAGGCTGATGAAGCCGCAAAAGCGGTGCCAGCAGTCAAATTCTGATGTTGCGGCCTGTCATGAACAACTTGATGCGATCCCGGCTCAGGGTTATGCTCTTTCTGGTGATTGCGCTGATTGGGTTTCTCCCGCTCAGCAGCTTTGCGGCAATTCCGGTGCCAGCTCTTTCAGGGCGGGTCAACGATTATGGTGCCATGATCTCCGCACCGGTTAGGGCGGAGCTTGAGGCCCGGCTTCAGCAGTTTGAAGCTGCCGAGTCGACGCAGATCGTTATTCTGACCGTTCCTTCTCTGGAAGGCGAACCAGGCGAGAACTTTTCGATACGGGTTGCCGAGACATGGAAGATAGGCCATAAAGGCTCCGACAACGGAGTGTTGCTCATTGTCTCACGCGATGACCACAAGGTGCGTATTGAGGTTGGCTACGGCCTGGAAGGACGTCTGACCGACCTTCTTGCCGGGCGAATTGTTGCTGACGAGATTGTTCCCGCGTTCAAGACCGGGCAGTTCGATGCAGGATTCACCAAAGGGGTTACGTCGATTATTGCAGCGGTTCATGGAGAGTACAAGGCAAAGCCCCAACAGAACGGCAAAAAGCCCTCATTTCCCCTGTTATTCATCATTTTCTTCTTTATCTACCTCGTAAGCCAGATATTTCGTGGTCACAGAGGCGGCCCGATGGCCAATGGCGGTTTTGGAGGAGGATTTTTTGGGGGAGGTTTTGGAGGTGGAAGTGGCGGTGGAGGAGGCGGTTTCAGTGGCGGCGGCGGTGGTTTTGGCGGCGGTGGAGCGTCAGGGGATTGGTAAATGCCACATATAATAAAGAGATCAAGATGAGTGATCCAGCAGAAAAATTCCTTACAGCCGCCGCGCGCCTTCAGATTGAGGCGCGAATAGCGGAGGCGGAAAAACGTACTTCGGGAGAGATCGCTGTCATGGTGGTTCCATCCAGCTACCACTATCCTCTTGCAAGCATGATCGGCAGCTCGCTTCTGGCAGTGCTCCTTGGTATTGCAGTGGCGAGGGTTGCCGGCCAGGATAGTATGTGGTTCTTTCTTGAGATTTTTGGTCTGTCGTTCATTGTGCTTCATGAACTGATAAAACGGGTCAATACACTCAAACGTCTTTTTGTCAAAGCCTCGGACATGAAGGAAGAGGTTGAAGAGGCAGCCATTCAATCGTTTTATCACAGGAATATCAACCTGACTGTTGACCATACCGGCATTTTAATCTATATAACCCTCTTTGAACGCAGCGTCCGAGTGATTGCTGATCAAGGCATTAACGCGAAAGTTGATCGGAATGTCTGGCAGGAAATTGTCGATACCATTATCTGTGGTATCAAAAGCAAAGGGCAGGCCGCAGCAATATGTGCAGCGGTCGACCGGTGCGCCGAAATCCTCGCAGCCCATTTCCCGCTGAAAGCTGATGATCGCAATGAGCTGGCCAATGACATTATTATTTGCCGGGGAAGGTGAACCTCCGATACGAACAAGTGAGTCGGACTCCCTGATTAATCGAGGACATTGTTTTATTGCTGCTGAAATTTTTTTCCACCCTCTTCTGCAAGAAATCCGTATTCTTATATTCGCTGTTTCGCGTATGCGTATGGAGCCTGCCTGCTATGGAAAATTTCAGGTCATTGGAAAAAAAGCTTTGATTTCCCTGTTTAAATGTTTTTTTACAGTCAGTTGTAACTCAGCTCAATAACTTTAGTCGTAGGGTCGTTATGAAAAAAACAGCATTGTACTCCTGGCATGAAGAGGCTGGAGCTAAAATTATCGATTTCGGTGGCTATCTTATGCCGGTACAGTACAGGGGAATTATTGCCGAGCACAATGCTGTACGCAACGCGGCAGGGCTTTTTGATGTGTCGCACATGGGCAATTTTTATGTCAGGGGTGCAAGGGCAAAAGAGTTTCTCCAGCACATGACAACCAATGATCTTGACAAGGCGGGAGATGGTCAGGCGCAGTACAACCTCATGCTCTACCCTCATGGTGGAATTGTTGATGACCTGATTATCTACCGCATCGACCGTGAAACCTTTTTTCTTATTGTCAATGCGAGCAATGCCCCCAAGGATTTTGAGTGGCTGCAGCAGCATATAGGAGCCTTTGAAGGTGTTGAGCTTGAGGATCATACCGACCAACTCTCTTTGATCGCCCTGCAGGGACCTCTTGCCCTGGATATTCTTGCAACGGTTTTTCCTGCGCTTGACATTGATGCGCTTGGCTCTTTTCATTTCTGCAAACTCCCTTTCCAGGGCTCAGAGGTGATGATTGCACGAACAGGTTATACCGGTGAAAAGGGAGTAGAGATCTGCCTGCCGAATGAGATGGCTTTACCTTTATGGGAGGCGCTGTTTGAAGCGGGCAAAGAGAGTGGTATTCAGCCTGTCGGCCTTGGTGCACGCGACACGCTCCGCCTTGAGATGGGTTACTCCCTCTACGGTCATGAGATTGATCACAGTACCAATCCGCTTGAAGCGAGGTTGAAATGGGTGGTCAAAATGGATAAAGGAGATTTTATTGGCCGGGAGGCTTGCCAGCAGGTTGCGCTCAGTCTGAAGAGGGGAGTCGCCGGTTTCTCGCTTGATGGCCGCGCTCTTCCTCGTCAGCATTGCAAGGTCTATAACAGCGGTCGAGAAGAGATTGGCCGGGTTTGCAGCGGCACCCTTTCGCCAACGCTCAAGGAGCCTGTTGGTACCTGCAATGTTTTGCGTGAATACATCAATGTGGGTACTCCCATTCTGGTTGAAGTTCGCGGGAACTTCCATGCCGGTGTGATCAGGCACCTTCCGTTTGTTACAACCTCTTTGGGGTGAATATGATAAAGTATTACAGGAGCAGTTTGTCGGGTGAAAATGAAAAATAGCAGCAAAGGCAGCAGGGCGAGTACTCTGAACATGAAGGCACTGCAAAAAGAGATAGGCGGCATGGTGCTTATGCTGCTTGCCCTCTTTTTGATCGGAGCCCTTCTCTGTTTTCATCCGGATGATCAGGCAAGTTTTGGTGCGCTTGCCTGGTACGATATTTCCATCAAGGCGGCAAGAGGCGCGGCTGAAAACATACACAATCCGTTCGGGTTATTTGGAGCAAGGATTTCAGACTTTTTTATCCGTTCATTTCTTGGTTATTCGGTACTGCTTCCGGTAACCTCAATCTTTTTGTGGGGCTGGTTGCTCATGCGGGCCAAAAGCCTCAAGCCAGCCATTCTTTTTTCTCTCTACACGCTTTTCATTTCACTTGATGTCGCAACCATTTTCGGACTTACCTCTGCGCCATTCAGTGATTTCATGGCAGGAGCGATCGGGCGTATGGTTGCCGAGTTTCTTTCGATCGTGATTGGTGTTACGGCATCGTCGGTTCTTCTTGCTGTTATTGCCCTTGTCTTGACCATCTACATGGGGAAGGGTTTTCTCGAAGCTGGCAAGGTAATCCTGTTGCCCATTATCAAAAGAAGCATCAAGACGTTCGCTGCCTTCAGGGCAAAAGAAGCTGAGAGGTGGAAAAAAAAGGCTGAGCAAAAGAGGCAGAAGGCCAAAGAGAGAGAGCAGAAAAAGGAGGAGCAGAGAAAGCTGGTGATGAAAAAGGAGTTGCTGAAAAAAGAGGAGTTGAAAAAAGAGGCGCAGAAAGTGAAGGCACTGGAATCCGCAGGTTCAGTTCCACCGGTTGCTCCGATGCAGAATGAGCTTTTTTTGCCGGAGATCTTACTGCCAGAGCCATTAATTGATGAGCCACCTCCATTGGTGCAGCAGGCAAAGGTGCCCGGAGAGCCAGAGATGATCATTAACAAGGCGGTCCATGAAAAAGAGGCAGACCTTGACGAGCGCAGTCTGAAAGTGCAGACCAAAGATCGCGAGCCCTACCGCTTTCCCTCAATCGACCTTCTGGAGAAAGTGCCGGACGACAATGACGAGATTGATGAGCAGCATCTGGCCGAAAGCAAGCAGAAGCTGCTTGAGAAACTCAAGATCTACAAAATAGAGGTAAAGAGGATTGCAACCACCGTCGGCCCCCGTGTCACCCTTTTTGAACTGGAGCTTGAACCGGATGTCAAGGTCAGCCGGGTCAAATCCCTTGAAAATGACCTTGCCATGGCGCTCTCGGCACGAGGTATTCGTATCATCGCCCCCATTCCCGGCAAGAATGCCGTTGGTGTTGAGATTCCCAATGGCAAGCCGAAAACGGTCTGGCTTCGTTCCGTGCTGCAGGTTGAAAAATTCAAGAACAGCACCATGATGCTGCCGATTGTGCTTGGCAAAACCATCACGAATGAGGTCTATATTGCCGATCTGGCCACGATGCCGCATCTTTTGATTGCCGGTGCGACGGGAGCCGGAAAGTCGGTCTGCATCAATGTCATTATCTCCAGCCTCCTCTATGCTTGCAGTCCCGACAAGGTCAAGTTTGTGCTGATTGATCCAAAACGGGTAGAGCTTTTTCAGTACCAGCATCTGAAAAATCATTTTCTTATGCGTTTTCCTGGTATTGATGAGCAGATTATCACTGATCCCCAGAAGGCGGTTTATGCGCTGAAGTGCGTCGTAAAAGAGATGGAGATCCGGTATGAGACCCTTGAAAAAGCGGGTGTCCGCAATATCGGCGATCACAACCGCCGTATTCCTGAGGAGGCCCTGCCCTACATTGTTGTTGTAATTGATGAGCTTGCTGATCTTATGATTACTGCTGGCAGGGATGTTGAAGAGCCGATCATCAGGATTGCCCAGCTCGCCCGCGCGGTGGGTATTCACCTGATTGTAGCGACCCAGCGCCCCTCCGTTGATGTCATTACCGGTATCATCAAGGCCAACTTTCCTGCCCGGATTGCCTTCCAGGTGGCCAGCAGGGTCGATTCACGCACTATTCTTGATGGCTCCGGGGCTGAACAGCTTCTTGGTAATGGCGACATGCTCTATCAGCCGTCAAACCAGCCGAAATCGATGCGTATCCAGGGGCCATTCGTCTCATCGGGTGAGGTCGAAGAGATTACCTCCTTCATCGGTAAGCAACATGCCCTGAAAAATATGTATGTGCTTCCCACTCCGGATGTGCAGAAGGGCAACGGTATGTCGTCGTCGGGATACCAGGAAAAAGATGGCAAGGACAGCATGTTTGAAGAAGCCGCAAGGCTTGTGGTGACGCATCAGCAGGCAAGTGTTTCGCTGTTGCAGAGGCGTCTTCGGCTTGGATTCAGCCGCGCAGGTCGGGTTATGGATCAGCTCGAATACAGCGGCATTGTCAGCGAGGCCGACGGGAGCAAAGCACGGGAAGTCCTCATCAACAATGAAGACTCCCTCGAACTTTTATTGCGAAATCTCGACGGATGAGTTTTTAGACTGATTCAACGCGAACAATTTCCGGAACTGCTTTTTTGATCGCCTGTTCGACACCGGCACGCAGGGTAAGGGTGCTCATCGGGCATGAACCGCATGCGCCAAGCAGTTTTACATCAACGGTCATATCTTTGGTAATGCCGACAATCTGACAATCGCCACCATCAACCTGCAGATAAGGGCGTACCGTTTCAAGTGCGGCAATAACGCGGTCGTAGAGCGCATCGCTGTTTGGCAGATAATCCTTGCTGGAACTCATGGTATGGTTGGTTTACAATGGTTGGAAATAGTGGTAACCTTTTTATTCACAGAACAGAACGCAATATCAAACCTCTTGCGGAAAAAAACAATATGAAATTCATCATTGTTTGTCACCGTTTTCTGCTTTCATGATCGAAATCCTGCGGACAACCTCCATGCCAGCCTGATTAATCGCTTTCGATGTCGATGAATCGGGGTGGCTGAGCAGACAGGGAGTTCCGCTGTCACCGCCTTCGCGCACCGCCCGGTCGATCGGGATGGAGCCGAGGAAGGTGAGCCCTTGGGTACGGGCAAAGATCTCTCCTCCGTGGTGCCCGAAAATATAGTCTTTCGTTCCGTCCGGCAGTTCGTAATAGCTCATGTTTTCGACCACTCCGAGAATAGGGACATTGACCTTGCGGAACATGCTCACCGCTTTCGATACATCGGCAATGGCCACATCCTGCGGCGTTGTCACAATAATGGCACCTGTCAGGGGAATAGTCTGGGCGATGGTGATCTGGACATCCCCGGTACCGGGAGGAAGATCGAAAATCAGGTAATCGAGCTCCTTCCAATCCACGTCATTGATAAACTGCTTGACAGCGTTCGAGACCATTGGCCCCCGCCAGATCACGGCCGTATCGCTTTCGATCAAAAAACCGATGGACATCAGTTTGACGCCCCATTTTTCCAGCGGGACAAGATTTTTCCCTTCAACTTCCGGTTTGGCATCAAGGAGTCCGAACATGGTTGGAATGCTCGGGCCGTAAAGATCGGCATCAATCAGGCCTACTTTTGCGCCTGTTTGGGCCAAGGTGATGGCAAGGTTGACGGCAAAGGTCGATTTTCCGACTCCGCCCTTTCCCGAAGCCACCGCAATAATCTCTTTTACCTCTTTCAGCGGACGGTCATGATTGCAGTTATGATGACCGCAGGATGCATGTGCTGGCTGATCATTGCCTTGATGATGGTTGCAGGATGAGTGTGTGGATTCATCATGGAGTGTCGTCATAGGGTGTTATTGTTTATTATGTTGCAAAAAAAAGAGAGTTATGGTTTATTGGCGGCCATTCGCTCATTTCTGCATGAAACGCATCGAAATGGGCACCCCCTCCAGCTTGAAATGTTCACGAAGCTTGTTTTCAAGAAACTTCCTGAAATTGGCCTGCACCAAAAGAGGGTCATTGCAGAAAAAGGCAAAGACCGGCCAGGCGGCATTGATTTGGGTCATGTACTTGATTTTCAGCTCTTTACCTGTTTTTGTGGAGACGTGCGTCTGTGAAAGCGCCTCTTCAAGAAATTTGTTGAGCACGCTGGTGCTGATTTTCCGGGAGCGGTTCCGGCAGATCTCCTGTGCCGTATCGATTGCCCGGTAGAGGTTCTTTTTGGTGAGCGCCGAAATAAAGAGCACCGGAACATAAGAGAGGTTACCCATGTTCATCCGGAGGTCCTCCTCATAAATCTTGCTTGTCTTTGAATCCTTTTCGATCAGATCCCATTTATTGATCAAGAGGAGCGCCCCTTTTTTGCGCTCAACGGCCATATTGATGATTTTCATATCCTGCTTTTCGATGCCCGGAGCAGCATCAAGCATCACAAGGGCAACATCGCAGCGCTCAATGGCCTTTTCGGTTCTCAGCGAGCTGTAGTACTCAATGCCCGCATCAATCTTTGTTCGTTTTCTCAGCCCCGCCGTATCAATCAGGACAAAATCCTCCTGCTTGCGGGTAAAGTGGCTGTCGATGGCATCGCGTGTGGTGCCCGGGATGTTCGACACAATCAGACGGTTTGAACCAAGCAGGGCATTGACAAAACTTGATTTTCCCACATTCGGCCTCCCGACCACGGCCAGTTGGGTGGCACACGCTTTGTTGCTGTGCTCTCTCTCTGTTTCAGGCAGCGACTCAAGGATCTCATCAAGCATGTCGGCAACCCCGCTCCCGTCTCTTGCCGAGATAAAATAAGGGTTGGTAAATCCGGTACTGATGAACGAGGCCGCGTCAATGGTGAGCTGCGGGGTTTCAACCTTGTTGACGGCAAAGAAAAGCTGCTTGTGTCGGAAGGTTCGCTGCAGCAGCCGGCCGAGTTCGAGATCTCCGTAGGAGAGGCCTGCACGAACATCGGTTAAAAAGATAACAATATCGGCATCACGGATGGCCGTCAGTGTCTGCTCAAGCATCGCCACGCTGATGATGTCACCCTCGGCATTGTAGCCCCCGGTATCCATAAGCAAAAACTCCTTGCCTTGCCACTCGCCCTCTGCGATATGGCGGTCTCTTGTAACGCCGGGAGTTGGATCGACGATGGCGCTTCGTTGTCGCAGGATTCGGTTGAACAGGGTTGATTTGCCGACGTTAGGACGGCCCACCAGAGCAATTAAAGGCTTCATAAGAACAGATGCGGTCTTGATAAAAAAAAGTTGGTACAGGCTCCTCAGGGAATTCCTTTTGAGATATAAGGTATAATTTGTAGAATTAAGTGGAATAATTTACATTAACGAACTTTATTTTTCCGCAAAAGTCCAGATAATCAAGAGCAAGAGAATGAGTAAGACGATAAGTTTCAAGACATATTCAGCAAAGCCGGCAGAAGTTGAGCGCAAGTGGTACGTTGTTGACGCCGAAGGCCAGGTTTTGGGCCGCATGGCTTCTGAAATTGCAAAAGTCCTCAGGGGCAAGCACAAGGCACAGTTTACGCCGCATATCGATACCGGTGACTTCATTGTGGTAACCAATGCCGAAAAAATTGCGCTCAGCGGCAAAAAAGAGGAGCAGAAAAGCTACTTCTCGCACTCCCAGTATCCGGGTGGAGTCAAGGTTGATCACGTCAAGGATTTGCTGAAGAAAAAACCGGAAAGAATTATCGAAAATGCTGTGTGGGGAATGTTGCCGCACAACAATCTCGGTCGCCAGTTGTTCAGAAAACTCAAGGTCTATGCAGGCGCTGAGCACCCGCACGCTTCGCAGTCTCCTGTTGAAATGAAGGTAAACTAAATATTAAAGCATTGGGAATGAAAGAGGTTATCGATACAGTAGGTCGCCGTAAAACCTCGGTGGCTCGAGCTTTTATGATTCCGGGAAAAGGCCGGGTTATTGTCAACAAACTGCCGATTGAAGAGTACTTCAAGGATGAGTTCAAGCGCCAGCAGGCACTTCGTCCTCTCGTCATTACTGAAAGAGCCGAACAATTTGATATCAAGATCAATGTTCAGGGAGGCGGTGTCAGTGGCCAGTCCGGCGCCGTGAGCCTTGCAATTGCCCGTGCTCTTACCGAATTTGACGATGCTGCCCGTGCCATTCTTAAAACAGAGAGGCTTCTGACCAGAGATCCACGTATGGTTGAGCGGAAAAAATTCGGTCGCAAAAAAGCCCGCAAACGCTTCCAGTTCTCAAAACGTTAATCTGGTGGTGTTATTGTCAGCTTTATTCTATTTCAGAACACAACTTCGCATATCATGCCATTCTGAACTCCATTCAGATGAAGCTCTCCGGAAGTGTCCGATGCCCTGCGCCGGATACCGGTGGGTAGAGGTTTGGTAGAGGAACAACTAAATCACAAAAACGCACTCATGTCACATTTTCAGCTTGAAGAGATGCTCCGCGCAGGAGTCCACTTCGGTCACCTTGCACGTCGCTGGTGTCCGAAAATGAAGCCGTATATTTTCATGGAAAAGAACGGTGTTCATATTATTGATTTGCAGAAAACGGTTGTTCTTGCCGATGAGGCCCTGAAAGCCCTTGAAGCAATCGCGCAGACAGGCAGGGAGATCATGTTTGTCGGCACCAAAAAACAGGCCAAGCACATTATTGCCGAACAGGCAGAGCGGGCAGGTATGCCTTATGTCTGCGAGCGTTGGCTGGGTGGTATGCTTACCAATTTCCAGACGATTCGCCAGAGCATCAGGCGCATGAACTCGATTGACCGGATGGCGACTGATGGCACCTATGACATGATTACCAAGAAAGAGCGTCTCATGCTTGGTCGTGAAAAAGAGAAGCTCATGAGGATCCTTGGTGGTATTGCCACCATGAACCGCCTTCCAGCCGCACTTTTTATTGTTGATATCAAGAAAGAGCATATTGCCATCAAGGAGGCGCGTTCACTCGGTATTCCCATTATTGCCATGGTCGATACCAATTGCGATCCTGAACTTGTTGATTTTGTCATTCCAGCCAATGACGATGCTATCCGCTCCATTCAGTTGATGGTCAAGGCCGTTGCTGATATCGTCATCAAGGCACGCGAACTGAAGGTCGAAAATGAGGTGCTTGCCGAGATGGATGAAGTCGAAGAGGCCGGCAGCGACGAAAAGGAAGAGATCAGCGAATAAACAGAGCCATATAATCAATAAGAGTGAAATTTCAATGAGCCAGACTTCAGCAAAAGACGTTAAAAGTCTTCGTGATATAACAGGCGCAGGTATGATGGACTGCAAGAAAGCCCTCGATGAGACCGGAGGGGATATGCAGCAGGCTATCGACTATCTGCGCAAGAAAGGAGCAGCTCTTGCTGCCAAGCGTGCAGACCGCGATGCACGGGAGGGTATGGTCGCCATCAGAATGACCGCCGACCACAAAACCGGTGTTATTCTTGAACTGAACTGCGAGACAGACTTCGTCGCCCGTGGTGAAGTTTTCACCAGCTTTACCGCTGCACTTGCCGATCTTGCACTTGCATCGTCCACCACCTCTCCCGAAGCACTCTTGACGCTGACGCTCGGTGAGGCCTTTGGCGGCGAAATAGTGGACGACGCCATCAAGACCATGACCGGCAAGCTTGGCGAAAAAATCAGCCTCAAGCGCCTCGTCTATCTTGATGCCAGGGATGGTATTGTCGAGGCCTATCTTCATCCGGGTTCACAGCTCGGCGCCATCATTCATGTCGCCACCGACAAGCCCGGGCTGGTTGGTGAACTGGCAAAAGATCTTGCCATGCAGGTTGCTGCAGCCGCACCGATTGTGGTTGATCGCTCCTTTGTTCCAGCCGATTATATTGCAAAAGAGTCTGAAATTTATCGTCAGCAGGCTCTTGAACAGGGCAAGAAAGAGGCTTTTGTCGACAAGATCGTTGTTGGCAGGCTCGAAAAGTATTACCAGGATGTCGTGCTTAGTGAGCAGTTTTTCATCAAAGACAACACCACAAAGGTCTCTGATGTGCTTGTTGAGTTCCGCAAAAAGCATCAAGCAAAGGTTGATGTGATAGAATTTGTCCGTTGTAAATTGGGAGAATAAAAAAAAGGCCTCGTTGTTGCGAGGCCTTTTTTTTGTACATAACTTGTTGCGGTGTTGTTTTCATTAACCATTTCTTTCTGAGGATAAGGATATGCTTCATTACAAGCGCATCTTGCTGAAATTAAGCGGCGAAGCACTTGCCGGAGAGGATGGATACGGCATCAACCCCGAGATGCTTGAACGGTATGCCGAGGAGATCAGGGAGGCCCGTGACATGGGAGCCCAGATTGCACTGGTGATTGGTGGAGGCAATATTTTTCGCGGAATGTCAGAAGCTGCAGCGAAAATGGATCGTGTACAGGCCGACTATATGGGTATGCTTGCAACAGTAATCAATGCGTTGGCCTTTCAGGACGCGCTTGAACGCAAAGGGATCTTTACCCGCCTCCAGACGGCCATAAAAATGGAGCAGATGGCTGAGCCATTTATTCGGCGCAAGGCTGTCCGCCACCTCGAAAAGGGACGGGTCGTTATTTTCGGTGCAGGCACAGGAAATCCCTATTTTACCACCGACACAGCGGCATCACTGAGGGCTATCGAGATTGAAGCTGATATTATTGTCAAAGGCACACGTGTTGATGGTGTCTACGATTCCGATCCTGAAAAAAATTGCAACGCAGAGTTTTTCGCCGATATATCCTACCTTGATGTGATACGCAAAAACCTTCGGGTTATGGATATGACCGCGATTACCCTCTGCAGCGAAAATGCACTACCCATTGTGGTCATGAACATGAACGAAAAAGGGAATTTCACCAGATTGCTGCGTGGTGAAAAGGTTGGCTCACTGGTACACGGGTGATGGCGGGGGCTCAGCAGGGTTCCTCAAAATCCATACTCGATTGCAGCAGCAGACTGAGTGCTGCTTGAATTTCCCGCCACTCAAATCCCCGGTTCGAGAGGAAAACTTCAAGTTTTCTTTTGCGGTCGGCATCGGTAGCCTCATGCAGTGAACGGAGTTTTTTTTCTGCCGCCCGGCAGCAGAGTGCCGCGCTGTCATACTCCTTGAGGAGTTCTCCGACAATGGCCTCCGACACCCCTTTTTTTCGGAGTTCCGCACCGATTTTCAATTTCCCCGCCGGTTTTCTGTTTGAGCGGCTTCTGATCAGTTCTATGCCGAATGCCCTGTCGTCAAGCACACCCCGGCTTGTCAGCTTCTCCACTACCTCTGCAATGCTCTCAGCGCCATATCCCTTTTTCAGGAGTTTCCGCTCAAGTTCCCGGCGGCTGTGATTGCGCAGCCCAAGCAGTTTGAGGGCGAATGCCATTGCGGATGGTGTATTGCTGTCGGCCATGATCAAGAGCGTGATACGTTTCGTTTTGTTGAACAGCTTCATGAAGGATATCGCTCCCCATGATTTTCATGGTAATCTAATTGGCCGAGCGTCGCCAATCAAAAAAAATATGGACAATAAATCGTTATTGCGGTAAATCCACTCTTTCTGTGCATGAGCACTCTCTCAGATGCTTTTTCTCTCTCTTCAATTTTACTATATTCCATCCGTTCACGGTGAACAGGCAGGTGGCGAGCTCCGGCTCATAAAGTTTTTTTATCAGTTTAGCGTAAAAGAGAGATGGCTCGTTATACCCCCGAACAGCTTGTCAAAAGAAACGCTTCCATCTGGACCGATATCCAGATTATCCTTGCTCCCATCCAGTTCATGTTTTTTGTTGTTGGTCTTACCACAACAGCGCTTTATACAAACTCCCTGTTTGTTACCAGTTTATACTGGGTAAGCGTCGCCATTCTCTTCAAGACGCTTTTTTTTGCCCTTCTTTTCATTACAGGCATGTTTTTTGAAAAGGAAATTTTCAATAAATGGGTCTACTCAAAAGAGTTTTTGTGGGAAGATATTGGCAGCACCATTGCTGCATTTTTTCACCTGCTCTATTTTTTTCTGGCTTACGTCGGAGCCTCCAGAGATGTGTTGATCATTGATGCCTTTCTTGCCTATTTCACCTACGTGCTCAATGCGATGCAGTACCTGGTCAGGATCATTCTTGAAAAACGCAATGAACGCAAGCTTCGCATTGACGGCCAAATCTGACGGCGGGTAACACTTCTTTTTAAGATACTTTAATGGTCATGCAACACAGTTTCAAGAGACTCTGGAATACCACTTTTCTTTTTGTAGGGCCGATCTGGTTCCTGCTTGTCTGGATGATCTGGTCTTCAGGCCAGTTACTCTCCATTGATGATAAACTCTCTTTTCTTGGAGCTGTGATTCCCGGCTTTCTGCTTATCTACGGTTCCGGCTTTTTGATTGAAGGGTGGCATGAAAAGAAAAAAAAAGGCAGGGCATGAACCGGTGAGTTGATTTTTTGCTATCGTTATTTTTCAACAATACACGCCGCATTTCGGGTGTGAGAAGTATCATCTCTTATGCAGAACCTTTGGAATGACGCAGATCTTCAATGCTCTCTCAGAGAGCAGTGCAGTTCAACCGAAATGCAGCCGGAACTTGCCGAGCTGGTCTATGCCTCCCGTCTGCTTGGCCGCGAAAGCTCGCTGGTGATGCATGGCGGCGGTAACACCTCAGTCAAATGCGAACTGGTTGATCTGGTTGGCAACCGGGCTGATGTCCTGCTGATCAAGGCAAGCGGCGTCGATTTGAGCCGCGTTTCAGGGTGTGATTACACGCCCCTCCGGCTTGGCCCACTACGCAAACTGGGAGAACTCTTCAGCCGCAACGATCAGGTAAGCGAAGAGGCTCTTCGGCGTTTTTCGACCAAAGAGTTCAAACACCTTCTGCTTCTGAACATGTTCAGCTTGACTGACCACATGGACGAGCACCGGCTTACTCCTTCGATTGAGACCCTCCTGCACGCCTTTTTACCACACCGTTTTATTTTTCACACCCATTCGTTCGCCTTGCTCACCCTCAGCAATCAGCCCGATGGCGTCGCTCTCGTTGGTGAAACCCTTGGTGAGGGTTTTGGTTCTGTGCCCTATATAAAGCCTGGCCTTGGCCTTGCACGTGCAGCAGCTATCGTTTATGAAGAAAATCCGGAAATCAAGGGACTTGTGCTTCAAAAGCACGGTCTGGTCACTTTCGGCTCAACAGCCAGTGAGGGCTACCGGCGCATGATAGAGGCTGTCAACATACTTGAAGAGCGGATAGCCAAAGCGGGCAGAAAAATTTTTCCATCGGTAACGCTGCCAGCCGAAATTGCTTCGGTTGAAGTGACGGCTCCCGTCATCAGGGGCGCCTGTGTTGATGAAAAGGCTTTCGGTATGCGCGAGTACCATCAGTTTATTCTTGATTTTCGTACTTCATCCGCTATTCTTGACTATGTTAACAGCGTTGATCTTTCCTGCATAAGTCAAAGGGGCGCCATGACGCCCGACTTCATTATCCGCACAAAAAACAAGCCGCTTGTTGTTCCTGCTCCCGATGCGGCTGATATTGAGGGATTCAAGGCTGCTGTGCATGAGGCCGTACAGCACTACCGTCAGGAGTATATCGACTATTTTACTACACAGCAGCAGGCTGCCAACATGCCGGTAACCATGCTCGACCCCTTGCCAAGAGTGGTGCTTGTTCCCGGCCTCGGGCTTTTCGGTCTTGGTAAAACGGCAGAATCAGCCGCAGTCAACGCCGACATTGCAACAGGTACCGCCTCGGCTATCCTTGATGCCGAATCGGTGGGTACCTTTGAATCCATCAGTGACCGGGAGGCCTTTGAGATAGAGTACTGGGACATGGAGCAGGCCAAGATGACCAAGGTCCATCATGATGTTTTTGCCGGTAAAATTGTTCTCGTTACAGGAGCCGCAAGCGGTATAGGCCTTGCCACGGCCAAAGCTTTCCGCCAGAAAGGGGCTGAGTTGGTCATTCTGGATCTGACCCGTGAAGCACTCGATCGTGCATCGGAGGAGCTTGGCGGCAACCTTCTTGCCCTCACCTGCGACGTCACCTCAAGGGGTGATATCCGCGCCGCTTTTGACGCTGCCTGCCGCCGCTTCGGTGGTGTAGACATTATCGTCTCCAACGTCGGCGCAGCCATACAGGGGCGCATTGGTGACGTTTCCGACGATCTATTGCGCAAGAGCTTTGAAATCAACTTTTTTTCACACCAGTCCATTGCCCAGGAGGCGGTCAGGGTGATGAAGCTCCAGGGAACCGGCGGTGTTCTGCTTTTCAACGTTTCAAAACAGGCGGTCAATCCCGGTCCGGACTTTGGCCCTTATGGTCTGGCCAAGGCGGCGACGCTTTTTCTTATGCGCCAATATGCCCTTGACCACGGACGTGACGGCATTCGCTCAAACGGAATCAATGCCGACCGCATTCGCAGCGGCCTCTTGACCGAAGAGATGATCAAGGCCCGATCAACAGCCCGCGGCCTGAGTGAAAAAGAGTACATGGCCGGAAACCTCTTGCAGCTTGAGGTGACCGCCGAAGATGTCGCAGATGCCTTTGTCCATCTTGCGCTCGAAATCAGGACAACCGGTTCAATTACCACAGTGGATGGCGGCAACATTGCAGCCGCGCTTCGCTGAACGAAAGAGAGTCTATCCATAATAACAATCATAATCGAAAAAGCGGAGAGCAACCATCATGGCAGAATACGATAAAGACAAACAGGCAAAAGAGTACTATCTCGACACTCCGGTCAACACACACGGATTTTTTCTTAAAGGCGCCCACTCCCTTGATTGGGGAATGAAAAACCGCCTGTCGAGGATATTCAGGCCCGACACCGGAAAAACCGTCATGCTTGCTATCGATCATGGCTACTTTCAGGGACCGACCACCGGTCTTGAACGTCCGGATGTCAACATCGTTCCGCTCATGCCTTACGCCGATGCCATTATGCTGACCCGTGGTATTTTGCGAACCACCGTTCCGCCAAGCCTTACCAGGGCGGTTGTGATGCGCTGCAGCGGTGGCCCGAGCATTCTCAAGGAGCTTTCCGACGAAGAGCTTGCCGTCGATATCGAGGATGCCATCCGTATGAACGTTGCCGCAATAACCCTGCAGATCTTCATCGGTGGCGAATATGAGACCCGCTCCATCCACAACATGACAAGGCTTGTTGATATGGGTCTGCGTTACGGTATTCCAACCATGGCGGTGACCGCAGTCGGCAAGGATATGGTACGCGATGCCAAATACTTCAGGCTTGCCTGCCGGATGGCTGCCGAGCTTGGCGCGCAGATTGTCAAGACCTATTATGTGCCTGAAGATTTCAATACTATTGTCGCGTCGTGTCCGGTGCCTATTGTCATGGCTGGTGGCAAAAAACTTCCCGAGCTCGAAGCCCTTGCAATGTCCCGCAAAGCTATTGATGAAGGCGCATCAGGTGTTGATATGGGGCGCAATATTTTCCAGAGCGATGCTCCGCTTGCCATGATGAAGGCTGTCAACAAAGTGGTGCATGAGGGCGTGAGTGCCGAGGATGCCTTTGATTATTTCAATACCATCAAGGCTGAAGGGTAATTCTTGACGGGTGAAATACTTCGACTGCAGCCGGTTTACGTGGCCTGCTGCGGTATTATTTAAAAGAGTTCGATTTTCTTAATGGGCACCCCTCGGCTCCTTCCGGCCAGGCCGGAAGAGTGGGGGGGTATGATGTTATTCTATGAACAGTGAGGATATAAGAGGTTTTTTTGCTTCAAAAGAGCAGCTCGACATGGCTGACTATCTGACGCTTGACTACTATCTGGAGTGTGTTGGAGATATTGAGACCGCGCTTGCCCATTTCTGCAGTGAACAATCGACGGCACAGTGGAAACGTGTTGATCAGGATGAAGATTTTCGCCCCAGGTATGCCGCCAAGGTGATCAGCCTGACGGTAGAGGGAGAGCTTGCGGCGCTCAGCTATCCGGTGCAGCATTTTGAATCCGGCCCTGTTCATGCCTGCCGTGTCACTATTGCACATCCTCACTGCAATTTTGGCACAAAACTGCCCAATCTGCTCTCTGCGGTTTGCGGGGAGGGCGTTTTTTTTACTCCAGGCATACCAGTGGTCAAGCTGCTTGATATCGGCTTTCCGGACTCTTATCTCAAGGCCTTTGATGGCCCGAAATTCGGTATTGATGGTATTCGCGACCTCCTGCAGGCCTATAACCGCCCGATTTTTTTCGGGGTGGTAAAGCCCAATATCGGTCTTACTCCAGCCCAATTTGCCGAAATCGCTTACCAGAGCTGGCTCGGCGGGCTTGATATCGCCAAAGATGACGAAATGCTTGCCGATGTTGACTGGTCAACCCTTATCGAACGATCCCGCGTGCTCGGAGAAGCCCGAGTTCGGGCAGAAAGGGAGACCGGTGAGCCGAAAATCTATCTTGCCAACATCACCGATGAGGTTGACCGGCTCCTTGAGCAGCACGACATTGCCGTCAGTAACGGGGCAAATGCGCTGCTCGTCAATGCCTTCCCGATTGGGCTCAGTGCAGTCAGAATGCTTGCCCGACACACGAAAGTGCCTCTGATTGGTCACTTCCCCTTTATAGCCGCTTTCAGCAGGATGGAGAAGTATGGCGTTCATTCACGGGTAATGACCAAGCTTCAGCGGCTTGCAGGTCTTGATTCGATCATCATGCCCGGCTTCGGAAGCAGGATGATGACCCCTGAAGAGGAGGTAAAAGCCAATATCGCGGAGTGTCTGCAGGATTTTGGCCATCTCAAGCGCTCGCTTCCCGTTCCGGGAGGAAGCGATTCAGCGCTGACACTTGAAACGGTCTACCGCAAGGTGGGCAGTGTTGACTTTGGCTTTGTGCCTGGTCGCGGGGTTTTCGGTCATCCCATGGGCCCCAAAGCCGGGGCGACAAGTATCCGCCAGGCATGGGAAGCCATCGAGCAGGGGATAGAACTTGAACGTTATGCAGTCGGTCGTGCTGAACTTCAGGTAATGGTTGATGGGGCAAACGGAAAAAAGTAAGCACCAGTAAAAGGAAGAGGTAGGCTCATGGGTAAACTGGACCATAAAGTTGCTGTCATTACCGGATCCACCAGAGGTATCGGTAAAGCCATCGCGCATGAGTTTGTGCGCCAGGGGGCAAAGGTAGTGATAACCTCCTCCTCGGCAGCCAATGTTCAAAAGGCTGTTGCAGAATTTCCCCCCGAAACCGCTTATGGTTGCCTCTGCGATGTTGTCTCAACGGTCGATATGGAGCGCCTGATTGATTCGTCCGTTGAGAGATTTGGCCGTATTGACTGTTTTATCAATAACGCGGGCATCTCCGATCCCTTTCATAATATTACAGAAAGCGATCCTGACGTGTGGGGAAAGGTTATTGATACCAATCTTAAAGGCACCTATAACGGATGCCGTGCAGCCATCAGTTATTTTCTCAGGGAAAACATTCCGGGAAAGATCATCAATATGGCTGGTTCCGGTACCGATAGTGGCTCAAATACCCCATGGATGAGTGCCTACGGCTCCACCAAGGCGGCCATCGCCCGTTTTACCTCTGCGGTTGCCCATGAGTACCGCCATACCGGTATCGCTGTCATGCTTCTCCATCCTGGTCTGGTGCGTACCGGTATGGTCAGCACCAAAAACCCGACGCCAGAACTTTCCCGGCAGTTGGCCACCTTCAGCACGGTTCTTGATATTTTTGCCCAGCCGCCTTCGGTTGCCGCAAAGCTTGCGGTACAACTTGCTTCGGACTGGAGTGACTCTAAAACCGGTATCTACCGTTCAGCACTGAATGGAAGAAAAAAAAAATGGTTGCTCTTGACCTATCCCTTCCGTAAAATAGCCAAGAGGATTGATCGTCGAACCTATTAACGCCGAAGGATCGTCATGCCGAAACCCGCACTATCCATATTCATTGTTGTTCTTGTTCTGGCGACACTTCAGGGCTGTTACAGCTTTACAGGATCATCGCTGCCTGCACACCTCAAAACCATTGCAATCCCGGTATTTGAAGACCGTTCCGGTTCTGGTATAGCGCAGTTCAGGGGAGAAATTACCAGCGCTCTTGCCAACAAAATCGAAGCACAAAGCGCACTTCGCCTGACGCCCTCCATGGCCCGTGCCGATGCACTGCTCGAAGGGACTATTATCTCCTTTGCTGATGCACCAAGTCAGCTCTCCGGCAAAACCGGGCGGGCCATGACCAATCGGGTGACGCTTGTTGTGCAGGTCAGAATGGTTGACCGGGTGAAAAAAACACCAATCTTTGCCCAGTCGTTTGTCGGATTTTCCGATTATCGAACAGGCAACTACAACGCCCAGCAAGAGGCACTTCGGCATTGCGTTGGCCAGATTGTCGATCAGATTTTCGACCAGGTTGTTTCCGGATGGTAAGACTGCCGGTCTGGTTGATTGCTGATGATGCGTCAGGTGATTCATCTTTTTTTCTGTATTTGTCATTGTAAATCCTGCGGCAGGCAGGGAGCATAAAAGGAGGTTGTTATGGGATTACACAAGGATGTTGACTATCGTCTTGAACTTGCGCGCGGCTTTTTGAATGAAGCGGAGCAGGATTACTCCCTCAAGCGCTGGCGGGCCGGTGTTTCCGGCTCCATACTTGTTCTTGAAAATAGCGGTCTTGCCGTGCTGATGCTCTTTGGGGTCTCTCCTCAGACCCACAAGCCTGCCCGACATTTATCGCAGCTCATGACGGAAGGGACGGTCACCAAAGAGGTTGCCGCATTGATTGAAGAGATTCTGCCGGAGCTTGAAAAGTACGACTCCCATGAAAAAATGCTGGCAAAATATGGTAATGAGTCCTCATACCAGCTTCCCTGGGAACTCTTTAACGAAGAGGAGGCTCTCACGGCTCTTGAAGCAGCCCGCAAAGCGATGCGCATAAGTTCCGAACTGGCGGAGCTGCTTCAGACGGCTGACTGACCATTCAGGGCACCAACGCAATCCGGACTTTTTTTTCTCAAGCGCAAAAATTCTTTGCCTGCAGTTGAACGATCCTGAACGGGGTTCAATCGGCAATATATACTATCACTGGACATGAGACTATGGCAGAAACATCATGGTACGCTTTCGGTGGACTCTTCGCCCGGTGGGGATACAATTTTTACTTTTTCACTGCCTGTAGAAGAAATATCTCCATCATTGATATATTAAGTTTACTGCGGTTCAGGGTAAAATTTCAGCATACCGACATCTCTTCAATGCCTGGTTGGTGAGTTTATCTTTTTTCAGTAAAGCCGAGAGAATTTGCAGGAACAACAATAAACCGCAAATAATCACAAATAACAGTGAAAGTTATAGCAGTAAACGGGAGCCCTCGCAAGGAGGGCAATACCTTCCACGCACTGATGGGAGTTGGCAGGCAATTGCAGGAGAACAACATTGATTTTGAAATTCTGCACATTGGTAACCAGGCCGTCAGGGGCTGCCTCGCTTGCGGAACATGTGCAAAAAACAGGGACCAAAAGTGCAGCATAACTTCTGACCCGGTGAATGAAGGTATTCAGCAACTGAAAGCGGCTGACGGAATTATCCTTGCATCACCGGTCTATTATGCGGGCATTGCCGGTACCATGAAATGTTTTCTCGACAGGGCCTTCTATGTTGCCGGATGCAATGGCGGGTTGTTCCGTCAGAAGGTGGCTGCAGCGGTCGTAGCCGTTCGCCGTACAGGTGGATCGTCCACATTCGACAGCCTGAACCATTATCTGACCTATTCGGAAATGATTCTTGCAACCTCCAACTACTGGAATATAACCCATGGCAGGACTCCTGGCGAAGTATTGCAGGATGCTGAAGGCGTACAGATCATGGATGTTCTTGGAAAAAATATGGCGTGGCTCCTTGCAATGCGTGAGCAGACAAAAGCCCGGCTCCCCGGGCCGGAGCCTGTTGTAAAGATTATGACCAACTTTATCCGCTAATCGAGCAAGGCGTTATTGTTCCAAATCAGCCAATGCAGAACGTTAAAGAAAGAGATGATACCATCACCGGCAACGCGCCTTGCGGCTATCTCTGCTGTCGGGTGATTTCTGAAGAGGGTCGGCCTGTTGATTTTCTCTATGAGGAGGTCAATTCGGGTTATGATGAGCTTACAGGCCTGAAAAACGTCGCAGGACGCAGAATGTCGGAGGTGATGCCTGGTATTGCCGAGTCAAATCCGGTTTTTTTGGAGAAACTGATTGAGGTTGCCGAGAGTGGAACTCCCTGTCGATTTGAGGAGTCCCTTGAAGGAAAGTGGTATGACCTTTCAGTGTACAAGCCTCAAGAAGCTCTTCTCGTTGCACTATTCTATGACATCACCGGGCGCAAAGAGACCGAAAAAGCTCTCAAACAGAGTGAGGAACGGTTCAGGACACTGTTTAACAGCCATTCAGCAATCCAGGTTCTGCTTGATCCTGACACCGGGAAGGTGCTTGATGTCAATCAGGAGGCATCAGATTGGTACGGGTGGACGGTTGAGGAGCTCAGGCAGATGTACACCCGCGATATCAATACACTCTCTCCTGAAGCAATCATAGAGAGCCTGCAGTCAGTAGGTGAGAGTGAGCAAAATAAATTTACAGGATGCCACAGGAGGGCTGACGGTTCTATTCGTGACGTAGAGATTTTTCGTAACAAAATCAAGATTGATGGCAAGGCGGTCATTCATGTCATTACTCATGACATTACGGATCGCAAGCAGACAGAAATGGCTCTACAGGAAAGTGAGGAGCGGTTCAGGAGTCTTTTTGAAGATCATTCCGCAGTAATGATTGTGCTTGATCCTGAAACCGGCAATATTGTTGATGCCAATCAGGCAGCAGCCAACTTTTATGGCTGGGGAGTTGACGAACTGAGAACGATGAACATCTTCAAGATCAACAACAGCTCTCATGAAGCTGTTCAGCAGGAGATGGAGAGATGGAAAGAGATGGAGCAGAGACGCATGTCATTCCGTCACCGGAGAGCTGATGGTTCCATCCGTGATGTGGAGATATACGGCAAAAAAATCAAAATCATGGGCAGGTCGCTGGTCTATGATATTGTTCATGATGTCACGCTCCGCAATCGTATCGAAACCGTTTCCCAAATGCGCATTCGCCTGCTTGAGATGGCAAAAAGTCATTCGGCGAAGGAACTCATGCAGTTGACCATCGACGAAGTCGAATGGCTCACAGAGAGCTCTATCGGGTTTGGCTTTTTTGTGGGGAAAGATCAAGCTTCAATTACTCATGCGAGCTTCTCGACAAATACACTGAAGCACAGTTGCAAGGTGTCAGCAAAGGATGTTCCTTTTTCGCTGAACAATGCTGGTGTATGGGCTGATGCCGTGAGGGAACGGAGAGGGGTAATTCACAATGACTATCCATTGCTCACGCACCGTAACGGGATGCCGGAGGGTCATGTTGCCTTGACGAGGGAACTGGTCGTTCCGGTCATTCGCAACCAGAAAATAGTGGCCATCCTCGGAGTTGGAAACAAGCCGGTCGATTATGATGAGGATGAAATTGTCTGGGTAAGCTCCCTTGCCGATCAGGCATGGGACATTATAGAAAACAAAATCAAGGACGACGAACAGAAAAAATTGCAGTTTCAGCTTCAGCACTCAATGAGAATGGAGATGATCGGCCAGCTTGCCGCCGGGATTGCACACGAAATCAACAATCCGCTCAATTTTATCATTCTCAATAAATATAACCTTCAGGATGATTTCGGTGATCTCTGTGAACTTGTTGGTCATTATCGCCGGATAATTGACAAAATGGAGAAATTCCCGGTTATTGCCGAAGAGGTTGGGCGGCTTCGACAAAAAGAGAGGGAGCTTGATATTGATGCCCTGCTCAAAATCATTCCTGAAACTCTTGAAAAATCACAAAATGGGGTAGAGCGCATAAAGAGCATTACCCACAGTATGCGGAGTTACTCCGTCAAGAACGTGATGGAGCAGTTAAGTTCACTGAATCTCAATAACGTTATTCATGAAGCTCTGGTCATTGCAAAGAGCGAATACAGCCCCATTGCTACTGTTGTATTGCAGCTCGAAGAACTGCCGCAACTTCTTTGCAATCCTTCACAGATCAATCAGGTTGTTTTCAATCTGATTAGCAACAGCAGCCAGGCTATCCAGTCACAAAAGCGGAGTTCTCCTGGCCAGATAGAGATTAAAACATGGGCAACCGCCGAACAGATCTTTTGCTCTGTAACCGATGATGGCCCGGGAATATCTGATACGATAAAGGAGAGGATATTCGAACCGTTTTTCACAACCAAAGAACCGGGTAAAGGCACCGGACTCGGGTTGAACATCTCCTACGACATCATTGTCAATAAACATCATGGCACCATTTCGGTGGATTCACCACCTGCAGGTGGCGTTATGGTCACTTTTTCACTGCCAATAAAGCCACCTGCAGAGCTGCCGCAGCAACACGGATAAATCTCCCATCAGACCCATGGTATCGGTTATCCGTGGCAAAAAAATGGATGCAAGCCGAACCTTGCAAAAATAGTCGCAGATAACACCGTGCTTGTGTTTTTAAAATTCCGTATTATTACTTGAATATGACAAGCTGATCAGTTCATCAACGATTGATAAACCGCTTGCTCCGTGCATCATACCATTACAGCCAAAGCGATTTCCCTGATGGGACTTCTGCTGGTTCTCTCCCTCTCTCAGCCCTTTTTCCCTCTTTCAGCCGCACCAATCCCTGATGCGGGCAGCATCCTGCGCGACCAGCAGCAGTCGCAAAAACAGCCACCGGGGCAGCTTCCAGTTCCTGAAAATGCAATTGAGTCGCGCTCGAAAGCAGGGGGAACGGTTCAGGTTCTGGTGAAGGGATTTACCTTCAGCGGTTATGAAGGGCTGGCAACCGAAGCGGAGCTTCAGGGAGTGGTAGAGGGTTTCATCGGCAAACGCCTCACCTTCGAAGAACTCAATGGCCTGACCGACAAGGTTACGGTACTCTTGAAAACAAAGGGATGGTTGCAGGCAAGGGGTTACCTCCCGCAGCAGGATATCACCGCCGGCATCATCCGGATTTCCATCTTCCAGGTGAAAAGTGACGGCAATCTCACCATCAAGCGCAACAAGAGCGCAAGAATCTGCCCGGATTATCTTCACCGCATCGCCATATCGTCCCTGCACACCGGCAAGCCGGTCAAAGAACAGGAGCTGGAGCGTGCAGTTCTGCTTATGAACGATCTTCCCGGTGTATCGGCAAAAGCCTCCCTTGTGGCGGGCACCGTACCCGGCACCAGCGGAGTTGACGTCGCCGTAACCGAAGGGAGGCTCTTTTCCGCAATGCTCTCTGGCGACAACCAGGGGAACCGCTACGTCGGCGCATGGCGCGGCAATGCCATTGTTTCAGTCAACGACCCTCTCCATCACGGAGACCAGTTGACTCTCCTTTTGACTGAATCGTCAGGGCTGGCTCAGGGGCGCGTCGGCTACAGCTTTCCGATAGCCTTCGATGGTGTCAGGGCAAACCTCTCCTACACCGGTATGCGCTACGAACTTGGCTCCGATTTTGCCCTGTTGCACTACAAGGGTAACAGTAACAGCATCGATGCCGCTCTCAGTTACCCGCTGCTCCGCACGCGCAATGCCAACATTACGGCAAGTGCCTCATACGGCTACAGAGGGCTCATCGACACGCAGGGAGATGCGAAAGTACACGACAAAGCAATCAACAACGGCACCTTCATGATCAGCGGCGAACGCTACGACAAGCTCCTTGGCGGCGGTTATATGAGCTATAACGCGAGTGTCACCACAGGTTCGCTGCACGAGTCGAGTGCCCTGATGGCAGAATATGCCAGAAAAAATTTTACCGAAGGGAGCTACACCCGCATGAACATCGGCCTTGCCCGTCTGCAGCGCCTCTCTGAACGGCTGAACTTCAACCTCTCCGGCAGTGCCCAGATGGCCGTCGGTAACCTCGACTCGAGTGAAAAGTTCTCACTTGGCGGCCCCAACGGCCTGAGAGCCTACCCCGTTGGTGAAGCTTCCGGGGATGAAGGAGAGCTTGTGAGCGCCGAACTTCGCTGTGCCCTTCCCCTTGCTGCAAAACAGGGGAGCCTCCAGCTCATCGGCTTTTACGACGCTGGCCACATCACCATCAATAATGAGCGTTACGCCGCAGATCTCTCAACGGCCACAGGGCGTAACGACTACTGGCTGCTTGGTGCCGGTGCCGCTCTTCACTACGCTTACTCGGGGCGCTTCTCCCTTCGTGCCACCTGGGCCCACGTTATCGGCGACAACGCCGGACGAAGCATTGAGGGCAAAAACTCAGACGGCCTGAACGACCGGGATCGCTTCTGGCTTCAATCCGCCTTTTCGTTCTGATACGTTGTTGACTGAACTGAACCCGTAAAAGGCAAAAAACTTTTTTAGAATGTACTCAACAGTTGCGCCATGAACAGGATATTCAACCTTATCTGGTCAAAAACAAAAGAGAGGTGGATTGTCGTCTCTGAACAGGTCAAGGGAAACGGTAACGTTCCCTCATCTCCGCTTCGCAGCATTGCCGTACTGACAGCACTCTTCTTCTCTGGAGGATCGGCTTATGCCATTGACTCCGCTACACTTCCTGCAGGCGGGCAGATCACCGCAGGCACTGGCACCATCACCGCCAATGGCACACAAATGACGATCAACCAGACAAGCCCGCAATTGATCGCCAACTGGGAGAGCTTCAATATTGGTGAAAACGCCGCAGTCCGCTTCAATCAGCCGGGTGTCACCTCGGCAGCGCTGAACCGCATCGCCGACCGGAACCCGACGCAAATCATGGGCTCACTCTCCGCAAACGGTCAGGTTTTTCTCCTCAATCAGGCGGGCATCATTTTTGGCAAAACAGCCACCCTCAATGTCGGTGCTCTGGTTGCCTCATCGCTCAACATGCCCGACAGCGACTTTTTTGCACGCAGATACCGCTTCAGCTCGAGCGGCAGTGCTGGCGCCATCCTCAACCAGGGAACCATAAAGGCGCATGATGGTGGCGTGGTCGCCCTCATGGCACCCAAAGTGACCAACGAAGGGAGTATCACGGCCAACAGCGGCAGCGCACTCCTCGCTGCAGGCAACCAGGTCACGCTTGATTTCACCGGTGACGGACTCATCAGTTACTCGGTCGATCAGGGTGCTGTCGATGCCCTTGTCGAGAACAGGGGACTCATCAAGGGCGATGGCGGGGTGGTGGTGATGACCGCCAGAGCCGCCGACGCGCTGAGAATGGCCACCACAACCAACAGCGGTATCATTGAGGCTCGTACCATCCAGAACAAGGCCGGACGCATCCTGCTGCTCTCCGACATGGAGAATGGCCAGGCCCTCGTCAGCGGCACCCTCGATGCCAGCGCCCCCGACGGCGGCAACGGCGGCTTTATCGAAACCTCCAGCAGTCGGGTCAGGATCATCGACGGAACCGTGGTTACCACCCTTGCTCCGCAGGGAAAGAGCGGGATATGGTTGATTGACCCCCCACCCGGCAACGACTTTACTATTGCAAGTGACAAGGGAGGATCAGTGACCTCGGGCACTCCTGACGGTGATATCTCCGGAAGCACGCTTACAGCAGCACTTGGCTCCGGTGATGTCACCATTCTTTCAAGTCAGGGATCCTCTTCTCCAGGTGCCGGCAACATCAAGGTCAACGATGTTGTCAGTTGGAGCAAGAATAAACTGACGCTTATTGCGACCAACGACATCAATGTCAATGCCGTGATGACCGCCGGTGCTACCGACGACACTG